>NZ_JBALDK010000145.1:0-61341 GCF_036917455.1 Nostoc sp. | reverse complement strand
TAATGGAAGAAAATAATTTCTAATATTCTCATAACACTACTTAGTATAATGATCCAATAGGAAGTTTAATGATAAACTCTGAACCTTTTCCTATTACTGAATTTATCTCCAGAGTTCCTTCATGTTTTTCAACAACAATTTGACGAGCAATTGATAATCCTAATCCTGTACCTTGACCCACAGGCTTGGTGGTGAATAAATATTCAAAGATTTTTTGCTGCACCTCAGCCGACATTCCCACTCCATTATCTTTAATTCTAATTAAAATATGATTATTGTTTTCAGTGAGAGTGGTCTGAATCAGAATTTGATTAGGATTTGCTTCAATTTCAATATAAGTCCGTCCTATATTAGACTCCTCTAAAGCATCAATAGCATTGGCTAATAAATTCATAAATACCTGATTTAGTTGTCCAATAAAGCATTCTAAATCTGGCAAATTATTGTAATCTCTAATGATTTGAATTTCGGGTCGATCCTCAGATGCTTTTAAGCGGTGTTTAAGAATCATGATTGTGCTATCAATGCCATCATGAATGTTGCAAAAAACTTTGCGATCGCTATCTGCGCGAGAAAAGGTTCTCAAACTGGTACTAATATTACGAATGCGCTGAACACCCTCTTTCATTGAGGAAATTAAGTTAGGTAGATCCGAAAGCATATACTTCAAATCTATCGCTGCAATTTCCTCTTGAATTTCTGGAACTGGATTAGGATAATGCTGCTGATAGAGATCGATGAGGTTAATCATGTCTTGGAAATATGCTGAAGCGTGTCCGAGATTGCCATGAATAAAACTAACTGGATTATTAATTTCATGAGCAACTCCTGCTACTAATTGACCAAGGGCAGACATTTTTTCTGTCTGTACAAGCTGAAGTTGAGACTCTTGTAGGTCTTTTAATACCCTAGACAACGCTGCTGTCCTTTCTGCAACTCGTTTCTCTAAAGTTTTTGTGAGATTTCGTAATTGCAAATGGGTTTTAATTCTAGCTAATAATTCCTCTTCATGAAAGGGTTTAGTGATGTAATCAACTGCTCCTATATTTAGACCCTTTACTTTACTATCAGTATCCGAATTTGCTGTCATAAAAATTACTGGAATATCACAAGTAGCTAAATTTTCTTTCAGCTTTTGACAAGTTTCAAATCCATCTAATCCGGGCATCATCACATCTAATAAAATTAAGTCTGGTAGTCTATTTTCAGCCTGCTTTATTGCCCTATTGCCATCATTCTCTGTAGTAACATTAAAGCCAACATTCGTTAATATGTTAAAGACAATTTCTAAATTTGTGTTAGTATCATCAACTACTAAAATCAAACTATCTTCTGGCAGATTAAGTGTTTGTAAATATGGCTTGTAATTCATATATTTAAATTAAGTTAATTCCTTGTTTATTGTTTACTATTGCCCTGCGATCGCAGCTAAGTCACCTCTACTTTTTTCGTAGACGGACTGACAATTTTATTCTCTGATAATCCTATAGTTCCCAAAAAGTCTGATAACAGCAACATTCTCACACCAAATTGCTCTATACGACCATAGAAGCGATCGCTACATCATCGACATCAATCCCAAATCTGCACTGTTCGCGTTCCCCAGGCTAGGTCAAGAATCCTGTGAACTACTAGGACATCCTATACCTTCTGGAACGTTACTGGTTCCCTGTATTTACTTAGCTCATCAACGCGAGGATTTATATCCCCAGCCTCAGCAATTTAAACCAGAACGCTTTTTATAACAAGAATTTTCTACCTATGAATTCTTACCTTTTGGTGGTGGAGTCCGTCGCTGTATGGGTGAAGCTTTGGCTGTGTTTGAAATGAAGTTAGTATTAGCAAAAGTCCTGTCAGGTTATCAACTCAATCTAGTTGGTAATCGGCCAGAGCGTCCTCAACGTCGAGGTTTTGCACTTGCGCCAGCTAATGGGGTCAAAATGGTAGTCACAGGACGATGTGTGCGTAAAGAGCCTCTAGAGAATATGACAACCACATCCGTCTTTTAGTAATCTATCAGGGCTATTTTCATAAATACTAGAAATCTACTTTTTGGAACAAATTAGGTTTTTAAAATTGTTAGGTTGAGTAAAGTGGAGTAAAACCCAATCTACAAAAAATAGATTTACAACCAGTTTTTCCGGTGGCGTGTAATTAAAAACCCAGTTTTTGGGAAAACCTGGGTTTTTAGCACTCTTATATTTGGACTTGACAGATTACTAATCTAGCTCTCTAACTGTTGCATCGGTATCTCAATAGTAAACTTAGTTCCCTCTCCTGGCGTAGAATCACAGTTCAAACTACCTTTGTGTTTGTCCACAATAATCTGATAGCTAATCGACAACCCTAACCCTGTGCCACTTCCTACCGACTTAGTAGTGAAAAATGGGTCAAATATTTTATGCTGTACCGCTTTTGTCATACCACAACCGTTATCAGCAATCCGAATTATCGCTGTATTAGAATGTGTTAGTTCAGTAAAAATGTGAATTTGTCCTACCAATTGAGAATCTACTGATGCGTCTATATCCTTGGTTATTTGTTCTTCGTGATTTACCAGTGATTGATGACCAATGATAAATGAATCTTCTAAAGCATCGATTGCATTACTCAGGATATTCATAAACACCTGATTCAATTGACCAGGGTAACACATAACTTCTGGTAAATTTCCATATTCTTTGATGACTTCAACTTCAGGAAAATTGCTCTTTTCTTTAAATCGATGTTGCAAAATCATTAAGGTACTGTCTATCCCCTGATGAATATCTACAGGCTTCATCTCAGATTCATCTAGACGAGAAAAGTTGCGTAAGCCCAAAACAATATTTCGGATCCGCAAACTCCCAACCTTCATGGAATCTAAAATTTTTGGCAAGTCTGTTGCTAGAAAAGCTATGTCAATCTCCTCAGATTTTTCTTCAACTAAAGGCGAAGGATGGGGATATTCTTGCTGATAAATAACTATCAAATCTAGCAAATCTTGAACATATTCGCTGGCATGATTAATATTGCCATGAATAAAGTTGATGGGGTTATTGATTTCATGGGCAATTCCTGCTACCATTTGTCCCAAAGAGGACATTTTTTCACTTTGAATCAATTGGATCTGGGTACGTTGTAATTCCTGGAGAGCCTGTTGTAAACTGTGATTTTTGTCATTAATTTCCTGCGTTCTTTTCTGGACTTTTTCCTCTAGGGTATGATTGTATTCCTCCAAGCTTTCTTTAGCTTGGGCCAAATTTTTGTAAAGAATAGCATTTTCTAGAGAGATTGCTGCTTGAGTAGTGAGGAGTTTGAGAACTTCTACGCGATCGCGTGTAAAGGCTCCTGTCGTCAGCTGATTTTCTAGGTAAAGAATCCCAATCAATTTACCTTGATTTAGAAGAGGTATAGACAATAAACTCTTAGGCTCTTCACTAATAATATAGTTGTCACCTGCTAGAAAAGAAACAGCCATTGCATCATCAATAACTAAGATTTCTCTGGAGCGCTTAACATAGTTAATCAAAGTGATGGGAACATCGTAGCTTGACTCAAGAGAAGTGGATGGAAACTCAGTGTAGGTCTGCTTAAAATTTGAACTTGAACAAACAGCCGTGACAGTTAATGCTAAGTTATTCCCTTCGCTCAAAACTAAAGCGCATTTTGAGGCTCCTGCATTCTCCATAACAACTTCCATCAAAGTAGAAAGTAATCGCTCAAGCTCGATTTCCCCAGAGAGTGCTTGAGAAGCTTTAATGAATGCGGCTAAATCCAGAGAATCAGAAATACTTGTCTTCGATGAGCCAATAACAGTTTGGTGATTACTCAAAGTAGACAAAGATGATATAGATGTGTTGATTAAAGAAGTGCTTTCTTCCCTGGTAGGGATGCTAAGTTTTTCTTGCTGGAATATAGGAGTGAGTAATTGGGGATAACGTTTTACCAAATCGTCAACTTTGGCTTTTGCTCCCCAGTTAACGTATCCATAGTAGGCATCAATTAAGTAGGTTTGGGCAATTTTTTGCTTGCCCCATTTTAAATAAAATTTAGCTGCCAGTTCCTGAGCTAAAGCTACTTCATTTTTGTAGTCATGTTCTTGAGCTAGGGAGATAGCACGATCGTATGCTTCCATTGCTTCAAGATATTTCTCTCCAACCCGATGTCTTTCTGCCTCCACCAAATAAAATTTATGCCAATTGTTCATTGGGGCGTGATATGCCCAATATTGCATCTTTTCCTGATTAGCTTGCACCTTATCGAGAATGCACTTTTGTTCTGAATCAGATACGTCATTGTACACCGCCAGTTTAGCCAGAGAATCGTAAAAATAGAAAAAAGGAACAACCAGTTGTCCTGTACCACTATCTAAATACTTTTCTGCTAAAGTAGCATTTTCAGCTGCTTGAGGGAACTGCTGAAACAAGTAGCATAAATGTAGTTTATGAAAATATAAATATAAAAGTCCGATTCTATCCTTGGCTTCCAAGTGAAGTGGCAGCATTTTTTCCTCATCATAGGCTTCACCAATTAAACGACAAGGATCTTCTCCAACGCCTAGTAAATTTAAGACACTCTGTTGATAGATGCAATTCCAGTTAAATGCTCTTTCTTGCTTGATTTGATTTAGGACATTACTGTAGTTTGCCATCTCGCGTTCCAGCCCTGTTAGTTCTCTACCTATGGAATAAGAACTGAAGCAATAAGACTGAATATCTAAAGCTGCAAATTCTAAACATCCTGTTTCCATCGCCAGAGAGTAAGCCTCTAGCAAAGGATTTAATGTTTCCTTTGGATGCTCTTTCCAATGCCGGATACCTGCATGAAATACCTCCATAACTTTTGCTTCAACTTCCTTGGCATTGTACTTAGCCACCAAACTTAAAGCCAGTTTGCCATAATGATAACCAGACTGAATATCTCCCTTTTCGCTACAGAGGATCGTTCCGTAAAGAACGTATGCAAAGGCGGACAAGGGAGCATTGCCATATCTGAGTGATAAGTTGATTTGTTTAAGAACAATCAGTAGAAAAAGTTCAGGAGTGACTGCATAGGCGAAAAAAAGTGCATTGGATAGAATCTGCATAACTACCAATGTTTGTTCTGCCGCCATTTCTGGTAAATCAATTAAATCTTCAATACACTTTCCATTTAAATTTAATGTTAATTCAGTTAGCGATCCCTGAATATCTAACTGGCTAGGATTTTCAGGTAACTCAACTTCTAGCAACTTTAGAATACTTAGGGCAGTCCTGACAGATTCTAATGCTTGGTTCTGCGCTCCATAGGCTTTAATTTTGACTTCATAAACTTTTACTTTCTCCAGCAGTGTTTTTGCTCGTGCCAACACTACCTCTACTAATTGCTCCATTTGCCTAAAGTCGCCAGCTAAATACGCTGCCTCTGCTGCTGTCTCATACAAAGCTAGAATTAGCTTATATTTAGTCTCCCAGCCATCATCTGTCAGCAGTTGGATGCCGATAGTTAAATACTTCACAGCAGATGGATAAGCAGTTGATGCTAAAGCTTTACGTCCAGCAGTCAGATTCATCTGGGCTAGTTCATCTCGTTTAGCTTGAGGGGAGATGAATTCTACTGCGATATTAAACTGATTGACAAGCTCAAAAATCTTTTCTTCCTGTTCTGCAAGTGGAATATTGTTCAATAACAGTAGCCCAATTTTTAAGTGAATTGGCTTTTTTTGTTCTTCAGGAATCAAAGAATAAGCGGCTTGCTGAACTCGATCGTGTACGAATTTATATTTAGGTAGCTGTAAATTAGAACTTGAAAATTGTGTAGATTCTATTCCATGAATAATAAATTCTTGATTAGTATTTTCTTTTGCAAAAATATTGTAATTCTCAGCCTGTGGTAAAACTAATCCATCAAGTAATGCTTGCCATAAATCTGATGCTGTATCTACTACAGATTTTTCATTGACGATCGCTAGACTTTTTAAGTCAAATTGATTACCAATACAGGCAGCTAGTTTCAGAACCTTTTGGGTATATACTGGCAATTTCTCTATTTGGAGGGCAATAAATTCTACTACATCATCTGTGAGAGCTAACTCTTTGACTTTGGAAATATCATACTGCCAATGACCGGCATCAAAGTTTAATAAAATTAGCCCATCATCATGTAAAGACTTGAGGAATTGGACGGAAAAGAATGGGTTGCCTTTCGTTTTTGCAAACACCATTTGCGTAAGAGAAACTGCAACTACTTCAGGACAATGTAGAGTATCAGCAATGAGATGATTTAAATCACCCTGATTTAAGGGTGCTAGAGTGATTATATTAATAGTTACTCCTGATTTTTCAATTTCTTGTAATGTAAAATAAAGCGGATCTACCTTGAAAACTTCATTGTCTCGATAAGAACCAATTAACAATAAACCTCCCTGGTTTTCATGTGTCTGTTCTGCCTTTTCTGAAACAGAACGCAATAGGTTTTCACATATTAATAACTGAATTAACTTTAAAGAGGCTGTATCTGCCCATTGTAAGTCATCAAGAAAGATAACTAGGGGATGTTCTTTAGTTTTGAAAATTTGAATAAATTTTTTAAACAATAAATTGAAGCGATTTTTGGCAGCACTGCTAGAGAGTTCTGTAACCGCAGGTTGCTTACCAATAATTTGTTCAAGTTCAGGAATTACATCGATAATTACCTGAGCTTGTATACCTAATTCCAGCAGAATTTTGGCTTTACATTGTTGAATTTGGGCATCAGTTTCTGAGAGTAGTTGCCCGATTAAGTCTCGAAAAGCTTGCACCAATCCTGATAAGGGAATGTCACGTTTAAACTGGTCAAATTTTCCTTTGATGAAGTAACTACGCTGCCGGACAATAGGTTTATGGACTTCATTGACCACAGCAGTTTTACCAATACCAGAGAAACCCACAACTAATATCATTTCTGTTGCCCCTTCTGTCACACGCTTAAAAGCAGCGAGTAGGGTTTCAACTTCAGCTTGGCGACCATAGAGTTTTTCAGGGATTACAAAACGGTCTGAGATGTCCCTCATACCTAGTTTAAAAGGGGCAATATTTCCTGTATCTTGCCACTGGTTTTGGCACACCTCCAAGTCATGTTTTAACCCCAAAGCACTCTGATAGCGATCCTCGGCATTTTTTGCCATCAGTTTACTAATAATCTCAGACAAAATTGCCGGAATCTTAGAGTTAATCCGGCTGGCTTTTAGCGATTGTTTGGCGATATGAGAGTAAACCAACTCCATCGGATCTTTAGTGGTGAAGGGCAACTGTCCGGTGAGGAGTTGAAAGAAGGTAACACCAAGGGAATAAAAATCAGTCCGATAGTCGATACCTCGGTTCATCCTTCCAGTTTGTTCTGGAGAAATGTAAGCCAAAGTCCCCTCTAAGATGTTGGGATTAGTGAGAAATTGAATTTCTCTTGGGAGGAGGGTAGCAATACTAAAATCGATGATTTTTATTTCATCTGTGGTAGGGTTTATTAGAATATTGGCAGGCTTGATATCTTTGTGAATGATGCGATCGCTATGCAATCCTTCAAGGGTAGAAGTAATTTTAATAGCAATGGGGAAAAACTCATTGAGGGAAAGAAAATTTTCCTCCTTCTCCTTGTTCTCTAGTCGCCAATCTTGTAGAGAAATGCCACCAAAATCTTCCATCACTAGGGTGTAGGTGTTACGGTAGCTTTCTAAGCTATAGGTTTTGACTATCCCAGGAAGATCAAGATTTTTGGTAATGATATATTGATTGCGGAACTGGGTGATTTCCGCAAACGTAGGATATTCGTTCCGCATTAACTTGAGAATGACTGGTTTTTGGTCTTGTTCTCTAATGCCCCGAAAAACTAGGGTTTTACTGCCGGAGTAAATTTGCTCGGTGATGCGATAGCCAGGAAACGCATATAATGTATCTAATACTACTAACATCGTAGACTATGCTCATAATTCTTGTTTCTATGGCTTAGTATTCCCGTGTGAAGGCTATCATCATCATGAAATAAGAATTTCATTTGTTTGGTTTGGATTAAGAAAAATAATTTTTACCTAAATATCTGCTCTTGAGCTATGTAATTATGAACAGGATAATTTGGGTATAAAGACATAAGCTTACCAAGCACATTGTTACTAAAATTATCTGGTAAATATTTGCTCTTGCTACTTTTTTTTTGCGAACCAGCTATCAAGTTGTATTGTAGACTTTGGATATAGCAAATTAAACAAAAAAAAGCCTGCCGTTATTCTTAGGTTAAGAGCAAACTGCGACAGGTTTAGTGGGTTTAAGGCTACTTTGTTAGAGTGTAAACATCTTCTCCTACGAAGACGCTGCGCGAATAGAGAATTCAAAATTCAAACATTATAAAAGTGCAGATAATTGCTAGTTACTTTTTCCTGTTTTTGAATTTTGTTGTCAACGATGATTTGTCAACATAAGTATTTTTGAACTAACTATTTTTACCCGCTTTTAATCGGACACCCGTTATGAAAAATGGGGTGTTTTCGACTGCGATAATAATAATGAGCACAAATGCTACTTAATTTTTTGTTTAATAAAAGTCACAACCTGAGTTAGCTGCTTCTTCAAGCCATCGATTTCAGCTTGCATTTTGACAATTTTCTCGTTCAAGGCATTAATTTCTGCCTCAGAGACTCCTCCAGTAGTAGGGGTTGCGTTGATTGCCACCGTAGGCATCGCAGTATTTGCAGCAGTAGGAGTTGCTAACGTTGCAGTGTTTGCGACGCTAGGGGCTGCTACTGTAGCAGTTACAACACTAGAGGTTGTAACTGTGCTATTTTTAACAGCAACCCCCGCTCCGACTGCAACTAATTCTGGGCGTGGCTGTTTCGCCTTGGTCATCGCTAACTTAATTGCGTTAATTAGTTGCTTTTGATCGAAAGGCTTGCCCAGAAATTCAAAGTATTCAAAGGGTTCTGTGATTTTCTCAGTTACTTCTTCCTTGCGACCAGACATGATCACCAAAGGAATTTTCCTTAATTCCGGATCGGCTTGAACTTTCTGGAAAACCTCCCAGCCACTCATTTTAGGCAACAGGAAATCCAGCATAATCAGGCTGAGTTTTTCCTGAAGGATAAAATTTAGTCCTTCTAAACCGTCTTTTGCTTCCAGTACCTCAAAATTGCCCGGAGGCAACATTTCTCGTACTTTTACCCTGACAACTGTAGTGTCATCGATAACTAAAATCTTGTTGCTTGCCACGACTGTTTGCTCTAACAGAAACTTTAAGTGTAAATAGCGACTTTGCCGATTGTCCTTGAGAATCCTCCCACTATATACAAAATTTCTAGCAATTGGGGGATAGTATATTTCGGTATAAATCACATTATTATAGGTGTTTGATAAAACTCTTGCTTACTGTTTTTTCGATTTATGTCATGGTGATATTTAAGGCTTTAGCTTTGATTTGAGGCATAAAGGACACGGAGACATGGTGATTTCATTCAGGTGTTCCCGCATTTCCCGTTTGCTGCGTCTATTCTTATCTATCATTTGTTAATTGACACAACACTCCTCTAGTATCCGTATCTTGCTTGGATGTCTATGATTTCGTCACAACAAGCTGAACTAAAGTCTGAAATTGCAGCAATGCCTAGTTGGTTACGTCGCCCTATCGGTAAAGCCAGTGAAATCTCTACCGTACAACGCATTATTAAACAGCGCCAAATTCACACAATTTGTGAAGAAGGGCGCTGTCCCAACCGGGGAGAGTGCTATGCCCAAAAAACTGCAACTTTCTTGCTAATGGGGCCTACCTGCACACGCTCTTGTGCTTTTTGTCAAGTAGATAAAGGTCATGCACCGATGCCTCTTGATTTAGAAGAACCCCAAAAGGTAGCACAAGCAGTACAGCTTTTGGGATTGCGTTATGTGGTGCTGACTTCTGTTGCCCGTGACGACTTGCCCGATGGAGGTACAGGGCATTTTGTGGAGACGATCGCGACTATCCGCCAGTTGAACCCAGAAACTCAAATTGAAGTGCTGACCCCTGATTTGTGGGGTGGTGCTGGTGTTGGGGAATCAGGTCAACACCAACGGATAGCGATGATTGTAAGAGCTAAACCAGCGTGTTTCAATCACAATATCGAGACAGTGCGGCGGTTAACTGGGCCAGTACGCCGGGGAGCCAAATACGATCGCTCGCTTCTGGTACTGGCTATGGTTAAAGAAATCGATTCGACAATTCCCACCAAATCAGGTTTGATGCTGGGACACGGAGAAACACTTGATGAAGTCATTGAAGCAATGGCTGATTTAAGGGCTGTGGGGTGCGATCGCTTGACTCTTGGGCAGTATATGCGTCCAACTCTTGAACATCTCCCAGTCAAAAAATATTGGACTCCAGAGGAATTCGATCAACTCGGCAGATTAGCATGGGAAATGGGATTCAATCATGTCCGTTCTGGGCCTCTGGTTCGCAGTTCCTATCATGCTGGAGAGGAGGGAGTGGGGAGTGAGGAGTAGGGAGCAGGGGGCAGGGGGCAGGGGGCAGGGGGCAGGGGAGCAAGGGTAAATAACTAATTCCCAATTCCCAATTCCCAATTCCCAATGCCCAATTCCCAATTCCCAATGCCCAATTCCCAATTCCCAATTCCCAATTCCCAACTTCACACAAATATTCTTAAAGAATTTGGGTATTTGGTACGTCAGTTTGGTATTTCTTAGAAAGTCATGACATTAGGAGAATCGGATTATGACCGCTAAAACAACGAAGAATCTTGCAAATTCCCCAGTTGCCGACAGTGGAGCTAAACCTCCCTACCCCTATCGCACAGGCTGGGCAATATTCTTGTTAGCTATCAATTTACTGGTAGCAGCCTGGTATTTCCACATTATTGAATAGTTAGAAGTGGAATGGTGCTGCTCAAATGTTTCCTTTGAATAAACCTTTGGGACGAATGAGCAGCACCAAAATCATGATCGACAGTGCTACACCCTGTTTAGCTATCAATTTCCTGGTAGCAGCATGGTCTTTCCACATTATTGAATAGTTAGAAGTGGAGTGGTGCTGCTCAAATGGTTCCTTTGAATAAACCTTTGGGACGAATGAGCAGCACCAAAATCATGATAGACAGTGCTATACCCTGTTTATACTGTGAACCCAGCCAAGGCGTGCTGATTTCCTGGACAATGCCAATGATAAAAGCTGCTGCGATCGCACCGTAAGGGTTGCCAATCCCCCCAAGAATCACTGAGGCAAATAACGGTAAAATTAAGAACCACCCCATATTGGGACGCACGGCTGTAATTAAACCATACATACTTCCGCCTAATGACGTAAGAGTGCCAGCAATTAGCCAAGTCCAGAAAATTACTCGGTCAACATTGATACCTGAAACCCTAGCTAAGTCTAGATCGTCAGCAACTGCTCGCATCGCCTTACCAATTTTGGTATTTTGCAGCAAGTAATGCAGCGCCAAAATTGCTAGCACCGCTAACCCCAATACCAATAATTGATTTTGCGGCACCTTTAAGCCAAAGATGTCTAAAGCTGTGGTAACAGGCAAATTATAATTTTGGTTCTTGCCACCCCAGATCAAAATAATGCCATTGCGAAGAAATAAGGCAAGTCCGATAGAAATAATAATTAGCGTAGTGGAAGTAGCACGGATAGAGCGCATCCT
The DNA here is from genome assembly GCF_036917455.1 of Nostoc sp. Taxonomy (GTDB): domain Bacteria; phylum Cyanobacteriota; class Cyanobacteriia; order Cyanobacteriales; family Nostocaceae; genus Nostoc. Next base: position 49,724 of record NZ_JBALDK010000145.1, on the reverse strand, counting down.
AGACCACAATAACTTTTCCGATAAGAGCATTGCTGCTACTGTTCCTATCGCTGCCAGGATCATTGACAGCCAAATATTAACTCCAATACTATTGATCAGCCAAGTGAGATAGGCTCCTAAAGTCAGAAAGTCACCATGAGCAAAGTTCGATAACCGTAAAATTCCATAAGTAAGAGTGAGTCCGACTGCGGCTAAAGCAATAATGCTTCCTACCGCAATTCCATTGACGATTAGTTGGGCGAATTGTGTATCCATAATTCTTAAGTTGCGTTTTAAAAATTTTAGGTCAGTGGTTCATATAATAATTTTTTTGGACTAGCTGCTAAACTCGACATCATAAGTTATGGTTTATAACAACATAAGTTATGGTTTATAAATAAAAAAGAATTGTCCGCTAATATACATAAAAATCCTCTTTGGATTTTTATGTGAAGCTAAACTTGCTCAGCTGTCTAGTTGACCATGCAGCAGTACTCAAGCTTACCAGACCACAACTCACAGATAGATGCAACGCCAAAACTTTTGACAACCATTCAGCAACTTCGCGCCAAGTTGTGGCTGGAGAGCAGCTTGAACCAGTTGCAAAGTCGCCTTAATCATTACCTGCTTTCTGCTTGTAATACTGTCCTACAGGCAGGAGCCGCAGAAGCAGAAATTCTCCAAACTGTGGTTAACGAAATTGACACTGCTGTGAACAGCAGCAATCTGGTGCTTACAGTTTATGCCGTAGGCATTGCTCTGTTTCAACCACAAGAAACTGTTGCCACAGTTTGTTATGTTTCTCGTTCTCCATCCCCAAACTCACAACCTTTATTTTTGGAAGTGCTGACAGCAGAAAAAAAGCTGCTGTTAAGATTGCAAGAAATTATAGAAATCGAAGATTTGCAACAGCTTGAGAATCAACAGCCACCGAGTGCTTGGCGGTTAGCTGATGATTCTGGTAGCGTTATCGGTTGGCTAATTATCGCCGCAGCGCCCCTAAGCTCTAATTGCGATCCACTCATAGAATCACAAGCTCAACTCAGATCGGAATTAATGGCCAGGTCTGCCAACTACTGTACAACAGCCCTGTTACAACTTAGATATATCCAATCTTGGCAGCAACAATATCAACAGTTAAGTAACTCTAATCAAGAATTGGAGCGCACCAATCAACTCAAAAATCAGTTTCTGGCAAACACCAGCCACGAAATTCGCACACCACTTGGTTCCATTATTGGGTTTACCCATCTGCTTTTAGCTCCAGGGTATGAACCAACTAAAGAACGTCAGCAGGAGTATTTAAATATTATTCAGTCTAGCGGCAAGCACTTGCTAGCTCTGATTAATGATATTTTGGATCTCTCTAAAATTGAAGCAAATCAGCTAGAGGTACAATGCGAGATAGTGGATGTGCCATTGCTATGTAGCAATGTTTTGGCAATGGTGAAAGAGAAAGCCGCTAATAAGGGTTTAAAACTCCGTCTAGAAATTGACCCCGATATTACAACCCTAGTAGCTGACTCTTTGCGACTCAAGCAAATGCTGTTGAATTTACTTTTCAATGCCCTAAAGTTCACCAGTGAAGGAAGTGTTGGCTTACAGGTTGTTCCCGAAGGTGTATCTGTACATTTTACAGTTTGGGATACTGGCACTGGCATTTCTCAAGAAGACCAGACTCAACTATTTGAACCCTATTTCCAAATTGCCAAGGCTGTCGCTGGTGGTGCTGAAGGTACTGGTTTAGGTTTAGCAGTGACTAAGAAACTCGCCCAAATTCACGGTGGTTCTGTGGAAGTGAAATCTGAAGTAGGTGCCGGCTCCCGTTTTACCCTCATACTTCCCTTGAAACAAGAGGCGGGAGTGGTAAGAGATGAGGGAGAAAAGGTAGGTAAGGAGGCAAAATCTTCTTCATTCCCTCTGCCTTCGAGCCTTAGTTCCTCCATAGATATTTTACTGGTAGAAAATGACTTACCCAACGCTGATTTGATGCAAATTTATCTACAAAAATTGGGATATCGGGTCACTTGGGTCAAGAATGCTGCCGAAATGTGGGAAGCTCTAACACAGCTAGACCCAGCAATGATTTTAATGGATGTTTTTCTGGCAGATGAAAATGGTCTTAACTTGGTGCAACAACTGCGAGAAAATCAGCAATATCGCACGATTCCGGTAATTGTTCAAACAGCAATGGCGATGAAAGGCGATCGCGAAACCTGTCTAGCAGCTGGAGTAAATGACTATATTTCTAAACCGATTGATTTACCACTTTTAGCTAGTCTGGTCGCCAAGTACAGCAACCCGCCAATATAGGGGAAGTAGGGGGGCAGAGGGGCAGGGAGCAGGGGAGGCAGGGGGGCAGAGAGCAGGGGAGGCAGGGGAGGCAGGGGAGGCAGGGGAGGCAGGGGAGGCAGGGAAAAAGAACTATTAGATTATTACCCCATTCCCAATGACCAATGACCAATGACCAATGACCAATGACCAATGACCAATGACCAATGACCAATGACCAATGACCAATGACTACAATATAAATTGTTGGGTGCTATAGGGTTTAGGCAGGATTGGGAAATGATGCTGACAGAAAAATTTGAGCAATTAAAAGCCTTATTTCAAGAGATGGAGCAGGCGTTGATTGCCTACTCTGGAGGCGTTGATAGCACCTTGGTCGCCAAAATTGCTTATGATGCCTTGGGCGATCGCGCTCTGGCTGTTACGGCTGTTTCTCCTTCGCTGTTGCCAGAAGAGTTGGAAGATGCCAAAATTCAAGCTGCAACTATTGGGATTGCTCATAAAATTGTCCAGACTCACGAGATGGAAAATCCCAATTACACTTCTAACCCGGTTAATCGCTGTTATTTTTGCAAAAGTGAGTTACACGACACTCTCAAACCTTTAGCTTTGCAGTTGGGTTATCCCTACGTAGTAGATGGGGTAAATGCCGATGATTTGCATGATTATCGCCCAGGAATTCAAGCAGCAAAAGAAAGAGGGGCGCGATCGCCTTTAGCAGAAGTGGGTGTCACCAAAGTTGAAGTCCGCCAACTTTCGCAACAACTCAGTTTATCTTGGTGGGATAAACCCGCTCAACCTTGCCTAAGTTCTCGCTTTCCTTATGGTGAGGAGATTACTGTCGCTAAGTTACAACGAGTTGGTAGAGGAGAAATTTTATTAAGAAAGCTGGGTTGGCAGAATTTGCGCGTGCGATCGGAAGGGGATACAGCACGCATTGAATTATCACCAGAACAAATTAAAGAGTTTGTGTTAACGACAGATTTAGAGAAAGTAGTTTCTGCATTTCAGGATTTCGGATTTCTTTACGTAACCCTGGATTTAGAAGGTTATCGCAGTGGTAAGTTAAATCAGATTTTAAATCGAGAAGCTTTGGGGGTTAAAGCATAAAATTTTTCCTGTATGGAGATAGAATTTATATTTCTTTACCTTCTACAGAAACTAGAAAGCAGCCGTTAATCTTCCAGGCATTATCCGGCTGTTTTTCCATAAAATATAAAGCTCTAAAGGGAACTCCATCAGGAGAAAGTAGTAGCACTGGCTGAGTTATGTTTCCCTGGATGCTTGCTATCTTCTCAAAAAAGACAGAACGAGGGCGGTATACTGCTGGATAACTTATCTTCACCATCTGCATAAAATTTTCTGGTGTGCCAAATTGCGCCTGAATTCCTGGACTAGCGAAGGCAAAAGCGCCTTCGGCATCATCCTTTTGAAAGGCTGCCAATTGGTGTTCAATTAGCGAACGGATGACGATCGCATCATTGTCGGTAACTTCCATAAGTATAAAAAATTGCTTAGGCGCAGCCCGTCATAGACATTGCCCCAAAGTCGAGCGATCGCTCAATCTTCACGCTGAGTCAACTTGTATTCTATCTGTTGTAGTGCCGAGCGCCACACATCATAACCCTCTTGGGACAAATGTAAACCGTCTGTGGTCAACTCTGGGCGCATATTGCCTTCCATATCCGTAAACCAGCTATAAATATTTAAATAATTAGCGCCTTCTTGTTTAGCAATCTGGGCAAGTTGGGTGTTTATGTGACGAATGCGGCTATTGGAAAGTTTTGGTAGGCGAGTAGGCAAAATTGATTGGACAATAATTTGAGCCTTCGGGTGAGCCTCCCGTAAACGACGGACAATCCGGCGATAATTACGCAAAATTGTGTCATCACTAGCGCCTTTTCGTAAGTCGTTAATCCCAGCCATGACATAGATCACATCCGGCCGGGTTGCCGAAAATGCCCCCAATCTTTTTAAAACTCCACTAGAAGTATCTCCAGAAATGCCTTGATTGAGCCACAATTTCCCCGTGGGCAATTTTTCTCTAGGAAACCACATGCTCAAAGAATCACCAACTAAGATACTTAGATGATTTACACCTTGACCTTGAGCGATCGCTCTAGCTTCTAAAGCGAGTAAACTTTTCCAGTCATCATAAGTTAGTTGACGTTTCCTAATCGACTCCCACAAAGATTGCAAATTATCACTATTTGCGCGTGTATAAATCTGACCTGTTTTCAAAGCCGCCAATCTTTGGTAGTAAAGTTGATTACCAGATGTCAACGAAATACCCGTTGCTTGAGCGCTGGGGTTGGCTAATGATTCTGTTGAGGCTGGTAATCCTTCACTACTGAGTTCGGGTACGCTAGAGACATTTTTCTCGTCTACCGTCGGCTGTGAATTTTTTAGGGGTTGGAACGCTTGCCCACTGAGTTCTGGTAAGGAGAGACCAACGCTAGGGATGATTTGTCTACTTACTATTGTCTGCGAGCCTTGTTTTAAATCCCACAGGAATCTAGAACTTTCTGGCAGGACAATTGACAAATGTGGAAGAGCCGATGCTGGTATTGCTAATCCTGTTAACAAGCCTGCTGCCAACAGATAAGGGTCCCTCATCGCTTTCTCTCTCCTCTACTCACTCTTTTCCCTATCACAACATTAATTGCCTGCATTCAGGAAAATTTTACTTAGGTTAAGTTATTATTCTTATTTAAACTGTATAGTTCTGTAAAGTGTGTTGAGGAGATTATCTTAGACAATTTACGATCTCTTTAAAGTACAGTTTTTTTGCTGGTATACAAGTCTTATTTGCGAGAACACTGTTACTGAAATCACTATTTTCACAAACTGACCACTTTTTATAACTCAGTGGTCACAAATATTGTAAGTATATATAACCTTAGCTATTAGTTGATATAATACGACGATCTGCTCTTAATGAGCAAAAAAAAGGTTATTCTTACTGCTATTCGAGAACTTGCTTAAAAAAGGTTAGGCTCTGAATTTATTTTTGGAGAAATCTCGCACCTGAATTTGATACTGCTTATAACAATCGAGGTCTTGCTCGCTTCTATTTAGGTGATAAACAGGGAGCTTTACAAGACTATAATAAAGCGATTCAGTTAAACGCAAAAAAGGTTCCTGCTTACTTTAATCGAGCTTTTGTTCGTCGGTATGACTTAGGAGATAATCAAGGTGCAATTAAAGATTGGCAGCAAGCTGCTAACCTTTATTTAGAACAAGGGGATACAAAAAAATATTTAGAGGCAATAGAGGAAATTAAATTGATTCAATAATCAATTCTAGACTGGCATTTAAGGCTACAAAGGGGCGGGCAAGATGCCCACCCCACAAGAGAAGAGAGAATGTGATGAGTGAGATTATTCAGGGAGTTGCCAAAAGAAGGGGTAATTTTCTGGGCTTGATGATAGTCCTGCTTTTACAGGATTTTGTCTGATATATTCCCAATATTGTTGAAACTCTTGGTCATTCCTAACAATACGGTCATATCTTTCATCTTGCCAAACTGTTCCTAGATGTTTCATCACTTTGGGAATTTGTTTAGCACTATAACCTTTAATACTTTTCATAATGCTACTCAATGACCAAAACTCATTTTCCGATTTGAGTAATGGCTGAATGAGCATATGCACATGATTTGTCATCACCACAAGGACAAATATTCGATATCTATTTTTATCAAAAAACAAGCACGAATTAAAAACTATTTCTCTAGCTTGTAGGCTAAGTTCTAACTTTTCCCAAGTATTAAAGGTAATGAAATAAACCGCCCCATCTAACTCCCAATGAGGTAATCTTCTTTGAAAAATTTTTAACTTTGGCTCTTGCATTCAGAATACAAAACTACTTGTAATTTTTATTGTGGGGTGGGCATCTTGCCCGCCCCCTTCTCTATTTTTCCCATCCTCCCCACCTAAAATCCAAAAAAAATCCCCCACCTTGCGGCAGGGGATTTTTGTTACTTATCTACAAAACTAGCAGCCGAATTAACCGAACTTACCAGCAGTAGAAGCAATCAAGAATGCTGCGTAAGTCACGATGTAGCCAACAGTGAAGTGAGCTAGACCAACTACACGAGCTTGAACAATCGACAGAGCAACGGGCTTGTCCTTCCAGCGAACCAAGTTAGCTAGAGGAGTGCGTTCGTGTGCCCAAACAAGGGTTTCAATCAACTCTTGCCAGTAACCTCTCCAGGAGATTAAGAACATGAAGCCAGTAGCCCAAACTAGGTGTCCAAACAGGAACATCCAAGCCCAGACAGACAGGTTATTCACACCGTAAGGGTTGTAACCGTTAATCAACTGAGCGGAGTTAGCCCAGAGGTAATCGCGGAACCAGCCCATGAGATATGTAGAGTTCTCATTGAACTGAGCTACGTTGCCTTGCCAAATACCTAGATGTTTCCAATGCCAGTAGAACGTAACCCAACCAAGCGTGTTCAGCATCCAGAAGGTAGCGAGGTAGAAGGAATCCCATGCTGAGATGTCGCAAGTACCGCCACGACCGGGGCCGTCGCAAGGGAAGGCATAGCCGAAGTCCTTTTTATCGGGCATCAGCTTAGAACCACGGGCATCCAAAGCACCTTTGACCAAGATCAGGGTGGTGGTGTGCAGACCTAGAGCGATCGCATGGTGAACCAAGAAGTCGCCAGGGCCAATTGTCAAGAACAGGGAGTTAGTACCAGCATTGATGGCATCTAACCAACCTGGAAGCCAAACGTTAGCGTAGTTAGGCCATGCTGTGTAAGCAATACTATCGGGGTTAGATAGCAAAGCATCTAAACCGTAAAGTACCTTACCGTTAGCAGCTTGGACGAATTGAGCAAATACTGGCTCAATCAAGATTTGCTTTTCAGGAGTACCGAAAGCAACTACTACGTCGTTGTGTACGTACAAACCAAGGGTGTGGAAGCCCAAGAAAAGGGATACCCAGCTGAGGTGGGAAATGATCGCTTCTTTGTGCTTCAGCACGCGGTCAAGCACGTTACCTTTGTTTTGCTCTGGGTCGTAATCACGTACCCAGAAGATTGCACCGTGAGCAAAAGCACCAAGCATCAGGAATCCAGCAATATACTGGTGATGCGTGTACAACGCTGCCTGGGTTGTGTAGTCCTTCGCAATAAATGCGTAGGAAGGCATGGAGTACATGTGCTGCGCTACTAGGGAAGTAACAACACCTAACGCTGCTAAGTGCCATCCCAATTGGAAGTGCAGGGAATTGTTGTAGGTGTCGTAAATACCTTGGTGAGGTAAGTTGAACGGTCCTTCAACAGGAATACCAAAGAAATTCTTGGCATTCAATGCTTCTTTGAGACTGTGACCAATCCCAAAGTTTGTCCGGTACATGTGACCAGCAACAATAAATAAAACTGCGATCGCTAAGTGGTGGTGAGCGATGTCAGTCAACCACAAAGCTTCTGTCTGAGGATGGAAGCCACCCAAGAAACTCAGAATTGCAGTTCCTGCACCTTGAGATGTCCCAAAGATATGTCCAGGAGTGTCAGGGTTTTGAGAGTAAACACCCCAGTTGCCTGTAAAGAATGGTGTCAAACCGGCTGGGTGGGGTGGGGTATTGAGGAAGTTATCCCAACCTACGTGCTGACCGCGAGATTCGGGGACAGCAACGTGAATTAAGTGACCAGCCCAAGCCAATGAACTAACACCAAACAAACCTGCTAAGTGGTGGTTTAGGCGATGTTCAGCGCTCTTAAACCATGCCAAGCTAGGACGGTATTTGGGTTGCAAGTGCAGCCAACCAGCAAACAGTAATACAGCAGCGAATACCAGCAAGAACACTGAACCGTTGTACAGTTCGCCATTATTTCGCATACCGATGGTATACCACCAATGGTAGAGACCAGAGTAGGTAATGTTTACCGGATTGCTAGCGCCCGCTTGGGTAAAAGCTTCGATCGCTGGTTTACCAAAGTGGGGATCCCAAATCGCATGGGCGATGGGACGGATGTGAAGGGGATCTTTAATCCACTGTTCGAAGTTACCTTGCCAGGCCACGTGGAACAGGAGGCTGGATGCCCACAGGAAGATGATTGCCAAGTGACCGAAGTGAGTTGCGAAAATCTTTTGGTAAAGATTTTCTTCCGTCATGCCATCATGGGTTTCAAAATCGTTGCCTGTAGCGATCGCATACCATATCCGACGAGTCGTCGGGTCCTGTGCGAGATCCTGGCTAAATTTTGGAAATTTTGTCGCCATAGGTTTAATAAATCCTCTGACCTTTAGCCATCAAATATCAGCGTCTAGAGTCCTGAGTTCTGAGTCCTGAGTTCTGAGTTTTGACTCAGCACTCAGTCCTCAGCACTCAATAACTGATTGCTACCCTACTGAAAGGATGTGTGCATGGAAGAATGCCCAAGTTGTGGCAATTCCTCCTAAGAGGTAGTGAGCTACCCCTACAGCCCGACCCTGAATAATGCTCAGAGCGCGAGGCTGGATTGCTGGTGCTACCTTCAGTTTATTATGCGCCCAAACTATGGACTCAATTAGTTCTTGCCAGTAGCCGCGACCACTGAACAGGAACATCAAGCTGAATGCCCAGACAAAGTGAGCGCCTAAGAAGAGTAGACCATAGGCAGATAGCGCGCTGCCATAGGAATTGATGACTTGTGTAGCTTGTGCCCACAAGAAGTCCCGTAACCAACCGTTGATGGTAATAGCACTTTGGGCAAAGTTACCACCAGTGATGTGAGTCACAGTACCATCTGCATCTACGGTTCCCCAGACATCTGATTGCATCTTCCAGCTAAAGTGGAAAATTACAATTGATATGGAGTTGTACATCCAGAAGAGTCCGAGGAATACGTGATCCCAACCAGACACTTGACAAGTACCGCCACGACCAGGCCCGTCGCAGGGGAAGCGGAAGCCCAAGTTTGCTTTGTCTGGAATCAGACGAGAGCTACGGGCGTACAGCACACCTTTGAGCAGAATTAGGACGGTGACGTGAATGGTAAAGGCGTGAATATGGTGAATTAGGAAGTCGGCTGTGCCCAAAACAATGGGTGCAGCTGCCACTTTTCCGCCAACAGCCAAAATACCGCCGCCAAAGACATAGCTAACTGGTTCTAGGGCATTAGGTGCAGTTGTACCAGGAGCCAAGGCGTGGATATTTTGTATCCACTGGGCAAATACCGGCTGCAATTGAATCCCTGTATCAGAGAACAAGTCTTGAGGACGACCCAATGCGCGCATTGTGTCGTTGTGGATGTAAAGTCCAAAGCTATGGAAGCCAAGGAAAATACATACCCAGTTCAGGTGAGAAATAATCGCGTCGCGGTGACGAATCACCCGATCCAGTACGTTGTTTTGGTTCACAACAGGATCGTAATCCCGCACCATGAAGATAGCAGCGTGAGCCGCTCCACCAACGATCAAGAAGCCACCGATCCACATATGGTGAGTGAATATGCACAACTGTGTAGCGTAATCAGTTGCCAAGTATGGATAGGGGGGCATCGCGTACATGTGATGCGCGATGATGATGGTCAGTGAACCCAAGAAGGCTAGGTTAGTAGCCAACTGAGCGTGCCAAGATGTGGTCAGGTTTTCGTAGAGACCTTTGTGACCTTCACCGGTGAAAGGGCCTTTGTGGTTTTCGAGGATCTCTTTAATGCTGTGACCAATACCCCAGTTAGTACGGTACTGATGACCAGCAACGATAAAGAGAACTGCGATGGCTAAATGGTGATGAGCAATATCAGTCATCCACAAGCCGCCAGTTACTGGGTTCAGACCGCCCTTGAAGGTTAGGAAGTCAGCATACTGACCCCAGTTCAAGGTGAAGAAAGGTGCTAAACCAGCAGCAAAGCTGGGATACAACTCGGTCAACAAGTCTTTGTTCAAGATGAACTCGTGGGGCAAGGGGATGTCTTTGAGAGCAACGCCTGCATCCAAAAGCTTGTTGGTCGGATTGGACACGTGGATTAAGTGACCTGCCCATCCCAAGGAACCACAACCTAGCAATACTTGCAAGTGGTGATTCAGCATCGACTCCACATTCTGGAACCATTCCAGTTTAGGAGCGCGTTTGTGGTAGTGGAACCAGCCAGCAAATAGGAATAAGGCTGCTAGTACCAAGCCACCGATCGCAGTGCAGTAAAGCTGGAAGGAGTTTGTAATCCCCCAACCACGCCATACTTGGAACAAACCGGAGGTGATTTGAATGCCGTGGAAACCACCGCCAACATCACCGTTTAAAATGTCTTGTCCGACAATGGGCCAAACGACTTGAGCGCTAGGCTTAATGTTTAACGGGTCACTTAGCCAAGCTTCGTAGTTAGAAAACTTCGCACCGTGGAAAATCATCCCGCTCAACCAGATTGTCACTACGGCTAGGTGGCCGAAGTGGGCTGAGAATATCTTGCGGGATATATCTTCTAAATCGCTTGTATGTGTATCGAAATCATGGGCGAGTGCGTGCAGGTTCCAAATCCATGTGGTGGTTTTGGGACCTCTGGCTAAGGATCTGTCAAAGTGTCCAGGTTGCGCCCATCTCTCGAATGAGGTTGGAACCGGATCGTTATCGACGATTACTCTTGCCTTCTTTTCCTCTCGCTCCGGAGGACTTATTGTCATTTGACCTCCTCTCTTGATAAGGAATGAGGAATCATGAATACCACAAAGTGAACCATTACCGCATACTCAGAATTTCACTGATGCCGCGATGAAGACCCTATGTGGATAGTTGTTTCTCGTTGAATTATAGAGTCTTCAACTACACTTTGTTGGAGATATTTTAACAATAATTCAAACTTCGGGGAATATTGCTGAAATTACCGCCCGATCTGCCTTTTAACTTCAAAGTGTTTGTCTAAAAGTCAATAGATTAACCATTTTAATTTACAAAGAATAACAATTGGTAAGTTTTATGATTTTGCTGTATACACTTGGCTTACAGCTTTTATTGCTATTACTTATGAACATTTGTGTCATATTTCCATTGTTGTAAGTAAAAAGCTGTACAAGGTATGACTTGTTTTAAAATTTACTGGAATAAGTAGGGGATCTGAGGGAGATTTCACCTTTTGGGCTATAGTGCCAGATGGACAGTTTGAGCGAAAATAATCTGTGCAATTGTCGAAGACTATCGCTGGGTGCAACGCATGAACTCGTGGCAGAAAAGGGTGTTAGAGAAGCTCTTCCCTGAGAGGTTCCCGATTCTTAGGTGGATTATGACATTGGCGCTGGTATTAAGCTTGACCAGTTGCGGCGAGAAAGCCGATAGCCAGGAAGTTTCAACTGGTTATAGAGAAAACCCTCCACAGATTTCTCAAATTTCAAAGCAATTTTCGGAAGTATCCCCACCATCTGTTATCCAAGCACTGCGTCCAAGTTTGGAAGTTTATCAGCCACAAGTGACAATTGTGACTCCTAGACCTGATGAAGTTTTCCAAGATAATAAAGTTACAGCCAGTTTTCAGGTTAAGGATCTACCAATATTTAAAGATCCACAATTACAACTGGGGCCGCATCTCCATGTAATTCTGGATAATCAACCTTATATTCCTGTTTACGATCTGAACCAACCCTTGGTTTTGCCAGAGTTGTCTCCAGGGACTCATACTCTGCGTGTCTTTGCTTCTCGTCCTTGGCATGAAAGCTTTAAAAATGAAGGCGCTTATGCCCAGACAACATTTCACGTCTTTACTAAAACCGACGACAATAACCCAGATCCCCAATTACCCCTGCTAACTTACAGCCGTCCTCAAAGTAGCTACGGGGCAGAGCCAATCTTATTGGACTTTTATCTAACTAATGCTCCCCTGCACCTCGTTGACAAGGAAAACACTAACGAGGGATTTAGTGATTGGCGTATCCGCGTCACAATTAATGGTGAAAGCTTTGTTTTCGATCGCTGGCAAGCAGTTTATCTGAAAGGCTTCCAAGCTGGTAAAAACTGGATAAAGCTAGAATTTCTCGATAATCAGGGAAATCCTCTCAAAAATACTTTTAATACCACAGTCAGAGTGATTGACTACAAGCCAAACGGTAAAGATACTTTGTCGAAAATTGTGAGAGGAGAACTCACACCAGATGAAGTGCGCCCCGTTGTAGACCAGAATTATAAACTTACACCTACGCCTTCTGTTGAAAAAACACCCCAAATACAACCGAAGGTAGAAAAACAGCCAATTCCCGAAACTGAAGTTCCTAAAGAATCCAAAACACAACCAGAAAAATCAAAATTAGAAGTTCCAACGGCTGTACCATCTCCTACCTTATCCCCGACACCATCAGAAATAATTACGCCAACGGTAACGCCGACTCCTGAATCAACGCCGCTACCTGAAAAAGTTGCGCCTCAGCCAACTAAACCTAAAGTTGACGGATTTTTTAACCGTCGCGCTAGTAAGACACCTACTCCACGAGTAACAGTTGAGCCATCTCCGATGCCACCCACGCTACCAGAGATTATTGAGCCTTCAGTACCAGAAATAATTACGCCAACACCAGAACTACAGCCAGAGGTAACGCCAACTCCTGAACCAACGTCGTTACCTGAAAAAGTTACGCCTGAACCAAAAAAACCTAGATTTGGCGGATTTTTTCAGCGTCGAACGAGCAAGACACCTACTCCACAAGTAACAGTTGCGCCATCTCCGAGTTTGCCACCCACGCTGCCGGAGATTATCGAGTCTCCAACACCAGAAACAGTTACGCCAACGCCTGAATCAACGCCGTTACCTAAAATAAGCGCTCCCGAAACAGAGAAACCAGAATCAACTAAAGACACTCAACTGCAACTCTTGCGCTAAAGCCTCAACAAATGCGATCGCACCTACAGGATTTCCGATATTATCCAACCCAGGACTGTAGCAAGCGATCGCTCCCTCACTTGGTACTATTGCTATAAGTCCACCACCAATCCCTGATTTCATTGGTAAACCAATCCTGACTGCAAACTCCGCAGAAGCTTCATAAAGTCCACAAGTTGACATCACAGCGTTGACAATTCGGCGATTTTGTGATTTCGTCAAGCTATTTTCAAAAGCTAAGATTTTTCCTAACAGGGCTAAATCTTCAACTCGCCCAGAAATGCAGCATATTTGATTGTAAGTGTCAAGTGCTGTTTCAAGATTTTCTATGTTACCTGTTTCGGCAAGATAGTTTGCGATCGCTTCATTGGCTGTTGAGCGGGTTAATCGCACTGAGTCCAGCATCACTTCATCTAAGGTTAGTTGGCAACCTGCTAATTGGTTCAGCCATTGACAAAGTAAAAGAGTGCGTTGGCTAGCGTCCTTTCCTGGTAACTTATCAGCTAGGGTAATTGCTCCACTATTAATCATCGGGTTACGGGGGTGGCCGCGATCGCTAACTAATTGTTCTAAAGAATTGAAGGGTGCATCCGATGGTTCCACTCCAACCCAGCCAAAAACCTTTTCTGCACCAAAATTTTCTAGCAGATAAAGTAGAGAAAATGTCTTAATAACGCTCATTAGCGGGAAAATACAAGCCGTATCGCCAAAGCTGATACTTTTCCCCGATTTACAGCAGATTTGAACTGCAAACCAACCAGGATTAACTTTTGCTAATTGGGGAATGCGATCGATAACTCGTCCCTGTTTAGCCTGGATTTTAGCTTCTTGTACCCAAGCTGATAACTCCGTAGTAGTTAATTTTTCAAGTACTTTCACAACAGATACACCCAGATTCAATTATTAATTACGAACTATTATGCTTCCCCGTGTTAGAGCGCCAGAACTACCACAAAATTACTCTTGGTTCAATACCGATAAACCTTTGTGTCTTAAACAACTCAAGGGTAGAGTCATAATTTTAGATTTTTGGACATACTGCTGTATCAACTGTTTGCATATCCTGCCAAACCTGAAATATTTAGAACAAAAATATAAAGATAGCCTTACCGTTATTGGTGTCCATTCTGCCAAATTTGACAATGAAAAAGAAACAGAAAATATTCGCCAAGCTATCCTGCGCTACGACGTTGAACACCCGGTTATAGTTGACAGTAATTTTCGACTTTGGGAAGAATATGCTGTACGTGCTTGGCCTACTTTAATAATTATCGATCCAGAAGGTTATGTAATTGGTCAAATAGCTGGAGAAGGAAACCGTGACGCTTTAGAAGAGTTGATTCAAAAGTTAATTCAGCAACACCAGGATAAAGGGACGATTAATTTTCAAGAACTTAGCTTGACTTTAGAAAAACAGCGTCAACCATTAATTACACCTCTAGCTTTTCCTGGTAAAGTCTTAGCTACCCAAGCGGGTTTGTTCATTGCTGATTCTGGACATCATCGTCTGATTATGAGTAGCTTCGATGGTGAAATTCTGCATTTGATTGGTACTGGAAAATCTGGCTTAACCAATGGTGCTTTTAACGAAGCGCAGTTTTTTGCACCACAGGGAATGGCTTATGATGCAGAAAATCAAATTCTTTATGTTGCTGATACAGAAAATCATACCCTGCGGTGCGTTGATTTGAAGCGTCAAGTTGTAGAAGCGATCGCAGGAACTGGTAAACAAAGCCGCAATATTCATCCTCATGGCGGTGCTGCTTTAGAAACCGCGCTAAATTCCCCTTGGGATTTAGTAAAAGTAGGAAATACCCTGTTTATTGCAATGGCTGGGTCGCATCAAATTTGGGAAATGGATTTAGAAAGTAACATCATTAAAACTTATGCTGGTACTGGTGCAGAAGCTTGTGTTGATGGTTCACTTTCTGAATCTGCCTTTGCTCAACCTAGCGGGATTAGCACTAATGGACAAGAATTATATGTTGCTGACAGTGAAGTTAGTTCAATTCGCGGTGTTGAAATTGTAGAACCGTATCAAGTGCGAACCGTTTGTGATAGTGGGGGTTTATTTGGCTTTGGTGACGTTGATGGACAGGGTGAAGATGTCCGTTTACAACACTGTTTAGGAGTGGAATTTGCTCAAAATTCTCTGTGGGTAGCAGATACCTATAATCACAAAATTAAATTAGTTAGTCCCAGTGGGAATTGTCAAACCGTTTTAGGAGATGGTACTGCTGGATTACAAAATGGCCAAGGTAAGAATAGCCGATTTTTTGAACCTTCGGGATTGAGTGCGATCTGCGCTTCGCAGCAGCGCTTCGCTATCGCTTCTTTTTTATATATTGCTGATACTAATAATCATGCCATCCGCCGCGTAGATTTGAATACTCTTGAGGTGACAACGGTAGAGTTTCTTGGATTATGTGCGCCAGATGTTTGTATTCCGTCTAGTTTCTAGAATGATTACTTCACCAAAGGAAAACTCTCTACATAAAAACTACGGGATATGTAATTTGAAAGAATAATATTGTAGAGCGATCGCCTGTATGCAATTAGTAATTTTTGATATTGATGGTACACTAACAAATACCTGCAAAATTGATTGATGAAGATTGTTTTGTACGTGCTTTTGCATTGGAATTTGGTATATTTAGTATAAATAGAAACTAGGCTGAATACGCATACACTACGGATTCTGGAATTACCCAGCAAATTTTCAAAGAAAAATTAGAACGTCTTCCTTCGGATGAAGAGTTAGTCAGAATCAAAGCACGTTTTGTTAGTCTGCTCCAGGAAGCATTTATTAACAACCAAGATTTAGTTAACGAAATTCCTGGTGCTGCAAATGTTTTAGCGAAATTAAAGTTAGATCCTAATTGGTAAGTTGCGATCGCAACTGGTGGTTGGGGTGAGTCTGCTAAACTAAAACTTAAAAAAGCTAACTTACAAATAGAAAGCATTCCATTCGCTTCAGCTAATGATGCACTTGCGCGAGAAGATATTATTAAGACAGCTATTATCAAAGCAAAGAATGTTTATCAAATTGAAAATTTTCAGAAATTTGTTTTTGTAGGCGATGGTGTCTGGGATGTAAAAGCAGCCTATAGGTTGTGTATTTCTTTTGTTGAAATAGGTAATAATAAATTAATAAATGTAGGCGCTACAAAAGTAGTTAAAGACTTTACAAATTTAGAAGAGTTTCTAAAAATATTACAAGCCGCAGTAATTCCTATATTTTTTATGAACACCATCCTGCATATTACCAAACGCCAACAATGGGAAAACTCGAAAGTACTCGGTAGCTATCGCGCTGATTCCCTAGAGAGTGAAGGCTTTATCCACTGTTCAAAGTCAACGCAAATACTCAAAGTTGCACAGAGATTTTTTGAGAATCAAAAAGAATTGGTATTACTGTTTATTGATTTTGAGAAAGTCGAAGCTGAAATTCGTTATGAAGAGGCGGAAATTGGCGAATTATTTCCTCATATTTATGGTGAGTTAAATGTTGATGCTGTGTATCAAGTTATTGACTTTGAAGCTGGAGAAGATGGTTTATTTGAGTTACCGCAAGAAGTTATAAATTTAGAAGAATAACGAACCGCGAAGGGCGCAAAGGGCGCGAAGAAGGAAGCTCAAAAGTCAAGGGTTTAGGGTAGTTTGTATAAATGGCACGAACCACACACAGTAATGAGTTCAGCACTTAAAAGGTTTCGACAATGGGTAAGAGAACAGATACAAAACGGCCAGGGTGAATAAAATTCGCGGCTATACAAACAAAGTCTACAGTTTCTAACCAACCAACTAAAAGAATTCCGCGCTTTACTTAAAGAACGGGGAATTAATAATCTAGAGCAATTGTGACCGAATTTAATTTACAAATCCAAGAAAATAGCGATGGCTGCGCCAACGCCAAGGGCGATCGCTTCTCTTCTCATATAGAAAATGCAGCACTTAGCTTACTTCCCTCCAGTAATACGATACACTGCACCAACACCAAAGGCGATCGCCTCGACCGTTTCCTTTCCCAAGAATTACCAGACTTATCCCGTTCGCGCATTCAACAGTTAATCGAACAAGGTAACGTCCAACTTAATGATAAAGTTTGCACTTCTAAGAAGATCAATGTCAAGCTAGGCGATCGCATCACTCTGGAAATACCAGAAGCGCAACCCCTAGAACTGTTAGCAGAAGATATCCCTTTAGATATCCTCTATGAAGACGACCAATTACTCATTCTTAACAAACCCGCAGGCTTAGTTGTCCATCCCGCACCTGGTCATCCAGATGGCACTTTGGTAAATGCTTTGTTGGCACATTGTCCCAATTTACCAGGAATTGGCGGAGTCCAACGTCCGGGAATTGTCCATCGATTGGATAAGGATACTACGGGGGCGATCGCGATCGCAAAAACAGAAGTTGCTCATCATCACCTACAAGCCCAACTCAAAGCTAAAACTGCACGCAGAGAATACTTAGGTGTGGTTTACGGTGCGCCAAAAGTTGAAAGTGGCAAAATTGACTTACCCATTGGTCGCCATCCCCAAGACCGCAAGAAAATGGCTATTATGCCTATTGAACAAGGCGGACGATCTGCCGTCACGCATTGGCAAGTACTAGAACGCCTCGGTAATTTCACCTTAATCCGCTTCCAACTAGAAACTGGACGCACCCATCAAATCCGCGTCCACAGCGCTAAAATGGGTCATCCCATTGTCGGCGACCCAGTTTATAGTTCTGGTCATTCAGTGGGGGTAAATTTGACTGGTCAAGCACTCCACGCTTGGCGACTGAAATTACAGCATCCTCTATCTGGGGAAATGATTGAGGTGACAGCTACCCCTCCCACTCAATTTACAAAACTTTTGGAAATGCTAAAAAGACGAACTGTACTTTAAGCTCATATACATCTGAAAGCAGCACTATTTTACAAACATTGGGTATTGAGAAAAAACCATGTCCCATACCCATTAACAACTAGCGTGCATTAGAAATGGGATAGAGTCTGTTTCACTAGTTATACCTAAATGAAACTCCTACATAACCCCAGACTTATGCACGCTATAAAAATTATCAAAATGATGTACTAGACAGCCACCGAACAAAAATCGTTATTTAATTCCAGCTAGCTGGCGATAAGGTACAGACTTTTCGATATCGATGTTGTATGGCGAGATCCTTTGTGGCGCATTGCCAGTTGCGTTGACACTTTGTGCCATAGACAAGAATAGAGCTGGATCGCCAGCCTTGGGCTTTTGCTCTTGTGGGGTGTATCTGCGGACTTCGACCTGCCAAATGATTTGGGGGAAGCCAAGTTTAGCACGGTGGTAATCTTCGTATCGCGGAGATTTGATGTTAAATGGCAACTCACCCGCAGATTGAGATGGTAGTATCCGACGGCGTTGATAGGGCACTGTGGAGTATCCAAAATTGCTCAGGTACTCTTCAGTGTTGAGAACTTCATCAACAAAGCCTCTAATACCTTTGGTAGCGACCACAATTGACCAAGCAATTTTTTCGCGCTCGTTGTATGGGTCGCGTCCTAGAACGCGCTGAATTACCTGCTCAACAAAGCGATAATTATTGTTGAGGTCGTAGAAGCTTTTCTTAAAAGTATTGGAAAGCACCAAACCACGAACAAAGTCCCGTACTGTAATTTGTCCATTACGGAGTTGAGATTCTAAATATGTTTCGCGATCGGCAGCAAAAGCATAAAAGAAAAGTTGACGATATGCTGCTTCGATCAGATCGCCTAAATCTGATGGAGACAGGATATTGTCTGTAGTAAAAATCCTGGGCTGTTCATCACCCGGTATTTCGTATGCAGCTACACGCTGGTTTTGACTTGAAGGGTCATATTCTAGCAGAGGAATTGCCACTCTAAAGCCTCCATGTTCTTAATTAAAGTTAACAACTTTTAATCACATATTAAGGGAGTAGTTGTATCAGAACCTCAGATTCTGATAAAATTTCACGAAACTTAACTAAGAGTGATTTTTAAGTATTGGTAGTAAAAATCATTATTCTGCTGGACTCAACCTATAGTTAATCAATTCAAGGTAGTAGACCTTCCAGCCAAATCAACTTACTGTCAAAAACTAAAAAACTTTTGTCCACATATTTTAGATTAGAAGATTGAGTTTCACTTTTTTTAATTGAAGTAATAATTTTTAACACTTAGCAAAAGAAATTAATGGGAATGGGGAATTGGAAAATCTCCTTATCTCCTTCGCCCCCTGCCCCTTCAATAACCTATCCAAAATTCCAGAGGATCTATGGTTGATTTACAGTAAGGCCAGCTACGCAAAGTTGCCTCCATCCCTGCCTCCCAGTAGGGTGGTTCTAATCCCAGTCCTAAACATAGATGAGACAGGATGCTAGCAAACTGGTGGTTGTGACCAAAGTCTCCTAGATGGGCATGGGCATATTCATGGACGACTACACCAAACCAGTCTTTAGGTGCAACTCGACCGACATCTACCAGAATAGTAATTGGATTTGTGAGAATATTGCACAATCCATCTATACCGAAGGATTGAGCTATGGGGACTGCAAAAATTTGGATGTGGCGACGCTCTTGGGGATGAAAGCACTCATGACAAACTTCAAGATATACGTTGATCTGAGCGTTAACGGTGTTAATATTTTCGCCAATCCAAGTACAAATGGGGATGCGATCGCGCAGGTTATCGAACACATTCACCATCCCCGGCTCTAAAGCAAGTCCCTGCACCCGATGCAGGTAATTTTGCCCACGAATAAAAGCATTGCTCTGCTTAAGATCATTCACCAGCCCAAAACTGAATAAAACTGTCTTTTTTCCAGAACATCCTGCCCAACTCTTTCTGTTATCTGTTCTGTGTTGGAAACCTCAACAGAATTCTCAATGCGGCTCTCAGTACAAAATGATGCTGTACTGAAACCACCAAACCGTTTTACCGTACTGGTTCGCATTCGCATATTTGGGCTGGCGAACCAGAATCTCTCAATGGAACTCATTGTTTCGTATTCGGTTGTCAACACTAGTCCATCTTCATCATCCATGTGAAAAAGACCGACTACAGGCACAATCTCGGCATAGCCTCTTTCGCGCAGTAATTTGCCGGCCCTTGGGTTATCGCCATCAGGCACGATCGCAAATATGGTTTTTCCCTGATGGTTATCTTCACCCTCTCTATCCCAAGCCATTGTACCTAGCCAACGCACACGCGACCCTCCTACTGAAAGGCTGGGGTCAATTTCATGGTACTGGCACAGTTCAATGATTTCTGGATGATTGGCTTCCAGAGTTTCTACCTGTATATCCGATTCTCCCGTTTCTGAGCGCTTGAATGCCAAATGATGAGTTGCCCGTTGCGATCGCCACTTACCAGCACTTAGCTGGAAAAATTCCATTGCGTCTATCAATCTTCTGACTCCTACTTATGACTCCTGCGGATGATGTTTAGCTTGTTTTTTCTTTTTACAGTTATTGGTATACAAACATTCTAAACATTACAGCGATTAGCGATCGGCTTCAACAAACTCCTTACAAAGGGTGACATAGAGATGTTATTCTGTAATTGTAAACTTTTATAAGCTTAATTCCTTATAGCTTGACAATGTAGACAATTTAATATCTCAGTGCTAAACTAGTAGAAAGCGATCGTCTTCACATTAGCAGCAAGAACAAATACCTTCGATTCAGTCAATCAGAGGAGTGAATGATGGATTTTCCAGTCGAACTAACCTTAGAACAACAGTTTCGCTTAAAGAACTTGAAAGACCAGGTAAAGAACTTGAGTCAACAAGAAGCTCAGGAATTTTTATTAGAAGTTTTACGGCAGATGATGGTAAAAGATAATTTGGTCAAACATCTCCTAAAACAGGCTTGATCGAGTAAAAAAAAAGAATATCTTTTCCTTAAGACTTACGCAGTGAGAGAATTTCATTGAAGTGCGTAGGTCTTAGTTTTTTAAGTACTTATACTGAGCTTTACTATTGATACAGTATTTTGTGGAGAAGTATTAGACACAATAGCTAGAGGTTCAGGGAAGGCAGAGGAGATGAGGAAGAATAACTAATGCAATGCCCCATGCCCAATCCCCAATACCCAAATTAAATATTACAGATTATTACTTTGTCTCTCATAGTAAAGACTAGGGTACTACTGATCCCCTATGTTTTTGTTTGGCTACTCACAGTTAATCTGATCGAGAACACGCCAAAAATAATATCCGCCATTTGTGAATATTAAGGAGAACTCATGGTTCTTGATGCTTTTTCTAGAGCTGTAATTGCGGCTGATGCCAAAACCGCTCCTATCGGTGGTAGTGACTTGGCAGCCCTTAAGTCTTTCATTTCTGAGGGCAACAAGCGCCTTGATGCAGTGAATGCGATCGCCAGCAACGCTAGCTGTGCGGTTTCTGATGCCATTGCTGGGATTGCTTGTGAAAACACAGGTTTGCTTCAAGCTGGTGGTAACTTGTACCCCACTCGCCGGATGGCTGCTTGCCTACGTGATGCTGAAATCGTTCTGCGCTACGTAACTTATGCACTATTGGCTGGTGATTCTTCCGTATTAGACGATCGCGCTTTGAACGGTCTGAAAGAAACCTACACAGCTTTGGGCGTACCAACCGGATCGTCTGTACGCGCTTTCCAAATCCTGAAGGCTATCAGCGTCGCTCACATCACAAACACCAACACTGAAGCTAACGCTGGCAAGAGATTCCGTAAATTGGAAACTCCTCAAGGCGACTGCTCTGCTCTAGCTGCTGAAGCTGCTAGCTACTTCGATCGCGTTATTTCTGCTCTGAGCTAACAGCTCATGGCTAAAGGCTATTAGCCAAGCAAACTGAAATTAGAACTCGATCAAATCTAATCTGGAGTATAAAAAGCAATGAAATCAGTTATCACTACGGTTATTGGCTCTGCTGATGCAGCAGGTCGTTTTCCAACCACCTCCGATCTAGAATCCGTTCAAGGTAGCATTCAACGCGCTACTGCTCGTCTAGAAGCTGCTGAAAAGCTAGCTACTGGTATCGATAACGTAGCTAAGGAAGCTTATGATGCTGCCTTCAAGAAATATCCTTACTTGACCCAAGAAGGTGAAGCTGGCGCTACCCAAGTCAAGAAAGACAAGTGCCTCCGCGACATCAAGCACTACTTACGCTTGATCAACTACAGCTTAGTTGTGGGCGGTACTGGCCCTCTAGATGAGTGGGGTATTGCAGGTGCTCGTGAAGTTTATCGCTCTTTGGGTCTGCCCACAGCTCCTTACGTTACCGCGTTGACTTACACTCGCGATCGCGCTTGCTCTCCTCGTGACTTGTCTCCTCAAGCGTTGGTTGAGTTCCGCGCTCTTCTCGACTACGTAATCAACTCCCTTTCATAGTAATAGGAATTGACTAGACGTAGACGAGCGATCGTCATACTCTAAAACTCAGGGACTCTCAGTCTGTTGCTTTGCCTGTATCTGGTTGAGTAATTGACCAAGAGTCCCTCAGTTGTAACTAATTCGTAATTCATGATTTCACTTGGGGGATTTCAACCAGAAAATTTTCTTTTATGACAATAGATTCTCTATTTGAACAGTTGAAACACCCCAACCCCAATCTGCGGGAACGAGCTATCTGGGAACTAGCTGATGTTCGGGATGAAAATACTATTTCTCGCCTGATGGGTATTTTGGATGAAGAAGATGTGACTTACCGTCGAGCCGCGGTAAAGGCACTGGGTGCTATTGGTACAGATGCTGTCCCATCGCTGGTAGAGTCACTAATAAATAGCGAGAATGCGACTATTCGGGGTAGTTGTGCTAAAGCTCTGGCACAGATTGCTGCCAACCATCCAAATGTTCCTTTCCCGGCTGAGGGATTACAGGGATTGAAAACAGCGCTCAACGATCAAAATGCCGTTGTCTATATTGCATCAGTAATGGCGCTGGGTGAAATTGGTTCTCCTGCTTTTGAGATTTTGGTTGAGGCTTTGAAAACAATAGATAATGTTGCGCTGGCTGTGGCAATTGTTAATGCACTTGGTTCGATGGGTGATATGCGGGGAGTAGAAGTGTTGACAGCACTAACTAATGATGAATCTGTTGATCCTTATGTTCGTGAGTCAGCAGTGAGTGCTTTGCCCCGATTAGATCAAGTGATTAAATATAAAAGATAAGAGAGCGATCGCTCTTAAATGCAACTACCTTCATTAATCCCAGTAGGGCGAATATGTTTAGATAAACTTTGCCACAGCTAAGGCGCGATCGTATTCTTCTTCCGTCTCAATTACCTTGGGAGCAACTTCAGATAGCAGACTACTATAAGCAACTTGGTCAAAAGTAAGGGTTATTACCAAGTATCTTCCTCCAACTGCTTCTCAATTTGAGAAATCGCTAACTCAATCACTGCCTTAACTCCTGTTTCCTCTTCTTGGGTTAATGCGGCTTGCAGAGGTTCTAAGGAAGTGCGATCGCCAATTTTCATTAATGCCAAAGCCGCCGCTTTTCGAGTTTCCCAATCGGCATGTTGCAGTAACTCCACCAGATTCGGAATCGCTGGTTGATAAGCTAGACTACCCAAAGCAGATGCCGCTTCCCACCGCACCATTGGGGATGAATCAGTGAGGGCGTTTACCAGGATGTGAAATGCTCCCTCTTCAGTGCCTTCTTCAGCAATTTTAGCGATCGCACCCACCACCGCAGCCCGAACCTCAGCTGAGTCTGAGTTAATCTCTCGATATAAATGCTCTTTCGCCTCTGCCCCAATAAATCCCAGCGCCCATACCGCATGTCCTTTGGCACTTTCTGGATACTCGGTTGACGCTAATATTTTCAGCAATACTGGCACCGCTGCCTCACCGATTTTGGCCAGCCCTCCCACCGCCGAAGTTTTAACAACCGTATCTTCGTCATTTAAGAGGGCATTGACCAAAGTCGGAATTGCGATCGGGTCGGCAATGAGTGTCAGCGTTTTGGCACTGGCTCTCCGCACAACTGGGTTGGGGTGATTTGCCACAGCTTCCATTAATAAAGGGGTCGCTGGTTTACCGATTTTACCTAACGCCTCTGCAAAACTCAACCTAACCATCCCCCGTGAGTCTCCCATACTCTCAATCATCTGCTTGAGTAGCTGTTGATCGTCAGGGTTGAAAGAGTTTAAGCCTAATTGCTCATTGACTGCTGCTAGTATTGCATCAGTTTCTGCCTGGGACAGATTTAACGAATCCTCCCCAGATTGAGTTTTGGAGTTGAGCATGTGACTTTTAGCTAAATTATCAAGATGATTACTAGTTATTGGCGCTCAGAGCAGCTTGCTGATTACGGAGTTCTTGGAGGGCAGAATCAATCTTGGCAAGCTCAGGTTCTAGTTGTGCCATAACATTTACTCTCATCAACTTAGCGCGTTTTGCTGTTTCTGTAGTTTCTTGAACTAAACGTTCCCGATATAGCTCAAGTTCTGCAATCACTTCGGCAACATCTTCAGGGGTTATGCGATCGGTTGTTGTGAATTCTGAGGTTTCATCCATAACTTTTGTTTCCTAAATGCGTGTTTATATAAATGATGTGTAGTCGTCAGTTTCGACTATCGTTTGTATTTGCTTACTCGCTAAAAAGCAGCATTTAGCTGTTACACAAGAGTAAACAATTAGCAAGAGACAACTAACTAATAGCTGATAAATGCATACATTCCGATCTTCTCAGATCGCGTTACCACTGGTAAAGCTTTTTGATAGAAATCTTCAAAAGTCGAACTCAACTAGAGCCTCTAATCTAAGTTCTGCAAGTTTTATAGGCTTTTTATGTTGAAGTGTGTAGGCGTACCCCGTCGTAGACATCGCGTTACCATAGTTTAGCAAAGTGCAATCCGAAAATCGATGTGATGATTACAAATCCTTGTCTCCAAGCTGTGGTAGAAGCTCCGTGGTATGAGGGTAAGCCATTATGTCCGTGGTCTGTTGCAGACTAAGCTGTTGTGTTTTTAATTTGCACATTGAGACAGCAGAGGAGCAGAGGGGCAGAGGAGAGGGTTTACAGGTTTTACCTAAAAGATTATGAGGCAGCTTGTAGGCGCGACAGCTTACCAACTGCTTAATTAATTTGTAATTAAGAATTCAATTACGAATTACGAATTACGAATTACGAATTATTTAAGATGTTTCCTCTAGTGGGAAAATATCTCCTCGCAAGTAAGATTCAAAGTTTTTCTTAAAGTATTGAATGCTAGTGACATTCGGTTCATCACTTTCTGTTGGCGTGAACTCATAAATTGGTACTTTTTCCCTTACCAGCTTGACCAAGCTGGGATGAAGCTGTTCAAAAGAATCTACTCTAAATATTGTTGTTTCAAATCTTAATTTAGCTGGATGAGCATATCCTAACTTCATCCAGGGCATCCAAGGGCAGTCTCTCGCCCACTTTGCAGGAGGGACTTCAGTTGCATCAGGGCGGCAAGTATTTGATATAAAGTACTCAACTCCCTTGAATTTTTCTCCAGGGCAATAATCTGAATATTTACTATCTCCTGCTAAGGGATGTGGATATTCTAAAGGAATTTCCATAACCGAGGTAATATATCCCTTGCCTTTGGGTATAAGAAATTTCTTTGGTTTGACTGACCCTTGGACAATGCGGTTAGCAATGTGAACTACTGGTACTGATTGACTTGCTGTTGGTGATTTCCAAAAGTGCAGAATTTCTTGTGTGTCCGGGTTACAAAATAAACCCAACTCTCTATTGATGCGATATCCGACTTCACCGTGTTCAGGATCGGGTTTGAGAAATACTTTAGTAGCATTCATCCCAATAATAGAAAACAATTTTTCTTTTTCCTTGTCTGGTGTTTCTTGCCACCAAATTTCTCCAGACCAATTGTAATAAAGCTGTAGCCCATGATTTTTTCTGTAAAAATCGAGGTTATTAAATTCATAGTCGTCTAAATAATCATTCATATCTGTTTTTCTTATCCTCAAATGGCTGCGTAGATGCAAAGTAGCTTGTTGTTAGACATTGCAACTTTTACTCAGTAGACAGTAAGCGGATTTTATTTTGGCGTAAACTCCGACTTAACTATTTTGGTCATCCAATGCCCGATGCCCAATCCCTAGTACGATAGTAAACGTGACCTCTAAGCAATTATCCAAGAGCCATTTACAGATCAATGGATAAACGTTTTTTTAAAATGTTTGGGCTAACAGAAGATCAAGCGATCGCAATTATCGATACACCATTAGAACAACTCGAAGACGCTTCTGATAAGTATATTGCTGTTTCCCATCTAATTAACTTCCCCACTGAGCAATCGATCGCAGCTTTGGTGCGGGCGATTGAAACCAGTAACCCTGATGAGTTAGATCATCGCATTGTCCGCCGCAAAGCTGTGGAAAGTCTGGGGCGATTGCAGGCACAATCAGCTTTACCTGTAATTCGGCAATGCCTCAAAGATGATGATATTTATACTGTTGAAAATACCGTGTGGGCGATCGGGGAAATCGGAACTAGAGATCCAGAAATTCTTGAAGAAGTGGCGCAATTGCTCGATAAACCAGGTCAAATATATCGAGTTATTATTCATACTTTAGCGAATGCTGATTATCAGCCGTCTTTAGAACGTGTAAATAAATTTACTCAGGCGGAAGATGAACCTACCCGTAGTGCGGCGATCGCTACGGTTTGTCGGTTCACCGGTGACTACTCCCAAATCGCTGAGGTGATGGTGCTACTGCAAAGTATCAACGTCAATGCACGACGCGGTTGTATTCAAGACTTGATTGATGCACGCTACTACAAAGCCATCCCAGAAATTGCTCGTTGTCCTGTATCTCTGGTGTTTAGGTTGCGAGGTTTGCGGATGCTTTTAGATGCAGGTGTTCCCAGTGCTGAAATTACCTTTGCAGAAATTCAACCTTATTTAGAACAAGTAATTTACGATCATCCCAACGACCTTGATTTAGTACATGAGTATGACGCGACTCCTGTATTAGATTTTGTGATTAACGAACTTTACGAAACCGATTTTGGCCGCTGCTATTTAGCGACAAAAACTTTATTAGATATCTATCCACAAGAAGCACCCCAAGCGCTCTTAACAACTTATGGGGACAAAGCATATAACGATTATGGCGCTCATTATCATGTGATGAAACTTTTTGGCTGGCTAAAATATGCTCCCGCCTACGATTTGTTAATAGAAAACCTGCACAACCGCGAACCTCAGTTTCAGAAATCTCGTGCGGCTTGTGCGATCGCTCTTGGTGAATTGGGTGATTCACGAGCAATTCATGAACTCAAAATTTGCCTAAATACGCCGATTTGGGATTTGAAATACGCTTGTTTATTAGCGCTAGATCGCTTAGGAGACTCATCTGGTCGGGAAATTTGCGATCGCGATCGTGACTGGTTAATTAAGGCGAAAGCAAGAAGTACTCAATAGACATCGCCAAAATAGTATATTCTGTAGTGAAACAACATCAGAAGGAGTTTTTTGACACAAAAACTGTTACACCTACTCTGTTATTTCCCGGATGACACGGCAGGGGTTGCCGACGGCTAACACCCCGGTCGGAATGTCCCGGGTGACTACGCTGCCTGCGCCGATGACGCACCCAGAGCCAATCCTCACGCCCGGACATATAATAGCCCCACCGCCAACCCACACGTCAGATCCGATCTCAACCGATTTGCCAAACTCCTGCTGACGGCGCAGCTCCATGTTGAGCGGGTGGATGGCAGTATATATCTGCACCCCTGGGCCAAACAATGTGTAATCTCCGATTTTGACCTGGCAGACATCAAGCACGACGCAGTTAAAGTTGAAGAAGCACTTTTTCCCGATCAGTATGTTGAACCCGTAGTCGCAGAAGAATGGCGGCTGTATCCATACGTCCTCACCTCCCGTGCCCAACAGCTCTTGGAGGATGCGCTGACGCTCCTCCTGTTGGGAAAAGCGGATGGCATTGAGGTCTTGACACAAGTCTCGCGCCCGATCGCGGGCGTGGACTAGTTCAGGGTCAAGTTTGTCGTACAGCTCCCCCGCCAACATCTTCTCGCGTTCACTAACCATAAAGAGGCCTCCTTACAGCAGATTGCAGGTTCATGAAGTACAATAGCAAACCAGATTTCAATTTCAGTAGACCGAAAAGTTTTGCATCGCCTGAATACATAAACTAGCTACTTGGCTTATTAGGAGTTAGGAATAGAAGCGTACATCTGTACGCCTCTAGTGGCGGTTCATGACTTACTACTGGTGACTGCTTCGTTTAAAACTAACTCTGGTTCTGCTGTCTTCTCTTCTTCTTCTGGCAAACCGAAAATAGACCTGTACAACTTCACATACTCTTTGGCAGATTGATACCAACTAAAGTCTTCACTCATGCCCCGTTTTTGTAGTTCTTGCCATTGCGGTTTGAAACGGAAACCTTCCCAAGCTCGGATCATACAAGTGAAAAGGTCTAGCGGTTCATAGCGATCGAAGCAATAACCGGTACCTGCGGCATTTTCCGGGTCGTAATGGCTTACGGTGTCAACTAATCCACCTGTGCGGCGCACAATAGGGACAGAACCGTAGCGTAAAGACATCATTTGACTAATACCACATGGTTCAAAACGACTAGGCATTAAGAAAGCATCAGTACCAGCGTAAATGCGGCGAGACAGGGCATCGTTATACAGTAGATAAGTTGCCATGCGTCCGGGAAAGCGGGATGCTAATTCCCACATCTGAGTTTCATAGTAGCGATCGCCTGTCCCCAGCAAAACCAACTGTGCATCTGTATAAGAAAGGAAGCGATCGAGGATTTGTAATATCAAATCAATACCTTTTTGTTCCACTAATCGGGTTACAATCCCAATAAAAAAGGCTTTGGAATTAACTTCTAATCCTAATTCTTGTTGCAAAGCAATTTTATTGGCTTTGCGTTTTTCTAAAGTATCAGCAGTAAAGGTTTGCTCAATATATTTGTCATTTTCTGGGTTATATACCTCAGTATCAATACCATTGATAATCCCAGATAATTTACCGCTAATAAAAGACAGCAAACCTTCTAATGTTTCACCGTAAGTAGGTGTCTTGATTTGCTCGGCATAAGTGGGTGAAACTGTATTTACCTTGTTGGCAAATTGTACAGCCGCCGCCATGACGTTGTGTCCTTGCATATACCAGGGACACCAAGTAATTTTCTCTAAATACCAACGCCACGGCCCTTGATAAGCTAGGTTATGGATGGTAAACACTGTGGTGATATCAGGATCTTGATGCATCCACACCGGAATCATCCCTGTATGCCAATCGTGACAATGGATAATATCTGGCTTCCAGTAATTCCAGGCAAACTCGGCTGCACCATTAGAAAACAATGTGAACCGCCAATCTTCATCATCTCCAGAATAGATGCGGCGCGGCATGAAGGCCGGATGTCCAAATAAGTACAAGGGAACATCAGTACCAGGCAGAACACTTTCATATACTGCAAAGTGCTGGAACATGGCATCTCCCCACCAGATGGGTTCTTGGGGAATTTCCATTTTGTCTGGCAGGAAGCCGTAGTAAGGCAAGAATATCCGCACATCATGCCCCATTTCTCTCAGAAATTTGGGTAATGCCCCGACAACATCACCCATTCCTCCTACTTTGGCAATGGGTGCTGCTTCTGCTGCAACAAATAGAATCCGCATGGTAATTTTTGCTTCCCTGAGTCTATATTGTCAAATTAACTCTACGATCAATTCCGACCAACGCAACAAGTCGCGTCTGGCACATCAGTGCAACGGCGATCAATTCTTATCTAATCACATCGGCTTGCCTAATTGTTTAAGAACCGCGTTGAATCACCGCAAAAATTTCTGATAAAATTTCTTGCGCTCCCTGTTGTCGCAACAGTTCTGCTAGTTCTGTGCCTAGTGCTTCGGCGTTATTGGCAAGTCCGGTGACAGTATCTTTGACGAACTTTTGACCATCTACACTGGCGACTATCCCGGTTAAGGTCAAATTCTCACCAGATATATCTGTATTTACACCGATAGGTACTTGACATCCGCCCTCTAGAGACCGTAAAAAAGAGCGTTCGGCGAGACAGCGATCGCGTGTTTCGGGATGTTCAATTGCTTTGAGTAGAGATAGCACTTCACTATCATCAGCACGACATTCTATCCCTAAAGCACCTTGTCCAACGGCGTGGAGGGAGATTTCTTTGGGTAAGATTTGATGAACGCGATCGCCCATTCCCAATCTCTCTAATCCTGCGGCTGCCAAAATTAAGGCATCGTATTCGCCTGCATCCAGTTTTGCCAACCGTGTAATCAAGTTTCCCCGCACATCCTTAAATGCAAAATGCGGGAAGTGATGGCGTAACTGTGCTAAACGTCTTAGAGAAGATGTACCAATCACCGCACCTTCTGGTAACGTATCGATTTGTTTATCTTTATGCTTTTCATGTACCACTAATGCATCGGCTGGGTTTTCCCGTTCAGTGATTGCTGCTAACGTTAACCCTTCTGGTAAGTGAGTCGGCAGATCCTTGAGAGAATGAACCGCGAAGTCAATCTCTTTATTGAGCATTCCAACTTCAAGTTCTTTAGTAAAAAGTCCTTTATCGCCAATCTTAGCTAATGCTACATCCAAGATTTTATCGCCTTGGGTAGACATGGTGTGGACTTCAAAAGTGATGTCAGGAAAGCTTTTCTTGAGTTGCTCTTGTACCCAGTAGGTTTGAACCAGAGCAAGTTGGCTTTTGCGCGAGCCGATCCGAATAGTGCGTGGGGGACTAGAAACTACTGAAGTCATAAAACAATATATCAAAAGAGGCGATAATTCACTCTCATCTAGACTACCGTAGTCAGGGACTCATGCGAATTTTGGGGTTTGGATTTTGGATTTTGGATTACAATTCTTTACTAAAAAGGGAGTGGAGACTGGGGAGTGGGTGAAAAAACAATCACTAGTCCCCAATCCCCATTCCCAAATCCTATTTAGATTTATCTTTTAATAGGAGAGCGATCGCCACTTATAGAAGCTAAATTTAAGTAGATACTGAATATTTTTAATTGCTATGCTGGCGAGCTACATTGACCAAGCAATGGAACTAGCGGTTTATGAGATCGTTGAAGAGGATCAAACTTATTGGGGTAAAATTCCAAGCTTACAAGGAGTCTGGGCAAATTATCAAACTTTAGAAGGATATAGGCGGGAATTGCGAGAAGCTTTAAGTGAGCTGGCTAGCGCTACGGTTACATTTGGGGTTAACGATTCCTGTAATCGTTGGTATCAACCTCAATGAACTGACAAAACCTGTATAAAAATGTCGAGATTAACCCCTATTTATTGGCGTGATTTAGTAAAACATCTGCAATAGTTGGGTTTTGAAGGGCCCTATGCAGGAGGTAAGCATCCAGAAATGCGGCAAGGTGATGTTACTGTAACTATTACCAATCCTCATGAAGGTGATATTAGTGTGGATCTCTTATCGCGGGTATTGCGAGAAGCTGGAGTTTCTCGTGAAGAATGATTGGGTAAGTAAAATTTTAAAGGTGTATTCAAATTTGCGAGTTACACCCTAAGTTGCTATCGAGAGTATATAGTAAAAATTAAGATTTTAGCATTTTTGGAGTTGATCGTGCTTAAGCAACTCATTCTTGAAAATTGGAAAAGTTTCCGTTATGCCGAGCTTCCACTTGATTCGTTGACTGTTCTCATTGGTACAAATGCAAGTGGTAAATCTAATGTGGTTGAAGCTTTAGAATTCTTGCAAAGAATAGCACGAGGTGAGAATATTGAAGCGGCTTTAGCCGGAGATAAAATACTTTCATCTATTCGTGGTGGTGTAGAATGGGCTGCACTTAAGCCAGAAAAAGAATTTACATTAAAAGCGTTAGTTGCGGCCGAAGATGAAAAAACTGATTACTTATATGTTATAAAAATTCAAACAATTCCTGAAATTCTAGTTATAGAAGAATATATCGAGCCTCAAATATTAAGTGGAGATTCCCCCCCTAATTATTTAAATAAAGTCAATACTAGAAGTTGGCATTTTCCAACTAGAAGCGGATTGAAAGAAGTAAATTCTCCTATAAATATAAATGAAATAATGAAATTTAAAAAGAATTTAAATAATAACAGTCCTATAGAAATAGACACCCAAACCGAAGAATTTAAAAATATATATAATGAATATGCAACTTTTAAACAAAAAATTAAAGATTGTGTAATTTCAAAGCTAGAAAATATATTAATTCTCAATCCTGTACCTTCAAAAATGCGTGATTACTCACGGTTATCTGACACTTTTGAAAGTGATGCATCTAATATTGCAGGTGTGCTAGCAACATTATCTGATGAACGGAAAACAGAAGTAGAATCAACCCTATCTACCTACGTCAAAGATTTACCAGAAGGTAATAGTCAAAAGGTATGGGCAGAAAAAGTGGGCAGATTTAGAACTGAGGCAATGCTCTATTGTCAAGAACAATGGAAACTTGGTCAACATCCAACGGCCATTGATGCCAAAACTATGTCAGATGGGACTCTGCGTTTTATAGGAATTCTCACAGCATTACTTACTCGACCAGAAGGTAGTCAAATAGTAATTGAAGAAATAGATAATGGTCTTCATCCTTCACGTGCAGAATTGCTGGTAAAAATACTACGGGAAATTGGCAGTAAACGAAAAATTGATATTTTCCTAACTACGCATAACCCAGCTTTACTCGATGCTTTAGGCCCAGAAATAGTTCCTTTTGTGGTTGTTGCACACCGTGATTCTGAAACTGGAGAAAGCAAACTTACTCTTTTAGAAGATATTGATAATTTTTCTAAATTGTTCGCATCATATTCTTTAGGTGATATGACAACGAAGGGTGCAATTGAAAGAAGCCTTTCTCATAATGAATAGTCACTAACATGAGAAAGGTGTTACTCATCGATACATCGCTTTTATGCGTTTGGTTAAAAGTTCCAGGTAGAGAAACTGCTGGTAGTGATGAATGGAATTTTGAGCGTGTAAATCAGACAATTGAAGCCGAAATTGCCGAATCAACAACATTGGTACTTCCTTTAGCTGCTGTTATAGAAACAGGTAATCACATTGCACAGGCTAAAACAGCAAATTCAGAGAATAAACTTATAGCAGCTAAAAAATTTGCCGAAATCATAGCTTATGCTGCTGACGAAACGACTCCTTGGGCGGCTTTTAGCGAACAGATTGTGCTTTGGGAGGCAGTAGCACTCAAAAATTTAGCGGCTAAATTCCCCAATCAAGCTGTAGAAAAGACTTCTATGGGTGATGCCAGTATTGTAATCTTGGGTTGGCACTATCACCAAAAGGGTTTCCATGTAGAGTTTCTGACTGATGATGATAAGCTAAAATCACAAGAACCACCTGCACCACAAACACCTACACGGCGAAGCAGCCGAACAAAAAGGTAAAATCTCCTTGAGCGATCGCAATTCATCTCGAACATCAAGCTATCATCGGATATTGGGGAATTTCCGCGCGTAACTCAATAGCATCTATGACCGCTTCTCACTCTGAAACTCCATCTACCAAACCCGACGCAAGTACTTTTATTTCTGACCATCACCAGGTGGATCGCAGTAAGCTAAGTCAAATGTACCTGCACTATGTCGAGACGAAGGATAAATATCCTCACGCGGTGTTGCTGTATCGGGTGGGAGATTTCTTTGAATGTTATTTTCAAGATGCTGTTAAGCTAGCGCAAGAATTAGAATTAGTCCTCACTAGCAAGCAAGCTGGGGAACAGGGAAGAGTAGCGATGTCTGGTGTTCCGCATCACGCTTGGGAACGCTATACCACAATGTTGGTAGAAAAAGGCTATGCAGTGGTAATTTGCGACCAAGTGGAAGATGCTTCAGAAGCTGCTGGGAGATTGGTGCGGCGGGAAGTAACGCGCATTCTAACTCCTGGCACGTTGCTAGAAGAAGGAATGCTCAAATCAAGTCGCAATAATTACCTAGCAGCAGTAGTAATTGCCGCAAATCATTGGGGTTTAGCTTATGCAGACATCTCCACAGGGGAATTCCTCACGACTCAAGGCAGTGATTTAGAACATTTGACACAGGAATTAATGCGCTTGCAACCTTCAGAGGTGTTAGTTCCCACAAATGCGCCTGATTTGGGTAGTTTGCTGCGTCCAGGAGAAACCTCGCCCCACCTGCCGGAGTGTTTGCCACCATCATTTTGCTATAGTTTGCGATCGCAAGTTCCATTTTCCCAAGGCGAAGCTAGACCTAGATTATTGCAGAAATTTAAGGTGCGATCGCTCGAAGGACTCGGTTGCGATCGTTTCCCTCTCGCCGTTCGTGCGGCTGGCGGTCTTCTAGAATACCTAGAAGATACCCAAAAAGAAAACACAGTTCCCCTCCAAAGACTCCGCAGCTACACTGTCACCGACTACTTGATTGTTGACAATCAAACCCGCCGTAATCTGGAAATTACCCAAACTGTCCGAGATGGAACTTTTCACGGTTCCCTACTCTGGTCATTAGATAGAACTAGTACAGCGATGGGTGGGCGAGCTTTGCGGCGGTGGTTATTGCAACCACTACTCGATATTAAAGGGATTCGGGCACGTCTTGATACTATCCAAGAATTGATGGAAAATACGCCACTGCGTCAAGATTTACGACAGTTGTTGCGGCAAATTTATGATCTAGAACGCCTCACAGGAAGGGCAGGTTCTGGTACAGCTAATGCTAGAGATTTAGTAGCTTTGGCAGATTCTCTCTCACGTTTACCAGAATTATCCCACTTAGTAACTGAAGCGCGTTCTCCCTTTCTCAAAGCTTTGCAGAAAGTCCCAAGTGTGTTGGAAGAATTGGCACAAAAGTTACACACGCACCTTGTGGAGTCGCCACCCATACTAATCAAAGAAGGCGGATTAATTCGTCCTAGTGTAAATCCCCTGTTGGATGAGAGGAAGGCAACTGTAGAAGCAGACCAGCAATGGATTGCCAACTTAGAAGTTGATGAGAGAGCTAAGACAGGAATTTCGACACTGAAGGTAGGATTTAACAAAACTTTTGGTTATTATATCAGTATTTCCCGCAACAAAGCTGACCAAGTACCTGCTAATTACATCCGCAAGCAAACTCTAACCAATGAGGAACGTTACATCACCCCAGATTTGAAGGAACGAGAAGCCAGGATTCTCACGGCGCGGGATGATTTAAATCAGTTGGAATATGAAATTTTTACAGCGTTGCGGGAAGAGGTAGCACAAGAGGCGGAAGTAATTCGTAATCTATCTCGTGCAGTAGCGGCGGCTGATGTGCTGTGTGGTTTAGCTGAGTTAGCCGTGCATCAAGGTTATTGTCGTCCAGAAATGTTACCAGGAAGGGAGATAAATATTGTTGATGGCCGTCATCCGGTGGTGGAACAGTCTTTACCTGCGGGTTTGTTTGTGCCGAATTCAACGCAATTGGGTGAAGAGTCATTAGTCATTAGTCATTTATCATTAGCAGATGACCAAGAACAAATGAGAAATGACCAAGGACAAATAACAAATGACAATCCCGATTTAATTATCCTTACTGGGCCAAACGCCAGTGGCAAAAGTTGTTATTTGCGTCAGGTGGGATTGATTCAGTTAATGGCGCAGATTGGTAGTTTTGTACCAGCTAACTTTGCTAGATTGGGAATATGCGATCGCATTTTTACCCGTGTAGGTGCAGTAGACGATCTTGCAACTGGTCAATCTACATTCATGGTGGAAATGAATGAAACGGCGAATATTCTCAACCATGCCACATCTAGGTCACTGGTGTTATTAGACGAAATTGGTCGGGGAACGGCAACATTTGATGGTCTTTCCATAGCTTGGGCGGTGGCGGAATATATCGCAGTGGATATTCGGGCGCGAACAATTTTTGCTACTCATTACCATGAATTGAATGAATTAGCTAGTATTTTGCCGAATGTGGCTAATTATCAAGTGACGGTGAAAGAATTACCCGACCAAATTATTTTTTTGCACCAAGTCCAACCGGGAGGCGCTGATAAGTCTTACGGAATTGAGGCGGGAAGATTGGCGGGTTTACCAGCAGTGGTTATTCAACGAGCTAAACAAGTAATGAGGCAAATTGAGAAACATAGTAAAATTGCGATGGGGCTGCAAAATCTAGACTGAACACAGTTTGCACAATTGCAACCAACTCGATCGCTAATCGGATGAGATGCTTGAATCAAGTTGGGTGCTGCCAGATTAGGAATTTGTGTGTAAAATTTGAATCTAATCGTTTTGGTCAAACTTTCGTTACATAGTTATAAATTTTCCCGCCCACTTACTTTGACTTGGACTTAGCCTCTCCTTTTGGGACAAGGGTAATTAAACCCAAAAATTACGAATTACCAATTATTTTAGCTGCGCCCAAATCCTTGACCCCGCAAAACCTTTGACCAAATAACCAATTCGCCTTGCTCACCGCCTGCGGCTAGTAACTTACCTTGGGGATGCCAAGCTAAGGCTGAAAAACCTCCTGAAACACCTGTGATAATTTGGGATACTTCCTTAGCTTGGTTCCACAAACACAACCAGCCGTCAGCAGCAGCAGAAGCGAGAAGGAAGCTTTTTGGTGCAAAAGCGATCGCATTGATTACACCAACATGATTTGTTAATACTCGTGCTTCCCAACCTAAAGTATCATCCTCTAGCTTCTCCCACACCACAATCCCTTCAACGCTAGAAGATGCGAGTATTGGCGCACCAACTTTAGTGATAGCTTCTGACCATGCCAATTGGCGAATTTTACCAGGGAAGCCACGCATTACCCAAGGGTCGGGATTATTCCATTCCAAAACGGTGACACTACGATCCATGTTGCCAGAAGCCAGGTATTTGCCATCGGGCGACCAAGCCATTGCTAAACTGACAGTGGTCATATCTAGGTTGTATGGTTCTTCATCCCAGTTTTGACTATGCCAAATTTTGATTCCCTTATAACCACTAATCGCTAAGTATTCTCCGTCAATGCGCCAATCTATACCCAACACTGAAGAGTTGTCGAAATTTAGCGTCACGACAATTTCATGAGTATCTGCATCCCAGACTTGGACGTAACGCCCCAAACTAAAAGCCAGTTGGTTACTGGTGTAATTCCAAGCTAGCTTGTCAACCCATGCGGGGGCATTTTCCAGTGTGGCGATTAATTCCGTATTCTGCCAAATTTTCACCTGTCCATCTTGTCCGCCAACGGCTAAAAATTTTCCATCGGGCGAAAA
This sequence comes from Nostoc sp., assembly GCF_036917455.1. Classification (GTDB taxonomy): domain Bacteria; phylum Cyanobacteriota; class Cyanobacteriia; order Cyanobacteriales; family Nostocaceae; genus Nostoc. The sequence goes on along the minus strand of NZ_JBALDK010000145.1, from coordinate 12,457 downwards.
TGCAAGACAGTCTACTGATTTACCGTTACCAGTTTGTAAGGTTGTAAGTTCGCCATCATTCCACAAAACAACTTCCCCGGCGGCGGAAGTTGCTGCTAAAGTTTGACCTTGTGGCAACCAAGCGATCGCAGTTACATAATCTGAAAGTGTCCCCGAATAGTGTTGTTCAAATTCCTTAGATTTAGTTGTAGAGTTCATATTTCTTGGGTACTGGGTACTCGTGACTGGGTACTCGTGACTGGGGACTAGGAATTATTATCAATCCCCAATTCCCAGTCCGCAATCCTCTTTTAAATTAGACAGGCGAGAAAATCTTGCTTGAGTTGGGCTGCATCAAGGTTGCGACCGATGAAAACTAGTTCGTTTTTGGGAGTTTCGCTGGGTTTCCAGGGGCGATCGGGTTTGCCATCGAATATCATGTGTACTCCTTGGAATACAAATCGATTATCTTCTCCAGCAATATTTAAAATGCCTTTCATCCGAAAAATATCTGGGCCTTGGGTACGCAGTAACTCCGAAAGCCAAGCGTTTAATTTTTCTCCATCGACTGCACCCGCTTCTACTAAAGCTACAGAAAAGACTGTTTCATCGTGTACGTGGGCATCTTCGCCTAAAAAATCTGGATCGATCTCTAATGCACGATCTAAATCAAAGGCTTTTACACCTAATAAAGCATCCATTCCTAGTTCAGAATTTTGAGTCCGGTAGATTTTTGCGATCGCATTCATCGCCCGAATCCGTTTTTCTAATTCATCTAACTCTTCTGGCGCTACCAAGTCTGTTTTATTAAGTAAAATTACATCGGCAAAAGCAATCTGTTCTTGGGCTTCGTCTGCATCCCAATGCTGCCAAATATGCTTGGCATCTACGACTGTCACCACCGCATCTAGAGACAGTTGGCTTTGCAAATCTTCATCTACAAAAAATGTCTGAATCACTGGTGCAGGATCGGCTAATCCAGTTGTTTCAATTACTAAATGGTCAAATTTATCGCGCCGCTTCATCAAATTGCCAATGATGCGAATTAAATCACCGCGGACTGTGCAACAGATACAGCCATTATTCATTTCAAAAATTTCTTCATCTGCATCGATAATCAATTGATTATCAATACCCACTTCCCCAAATTCATTGACAATCACAGCAACTTTTTTGCCGTGTTCGTAGGTGAGGATGTGATTGAGTAAAGTCGTTTTACCTGCTCCCAAATAGCCTGTAAGAACAGTAACGGGAACTGAATTGTTGATTACGTCAGCCACCATACTCTAAATTCCCCTTGTCTTACCTTATGGATAATCATTATCGCCTATGATAAATCTTTTTATATTTTTGTGCGAATTTGCGATTCTTTTGGCTTTCAGCAAAATCATCACATACTTTAATAGAGAAGTATTTTATTTTCAGTAGACCGAAAAGTTCTGGATTAGCGTCTCCGACAGGAGAAGAAAAGCTCACCCTTGGCGTAGCTTCTCGTACAGAAGGTATTGCAACGAGTTAGATACCTGTCATAGTTAATTTTTGTGTGAAAAACTATATTACTTAACATATTATTTATTTTTTCCAAAACTGGCTTGAGCTAACTATCTGATTTTAGTTGAGCCTTTAGATCGAATTTGATAAACTCAGTTTATCAATCACCTATATAAATAAGTTTTTGTGCTTTCACGGATGGCGATCGCCTGTTTCTCAATTCCTGACTTCAATCACTGAAACTACTGCTATCTCTAGTTCACAAAATTTTACTTTTTTGTTAAGAAAAAAGATGTGAATAATGCCTAGGTGTCATCGAAGATAACTAGGCGATTAGCAAAGGATTTTCTCCTTGTCCTATAAAGGTCAAAGACTAGCATGAGTATCGTACCAAGCAAGTTTCAATTGGAGTTTATCTAAAAGCATCTTTCCTAAAGAAAATTGGTTGAAAAACCCGTTTGATTCAAATAATCTATATTGTAAAAAAACATATTTATAGACTTTTAATACTTCAGTTTCAGATAGCCAATTACCTGGTGTTTCTTCTCCAAAAACTCCATTAGCACTGTCTTCAAACTGATGTTTTATATATTTACCTTCTTTGGCTGGAAATGGACAGACTTGCTTATGTACGTCTTTTTGGTTGATAGCTTTGAATTTTTTATAACCAAGTTCTTTTAAGATAGTTAATTCCGTTAACAGTTCATTCCATGATGTCTTTGTAGATTCTATAGATAGAAACTGAGGTTTAGTGTCAAACTTGTGTAAAGCCTGTAAGCATAATATATCAGCACCTTCAATATCAACTTTGAGATAATAGGGGATGCCAAACTCCTGTAAAATATTTTCAAATGTACGTCCTTCTACAGTTATGGCAGTAGAACTTGTACCAAAAAATTCATTTCGACGCACAAAATCTAATGAAGTTGTACTCCAGAAACTTTTGTCCAAGTTGACGTAAAAAGTAACTGATTGATTTTGAGATGATACAGCAACATTCAGTAGAACAAGCTGACCAGTTTCTATGTATGCACGTAATTTTTTCTTAGTATTCTCATAAATATCAGGGTTAGCTTCGATACCAATAACTCGAAATCCTTTTTTGAGATAAAACTCGGTATCCTCACCTGTGTGAACACCAACATCTATACAGCACTTCCGGCGGCTATGAGGTACATCTTCAAAGCTGAAAACTATGATCTGAGAGGGGCAAGAGGAAAACTGTATTGCATAATAGCCGGAAGTGCTGTAATTAAGTTTTTATCCATATTTATTATTTAATAAATTATTCAGTAAGTATTATGCTCATCAGACTAATGCAATATGTTTATTGAAACTGAAATCGTTATTCCTATGAATATATTTGCTAAATATACATGATAATCATCATTCCAAATAAAAATTGTACTTATATGAAAAAGCGTGGTGGTTTCAAGAAACACTACCCGATCAAAAAAGCGAGTAACTCAAACAGGGTAAGCATCTGCGTCTATTGCAGTCAAATTTTTGGTTTATTACACCACTGGGTTTCTCTACGACTTTAGTATGAGTATTAGAGAATGATACTCATAATCATTCTAACTCAAGAAGGTGAGAGGGAGCAGACGGAGAAAGAGTTAATGCCTGACTTATCGGTTGCAATGTTTTTATCCCACCTAGAGGCGTTCCAAATGGAGAAAAAAAGGTGAGGTAATTTTATGGAGAGAACAAAAAATCTTGAACTGCTTCTAAAACAACTGCTGGGTATTCTTCATGCAGTCCCAGAGAACCAGGTATGACAACGCTTCTCACACCTGGTAAGGCTACCAAAGCGTTCATTTCTTCTCGTGATTTGGGGGGGCTAGATTCCCCAATTACTACCATGAGCGGTATGGTTAAAGACTGCACAAGTTCCAAAAAATCTGACTGTTCGCGTACAGCATCAAGATTACCAGTTACAAAGGCAGCAGATGCAAATCGCGCTCCTGGTTGTTGAGTCGTGTGCCATTTATTCTCGATGAAACTGGGTGTAATGTTAGCCGCATCAGTAAAAACATGACGACGGTAGATGAAACCTAAGAAAGATTGGGTAGTGTTGAGTTTGTAGAGAGCTTGACCAAGTATAGGCGATCGCACCAATCCTCTGACAATGCCGGCTATTTGCTGACTTGCTCCCATTGTCGGTAAAGGGCCACGCCAAGTAGGAGCTAATAATACAATCTTTGAGAAAGCAGCCTGCTTCACAGCTAATTGCAAAACGTAACTAGCAGCATGGCCAGCCGCCACCACAGTAATAGGAGTATTAAAAACAGCTTTGACAAAATCTTCCAGAAAGTGCTGATATATTTCCGGTCGGTAATTCAAGCTAGGGCGAGAAGATTCACCAAAACCAGGCCAGTCTACGGCTACAACTTGAAAATTGGGAGCTAGTAATTTGGCAAGTTCGCCTACTTCCGAACGTGTCGAGACACTGCTGAAAGATGGTAATAGCAATAGCGGTGAACCTTTACCGAGAGTTTCATAAACAACGCGCAATTGCTGATTTTCCCAATTCCAGAGATATTCTTGAACTATTCCACCAAAACCAGTAGTAGTAGAGGTAGATAATAAATTTGTTGGCATAAGACTAAATTTTGGTAATTTTACGTTATTAGTCATTTGTCAGTTGTCCTTTGTCCTTTGCAAATGAGCAATGACCAATGACCAATGACTAATAACCAAGTTTAGCTAGGTAAATCTAACTTACATTCCAACGCTTTTTTTTGCATGGTTTTAAAAATGTTGTAAAATCCATTAGCGCGGGAAGGTGTCAGGCTAACATTTAAACCTGTTTCTTGAATAAAATCTGGGGTAAGTTGGACAATCTCAGTTGGCGTTAGTCCCTGCAATCCTTCAACTAGCAGCCCTACTAAACCTTTAGTTAACTGAGAATCAGACTCGCCCTGAAACACAACTTTACCGTCATCCAAGGTTGCTGTGATATAAACTTGCGACACGCAACCAGGAACTTTATTGTCAGGTAACTTATCAGCTTCTGGGAACTCATTGAGCTTCTGAGCATACCAGATTAGCTGTTCGTAGCGCCGCTTCGGTTCGGAAGCGCGTTGAAAGCGCTGGACAATTTTAGCCAGCGCAGGTGGCAAAGAATCTAGAGTTGAGGACATAACAGAAGCTGCAAACGATCGGTCTTACCTTGAGTGTAAATTAAAATTATCTTGAGAGCGATGCCTACAGTGGGCTGCGCCTATGCGCCTCTGGTTCTCTTATCAGTATGAAAACTAGCCATTACTGAATATAACTCGTCAAATCCAGATAATTCCTGCGTGGGCGCAGCCCGTCATAGGCATCGCATTCATATTCAGTTAGGTTTTTAATCCGTCCAATTACAAAAACTTAATTTTTTTATAAACAGTCTTTAACACTAACTCTATACATTTTATGTTGTATCAGTATACACTTACAAAAATAGCTGCAAGTAGCTTTTAACTAAGCAGCTAGGCGATTGTCAACAATTAAAAATTAAAAATCAAAAAAAATTCTGACTTTTAATTTTTAATTTCTCTGCCTTAAGGATTAATTCGTAGTTTGTGCAGCTAGCATCTGCTTCAGCTTTTCTAATTCCGAAGCCCAACGAGGATCTGGACGAATAGCGTCTGAATCGGTTGTTGTTGTTGTGCTGTTTTCGCGAGAACCGCCGCCCCGACGAGGCTTCTTAGAGCTTTTCTCACGACGGCTACCTTCTCTATTAGGAGTAGGTGTAGGTGTACTACTAGCATTAAGACTAACTGGTTTTGGAGCTTGCTCGTCGCCCTCTTCACCCTTTGTGCGAGGTAATGCCTTTTCTAGTTTAATAGCAGTGTCTTTAAACATTTGACCATTATACTTTTCAATGATTTCGTCAGCTTGTTCGTCATTGTTGACGGTAAGAAAACCAAAACCACGGCATTTGCCAGTTTTGCGGTCTTTAATTAATTTAGTAGTTACAGCTTCACCTTCTGCTGCAAAAACTGCTTGCAGATCCTGACGGTCGATTTCTTCTTTAGGCAAATTACCTATATATAGGCGAACGGACATGAACTATACCTCCAGAGTTAAATGAACATGGCAAGGCGAGAAAACAATTACTTGGCTTTGGCTTTTAAATAGATGCTATTGGCCAAGACTGCCATCAACCAATTTTTTTGCTCGAAACTGTCAACTTATACAATACAGTTTTTCGTCGGGATCAAGCTTGTTTAATCCAAAGGCCCACACTATGGTGAGCTAATAACACCTTAATTCTAAGAATTGTAAATTTAATAGCCTATTGCCTGCTAAAGTACACGCTTTCTTCCATGCCTTTTTCGCAGAATCAAATACCATTCCTTACATTACCACGGTATTTTCTACGTAGCTAGTTTAGCGCATACATTTCCGACGTTAGTATTACTGCATCGTAACATAAAACACATTTTTTGATTCAAGGGAGCATGTTTTGAAACAAAAACCAGCCGGTGGCTGGTTGATTTCCTGCTGTGTTGGGAGGATAAAAAGGTATGGGGGGGTGGAAAGCATCCGAGTCTTTAACTAAGCTGTAGTGCTGAATTATGTTGGCTGCTATTGTATGTGTAAATAAATGTAACACTTTGAAAGAAAACCTGCAACTTTTGTTTACATTTTGGTTTTTCATTTGTCAGTTGTTTTTTGTCTTTTGCAAATAACCAATGACTAACCAGTGAGAAAAACGTATGCGCCCCAAGCCTGTGCTGCAACTGCTAAAAAAATAGACCAGATGGGATGAGGGCTATAAATGGTTTTACCACTTTGGGTTTCCAGAGTTTGGATATCGATCCAAGGCGTTGCTCCTCGGCGGAACCAACCTGTGACGATAATTTGGCGACCAATGAGATCCTGGTGATTAATTGACTGTCCTAACCAAGAAATGTGGTGCAATTTCACCAAACCCGCGCTGGATTGAAAGATTAAATCTTGCGCTAGGGAGTTGCTAGTGCCTTGACGGCCTAATAGTTTGCCCACCAGACGCACGCTGACGCTATCAATAGGTAAGGCAGAAGGGTCAGCTAAGAGGTTGGGCAGGTAGTCGTCAGTTTGCACAGTAGTGGGTTTAATATCGGGGAAAAAAGAATTAATCCGCATTACTGTACCGATGCTAAAGCCAATTAGAAGGCAGCCTGTAATGAAAGACCAATCTTCATATATCCACTTTAGATTTAAAAACTTGAGTGTGAATGCTAGTTGCCACGTTAGCCAGACCAAAGCTGCAAACAGAACCCCTAAAGGAATTCCCAACCAGGGAGCAATTTGTAATAAGAAAGACTGACGCTTCACCTTTGATGGTTCGCTTGCAAAATGTAGTTCAGTGTCTAGATGCCAGTGACGGGCGATTTGGCAGAGGCGTTCGATGCGATCGCCCATCAAAGGATGACTATTATTAATCGTAAACCATCGTCGATAGGGATTGGCAGTATCCCACTTCAAAAATGATTCAAAAGATAAATTGCTAGCAATAGTGCCCAACGCAAGGCTTTGTTGGTGGCTGACTGGTATCAGGAGATTTAAGCTTTCTAGTTGCCAACTTGTCTCTTCCTGTTTTTGGATATCAGCTGCAATGCCAATAGCAATTTTGAGTAAAGCCCGAATTAGGGCGTTGGGATTACCAGTAATTTCAGCTGCGACGCGATCGCTATAATAAAGTCGCAACCGCGACAACCACAATCCAGTCCCAGTCAGCAAACACCAAATTCCATAAACTATACTAGCTAGAATCGTCACCGGCCAGCGCCAAATTTTGCCTGATATCTTGTCTCCCAACTGTGACACTTGCTGATATAGCTTATGGATTGGTAGTGTTACCAGCAGCAACAAAGACATCACAGCAAAATCCCAGTGAGCAATATGCCCTAGCTGCGTGGCGTAGATAGTGGCGATTTCATCATCTGCTAGTTGCTCTAATAGCCCTTGACTCACAACAATCCTGGCATTACGTGGTAAAATACCGTAGGTCAGGATGATTGGTGCAGCCATTGGTAAAATTCGTAATTTGGGTAACGGCCAGTGGCGCTGTTGACTGCAACGTTGAAGTACCCTGACGGCTTCACGGCTATGTGCATTCAATACATCTTTAGGAAATTCTCGCTGACCATACAACTTTGCCAGTAGCATATCTAGCAACCAAGGTGATGCTGCCATTAAGATCGCCAATACTATCAGCAACAACTTAGTAGGGTCGCGGTATAAAAGCTGTAATGGCTCTAAATAAGGTAGTTTGACTAAAGTTTGGTTGATTAATCCCATTCCGAACTTAAGGATTTCTCGCATCACCCAAAACAGGGCGATAAATGTTCCTGCTGACAGTAGTCGCAAGGGAATTAATTTTGGTTTGCGTAGTGGTTGCCATGCTCTGGCACGTTGTGCTTGCCGCCAATAAATAACGCCGAATAATTTAGCTTGGGTGCGGGTAACAGAACCCATGAAGCCGCTTAGGGGTGTAGCAGGTTGTGGTAATGGTGTCGCTACTGTAGCTTTGAGTCTAGTTAGTGGCACCATCGCTGGGGTGTCCGGGGTGTCGTCGCTTTTGGTTTCTATGACTCGATCTTCTGGCTTTTCCTCTAATGTAGGAGTTATTGGGATTGAATTTGGGGTTGAATTTGGGGTTGAATTTGGGGTTGAATTCTCAAAAGCAACAAATCCAGTTTCGACATTTTTTGATTGTCGCTCGGGTTTTTTACGTTTTGTTAGGTGTTCGAGAGCGCGTGTTGCCCACTCTTGAACTTGTGGATTGTTACTCTCAATGAGATTTTGGGAAATAGCGATCGCTTTGGGAACTTCGCCAGTGCGAGCATAAGCCATCACTAAACCAACTTGGGCTTGTAAGCTAGCAGTACCATTATGGCTGCTAGCAATAGGTTCTAGTTGGGCGATCGCTGTTTGGTAATTTCCCTGTTTAAGGGCAACTAAACCAGCCTCCAAAGACGGTTTGGCATGTGAAGGCATACAAATTCTGGCACTCCAATCTCTTCTAAATGATCCACGTTTGTGCAAAAGCGCGAACCTCGGATGCCGTGGAAATCAACCGCGCTCAAGTTTTGCTTGTCTAAGTGAATTAATCGAGAAAGAATTCCGGAGCAGAGCCGGAGACGCTCCGCCTCCGTCAAAATTCAGATGAAGACTCAACTGAATTCTAGATTCTGTATTCTGGATTCTTCTTCATTCTTCCACTGGTTGTTGACTAGAAAATACTGGAGCGATCGCGCTTAATTTTAACTCTGGATGGTCGCCCAGCAACTGTTGACAATTCCATTCATTACGGAATAGCAACACTGGTCGTCCCATACTGTCTTTAACTGTAGTGGTATTGAATATCCGTCCCACTTTTTCTAATGCTTCCCAACCACCCTCAACCCAACGGGCGACACTGTAGGGTAATAAATCTAATATGGTTTCTACACCATACTCATTTTGTAAGCGAAACTGTACTACCTCGAATTGCAACTGACCCACCGCCGCCAAAATTGGATCGCGCTTGGCTTCATCAGTTGAATACATAATTTGCACAGCACCTTCTTCTCGCAATTCCGCAACGCCTTTTTGGAATTGTTTAGATTTCGAGGGGTTGGGATTCCTCAAAGATGCAAACAGTTCTGGCGAGAAATACGGAATCCCTTCATATTCGAGCTTTTGTCCCGTGTAAATTGTATCCCCGATCGCAAAAACACCGGGATTGTTCAAACCAATCACATCGCCAGGATAAGCCACATCAATCGATTCCCGCTCTTGAGCAAAGAGTTTTTGCGGGCGAGACAGACGGATAAGTTTACCAATGCGGGCGTGATTCACCATCATATCTTTTTCAAACTTACCAGTACAGACCCGGATAAATGCAACGCGATCGCGATGTTTCGGATCCATGTTCGCTTGCAGTTTAAAGACAAACCCTGAAAATTCCGGGTAGGTAGGAGCGACTTCGCCCACACTACTGTGATGAGAACCGGGTTTGAGGGCATAGTCGAGAAAGTACTTGAGGAATAACTCTACCCCAAAGTTAGTCATGGCGCTACCAAAGAACACAGGTGTCATTTTCCCTTCGTGTACCAATTGCAAATCTAACTCCGGGCCAACTCCTTCTAAGAGTTCTAAATCATTTTTCAGTTGGTAGTAGAGATCTTGTTGTAGCTGTTCTTCTATTCTTGGATCGCCTAATTCCACTATCGTATCACGGGCTTCTCGGCTGCCGTGGGCACTGCGTTCAAACAGGTGAATTTGTTGTTTGTGTCGATCAAAAACACCTTTAAAGCGATCGCCCATGCCAATGGGCCAGTTGACCGCATAAGTTTGCAATCCCAATTCTTGCTCAATTTCATCCAACAGTTCCAGAGGTTCCCTTCCTGGGCGATCGAGCTTGTTGATAAATGTAAAAATCGGGATACCCCGCAACTTACACACTTCAAATAATTTGCGGGTTTGGGGTTCCAAACCTTTTGCCGCATCAATTAACATCACTGCATTATCGGCGGCGGCGAGAGTGCGATAAGTATCTTCACTGAAATCTTGGTGTCCGGGAGTGTCTAATAAATTTATTTGACAGTTCTTGTATTCAAATTGCAACACTGTGGAGGTAATGGAAATGCCCCGTTGTTGTTCCATTGCCATCCAGTCAGAGGTAGCTTTACGCTGTGCCCGTCGCGCTTTGACGGCCCCAGCTTCGTGAATTGCACCTCCGTACAGCAGTAGCTTTTCTGTTAGTGTAGTTTTACCCGCATCAGGGTGAGATATAATCGCAAAGTTGCGGCGAAGTTCAACCGCTTGAATAAGTTCAGACTGAAGTTCAGTAGACATAAATGTATTTGTTTGTGAGCTAGCTTAATTTTTTTTGACTCTGGCAAGTCTTTTAATCTTAAGACAACGATGCTCGTGATAGGGTCGTAGTATAACCAACAATCTGATTAAATAGGAGAAAGCAATGTACGACACAGACAAGCGAAAGCTTCTATCTGCCTTGTCTCATGGAGCCATTTTTTTCAGCACAACAGTGGTATCTGTAGGTATACCTATTGCCATACTGCTCGTATCTGACGATCTTGTTGTTAAAGAAAACGCCAAAGAATCCATCAATTTCCACTTTAATGTCTGGCTTTATGGCGCAATTTTAGGGGCGCTGTTTTTTTTATTTGGTTGGTTAGTCTTACCTCTATTATTACTAGGCCCAATAGCCGGTCTGGGATATCTATTACACTGGGGGTTAACAATTTGGGCGCTCATCGGAGTTTTCAGCAATCCTGATATACCTTTTCGTTATCCCTACATTTTTCGAGTTTTTTAGAAGAAATTATCATTGGGCATTGGGAATTGTCAGTTATTTTTATTAAGCTGTTGTGCCTTGAGTTTGCACACAACCAATCGCCAGGATTTTACCAACATAGGGTCTTACGATTTTGAATTTTGAATTGCTTATGTTGTTTTTTTTCCAGTCCGTCGGATAGGTGCAACCAAGCTGTAGAATACAAAATTGCCCTACAACTTGATTAAGAGTAGGGCAAAGGACAGTTAAGCACTGTTTGTAGTCTGTCTGACGGCAGGAAAATTTTAGCCTGCTTTTGTGACGCTTTATTTTGTGTCCATTTGCGTTGTTTTTCTTCATAAAATTTTATGTTTCCTATACATCGCCCCCGTCGTCTGCGTACTCATCCCCAACTGCGCCGGATGGTTCGTGAAACTGTTTTGACAACAAGCGATTTTATCTACCCATTATTTGCTGTACCGGGTGAAGGAATTGCTAATGAGGTAAAATCGATGCCCGGAGTCTACCAACTTTCGGTAGATAAAATAGTTGAAGAGGCAAAAGAAGTTTATGACTTAGGAATTCCTTCTATTATTTTATTTGGTATTCCGGCTGATAAAGATGTAGATGCCACTGGCGCTTGGCATGATTGCGGTATCGTTCAAAAAGCAGCAACGGCGGTAAAAGCAGCAGTGCCAGATTTGATTGTAATTGCTGATACTTGTTTATGTGAGTACACTAGCCACGGTCATTGTGGTTATCTGCAAGTTGGTGATTTAACAGGACGAGTTTTAAATGACCCAACTTTAGAATTGTTGAAGAAAACAGCCGTTTCTCAAGCCAAAGCCGGTGCCGATATCATCGCGCCTTCCGGGATGATGGATGGGTTTGTGCAGGCAATTCGTGTAGGTTTGGATGAAGCAGGATTTCAAGATACGCCGATTTTGTCTTATGCTGCTAAATATGCTTCGGGTTACTATGGCCCGTTTCGAGATGCGGCAGACTCGACACCGCAATTTGGGGATAGAAGAACTTACCAAATGGATCCAGGTAATGCCCGCGAAGCAATTAAAGAGATTGAATTGGATATCGCTGAAGGTGCTGATATGCTCATGGTTAAGCCAGCTTTGGCATACATGGACATTATCTGGCGCGTGAAGGAAGCGAGTAACTTACCCGTTGCGGCTTACAATGTTTCTGGTGAGTATGCGATGGTGAAAGCTGCGGCTCTCAACGGTTGGATTGATGAAGAGCGAGTAGTCATGGAAACTTTAACTGGATTTAAACGCGCTGGCGCAGACTTAATTTTGACTTATCATGCCAAAGATGCGGCCCGATGGTTAAAGTAAGGTGGGCGATTGAGTAATAATTTAAAAATCTCACGCTGAGGCTCGAAGGTGCAAAGTTTTTCTTTGTGTTTTGGTGTCTGGGCGTGAGATTGTTGATTATAATTTTTTAAAGGACACCACTAGCTAAAATTCCTAAAATTTTATTGACATCTTTAAGATAATATTCACTTAAGTCAATCTGGATAGATTGCCCTTATAATTTTAAAAATTGCCAAATACTTCCAGTTGTGACAGTTCCATAAATTATCAAATTTTCATTACCTGCTCGTTTGTTATAACCTCTTTGTTGTAAGTAGGTGGGCGGGAAAAAACCTAACTATGTTAAGATAAGTGAATACGGAAAATGTGCCTACCGAGGTGATGAATGATATGGGCGCTCGTT
>NZ_JBALDK010000144.1:0-11033 GCF_036917455.1 Nostoc sp. | reverse complement strand
TTCATTTTATCAAGATTTACTGAGGAAATGAATTTATATCAAGACTTATATTAATTGGTTAGGTTATATTTATGGTGAGGGTTTCAGTTGTCATTCCCTGTTACAATGCATATTCTTTTGTTGAAAAAACTATTAGAAGTGCATTAGATCAAATCACTCAACAAGATGAAGTTATCATCATTGATGACGGTTCTACTGATGATTCTGCCGATATTATTCTTTCATTCGGCAACAAAATTAGAGCTTATTTCGGATCAAATCAGGGCGCAAGTGCAGCACGTAACCGAGGAACAGACATAGCACAAGGTAAATTTATTCAATACCTTGATGCTGATGATTTATTACGAGCTGATGCCTTAGAAAAACGAGTCAATGCTTTAGAAGCCAGTGGTGCTGATGTTGCCTACTCAGATTGGCAAAAGTTGGAGGAAAATGAAACAGGCGAATTTTTGCCAGGTAACGTCATTGCCAGAAAAATTGAAGACGTTCACCCCGATCCCCAAATTGCCTTGTTCACTAATTTCTGGGCACCACCAGCTGCTCTCCTCTATCGCCGGGAAATTGTAGATGCAATAGGGGGTTGGAATGAGTCATTACCAATTATTCAAGATGCACGTTTTCTGTTGGATGCAGCCTTAGTAGGTGGTAAATTTGTCTATGTCCCAGGGGTAGGAGCCGATTACCGCGTTCACAAAAACAAAAGTTTATCTAGTCGCGATCCTGTAGGTTTTGTAAAAGACTGTTTTCATAATAACTGCCAAATTGAAGAATTTTGGCGGCATCATGGCGGACTTACTCCAGAACGTTCTTCTGCTTTAGTGAATGGGTATGATTACACTTCTCGTACCCTGTTTATGACAGAAGAAAAACTTTTTCAAGAAAATCTGCACCGTCTTTATCAACTACAACCAGGCTTCAGTCTTAGTTTTCCAAAATTAGTAGGAATGATGTCCACTATTTTAGGTCAACAGATGACACGCTCTGTAATGAAACTTTTAGGAAAAGCTCACGTTTCTTAATCCAGAATATTACCTTCAAAACCAAATGAATAAATTAGCTTTTTTCAGTCAGATTGTTAACAAGCAACTTAGTGGTCAAAGTCGCTATTGTCCTCATTGTGAAAGTGAAAAAACAATTCTAATCCAGCGAAAAAAAATTCTTTTAGAACTGCGCCAATGTCAAGAATGTTTTTTGATGTACCGCTATCCTAAAGACGGAATAGCAGACAATATTGATTTTTATCAATCTGAATATCAAGAAGGAATGACTACTGATATGCCAGATGAAGTAGAACTAACAAATTTGTTGGGATCAGGATTTCGAGGCAGTCAAATTGATTTATCTAACAATATACAAATCGTTAAACAATATATAAATCATGGGTCTTTACTAGACTATGGCTGCTCTTGGGGGTATGGTGTAAATCAATTTAATCAAGCTGGCTACGATGCTGTTGGCTTTGAAATCTCAAAATCTAGGTCTGAATATGGACGCAAGCATTTATCAGTAAAAATTTTGGATGAATTGCTTGATCTGGAACAATTTCAACCCCATTCCTTTGATATTATCCACACTAATCATGTTTTAGAACATTTACCAGAATTAACTCAAGCTTTTTCGCTTTTTCAAAAACTCATTAAACCTACTGGATATTTAATTATCTTTGTTCCTAACGCTGGTGGTCAATCCGCACGCAATCTTGGCGTAGGTTGGGGCCCGATGATTGGAGAAAAACATACTTTAGCACTGGATGCTAGATTTTTTGCTAACAATTTACCTAAGTATGGATTTATCCCTCTTTTTAACAGTCCGCCTTATGATAATACTCCTGTAGCTTATGAATCAGAAGAGCAAGCGAGTATGGTATTTCCGGGAGATGAGTTACTAGTAATTGCTCGTCCTGTCAATAGCTAATTTACCTATCTTCTATGAAAGTCTTAATCTCTTGCGGTACTAAATTTCATTCAGATCATCTTGCTTATCAGTTACAGAACAGGAATAGCTTGTACAAGCTAATCACTTCCCATCCATCATTTGCTTATAAGAGAGTGCCGGTAAATCGAGGAAAAATAATATTTTTACCTCCAATATTCGCCGTATCCCTGATTCTGGATAAGCTGTTAGGTAAATTTTATTTTTTTAAATCGCCTTTTGAATGGCTACTGGCTGTAGTTTATGATTGGATGGCTAGTTTGCGTGTAGGAAACCCAGATGTCTCTATATCTTGGGCTTGGGCCAGCCTACAAACCATTAGAGCAGTCAAAACAAATGGTGGTATTGCCATTCTTGAAGAGTGTGGTTCGTGTAACAAACATCAAGAGCAATTATTATCTGAAGAATATGAACGATTAAATTTAGATTATGAGTCCAAAACATTTAAAAAGATAATTACTAGAGAATTACAAGAATGTCAGGAGGCAGATTATATATTATGCCCTTCTAGATATGTCGCTGACTCTTTGAATAAATGCGGAATATCAAATCACAAGTTAATAGTCATTCCTTATGGTGTAGAGCTTAATTTATTCAATCGCCAACCAAAAAAAGATAAGATTTTTCGAGTTTTATTTGTAGGTAGTATCGGAGTTCGTAAAGGGCTAATTTACTTATTTCAAGCTTTAAAGAATTTAAAATTAGATAATTTTGAATGTCTAATTATCGGTTCAGTGGAATCAGCCTTTCAAGATATTTTCACAGAATATCAGCAATACTTTACTCATATACCAAGAGTAGAACACTCCCAACTCAAAGAGTATTATTCTAATTCCTCAGTATTTGTTTTACCTAGCTTAGATGAGGGAATGGCTTATGTACAGTTAGAAGCTATGGCTTGTGGCTTACCTGTAATTTGTACTCCCAATTCTGGAGGAGATTCTGTAATCAGAGAGGGAGAAGAAGGTTTTATCATCCCCATTAGGGATTCTCAAGCAATTCAAGAAAAAATAGAGTATTTATATCAAAATCCACCAGAATTGAGCAGAATCGGCAATAACGCACTCAAAAGAGCCAAGGAATTTACTTGGGATAACTATGGTACTCACCTAGAAATGGCGTTAAAAGAACTGTTAGCAAAAAAGGTATGAGTCGTAAACGGGTTTGTTTGGTCAGTCCGGGTCATGTATCCTGCAATCCTAGATTATTGAAAGAAGCAAATGCTTTACATGATGCGGGTTTTCATGTGCGAGTAGTTGCTGGAAACTATTCAGCCGAAGCCCGTCTTTTAGATGAAAGTATTTTGCCCCAAGCGCCCTGGTCATGGACACAAGTCACTCTAGGAGGCAAACCAACATATTTGATGCGTAGACTCTGGCAAGAATTGGCTAGGAGAGTCGCAACGACAGGTTGGATTTCCCATTTGTCTGTGGCTATTTGGGCACATAGTCCTATGAGTGCCAAGCTTGCCAAAGCGGCCGCGGCTGAATCTGCTGACCTTTACATTGCCCATTGTTTGGCTGCACTTCCAGCAGCGGCTTTTGCCGCTCAAAAACATCATGCCAAACTAGGGTTCGATGCCGAAGATTTTCATATTGGCGAATTAACTGACACTCCAGCCAACCAGACAGAGATTCGGGTGCGCGATCGCATTGAACGTACTTTATTACCTCGTTGTCAACACTTAACTGCTGCTTCACCAGGAATTGCTACCGCTTACGCTAAACGTTACGGGGTGAACATGGAACCGATTTTGAATGTATTTCCCCTAGCAGAAGCACCAGCGACCACAGAGCGACACCAGGGCGATCGCGTTGGTTCAGAACCTTCCCTGTACTGGTTTTCCCAAACTATAGGCCCCGGTAGAGGATTAGAATCAATCCTACATGCAATGGGGCAGATGCAAACCCCTGTGCGTTTGCACTTACGAGGTATTCCTTTTCCTGGTTATTCAGAACAGCTGATGCAATTAGCCCAAGAGGTGGGAGTAGGCGATCGCCTCCACTTTCTTCCTCCCGCACCCCCTGATCAAATGGCTCAGTTAGCAGCTTGTCATGATATTGGGTTATCCCTAGAGCTAATTCAGCCCCTCAATCGAGCGATTTGTCTAACCAATAAAATTTTTGTTTATCTTTTAGCAGGATTACCGATATTAATGAGCCTTACCCCTGCCCAACAAGAATTTGCCAAACAATTAGGAGAAGTTGCTTTATTAGTAAATATTAATGACTCAGTAGCAGTAGCAGTAGCTTTAGATAACCTATTATCTAATCCAGCTAAACTTGAATTTGTTCGTAATCAAGCTAGAAAATTAGGTAAAGGAGTTTATAACTGGGATCTAGAACAACAATATTTTGTCAAACTTGTAAAGGAAATTTTACAATGAACAAATCACTATTAGTCAAGATATTTGGATTTCCTGCAACACTTATTCACGGAGATCCGATGATTAATTGAAAAGCCTTTAAATAACTGGCGACATCAAAAAACAATAATAACTAAACCAGTGTCATGAGAATCTTGCTCAGTTCCGATCCTGAACTTCCAGTACCACCAAAACTTTATGGTGGTATTGAACGCATTGTTGATTTATTAGCTACAGGATTACAAATTCGCGGTCACAGTGTGGGACTAGTTGCTCACCCTGACTCGACCTCAAAAGTAACTCAATTCTTTCCTTGGCGGGGGAAGCGATCGCAAGATCAATTTCATACAATCCAAAACACAACTCGTCTTTGGTCAGTAGTTCAGGAATTCCAGCCTGACTTAGTTCACAGCTTTTCTCGCATTCTCTATCTGCTACCTCTACTGGGTTCTCAACTGCCAAAAGTCATGTCTTACCAGCGCTACCCTACCAAGCGCACCACCAGTTGGGGAGCGAAGCTGGCTCAGGAAACTCTCACCTTTACAGGATGTAGTGACTATATTTGTACTCTGGGAAAAGCAAATGGCGGAACTTGGCATACCATTCATAATTGCGTTGAGCTAGAGAAGTATAATTTTGTGCCAAAAGTAGCAGAGGACGCGCCGTTGGTATTTTTGAGCCGAGTAGAACGAATTAAAGGAGCGCATACAGCGATCGCAGTTGCCCACAAAACAGGACGGCGTTTAATTATCGCTGGAAACTATAGTCAAACTGGGGAAGAAGGAAAGTACTGGCAAGAAGAAATTGTTCCCAATCTTGGCAAAAATGGGATTGAGTATGTTGGGACTGTTAACGATGCTCAGAAAAATGAACTTCTGGGACAAGCTGCTGCCATGATTGTGCCGATTGAGTGGGAAGAACCTTTTGGTATTGTTTTTGCCGAAGCTTTGGCTTGTGGTACCCCTGTTATTTCCTCCTCAAGAGGGGCATTACCAGAAATCGTGCGTCAAGGAATTGATGGCTATTTAGTTAATAGTTTTGAAGAAGCAGTTACTAGTATTGAAAAATTACCAAATATTAACCGTTATAACTGTCGTCAACGTGTTGAGCAATGTTTTTCTGCTGATGTAATTGTAGAGCAGTATGAGAAGCTTTACCAACACATAAGTAGGTTAGCGTAAATAGTTAAGGCTTTGTAGTCAGGGATTTATCCATCCAAGTCTGGCTGTTCACGTAGCTTAGACTGAGAGCATCTCACCTTTGCAACATATAGCTGGCTGGCGATTATAAATCGCAGTTTATCTTGCACACAAACTTTTATCTGCACCACTGCCCCAGAGCGATCGTAAAACTTTTCAGTCTACTGAAAGTGCTTTGAAACGTACTGAAATTAAAAAAAATTAAGATGGATTGAGGCTAATGGGTTCGATCCCCTATCAATTCGCCAACAGTCTCATTCCATTCGCCAGTGTATGATTTATTCTCACAGAATAACTTAAAAACACGACTTTTATAAACAACCAAAATAATATTTATTTTTCTAAAGCGCACATATAGAGACTAAAATATGCCAAAGATTACCCATATTCATGCATTAGATGGACTGCGAGGTATTGCTGCCTTAATGGTGATGTTTTTTCATTTTAATTGGCAGTCTTTTAATTTTTCGCTAATAAATAAAATTGCTGTTTTTGGTCAAACAGGTGTAGACCTTTTTTTTGTACTTTCTGGATTCTTGATTACGAGAATTCTAATCTTTACAAAAGAAAACCATAGTAATAATTTCTTTTACAATTTTTATATCAGGCGCTCGCTGAGAATTTTTCCTCTATATTATGGGTTTTTAATACTCGTATACTTTTTTCTACCACTATTTAAAATAGATAATACGCCACCTTTAAGTAACCAGCTATGGTACTATCTGTATCTACAAAATATTCCAGCTACATTTACAGATTTAAATCTCCAAAGTAGCGGGCCAGGACATTTTTGGTCGCTAGCAGTTGAAGAACACTTTTACCTTTTTTGGCCATTGTTAGTATACTTTCTGCCATCAAAGCGTTTACTATGGGCATCTTTGGGAATTATTCTATTAGCACTAGTCATTCGTATCATATTACTTACTCATAATATAGGTGTATTTTACTTTACTTTATGTAGATTTGATGCTTTAGCGATGGGATCGTTGCTTGCATATCTTGAATATAAAAACGATCTTAGTATTTCCCGAAAGTATTTTGTGAATATTGGCATTTTTTCTATTGTTTTATTGCTAATTACCTGGCGCTTTACTGGGGGACAAGGACTGGATTTCATTGAAACGTTAAAATTCACAATGATAGCCTTATTCTACTTGTGTATAGTAGGTTATCTATCAATTGAAAAACATCCAAATATCATACATAAAATTGTAAGTAATCCTTTATTGGTATTTACTGGTAAAATAAGTTATGGTTTATATGTTTTTCATCCTCTTATTTTTGGAATGATTGGCAATCAGAATCTAAATTTTTATGTTTGCATTGTAATATCTATCTTCTTAACATACTTAATCGCATATTTAAGCTATGAATTGTATGAGAAAAATTTTATAAAAATGAAAAGGTATTTTGAAGATTCAAAAAATTTGACTATTCCAAAATCAAATGAACCATAAAGTTCTAATAGTTAGTCCCCATTTTCCACCAATTAACGCTCCCGATCATCAACGGGTGCGAATGTCTCTGCCCTACTTTGAAGAATTTGGTTGGGAACCTCACATTTTAACTGTTCGTTCAGATTGTGTTGAAGGAATCCAAGACCCCATACTAGCAAAAACAATTCCCTCTAATATCCCCGTTACATATACAGGAGCAATACCCCTTCAACAGACTCGGTTGATTGGTATGGGCAGTTTGGGATTGCGAAGTTTTCCCTATTTACTTAGAGCAGGCGATCGCCTCCTTCACCTGCAAAAATTTGATTTGGTATATTTTTCAACGACCATATTCATCACTATGGCTCTAGGTCATAGATGGTACAGACGCTTTAGAATACCCTATATCCTAGACTTTCAAGATCCCTGGTTAAGTGATTACTACAAATATACAGACACTACTCCACCAGGAGGACGCTTCAAGTACGGATTTTCTCAACTCCAAGCAAAATTGCTGGAACCCAGGGCTATGAGTAAAGTCAGTCACGTAATTAGTGTTTCACCAACATATCCGAAAACCTTACAACAGCGATACCCACATTTACAACCAAAACAGTTTACTGTTTTGCCTTTTGGAGCTCCAGAGTCTGATTTTAAGAAACTTTCCTCCCTCAATATTCAGCAAAACATATTTAACCCCAATGATGGTAAACGCCATTGGGTATACGTGGGCAGAGGTGGTGATGATATGGCCTTGGCTGTGAGAACTTTATTTCTGAGTATTCAGTCGGAGCGTCGCCATAATCCTAAACCTTGGCAATCAGTTCAACTGCATTTTGTTGGTACTAGTTATGCTCTTGGCAGTCAAGCCGTTAAAACTATAGAGCCAATAGCCCAAGAACTAGATGTTGCCGACTTAGTAACCGAATATCCTCATCGCATTCCCTACTTTGAGGCGCTACAAGTTCTCATTGATAGCGACGCTATTCTACTCATTGGCTCCGATGACCCCAGCTATACGGCTTCCAAACTCTACCCCTGTATTCTAGCTCGCAAACCCATCCTGGCAATTTTTCACCAGGAGAGTTCTGTAATTGATATTCTACAACGCTGCCAAGCTGGTCAAGCTGTTACCTTTACTTCATCAAACCAGCCTGAAGATTTGCTTTCCGAGATGGTTGCTCAAATTAATTGGTTGCTTTCTATGCCAAAAGGGTTTCAACCAAAAACTAACTGGTTAGCCTTTCAACCCTATACAGATCGGGAAATGACCCGCCAGCAGTGTGCCGTATTCGAGCAGAGTCTTGCTAATTTATAGAAAAGGCAGTTGCTCATAAAGTAATTCTTCAATTTTAGGTATTAGGTTATACATTGAATAAATTATGTAAGTCTTTAAACAAGTAGTCAAGAATTTTGATTTATTCTAGTGAATACACGATTTTTTACAGACGTGTTATCAATCTTTACAACAGCAATAGTCCATTCTAATTTTACAAATAAATCTCGTCCATTTTGAAACTTTGAGTTTCATATTCAGTTAGTCATTGCGTGTACAAGCTTTATGCTAGTAACAATTTTCTAAAATTATGGTTATGACATCTGGGTTTAACTTTGAGTCCCCTATAGGATTTAGCAAACATCAGAAGCGTTGGTTTGTAAAAGCCTTTTGGATTGTTCTGATGTTAATAGTACTAAAAATCATCACTGCTGATGCACCCTTTCTCAGTAAGATGGGTGCCCTATTAATTGCAGGAATGGCACTATTACCAGCCTATCTCTGGTGTGCCGATCGTGCCAAAGGACTGCCGCTATTTCCAATAATGACACTAACCTACTTAGGTTCACATGCTTTTCCCCTTATTTCCAAAAATCCAAATATTATTAATTATTCTGAAGAATTACATTTTAATGCAGCCGTAGTCGTTGCCATTTTTCTAGGAGTTGGAACAATAACTTGGCTTGCTTTCGTTAGTCGTGAACCTCAAGGCATATCTAAAATTAAAGTATTTAAACCAAACCAAATAACCCCTTTCTTTCTGCAAATAATCTTTTTTTCTATTATATTTGATCTTTTACAAAACACTGGATATTTATGGTTAATAATACCTAGCTCAATTTATGCAATTTTGAAAACTGCAATACCGTCTCTTACTAGTCTGGGATTAATGATATTGGGTTATCAACTAGGAGCTAATCGCTTGAGTCGTAGACAGTCAAGACTATTTATTTTGCTAACGGTAGTTATGATTTTTCAATCAGGAGTTAGTCTTTACCTTAGTGTCGCAGGTGTGTATGTAGTATTAATGAGTTTAGGTTGGATGCTTGGTAGTGGCAAATTTCCGTGGCGATTATTATTGATCACTTTTTTAGTCATATCGTTCCTAAACTTAGGGAAAGGAGAAATTCGATCCCTTTACTGGAATAAAGGCTCAATTCAACCCTCGCAATATATGACTGTATACATTACCTGGCTTAATAATTCTTGGCAGCATATCAATACTCCTAAAGACAGTATAAGTAGTGATAAAAAAAAGCCAGAAAGCTTGGACGATCGTTCAAGCATTATACACATGCTGATGAAAGCAATTTCTGAAACTGGAACCTTAAGAGAATATATGCAGGGAAAAACTTATTCACTTATCCCTCAATTATTAATACCTCGGATATTTAACTCAAACAAGGTTCGTGGTAGTGAAGCCACCAATATGTTAAGCGTATATTATGGTTTGCAAACATATAAAGAAACCTTTACAACCGAAATTGCCTGGGGTTTGTTACAAGAAGCTTATGCTAACTTTGGCAGGATAGGTTGTGCTGGTTTAGGAATATTTTTAGGGAGTTTATATGGATGGATAACTCGTTTGACTATGAATGTTCCAATTACATCATATCGATTTCTGCTATCACTGATTTTAATCATGCTGTCAATTAAAAACGAATTGACTTTGAGCTCATTTTTGAGTATTTTATCTCAAAGTACAATGATTTTATTAGTCATCAGAAGTTTCTTGATGAAAGGTATTAAATACTATCCCTCTCAAACCTATAGTATTTACCCTACTGGTGAACTACGTTTTTAAAGCTGCCATTTTGCTAAAAAATATTTAACTATACCTTAGTCGCTTAGAGGTTATTTTAAAAGTATTTTATTTGCCTGTGATTTTAGGTATTTATTGACTCCCCTTAAAAAGGTAGATTTAGAGGAATATATAATTTTTGATTCATGCCGACAAGAAAACCTTTAAAATATCCTCTTAAAAAATGCTATTGAGATTAAACTTCTGAGAAGATTTATCCATTATCTTTTTAAATAAATTATACCAATATTTATTGATTTAATGATTCAAAAGCGAATTCATTCATTTGATGGTCTTAGAGGAATAGCTATATTGTTAGTTTTGCTAGATCATGCAAAAAATACTATTCACTCTAAAAGTGAGATTTGGAATTTAGCATCAATATTTATAGCCAATTCCAGCTTGGGAGTTAGGCTCTTTTTTGTCCTAAGTGGCTATTTAATAACTCTAATTTTGTTAAAAGAAATTAATAGAGGTGGTATTATTGATTTGAAAAGATTCTATGTACGCCGTGCAATACGGTTATTTCCCAGTCTTTACTGCTTTATAGTAGTAGTTTTCATTATTAACTTGATTGCTCATTTGAATATCAATGCAGAACAATTCATAGCAGCAGCAACTTTTACATGGAACTATCTAGGGCCTTTTCACAATGGTTATTTGAGAGGAACTTGGTTTCTTGGTCATTTATGGACTCTTTCATTAGAAGAACAATTTTATTTACTCTGGCCTCTAATTTTATTGTTATTAGGAATTAACAAATCTCGTAAGTTATCTTTTATTCTAATTTTATCGATGCCGATTATTCGTGTAGGTAGCTACTTTTTATTTCCTTCAGTTAAAGGATATTTAAACATGATGCTACATACCTCGATAGATAGTATTATGGTAGGCTGTCTAATGGCTATTCTTACTCTATTTCCTGTCTTAAGTGAGCGGATATATAAATTGAAGGGATTTTCCATAGTAATATTACTTATCTGGCCATTGTTCATTACTCCCATTTTGGCTCACTTGATTAGAG
>NZ_JBALDK010000143.1:0-10853 GCF_036917455.1 Nostoc sp. | reverse complement strand
TCGCTCTCTATGATTTCAATCCTAAAAGGGCGGCTCATGGTTATTTTAATTTATCGAGTTTGTTTTCTCCATTATATGCAGCTTCATATAAAATTGGTATTAGGCGTAAGCCATAACGCACCAAAGCCTTAAGAATTGTGCGTTACGCTGTGGCTAATGCAACGCCAGTGACGCTCCTGCGTCGCTAACGCTCAAGTCGGGAAACCCGCCCACGCGACTGGTTCCCCTGCGTATCTTTTCAAAAATCAAAAAGTAGTCCTATAGAATCGATAAGTTGGTTACAGTTTACCCGTGAATACTTTTTCAGCCGGGCCTGTCATGTAAACCCGTTGGTCGATTTCTGACCATTCAATTTGTAAGGGGCCACCTGGTAATTCTATAGTGGCGGTGCGATCGCATTTTCCAGTTAACACACCAGCTACCAACGAAGCACAAGCACCAGTCCCGCAAGCTAATGTAATCCCAGCACCCCGTTCCCACACGCGCATTTTCAAATAGTCACGGCGTACCACTTGAATAAATTCGGTATTTATGCGTTGGGGGAAAACTGGGTGATGCTCAAATTTAGGGCCGATGGTTTCTAACTCAATTGCTGCGACATCTTCCACAAAAGTAATGCAGTGGGGATTTCCCATATTTACACAGGTGACATCCCAAATTTGCCCCGCCACCTCCAACGGCACAGAAATTACTTTTTCTTGGGCGGGTGCAAGATTAGTCGGAATTTCGCTAGCGAGTAACCTGGGTAAACCCATGTCTACTTTAACTTGACCATCAGATAAGAGTTGGGGAGTTATTACACCACCCAAAGTATGAATGCGATATAAGTCTTTATTCCGGGATTCCCCTTCTAAGTCTGCCAAAAAGCCAGCTAAACAGCGAATGCCATTACCACACATTTCTGGTTCTGAACCATCGGAATTAAAAATCCGCATGGTGTAGTCAGTGCCATTTACTCCAGGTAGGGCAAAAATAACACCATCAGCACCGATACCAAAGTGGCGATCGCACAACTCGATGGCTTGCTCTGGAGTCACTACAGGCACTGATGACGAACGATTGTCAATGAGGATAAAGTCATTGCCTAGACCATGATACTTAGTAAATTCGATTGCCATTTCTTTAAGGATGAATTATCAAGGATTAGTTACTCTTTATTTTGCCTTGTAGGTTCATCTTTACTAAAAATGCTTACTGAATTTGACACCACTTTGCCCAGTATTATCCAAGTCCAAAACCTGATTAAACAAACAACGCCAGTAGAGTTAAAGCTGCTGACTGGTGATGTACTCACAGGAAGGGTTTTATGGCAAGACCCACAGTGTATCTCTATTGCAGATGAAAACAGTCAGCAAACCACCGTTTGGAAACATGCGATCGCATACATCAAGCCGCAAGTGAGTTAGGAGTGAGGCAGAAATATCACAGGCTTAAGCCCGGATTTCTCACCACATGTCGATTAAGCCTGCGCTTGAGCAGGGGAGCCAGGGGGAGCAGAGGAGAGTTCAAATACCAAGTTCTTTCCCCTCTGCCCATCCTTCGCCTCAAGCTTGTGAGAAATGCGAGTATTAGTTTTTTCTTCCCTTGCTTCCCCTGCCTCCCCTGCCTCCCCTGCCCATCCTTCCCCTCAAGCTTGTGAGAAATGCGGGTTAAGGGGAATACTCTTTCTGCCCTGCCGCAAAGCTAAGTGGGGTAAGGGTTTCAATACCCCTGCTCCCTGCCTCTTTCTGAACCCCTATTCTTCGTGACTGGACTTAGAGTTTTGCAGCACAAACCCACCTATTACGTCCTTGTTCTTTAGCTTTATACAAAGCTTTGTCGGCTGTGTTAATTAAGTCTTGAGGTGAACTTTTAGCTGTTGGTTTTTGAGTCGCAACACCTAAACTGACAGTCACAAAATATTGAAAGTTCTTCTTCTTCTTATGAGGAATCTTTAATTCTTGAATAGAATTTTGAATCAACCTAGTCAGTTTAATCGCACCTGATTCGCTCGTATTTGGTAAAATGACAATAAATTCTTCACCACCATAACGAGCTAGTAGATCGGTAGGACGCTTTAATACAGCTTGGGCTGCACGAGCAACTTGTATTAAGCATTCATCTCCAGCTAGGTGTCCATAAGAATCGTTATAATCCTTGAAATAATCAATATCAAATATAACTAAAGATAAATAATTTCCTGTTAGTCTTAGTCGATTCCATTCCTGCTCTAAAAATTTATCAAAACAATGACGATTTGCGATTTGGGTTAGAGCATCTAGCTTACTGATTTTTTCTAGCTGAGAGTTTGCAACTTCTAAAGCATGGTTCGCTTGAGCAAGTTGATTAGCTTGAGAGCGGGATTGCTCTAATAATTCAGAATGTTCTAAAGCTACATTAAACTGAGCACCTAATTGTCGGATAAATTGAATTTCAGATGTTTTCCATTTACGCGGACAACGGCATTGATGAACACATAGTAATCCCCATAAAGTTTTTCCTTTCATTAAAGGTGCAACAATTTGTGCCTTGATTTCAAATTGCTCTAACAGTTGAAGGTGGCAATCCTTTAGCCCAGCTTGATATACATCTGATAATACCTGTATACGCCCTTGGTGATAAGCAACTGCATATTTTTCACCAAAACAATCATCCTTTACCTTGATAGCGATCGTAGAATCGTAGTCAGGCAATACATTCTCGCAGACAAATTCCCCAGAAGTATAGTTCGATTCCGGGTCAAATCGAAAGATACTGACGCGATCGCTACGAAGAGCTTTCCGAATTTCTCGTGCAGTAGTCTTAAACAAAGTGTCTAAATTAAGAGATTCTCGAATTTCAGCAACTAAATTAAACAGAATATTCTGCTGCTGATTCGCTTTATACAGTTCTGCGGCTTTTTGTTCTGCTTGAGCTAAAAATTCTGCTTGTTTAACTGCAAATCCTAACTGCGTTGCAATCTGAGACAGAAATTGAATTTCTAATTTTTTCCATTCATGTGGTTGTGAGTGCTGATAAGCAGCAAGCACTCCCCACAATTTTTTTCCAACAAAAATTGGTGCAGTTGCATAAGCTCGAATATGGAACTGTTCTAAAATTTCTAAATGGCATTGAGACAAGCCTATTGTATAGACATCTGAAGCAACTAAAGTTTCATTATTACGATACCGTCCACCTTGATGTTCTTGGAGATAAGAGTCATTCCAAACTGTATTTTTTCCTAATGTATCGACATCATCCCATCCAGTCTCTGCAAACTCGAAATCGCTGACAAATTCTCCACCCCAGTTTTCATAGAAGCGATAGACTGCAATCCTCTCGACACGGAGTAACTTGCAAGTTTCCTTAGTAGCTGTACGAAAAATTGTTTCTAACTCAAGAGAAGCTCGGATTTTACTAATAACTCGGTAAAGCGCCTTTTCTTGCTCTTCTATCTGCTGAATTTGAACGTGTTTATCGTGCAGTTGACTTTCTAAATTACTAACACTAGGCTGTCCTAAAAGCTTACAGAGGAGATTAGCAGATACTTTTGTGATGATATTTAAATTCTTGTATAACATTATAATTATAATTTCGGTAATATTATAGATGAGAATAGACGGCTACAATGCTATTGCAACGTAACTTTTCGTAGTTTATATAGGAATCCAGTTTGATTTGGAGAAAATATACGTAGGATGTGAGCGCAAAGAGTACGGCATCAAACCCTTGATAATAGTGCGTTACGAACTCCGTTCTAACATAACGCCAGTTGCTACAACGGAGGGAACATCCCTTCGGGAAAACCAGTCGCCTAGGTTGGGAAACCCGCCTACAGCGCTGGATTCACCGCAACGCACTGGCTCCTCTACAATACCTAATTTCGTTCAAAAATCAAATAGTAATCCTATAGCTATTATCGCGCAATGAAGTTTCGTGGTAGCTTCTCTACATCTGACTTTTACAATTAAGTCTTAAAAAGCTTGCTCACAAAAAATTATGGATAAAGTACAGCAGATATATGCATATATATAATATATAGCAATGCCTTCGATGATACCCACAGTTAACACATTTATCTCTAAAACTGATACCAGAAATCAGGGCAACACAGAATAAATCATCTCAGAGTTAATATCTGTTTGCAAACTGACAAATCTCAATATCCAAACAGTGGGGGAATTGTCTGGAAAAATTTGTTTTGTAGTTGTATGTTTACTGTTAAACTGACTTCATTTGCTACATCATGTGTGTAATTATTGAGAATCGATAGATGATTTCTGGGTCGTTGAAAGTAGTTAATTTACTCATATTGCACCTCTGCGTATAAACCCAGATTTAGTTAATATAGACGCAATAAAGGTACATTCTTTTTATTGAAATTTATTGCTAAACTAAGGGTTTTAGATTCAATACTGAGTGACTAAATACCATCATTCTGATTGGTGCAAGATCGAGTACAAAGTATAAAATCAGAGGATATTTAAGCGGTATTAGCTGCTCACAACTCAGGTGTGAGGACTATAGAAAGAGCTAGTTGATAGAGTTGGCGACGGGGAAGGGAGGTAAATTTTGCTAACTGACGGCTAGCTTGCGATCGCGATATTCCCTGACTAATTAACTGTTTCAATTCGGCTTTCAACTCCTCTTCTGTCAATTGGGGCTGACTGGCTGGAATTCCTGCCACTACTAATGTATATTCACCTTGGGGTTCTCGTTGGCTGTAGTGAGCGATCGCCTCGGTAATTGTCCCCCGCCAAAATTCCTCATACAATTTTGTTAACTCTCGCCCCAGTACAATTTGGCGATCGCTTCCCCAAACTTCTGCTAAGTCTTGTAAAGTATCTCGCAAGCGGTGGGGCGATTCATAGAAAATCATTGTGCGAGATTCTGTTTGCAGAGATTCTAAATGTTCTTGTCTCTGTTGAGTTTTCGGCGGGAGAAAGCCTTCAAAGACAAATCGATTCGTTGGTAATCCAGATGCACTCAAAGCGGTAATTGCTGCACTAGCGCCAGGAATCGGAACTACTGGAATTCCCGCCTCAATACAAGCTTTCACCAGTTCATATCCCGGATCGGAAATACCTGGCATTCCAGCATCACTCACAAGAGCGATCGCTTTATTGTTAATTAAATGCTCTAATAATTCAGGAATGCGGCTGGTACGATTGTGTTCGTGGTAACTCACTTGGGGAGTCTTAACTTGAAAATGTTGTAGCAGTTTCCCTGTATGACGGGTGTCTTCCGCAGCGATGATATCTACAGTCTGCAAAATTCGCACCGCCCGAAAGGTTATATCTTCCAGATTGCCAATTGGTGTGCCGACAACATAAAGTGTTCCTGGTTTTGGATCGGTTTGCATGAGGGAGAGTTAGGAGACAGGAGTTAAAAATAAGAATTTATGCACCTATAGGAAAATGTATGATGACTAATCCAAAATCTAAAATCGAAAATCCAAAATTAGATCGGGGGTTATTTGTGGGTTTAGTAACCTTGGATTTGATTTACCTTGCGGACTCTGCCCCTAAGAATAATCAGAAGATTGTCGCTACTGACTATACTGTAGCGGCAGGTGGGCCAGCAACCAACGCGGCTGTAACTTTCAGCTATTTAGGTAATCAGGCAACAGTCTTAGGTGTAGTTGGTTCTCACCCAATGACGCAGCTAATTCGAGGTGATTTGGCAAATCACCAAGTTGCGATCGCAGACCTTGAGCCTACCACGGATTTAGCACCGCCTGTCTCCTCAATCATTGTCACCCAAGCCACGGGGGAACGAGCTGTGATTTCCATCAATGCTGTCAAAACTCCAGCCAGCGAAGCATCTATCCCGCCAGATATTTTGTCAAATGTCGATATAGTACTGATTGATGGACATCAGATGGCGGTTAGTTGTTCCATAGCTCAAATGGCTAAAGCCAAGAACATTCCAGTTGTAATTGATGGCGGTAGTTGGAAAGCTGGATTTGAGGAAATTCTGCCGTTTGTAGATCATGTCATCTGTTCGGCTAATTTTTATCCCCCTAACTGCCAGACTGGAGAAGACGTTTTTGCTTATCTGGGCGAATTTAATACTCCTCACATTGCCATTACCCACGGACAAAAACCAATTGAATACTTGAGTTGCACTAAAACTGGTATCGTAGATGTGCCACAGATTCAAGCAGTTGATACATTGGGAGCTGGAGACATTTTCCACGGTGCTTTTTGTCATTACATTTTACGGGAAAGTTTTACTGATACACTGGCGCTAGCATCTAATATTGCAGCTGATTCCTGCAAATTTTTTGGTACCCGGCGCTGGATGGATTTAAAATAATTCGTAATTCGTAATTTTAAGAATATTAGATCGCAAAGTGCGTCTCTAACTCAGATTATACATATTTTTAATTGGGCTAAATCAATGAAAGACTTACAAGAAATATTAGCGATCGCTCGTGAGATCGGTTGGGGCGCAGCAGATATATTGCGATCGTATTACCACGGCACCGCAAAAGACCCTAATTTAGAAGTTCAATATAAAGAGAATGAGCCTGTTACCGTTGCCGATGTAGCTGTGAGTCAATATATCTTACAGAAGCTACAAGCAACTTTGGGTAATGAAGATTTTGCTTACATCAGCGAAGAAACTTATCAATTGCCAAGTACTGGCGCACACTCTTCTTTCCCTTGGGTATGGATAATTGATCCTTTAGATGGTACGCGAGACTTTATCAAAAAAACTGGTGACTACGCAGTTCATATTGCTTTAGTCAAGGAAACACGCCCAGTATTAGCTGTGGTGGCAGTACCAGAGGCAGAAAAGTTATATTATGCTACCAAAGGTGGGGGAGCATTTGTAGAAACCCGCGATCGCTCTGTTCCTTTACAAGTGTCGTTAGGTAAATTAGTTGAAGATTTAACTTTAGTCGTTAGTCGCTCTCACCGCAACCAACGATTAGATTACTTGCTACAAAATTTACCCTGTCAAAATCAGAAAGGTGTGGGTAGTGTAGGCTGCAAAATCGCCACCATTGTCGAGCAACAAGCAGATATCTATATTTCCCTTTCTGGTAAATCTGCGCCCAAAGACTGGGATATCGCAGCTCCAGAACTGATTTTAACAGAAGCTGGTGGTAAGTTTACACATTTTGACGGAACTCCGTTGCAGTATAACACTGGTGATATCAATCAATGGGGAGGTTTGCTAGCTAGTAATGGTGAATATCACGAAGCCCTGTGTCAGGAAGCAGAAAAGATTTTAGCGCAGTTCGATCGCAGCTAATGGGGCATTTGAGGATGAATGTTTTTTAATTTGTTTTTACGAGAGTTAGGCATGTTACGATTACACCCAACTACCGACAATAATCTTTACTCCTTAGTCCACAGCTAAATTTTCAAAGTATTAAATATTTAAGCGATCGCTACTTAAAAACGATATTAAGGAGAAATGAGAATGACACAGGTAGTTTTAGGGGAGAATGAAGGTATCGAATCAGCTTTGAGAAATTTAAGCGGGAAGTTTCTAAAGCAGGAATTTTCCAAGATATGAGAAAAAAGCGTCACTTCGAGACACCAAGGTTACGGAAGCGACAGCCGGACTGCGCTCTGGATTTATGGGTAAGTAATCCACTTAGCAACTGGCAAATGAGACACGTGCCGCGCAGCCCCAGTTTCCAAGACCACTTCAGTCAGGCAACCTTATTCTGGAACAGTTTGTCTGAGACGGAGAAAGAACACTTAGGAACGTGGATTAAATAAAGTGTAAAAGTAGGGTGTGTTAGCGGAGCGTAACGCACCATTCTCCATTCCATTAAAATTGCAGATTATTAAATTTGCATTCCTTAGTCAAAGCGGGCCAAGCCTCTAACTTGAAATCGAAAACTAATGACTTTATCAGTGCGATCGCTCAACATCGCCATTGGATGAGATTTTAAAAGGAGATGGTACCTGCATAGCCACTTGCTTGACTTCGTAAACAGTAATTAATCTTAAATGGGACAGAGGCAGAGTAAACTTAACTTTTGTTCTTTCCATTTTTACAGCCGACAATATATATATTCTCATTTAGAAAAGATTTATTGAGATCAAATCAAATAGGCGTGTGTTTAAACCAATGTGCGCCCCTACCTTCTACCTCATTCCACAAAGAAGCGCTATAGTTTGTTGAGTTCCATTTACGGAACTCGCAGCAATATAAATGTATTCTTCCTCTATACCCATAAAGTATTGTAGATATCGTTACTCTGCAATCCTTGGCTCTGGATTTTGAAAAAATGTTACGACTTTATCATTTATTACTAGGTTCTATTTTGGTAGTGTCGATACCTGTGGGAGCAAAATTTGTTCTTCCCCAATTTTCTCCACCCAAAGCGGTAAAACCTCCTACTGTTACCAAACTTGCCAACTCAAAAGAGGGAAATATCTGGCAGAAAATACTGGGAAACGCTCCTGCTCCAACTAACTGGCAAGTTGCTCCTTGTGAAGGAAATGCACCGTTATTGTGTATCTCCTCCAAAGGGCAACGTTTGGGTACAGTTGAGATTAACGTTTACCCATTAGCAAACACTGAGGATTTCCGAAAGAAACTTGCAGCAGATGACATTCCAATTGGTTCCCAAGTGGATTATCAAAGTCCTAAGTATCAAACCCAGGTATTACCAGCACTCAAAGCTTGGGTTACAGACCACTACACTGCTTTTGCAAAAGATCGTCAGAGTGAATATGGCAAAGAGATTACTTTCTCAGCCTACCCACCGCAACCAGTACCCATTGGTAAGCTTCAGGGAATCCGCTATGGGTTCGCCGGACTTAAGCAAAAAGGTGGAGTACAAGAGCAACATATCGGTCATGTTGCTTTTGATGGCACAAAACTTTATGTAATTACCACTGGATTTGATACAGGTACGCAAACGGGTAAGTTTGATAAACTAGAAGACTTGGCTATTTTTCAACCTTACTTGTATGCGATCGCAGCAGATTTGCATTTACCCTAATGGGAATTGGGAATTGGGAATTGGTTATTTCTCTCATCATTCCCTATTTCCCACTTTCCCAATAACCTAAATCTCAGCTACCGCTCGTTCAATTAAGCGATGTGCTAAAGTTTGCGTACCAGTGTGTTCATAATAATTTGTTGATACATCCAAGAATGCAGCCAGGTAGTCCAACTTGTCATCAGCAATATCGATAAAACCTTGCAAATTGCTAACTACCTTGTGTGGCGTTAAATTATTCGCGCTAACAATACCACTCATCCAACCTTTAACTGAGTCAAAGCTTTCGCCGATGAAGTTGAGTTTACTACCAGCATTGCTCCCTGGAATCACATCTTTGATGCTTTGGAAAGTCGAGTTTTGTTCTAACTCCTGTGGCTTGGTTTGATTAAGCCCAGATATTGCTTTGCTGATGAAGTCTGGCCCCAGAGGAATCAAACCATCAACGCAAACTAACGCCACCATACGGATGAGTGACTCACCACTATATTCACCTAAAGAGGCGACAAAATCGCCAATACTATCTCCAGGAATGCCGTTAATTTGGCAAAAAGCCACTAACTCAGCCACTAATTTTAATGTCAGATCGATGGTTTGGGCTTTGTCTGGTTTAGGAGTAACAGAGTTTAAAAAACCCAATAAAGGGATTTTTTCACCAACTTTGTTAGCTAAAGCGGCTGCACCAAGGGCTTTATCTGTATTATCAACGGTTTGATATAGCCACAAAGCTGTTTGGTATCCTTGGGACTTGTCGTTGAATAGATAAATCGCTCTTTCACCAATTTGCTGAATTAAATCTTCGTCGTCTTCGCCTGTAATGGTCTTAATGGTATTGACAAAGCCGACGGTATTTTGCCACTCTCCAGGAGCAACAAAATCAAGGGACTTCAACATAGAAACAGTCAATCCACCAGTTGGTAGTTGATCAACCAATTCAAAAATCGATTTGCTCACAAAAATCTCCTTACTTAGATTTTATTATCTTCAATGTCGGTATCCAGCTTATTTGAGGCTAGCCAAACGATTCAGATTAAACTTCTCTATCCAATCGGCGCGATCGCTAGCTTTAAATGACGGATCGCGGGAAAGTATTTTTACTTGGTACTTACCTACCAAAATTGCGGTTTGCGTCTTCCCAACTTCGATTGCAGGATAACCGCCAATTTTTTTGGTACTCTTCGAGAACTTTGCTGCTGCATTAGGTGTACTTGTAGTATCAGAAATAGATAGCAATGCTAGTTCTTTACCACCTTTTTTCAACTTTGCTTCTGCAAAGCCTTTTTTCTCTTGGGTATAGACACGCTGGTAGCCATCACCACCTTCTGGGAAAAGTTTATTAAATTCGCTACCCTGAGTTGCGGTTTTAGCAACCCCTTGGCCGCTTTTTTGTTGAGTGCTTTCTTTTTGGGCCTGGTCAAAACGTCCAGGTGTTTTTGGAGTACAGGCGGTTGTAAGTAGTACCACTGACAGCAATAAAGCAGCTACTACCTTACGCCCACGATGTAAAATCATTATTGGCTTCTCCTTATAATTTAGCTTTGAGGCAATTATCTGCGCTGCTAGCAATTATTACCCGTAAAATTTACTTTTTGATAATTATTGCCTAAATTCTGAATTAATGAACGTTAACCAATGCAAAAACGCCCTCCCTTTCGGGAGAGCGTTTTTTACTTACATGTAATCGTGAAGAAAGTATCTCAGATTATCATTAACCTGATTAACCGTTGATAGCAGGAGCGGAAAGAGCCACAGGAGCAGAATCGCCAGCAGCCAAATCTAGAGGGAAGTTGTGAGCGTTACGCTCGTGCATTACTTCCATACCCAGATTAGCGCGGTTGATTACATCCGCCCAAGTTGCAATCACTCGACCTTCAGAGTCAATGATTGATTGGTTGAAGTTGAAACCGTTCAAGTTGAACGC
>NZ_JBALDK010000142.1:0-49067 GCF_036917455.1 Nostoc sp. | reverse complement strand
GTTGGCTTTGGCTTTCGTATCCATGATCAAATTAGCTGCCCAATGGGGATAAGTAAAATTTACCATTTTTCCCTATTCACGCAACAACGCCGTTATAAATTATGAATTAGGAACGTGGATTAAATAAAGTGTAAAAGTAGGGTGTGTTAGTAAAGAGACTACCGCACCATTCTCCGTTCCATCAGAATTGCAGGTTATTAAGTTTGCATTCCTTATTACAAGTTTCATAGTTCATAATTTACCATCAGTCGCTCCTAACTCCTAACCCGCATTTCTCACAAGCTTCAGGGGGCGGAGGGGCAGAGGGGCAGAGGGGCAGAGGGGCGGAGGGGAAAGAACTTGGTATTTGAACTCTCCTCTGCTCCCCTGCTCCCCTGCTCCCCTGCTCCCCTGCTCCCCTGCTCCCCTGCTCCCCTGCTCCCCTACTCCCCTGCACAAGGTTTTGAGAAATGTGGTGAGAAATCCGGGCTAACTCCTGTAGAGACGCGATTAATCGCGTCTCTACTCCTAACTACTTGTTCACCACTTGTAGGCGCTGAGTTACCATCGTCATCCCATTACCCCGCAGGATGACAGCAGAAACCCATTGGCTACCAGGGGTAGATGGTGCTTGTGCCGTTTTAAATAGTCCGCCAGATGTCAGTAATTCCAAATCTACAGGTGTGGGGTTGAGAAACTTATCTGCTTGGACAGATTCTTCTAGGGCCGTTCCTAGTAGAAAATCATCACCAAGTGGCTCTTGAACGATCGCATCAAAGTTATACTTCTGACCAACTCGTACTTGCTCTGGTAATTTAATATCAATTTGGGGTGGCTTACTGCCAGAGGTAAGTAGGGTGCGTTCTGTCAAAACATCTTGGCGGACGATTTTGCCGCCTTCAATGCGCTGACGCGATTTAATGGTGGCATTGAGAGACAACTTATTCCCGTTACTGGAGGGTAAGCCAGTTATCTTCGTTTCTGTTTCAGCAATAATCCCATTCCCTTCAGATTTTGAAGATAGCAGTTTGGTACTGTATTGCAGTTTGGGATATCGTTGCCAAAGTGAAGTCAAAGACTTTTCCAGAGTTTGGAAGTTTAATCCATCGCCATGAGTGAAGGAAGGGCTGTAAAATTGCAACACCCCTTTGACATCGCCCCGACTGGCAGCTGCATCAACTTGTGTCAACAGGTTTTTTAGATCGGCTGGTGCATTTTGAATACCAGCTTGGGCTAATTGCTGTGGTATCGTCGCTTGAGTGCGTTGCCAACCACTTGTTAAACCAAGGGCGATCAGGAATGAAACCAACCAAATACTGGCTGGAAATCTGAGTTGACGTTTCACTAAGGCTGTAATAATTTTAGTCATTGAGAAGAGTTTACTGATTTGATGAGAGAAAGTCAGGAAATTGTTTTATCTTAGTTAAGCTAGACGCTAAACGGTAGAGGTTTGATGGCAAACGCACCGATACGATTATTAATAGCTGCCAGTGGGACTGGTGGACATTTGTTTCCAGCGATCGCACTGGCACAAAAACTTCCAGATTATCAAATTGAATGGCTGGGAGTACCCAATCGGCTAGAAACTCAACTTGTCCCTAAAGAGTATCCCTTGAATACTATTGCAGTTGAAGGGTTTCAGCAAGGGTTTGGACTCGCCTCGATTCGCATCTTTGGCAAACTCGCCCTTTCGATTCTAGAAGTCAGACAAATTCTCAAGCAGGGAAATTTTCAAGGGGTGTTTACCACAGGGGGTTACATTGCCGGGCCAGCCGTGATTGCGGCGCGTTCCCTCGGTTTACCCGTGATTTTCCACGAATCTAACGCCTTACCCGGTAAAGTAACTCGCTTTTTTGGCCCTTGGTGCAGTGCGGTAGCCTTGGGATTTGAAGTTGCTGCTAAGTATTTGCCCCGGGCCAAAAATGTCTGTGTTGGTACTCCCGTAAGAGCGCAATTTCTGGATGGGGCAATTAATGCACCCCTAGATTTAGCCATTCCTGATGGTGTTCCTTTAATTGTCGTCTTTGGTGGCAGCCAGGGTGCAGTTGCGATTAATAAGTTGGTGCGCGAATCTGCAAAAGCTTGGTTTGATGCTGGTGCTTATGTAGTACATTTAACTGGCGATCGCGACGAGGAAGCAGATACTCTCAAACATCCACAGTACATAGTCTTACCTTTTTACAACAATATGGCAGCGTTGTTACAACGAGCAACTCTTGCCATTAGTCGTTCTGGTGCAGGTAGCTTGACAGAATTGGCAGTGTGTGGAACACCAGCGATTTTGATTCCTTACCCCTTTGCCGCAGAAGACCATCAATCTTACAATGCAGACGTATTTACTTCATCTGGTGCGGCGTTAACGTTGAAGCAATCGGAGTTGACGGCCCAAATATTGCAAACTAATGTGTTGAATTTGTTGCAGTCACCGCAAGAGTTAGCAAAGATGAGGAAAAACGCAAAAGCGATCGCAGTTCCCGATAGTGCCGAAAAATTAGCGCAATTAGTGCGTGAGGTGGTAGAAACTTAAAAAATTCAAAATTCAAAATTGAAGATAGTAAGAGACAATAGGAATTTATTCTCTAGGTTATGAATATCTTATTTAACCAAAAATTCCGCCTCACAGTAGGTTGTGCTGCCTTATTACTTGTCGGTTTAGCCAGTAGCTATCTACTATATACTCAGCCAAAAACTAAACAGCTAGCCCAACAAAATCAGTCCTTGACTCAGCCCGACTTTACCCCACTTCAATCACAGATTTCCCTCACCTCAAAGTTTCAAAATTCTTTTGTAGCTCAAAAAATATCTTCTGATGAAATTATTGGGAAGCAAAATGCTATTTTATCTCGGCCAGATTTGATATCAGCTTCTGCACCTTATTCAGTTGTCGATGAATTCAAAAAATATAAATTTAGCATTAAAGGTAGCCAGGTTGTTACCCCAGGCAAACTACCAAGTAGTAAGGTTAACTTCGATCGAGAAGATTTATTAACTGTTCTTGTTAATACTAGAAAATATTTTCAAGACCACTCCTCAGAAGATCCAGATATTCTCCGTACAGGAATGCTTGGAACTCAAGGTGTAACTGTGCCAGATGTTCTCAATACTTTGAATTTCATGATTACTGTCTTAAAGGAGGATATTGCTAATAATCGAGCTACTCGGTTACAAGATCCTAAATTTATCAATACCAATTTTCGAGTTATTAAATGGTCTGCCTACAACCCAAAGAATAAACAGCAAAAACAATTACGAATTACTAAATATGCTGTTTTCACTCATCCCGGTTCTCGCAAGAAAACCTCTACTTTTAATACACCAATTTATAGCTTAAAAGAAAACGCCGATAAAAATAAATTCTACACCAAGTATACAAAGCAAGATGTTTTGTCAGGTATTTATGAACCAGGTGGTAGAGAATTTGGAAAAGTTACCAGTCTTGCTTATCTAACTAGAAATGGCTTAGAAGAAGCAATTATGGAAGGAACAATACTGATTAATTTTACCCATGGTTATAAGGCATTTTTTAATGTAGACAGAAATAATGGAATGGCTTATATTCGCGGATTGAAGGCAACAGCACAAAAGCGTTACTGGTATTTTAGAGAAGTTGATGCTATTAAAGGCTATGGATATAAAATAGATGCAAAAATTTCGATCAAACCAGGAGTCACTTTTGCTGGAGATGTTTTGAATATCGGTTTAGGTAAAGTGGTTGTAATTGAGCATACTCAAGGTGGTCGCAAATATTTGCGAATGGGAGTCATTGCTGATACAGGAGGAGCCTTTTTACCCAATCTTTATCAACTTGATTTTTTGGCAGGTATATTTAAGAATAAACAAGAATTTGGACAAAATATCGCGCAATTGCCTGAGTATGCTACAGCATATTTTTTAATCAAGAAATAATGTATTATTTTGATAGAAAATTGAAGAAGAATTTAGGTGTCAGAATGGAATGGCACGCTTGTAAAGGGAAAATCGTTGAGGCTCTTGGGTGCAGGGGAGCAGGGGAGCAGGGGAGCAGGGGAGAAAGAAGAAGTTTTAGGTATTGCGTTCGGATATTTAGAAATTCCCCTCTGCACCCCTGCCTCTCTGCAATCCTTACGCTGCAATACTCTTCAGCTTAACTTAGTGCCATTCGTGTCAGAATGGAATCATTCACTTAACTCTGACTCTTGATTGTTCCCAGACTCCTAGAGGTAGAGTTAGAGTATGGGAACGAGAGAATTAACCTTAGGGACTTCCAGAAATTAAATTATTCAATTTTGGAGCGAAGATGATCAATTAGATTCTTCCTCCCCTGCTTCGCCTGCGCCCCCTGCCTCCCCTGCTCGCCAAAGCGATGGGATATTTTTTTAGTTGGAAGTCCCTTACTAGGCGCAGAGAACGCAGAGAGGGAAATCAGAGATTTTCACGACTCATTTAGGATTGTTATATACAGGACAATACTTGGTCTACACCGTAGCCTTACCAAAGAGAGGGATTAAAGTCAGGAATTTGTGTTCAATGGGATATGATATTAGGCAAGTTTACCTTGTGGAAAACTTGTGGAAAAACCTATGTAGTTTTCCACAAGGTAATTATACTTAATTAAGTTTTATCAGCAAAATATCAAGTTTTTCCCAGATTTATCCACAAAAAGTAAGATTTTTTGCCCACTTTAAGTTAAATTTAATCAATTTTTAGACGTTACTTAATATTTCCGACTAATTATTTAGCCGTCAACCCTAGCGATCGCAGTACAGGTTGTGGAAAACTGAAAATACATCTTCAGGATGGTTTTTGAGAACGGCTAGTGAGATTGATGCGATCGCTCAGTTGGCGGAGAGTTTGTGCTAAAGTGCGATCGCTCTGGTGAAGTTGAGTAATTTTATCGCAACTATAGATTACCGTTGTATGGTCTTTACCACCAAACTCTTCCCCAATTCTCGGTAAACTCAGAGACGTATGTTGGCGCATGAGATACATTCCTAATTGACGCGCCCAGCTAATCTCTCTTCGTCGGGAGTTACTTTTGAGGTCATCTATTGAAACATCAAAATTATCTGCCACAACCTTTAAAATCGCTTCTGGGGTAGCTGCCATTTTTTCGTTAGGCGGTTCTAAAACTGGTGTGATATTTTCCACCGTCATTGGTAAGCCCCAAATAGAAATATAAGCCACCGCCCGAATTAAAGCTCCTTCTAATTCTCGAATATTAGAAGTATAGTTAGAAGCAATATACTCAATTACATCGCGGGGAAGACGAATATTTTCATCTTCGGCTTTTTTTTGCAAAATTGCCATCCTCGTTTCTAAATCAGGCTTTTGGATATCTGCAATTAACCCCATAGAAAACCGAGAACAAAGACGTTCTTGCAAACTAGGAATCTGGTTGGGAGGGCGATCGGAAGCAATCACAACTTGCTTACCAGCTTCATGTAAAGTATTAAAAGTATAGAAAAACTCTTCTTGGGTGTATTCCTTTCCTTCTAGAAACTGAATATCATCAACTAACAAAAGATCGGCAGCTCGATAATGTTCTCGAAAACTTTGCATACTATCTTTACGAATGGCTGTAATTAAATCATTAGTAAACTGCTCCGTAGAAACATAAAATATTTTACAATCAGGCGAAATTTCCCAGCGATAATGTCCAATAGCCTGCATGAGATGAGTTTTACCTAAACCCACCCCACCGCATAAAAATAAAGGATTAAACTCTTTCCCAGGAGATTCTGCAACTGCCAAAGAAGCAGCATGAGCCATCCGATTGTTAGCACCAACTACAAAGCGCGAAAAGACATATTTAGAGTTTAATTCAGTAGTTTTCTGATTGCGATGAGAAACAGCTTTAGGAATACTACTAGAATTTTGCGATTCCCAAGAAATCTCTCGTTCACTAAAATGAGAAACCTCATCACCTTGAACCACAGTAATGTAAATTCCTACAGGATGACCGAGAATATCTTGAACTACATGAGCAATGGTATTGATGTAATACTTCTGTAACCAATTACGGGCAAATGGGTTAGGAGTGCGGATTACCAAACAATTATTTTCTAATCGCTCTGCACTAGCGGTTTTGATCCAAGTTTCAAAGGTGGGTCGGGATAGTTCAAGCTGTAGGCGCTCTAGTACCTGACTCCACAGACTTTCTATGGGAATTTCCATTATCCACCACCTTTGCTGCTAATCGTCACAATAGAAGATAAAGCATCAATTTAGCATTGACACACGCTAGACCTAGAATAAG
This sequence comes from Nostoc sp., assembly GCF_036917455.1. Classification (GTDB taxonomy): domain Bacteria; phylum Cyanobacteriota; class Cyanobacteriia; order Cyanobacteriales; family Nostocaceae; genus Nostoc. The sequence goes on along the minus strand of NZ_JBALDK010000142.1, from coordinate 42,853 downwards.
CTTTTAAGTTGTAATCATTTTGGGACATACCCAGTAGGCAAGATCCTAACATCCACTGACTGACACGGAGAAGCAACGACACATGAAGACAACAAACCATGATTTAGCACCCAAAAAGATAGATCCCAGGGGTTTACCCCAGAGGTTCTGGATGCTCTTATATGGGGTAGCAGTGGTGTTCTTGGGAAGCTGCTCTCTTGTACCAGCTAAGACCTTTGAGACTCGACAAAGCGACACTCAAGCCCCAAAAACAATAGAATCCAATCAACCCAATCCGGGAATTGTCCCCCCGCCGATTTTATCGTCATCTGAAGACCCTAATTTTGTGGTCAAAGTAGTCCAACAAGTAGGGCCTGCGGTAGTTCGCATTGATTCTTCCCGAACAATCACTTCTCGCGTACCAGACGAATTTAACGATCCATTTTTCCGGCGATTTTTTGGAGACGCAACGCCACAGCCTAGACAACGAGTAGAGCGGGGTAGTGGCTCTGGATTTATCATTAATTCTTCTGGTCAAATTGTGACCAATTCCCATGTGGTAGATGGTGCTGATAGAGTGACTGTCACCCTCAAAGATGGTCGGACTTTTGATGGGAAAGTACTGGGTGAAGATCCGGTAACTGATGTGGCTACGATTAAAATTGACGCTAATAATCTGCCAACCCTGTCTGTGGGTAACTCCGATGCTTTGCAGCCAGGAGAAGCGGTAATAGCCATTGGCAACCCGTTAGGCTTGAATAATACCGTTACTTCTGGAATTATTAGTGCTACAGGGCGTTCTAGTAGCGATATTGGTGCTAGTGATAAGCGGGTTGATTACATCCAAACAGATGCTGCGATTAACCCTGGTAATTCTGGTGGGCCATTGCTTAATGTTCGCGGACAAGTAATAGCGATGAACACAGCTATTATCCGAGGCGCTCAAGGTTTGGGATTTGCTATCCCCATTAATACCGTGCAAAAAATCGCCCAGCAATTAATTGCTACAGGCAAAGTCGATCATCCTTATTTGGGTGTTCAGATGGTGACACTGACACCAGAAAATAAAGAAAGAATAAAAAATATAGCAGGCGATCGCTTAAATATTACAGCAGATGACGGCGTTTTGCTCGTTGAGATTGTGCCGCGATCGCCTGCTTCTGTGGCTGGACTACGAGTCGGTGATGTGATTAAAAGCATTAATAGCCAGCCTGTTACTAAAATTGAAGAAGTGCAAAAGCTAGTCGAAAATAGCAAAATCGGTACTAAGTTACCAATACAGGTGGAACGCAATGGGCAAATTGTCCAACTAGGAATCCAACCTGCTGCTTTACCAGCAAGACGTGAAGGATAAAGTTGGTCATTGGTCATTGGTCATTGGTCATTTTAAAAGTAACTGACATACTTACTCTCCTCCCCATTTTCCATTCCCAATTCCCCATTTATTAAAGGAGTTCCCCAATGAATGAATTAGCGCCAATTATTCAATTAGGCAATCCAACATTGCGCCAAAAAGCTGCTTGGGTTGAGAATATTCAAGATGAGCATATCCAAAAATTAATTGAAGACTTAATCGCCACTGTTGCCAAGGCTAACGGCGTGGGAATTGCTGCACCTCAAGTAGCACAATCCTATCGTTTATTTATTGTGGCTTCCCATCCTAATGCTAGGTATCCCAACGCGCCGGAAATGGAACCTACTGCTATGATTAATCCCAAAATCATTGCTCATTCTAGCGAACTTGTCAAAGATTGGGAAGGTTGTTTAAGTGTTCCAGGAATTAGGGGGTTAGTTCCTCGATATAAATCTATTGAAGTGGAATATACTGACTATCAAGGCAATTTACAAAGGCAAGAATTAACCGATTTTATCGCTCGGATTTTTCAACACGAGTTCGATCATCTTGAGGGTATCGTATTTGTAGATCGGATAGAAAACACTCTCGATATGATTACCGAGCAAGAATATCAACAACGAGTAGTTAACAAATAAATGGGAGTGGGCAAGAGACGCGATTAATCGCGTCTCTAACCCGGATTTCTCACCACATGTCGATTAAGCCTGCGCTTGAGCAGGGGAGCAGGGGAGCAGGGGAGCAGGGGAGCAGGGGAGCAGGGGAGCAGAGGAGAGTTCAAATACCAAGTTCTTTCCCCTCTGCCCCTCCTTCGCCTCAAGCTTGTGATAAATGCGAGTATTAGTTTTTTCTTCCCTTGCTTCCCCTGCCTCCCCTGCCTCCCCTGCCCCTCTGCCCCTCTGCCCCTCCTTCCCCTCAAGCTTGTGAGAAATGCGGGTCTAAGGAGTGGGGAGTAGTGGATCAATTACGAATTACGAATTACGAATTATTTAAGCGTGTGTTTCGCAAACTCGCTCGTCTCGCCACAATTGATATAGCTGTGTTGCTGGCATTGTCATATATAAAACGTCACCAATACTAAGGTTAGTTTCTAGTAAATCCCAGCCATGAAGGGTTTGGTTGTTTGTTTCTACATACAAAGGTACACAGTCAGATGACATTGCTACATCTTTCACCCACTGCCCACAAAAGGCGTGTGAAGCTGTGATCGCGGTTGCAAAAGCTACCCAAAGACTATCGGCTGTGATGCCATTGCCAAGGATGCGGCCCCCTAGTGCAGCAGCAGCAAAAGCTGGGGCTGCTAGTTCAGCCGGACTCAACACGGCCTCGAAGCCAAATAGCTGTTGCGCTATGCCGGCAAAATCGGGATCGCCATAATGAACAATCACCGGAATGCTAGGTGTCAAGCCTTTGGCTTTGAGGGCAATTTCTAGATTGGTAGCATCATTGCTAGTAACGGCAAGCACGGCAGAGGCAGAGTCTATATTGCTGGCTTTAAGTATTGTACGGAAGCTGGCATCGCCCTGAATGACGGGAATACCGAGTTCACGAGCGGTATTAATATATTTATTGTTAGAGTCGGGTTCAACTACTACAACTTCATATCCACTGGCGTGGAGTTGCTGGACAATTCTCACCCCAATACCACTCAAGCCACAGACAATGTAGTGATATCGTTGGGGAATTCGGGCTGCATCCCAAAATTCCTTAAAGCGGCTTCCCAAGACAAAATCGGTAAGCATTGCATACCAAATACCAATCACTACTGCTCCAACCAGCATCATCACAACGGTAAATAACTTAATACTATTAGGAGCATTTTCTACTACTTTGTCATTACCACCCGCTCCAGTAATCATGCCTACAGAAAAATATAGAGCATCGACAGGAGACAAACTCAACTCAGCCGACATATAGGTAAATGTGGCAATTAGAATAACCGCCAATAGCGCAATAGCACCCACCAAGACTGAGCGCCCGTGTTGCTGAAACAGCCTAATATTAGTCAAGACTTTCAGCAATTTTCTAATCAACGATCGCCTAGGAGAACGAATGCGGGGTTGCGTACCAACAATTAAGCGATCGCCTACTTGGATCTCTTGGCCAGATATGATACCTGATATCAAATCCATTTCACCTTTTACTGGCAAGTAATAAATCAGCATCCGCGAGCGATCTTCCCACAATTCACTCAGCTTTAGACCTTTCCATAAGTGGTTTTCATCAATGTACTCTTCGTGAATTGGCCAAGTTTGCTGAAATAATTTGATTTGTCCAATCGCTCGGTTTCCCAATGCTGCAAAGGTGAATACAGGTGCTGCTAATCCTACAACACTCATACTCAAATGGTCTGGCAAACTTTGATCTAGGCGCTCACCCAAATTTGTATTATAAAAACGGTTGATAATCCGAATCTGGGGATTCAGCACCCGTGCTTGCATCATAATAGACAAATTCAAAGCATCTTTAGATCCGGCGATGACTAAAGTGTGTGCCTGTTGAATTCCTGCTGCTGTTAGGGTAGAAGCTGCTTGTAAATCGCCAACAATCACATCTCCTGCCGTTTCGCCAGGGATAGATTGGTGATGAATACCAACAACGAAGGTTCCCTGGTGTCTCAGCAAACGAAAGGTTTTATATCCGGTACGTCCTAAGCCACAAACAATAATTCTGGGTTTCATGAAACGGCAGCATCTTTTACAGGTGGGGCTGCATTTCTAGTTATTTATCAATATTGTTGCCCACTTTGCTGAAATATAACTGTAGCTGACAACACGATTGTTTTAATTGGGAGCAGGGGGCTAGGGACTGGAGAGAAAGGCAATAAAATAATCTAGAAAAATATGGCAATTTTTGTAGGTTGTGATACGCTATCTGCTTGAGAAGTGTGGAGGAACCGAAAATGACTAAGCTGCGCGTAGGGTTACTGTTTGGCGGTCGTTCGGGAGAACATGAAGTTTCAATCAAATCAGCACAGGCGATCGCTAAAGCCTTGAGTGCAGAGCAAAATGCTAGTAAGTACGAAATACTGCCTTTTTACATCCAAAAAGATGGACGCTGGCTAGCAGAAGAAGCACCCCAAAAGGTTTTAGGAACCGGCAGTCCGTTACTAGAATCTGAACAATCAACTTCTGAGGGAAATCTGACATCCAACCCTCAAGCCCAAACCTTAAGCAAGTGGCAATCTCCCTCTCAAGTTGCCCAAGTAGATGTTTGGTTTCCCATTCTCCACGGCCCCAACGGTGAAGACGGAACAATTCAAGGGTTACTAACTTTGATGCAAGTCCCCTTTGTTGGTTCTGGGGTGTTAGGTTCAGCAATGGGAATGGATAAAATTGCCATGAAAATTGCCTTTGAGCAAGCGGGGCTACCACAGGTAAAATATAAGGCGATAACTAGAGCGCAAGTTTGGTCTAATCCTTGCGTATTTCCGAAATTGTGTGATGAAATTGAGGCCGCATTAGGTTATCCCGCTTTTGTCAAGCCCGCTAATTTGGGTTCATCAGTGGGAATTGCCAAAGTGCGATCGCGTCAAGAATTAGAAGCCGCCTTAGATAATGCTGCCAGTTACGATCGAAGACTGGTTGTCGAAGCTGGTGTCGTCGCCAGGGAAGTTGAGTGTGCCGTTTTAGGCAACGATCGACCACAAGCCTCTGTCATTGGAGAGATTAGTTATGACAGCGAGTTTTATGATTATGAAACTAAATATACAGAGGGTCGGGCAGATTTACTGATTCCTGCATCGATTCCAGATGCGATCGCCCGTAAAATTCAGGACATGGCTTTGCAAGCCTTTGTAGCTGTTGACGCTGCGGGATTAGCAAGAGTGGATTTCTTCTATGTGGAAGCGACACAAGAAGTTTTAATTAATGAAATCAATACTTTACCAGGCTTTACGGCGACGAGCATGTATCCCCAACTCTGGGCCCATAGTGGAGTCTCCTTTCCAGAATTAGTCGATCGCTTAATTCAACTTGCTCTTGAAAGGCATTCTCCTAGCTGACGGAAGAAAATAAGCAAACTAATTTCAGATTATTAGGGCAAGAAGTCACAATAAATACACAACTTTGACAAAAGTTAGCCGGATTTAGTAGCCTCTGTTTTACAAAAAAGCTACTGGAATCGGAAATTTTGTTACGGATACCTGATGCTTGACTCCTCCAGTACAATTTATTGACTAGAGGGGTACAAATCTGAAAGTAATCATGGAAAAAAGTCAGAGTGTACAGCGCGAGCCAACCCGACTCAGAAGGGCTACTCCAGAGCTGACAAACAGGAAATCGAGATTAAAACAAAGCTCGAATGTTCTGATATATCTGGTTGCACACCATCCTTGGCTATTATTAACTGGGTGTTTAGCCATGTTTTTAGGAGGTGGTGCTTTTGCCGTGTATAGCTTAGGTAATGCTGGCCCGGTAGCACAAGAAGAACCAGAAAAAATCCCAGTTATCGTTGAAGAACCCATCAGTATACCCTCTGAGAATAGCAATCCTACGCCTTTATGGATGGTGGCTGCGATCGTCCTCAGTTGTGGTGGTGGTTCCTTGCTCATTTTCAAAATGCTCAACGGGAAAAAGCAACCGCAAAAAGTCCAAAAACAGGTTAACCGCCATCAGGTACGCTTGGCACAGAGCAATTACCAAAAATTGGAACCACGCCTTCCCAAGAACCAGCCAATTTTTGTGCCACAGCCACAACTGATGACAATGCCGATGATGCAGATGCAACCGAAAGCAAAACATCTAGTTACGGTTCTACCAGCAGAACACAAACACCACTTGGATACGCGCCCAGATTCTTTGGCAGACTTGATGGATCTTCGTAAAGATAGTTCATTGTCTGCAATTTTACGTCAGTATTAAATTTTCTGTAAAGCAAAAACCTTTCAAAATAATACTTTTTGCGAATTAGGGCACGGTTCTACCGTGCCTTTACTAATTATATATTTAGCATTTATATAGCACAAGCCTTGGTGGTTAGGACATCAACAGATAATGAAACTTAGACACAAGAAGACTTTTCACCCAGTCCCCAGTCCCTTGCTATAGGGAGCAACGCGAAAAAGTGAGATCCTGGTGAAATAGGCTCTTGAGGCAGGGGGAGCAGGGGGAGCAGGGGGAGTAAAGAGGCATTTCTAGTATTTTTTACTACCGAAACAGACTGCTTCTACACTTATTTCTTTCTCTTCCCTTGCCTCCCCTGCCTCCCCTGCTTACCCATCTCACTGTTAGAGCATTGCTCCCCTTGCTATATAGCATAGGACTTAGTTACTCGATGCTAAAAAAGTAGCAGTTCATCCGGTTAAACTGATAAAGAAGAAAATATCCGATTAGGCAGTGAATAAAATAGTGCGGTTAGTTTTGACAGCAATATTGCTGGTGCTAGTTACAGCTTGTGGCAGTATTGGACTGCTACCGACTAGCGAGTTAGTGCAAAAAGCGATCGCACTTGGGCTAGAGCAAACTCAACAAAAACTTAGCCAACAGTTGGATCTAGATTTTCAAGGATTTGAAATCAAGCGGCTATCAATTACCCAGCAACAACCCCTAACCATTGAAAACTTACCAGCTTTCCGCGTTCGCGGAACTTACGACTTAATTCTGAAGCTACCAAAACGGCGCTTAACGCAACCAAAACAACCCTTTGACGTTTACCTGCAAATTCAGCAAGAAGGTAAAACTTGGCGATCGCTAATTCCAAAAAAAGGTAGTAAAAATACTCAATCAGTTTGGCGCAGTTATTTAGTTGAGTAAACCTATGTCATCAAAATACTTTTTTTCGGTTGCGTAAGAATTGCAAACCAGTAGCGTAAACACCAAATGCCAGTAAACCTGACATAAAATCGGGTTCAGGAATACTATCAGTAGATATAGAATTGATACCTACAGCAAAATCCTTATTCAAGTCTACATTATCAGCAAATGAACTATCGGCAGCACCAATAAATATAAATTTTGCATCAATGGGAACTTGTACAACAGCACCATTAAAATCTCCACGTGAGATGTAAAAAATACTATTATCTAAACATTGAGACGGAAGACAACCGTTAGTAAAAATTGCATTAATAGCGCTAGGAACTCTATCAGTTGTTGCGCCTTCATACTCTCCGCTACTTGGTAGCAATCTATTGTCAGCGCTGAAAGTAGCCCACATTGAACCAAAGTATTCGTCAGTCGGATCGCCAAAGGGTGAAAAACTGCCAAACCGTTCCAGTTTAATTGTGTCTCCTGAATTAATTCCCAAGTCTGTTAGAGAAAAAGGTACGCTATCAGGACTAAATGTATATGAAGAAATAAAACTTGCGCTGGGGTCGATATTAAATTTAGCTGCCAAAGCTTGAGCCGAATCAATTTTGAATAGTAGTACTAAGTTGAAGGCAGTTTTAGCAGTTACAATTGATAACTTGGTGAATAATTTATAAATTTTTTGATTTTTCAAAAAGGCTGACATAATAATTTCCTCCAAATTGTTAATTACTGGATTCAGGCATAAAGTTATGTATCAAGTTATAAATTAGCTATCTTACTATTTTATTTATATTTGAGAGTATATTTAAATACTTAAGTCTTGAAAATATCTTATTAGAGATAAAATTGTCAATCTACCAGGAGCTAGTTGACAGTTGATAACAATACTGAAAAACGGATTTTTATCTACGTTTTGCTTGATGAATTGAAATCTTCTTTGTAATGTGTGCTACTAGAAAAACTATCACAAGCATTTCCGTATAACTGCTGGGATACAGTCACGATCAAGATGATGGTTTCACCGGAGACAGAGCAAAATGTATATTAACTTTTTCATCAGTTCCATTGCTGGAATTGTAGTTGTGGTGTTAGCAGCTTTTGGCTTACTGCAATGGTTGCACATCCCTGCTGGTAACTTTCTTGATTGGGTGATTGGTGGTGCGAGTTTTTGGTGGCTGTTAGTAATTGTTACCGTACCGTGGAATGTGCATTTTCAAGCCAAAGAAGTCTTAGCAGAAGCAGCACAATCAACTGAGAAAGGAATTCCAGTCGATGAGAAACAAGTGAAGTATGTCACATTGTTGGCAAAGCGATCGCTCTGGATTGCCATTGCTTTCCACTTATTCTCAGCCATTGGTCTTTATACCCTTGCTGCCACTGGTATTAGTACGGTGGGATATATTAGTTCTGGCGCAGCTTTGTTATTAACAATTCTGCGTCCAGCTATTCGAGCTTATGAGTATCTATATGCACGGTTAGCGATGATTCGCCAAGAATGGAAGTATCCGCGCGAAGATATTGTTGAACTGCGCGATCGCTTCTCGATATTGGAACAAAAAATCCAGTCGTTGGAAGATCAACTCAACCCCGAACAAGCTTATTCCTTATCTGCAACTCAACAACGCTTTGCCGAAGAGACTCGCAGAGATTTAGCCCGGATTGCAGCTAATTTTGAGGAATTACGGGCGACAAATCAAACTGAACATGAGCGTTTGGCAAGAGAAGCCCGAACTGCGATCGCGCAACTTTCCACTGATGGGCAATTTCTCGATCATGTCCGCGAAATTATTCGATTTTTTAAGACTGCTTAATTATTACTTTCATAGCTAACTTAACTTTAAATTTTGGATGATGGTATTGAATATTCATTATCCAAAATTTAAAAAGTATCTCCAAAGGGGATTGTTGAGGCGTGTACCTAACTAGAACAGGAAAGGCTATAGTGAACTCACAAAACTTCAGGAGTACTCACAATGAATCAGATACAACTTACTTTAACTATTGGTTATCTGTTAATGACAGGCTATTTTTTTAGCAATTGGTTAATATTTTCTCTCCGTCATCCTGTTTCCACTCCAGAAGATAAATTTTTATCTGTTGTGATGTTTATGGTGACAACTATCTTCTGGTCTCTGATGATTCCGACATCTTGTTTAGAAATAGTTCAAAAAAAGCGAATAGACTTTAGTCAAATTATTCCTGTTCTTTTAGCAATCTTTATATTTAGTATTTCATATTATTTTACCGAATAATTCATAACTAATCTTTGCCAATTAGCATCTATATGAAGAATTATTGGCTGCCTCAGAGAAGCTAGTACCACAAGGCGGAATTCAAAATTAAAAATCCAAATTTGGCATCAGACTTAGATGTAGATACTTTAAAAAAGATAACCTCCTGGCGGATTGAACCAGGAGATTTAAAAAAAATTGATTCATCTCTACAAGCGTTGTAGCAGGCTCAAACCGTGGGTATCAGTACCACAGGTATTGAAAAGAAAGTATTCATCAGCCAGCTTTTGCACTTGTTCTGATTCCAATATGCTGGGTTTCCAAGGGTTAGGGTTGTTGTAGGCATAGAAAGTTTCCACGCCATCGATCCCTTTGTGGGATGCAGCTGGAATTAACTCAAAATGCGATCGCTTGTAACGCGCTGGATGAGCCAGAACCGCCAATCCACCAGCTTCGTGAATAGCGGCAATCACGTTACTTGCCTGATATTCTTGGCCTGTAGTTGGCCTTCTTTGCAGATAGGGTTTCATACTAGAGTGTTCTGGAGCAAAAGCATAAGCCAAAATATGAACTTCTATATCTAGAAGGTTTGCATTGATTTCTACGCCACTCCACAGATAAGGAGTTGTTGCACCAGAATTACTCCACTTCCAATCTTCTAACCAAGCAAGGGCCGCTTGATAGCCAAGAATGCCATGATGGTCAGTGATCGCTAACCCTTTTAGTCCAATTGCGATCGCCTGTTCCATCAATCCACTCGGCTTTAACCTGCCATCCGAGTAGATAGTGTGCATGTGAAAGTTGAATAACCTTGGACAACTATATGCATCAATGTTCTGGAATACTTGCTTCAAAAGTTCTGCTGAAGCAGTAGTCTGGGCCAAATTTATAGCCATAACCCCCTCTGAATAAAAATATATATTTTTAACACACTAAAACGCCCCATCTACAGATGAGAAATTTCCAACACTGTAAATTAGTATTGGTGGCTACTTTCTCAGCTTTCTCAGCAAATTTTTCAATATGTTAAGACTACGTTAGCAAATCTTAACCTCAGTAGTCATGGGTGATTTGTACTACTTTAAATGTAAGTAGCAAAAAATATTACATATAAAATTTTGTAAATCCATTCATACTATTTGTGCAAAATGACTTATTTCAAGATATTTAGGAGGATAATTTTATCTAAGAAGCCTGAGACGTAAATAGATATCACGTGTCAAAAAAAATATTACTCAGTAATTACACTATTTTTTTGATTCAGTTAAGAAATTTAGCATAGGCATAGCCCGCCGCAGGCATCGCATGAGTGAGTTTATAATAGTTATCAAAAAACTAGCGATCGCTTGCGGCTGATTATACTCCCCGCGCAATCCCAAAAGAATCCCCCTTCAAAGTTACCCCAAGTGGTTCTATCACCACCTCGCGGCTAAGGGAGGCTTCAACCTTTCCAGCAATCACAGCCGTTAACTTATGTTCTCTCGCCAGGATGACAATCCTTTCTGCATCCTCCTTTGATTCTGTATAAAATGCAAATCCGGCTCCGTAATTGAACACCGAAAGCATCGTTTCTGCCCCGCCCTCAAGATGACCCTCGACAAACGTAAATATCTCCGGTACTGGGAGCATCGTTTCGACAACATATCGGAGTGGCTTCACCGACCGCATCAGCTTTTGCCATCCATGTCCAGTGATATTCTCCATTGCGGTGGGGCGAATTCCTTCGCCAAGTACCGCCTGTACAAGCGGCGTGTAGAGATATGAAGCAGCATTCATCGCTTCCCAGAACTCCTGCCCACTTGGAAGCTTTGTTCTATACCCATCAGGAAGGGATTCAGCAAGCTTTCGCAGTGGGGTAAAGCCGTTCTCATGGGGGCCAGAACTCTCGACGAGAACAATAGTATTTCCGGCATCCAGACGCGAGCTATCAATCGGAGCAACACTAGGCGGCATAACCCCAAAAACCGAACCTGCAATGTCGAGCCGACCTGAAATCATCTTAGTTTTAAGTTGAGGAGTTTCCCCTGAGAGATAGACACACCCCACTCGTTTGCACCCTTCAACGACTCCATCCAGAAACCCATCAAGGAAAGTCGGGGTAAAAATTGTTTCAGGAGTACTTGATGGCAGATAAAGACCAAGAAGTAGAGTCTGCATCCCTGAAGTTGCTGCATCGTTTGTCAGACACGAAATGATCTTGATACCGATGTTCCACCAGAATCGCCGAAGTTCTTCTTCGGAAAGGTCATCAGGGCGGGTATCGTCTGCCGTTCCTAGTCCTTCAGGGACAAGTGTTAGAGAAATTTCTGGAGCGCCCGCTTGAATAAATGGAGCGAGGTTGAAGCTGAAAGCGTTAGCACTTGCTCCAAGACCCGATGCGGGGACGGTTCCATAGGCGCTTGCAAAGGTAAGCGTGCGTTTTGCAGCTTCGATGAAGCGTCTTTTTGCGGCATCGAGAGTATCGTAATCGACTTGATCGAGAGCTTGAGCCATCAGGTTGCGTTTTAAGTTAGGAGTAGAGACGCGATTAATCGCGTCTGTGCAAGAGTTAAAAGTTAGGAAAAGTCATAACTCCTCACTTTAAAATACCTCATCTTCAATACCGCGCCACCATTCACCCAAATTCATCAAGTCTTGGTAAATATCTTCTAATTCTTTGGTATACACATCGTTTGTAAGGGTTGTTCGACGCTCTTGCAATTTCTTGAGGCGCAGTTGTACCAATACCCAAGGTTTAGTAATGCTATTCGTCGCTTCGATGTATTGCGCTAGTTCTTTGCTATCCATATAATATTTTAATTTTTATGCTACTACTTTTAAGATACAGGAGGCAGTTAAGGCTGATGAAAAAGGTTTTTGAAAAAGTCACTACCAACCTGCATATCCCAGAAAAGAGCTTTTCCCAGAGCGATCGCTTTACTCTTATCTTTTACGTAGCCTGTATAGTCTGGCCGGGAGCAATGCTCTAACAGTGAGATGGGTAAGCAGGGGAAGCAGGGGAGGCAGGGGAGGCAGGGGAGGCAGGGGAGGCAGGGGAAGAGAAAGAAATAAGTGTAGAAGCAGTCTGTTTCGGTAGTAAAAAATACTAAAAATGCCTCTTTGCTCCCCCTGCCTCCCCTGCCTATTTCACGAGGATCTCACTTTTTCGCGTTGCTCCCAGTCTGGCCCTGGAATCGGTACAGTCTTTAGTGAAGCTAGTGAAGGCGGCGTTATCTGTGCTGATACAGTGTGTCCGGCTAGTACTGCGATCGCAGCATTTGTGGCGATCGTCACACTGCTTTTCATTCTCCTTGAAAATCTTGATGCCAGATCGCGAAGTCTGCCTACCACAGCAGCCACAAAAGTGAGGGTAAATTGAATTTTCCCCATGTTTTATATAAACGTTAATTTTGTCAAAAGTTGAAGCATTAATGCTCCCCTCTCAAATCTGAAAATTTTTTGTATCTCATGACACATAAATGTTAAAATATTAGTTTTTTATACTTAAGTGAGTAGGTAAAAATAAGTCAAACTAGATTACGTAATATAAAATCATTAAATTAGCTCATAGTAAGGATTGAAGCGGCTTGCTGTAACCTTTAATTATTCATGCCCACTTACTTTTTTAAGTATAATTTTTCTTAATTAATATAATTTTTTGATGAATTAAGCCAGTGTTGCTGTGGATATGCTTAGAATATTCCACCACATGTACCCAGCAAATTAAAAACAGCCACGAATACTACTCGTGACTGCAATTATTGATATAGCTAACAGGTTGTTTTTGCTTTACATATCTGGTAAAAGCTACTGTTACAACCGATTCAACACTGGTAGATGATTAAGCTTTGGCCAAGTTTTCAGCAGCAAAGTCCCAGTTTACCAAGTTATCTAAGAAATTCTTGATGAACGCTGGACGAGCGTTTCTATAGTCAATGTAGTAGGCATGTTCCCAAACATCTAAGGTTAGGAGTGCTTTCTTACCATGAGCTAGAGGGTTTTCTGCATTTGGTGTTTTGATCACCTTCAGCGTACCACCATCATCAATGAGCCAAGACCAACCACTGCCAAATTGAGTTGCAGCCGCGTTAGAGAACTCTTCCTTGAACTTGTCGAAGCTACCAAAATCTTTATCGATCTTGGCTGCGAGTTCACCTGTGGGTGTACCACCACCTTGTGGTTTCAAAGAATTCCAGAAGAAGGTGTGGTTCCAAACTTGAGCAGCGTTGTTGAAGATTCCCGCCTTAGAGGAGTCTTGGAAGGAAGTTTTGATTACCTCTTCCAAAGACTTATCAGCAAGTTCTGTACCTTCAGTGAGCTTGTTGAGGTTGTCTACATAAGCTTTATGATGCTTACCGTAGTGATACTCGAAAGTTTCAGCTTTCATGCCATTTGGCTCTAAAGCATTAATGTCGAAGGGTAGCGGAGCCTGTACAAATGCCATTGTGTCATCCTCTCTTTATCGGTTTCCAGTTTTAAGCTATTGTAGAAGCTTGGAAATTAATAGCTTTTATTTTCAGGAGTTTTATGTCTTTAATCGTGGAACATAAAACTTAACATCGTTATTTTACTACCAAAGTGAAACGAAAAACAAAGTCTTTCTCTAATAAGTAAAATAAGTTAAATTGCTCGTATGCAATCACTATAAATAAACATGGCTAATATTTCATATTTAAATACATATATTACAATCTGATTTGAAACACATCAATCGGAAAGCTTATATTTTGGAATTCTCTTATAAGTGGGAGACTTCTTAGTTCAGAAATAATTCAGGAGTGCTATGAAAATTGGTATTAAGTAATTAAAAGCAGAAATTAAAGCTTTGCAACTTCTACCTTTAGTAAGATTAATTGTTATTTAGATAATCAGTCTAAGGCTGGATGAATTAATTTTAAAAGAAGTTATTATTTAAAATAATCGATTAAAATTATTTAAATAAAAAATAATCAAAAATAAATAACTATCTAATATCTGTCTAAGTTTTGGCACTGTCTCTGGGTGCAGGAGATCTAGAGTTAAGGAGGCAGGGCAGGGCAGCCACATCATGTCAATAAGGTTGTTTCATTATCAATAAACTCCAAAACCATCTGATTAATCTCTGCTTATTGACAAAGATTTTAGAGATTGTCTTGAGGCTTAGAAAATTAAATCAAACAGTAAATGCTGTTTTTTTCGTTGATTCTTAACCTTGGTTATGAGAAAAAAGTAAAATTTGGATGCGTTTGCCTTAGAGTCTGCCCTCTTTACAAAGTACAAAAAGAAACTAATGAAACATTTTACCCTGTTTACTTTTCTGTATCTAGTAGCGGGAGTTTGCTTAACGGCGATCGCACTTGGGCATCCTGACATCACTCCAAACCATAAAATAACCCTGCTAATTAATGCTGGACTGCTATACCTTGTCGCTGTCCTCAGTACCTTTCGATTTTGGCGACAACGCTTAATAGACCGCCAAGAGAGACTGCGCGATAAACCTGCTTGGGATCGGAATTTTTTCATGATCTTACTTTCACTCATCATTGGATTTACGCTTTTTACAGCGATCCCTGATTTGGTGAATCACAACTGGGCAATAGAGGTGATCGCCAGAGTATCTGTCGCGCCACTGCTCATCCTGACAAGTACAGAACAACTCTTAATTAGAAGCCAAAATCGGCAATAATCCCGATTACAGGTATTTTCTTTATTAGTGACCAGAAGAGTACAACAAAAGTGGGAGATAAAGTGGCAGTAGCAGAGATTGATTACATGGTTGTTCCCTTGTCTCCTTGCTCTCTTCGATAACTACTACTCAGATAGACGTTGCTGGTAGTAGTTAACTATTTGTGCAGTGACTTCAGACACGTCCAAACCATCAGTTTGAAGTTCGATCGCATCTGCTGCTTTCTGCAAAGGAGAAACTTTGCGTGTACTATCTTTCCAGTCACGTTCGGCAATATCCCGTTCCAGCTGTTCTAAATTGATTTCGGATTTACCTTGTTTATTAAAGTCTTCCTGACGGCGACGGGCGCGTTCGCCCACAGAAGCGGTTAAAAAGATTTTTACTTCGGCATCGGGGAACACGTGAGTACCGATGTCTCGTCCTTCAGCGACTAAACCACCTTTTTTACCCCAGCTTTGCTGTTGTTTAACCAGTGCTTGACGGACAGCGCTTTGGGCTGCGATCGCAGATACAAGAGATGTTACCTCAGTGGTGCGAATTACCTGGGTAACATCAGTACCATTAATCCAAACCCGCACGGACGATTGTAAATCCTGGTTAGGAGTAAGTTCAATTTTAGACTGGTTAGTTAATTCAGCGATCGCACACTCATCATCAATAGCAATCCCCTTTTCCAATACTAACCAAGTGACAGCACGGTACATTGCTCCTGTATCTAAATAGACTAAACCCAGGTTTGCTGCCACTTGTCGCGCCACAGTGGATTTTCCAGCCCCAGCGGGGCCATCAATGGCGATAATCGGTTGACGATCGTGCAATATCGTATTGTCAATCAAACGTGTAGCACCAAGACGAGCTGCGATCGCCAACATTCCTTCCTCCTCAACTTTTTCTAAAGACATCAACGTAGTCGGTTCAACTAATTCAATATATTCCACTAAAATTGTGCTGACCATTGCCACTTCTTGCTGTACCACTGCTATCAACTTGTTGCTATTGCGATCGCCTGCAATGAATGCAGCTTCAGCTCGTCGCAAGCCGCGATATAATGCTGCTGCTTGCTCTTTTGCCGTTGCAGTCAAATATTGATTGCGAGAACTGAAGGCAAGACCCGACGCTTCACGCACTGTTGGACAACCAACAATTTCTACTGGCAAATTCAAGTCAGCTACTAAGCGTTTAATAATTGCCAGTTGCTGACCATCCTTTTGACCAAAGTAGGCACGGTCAGGCTGTACCAAGTTTAAAAGCTTGGCAACAATCGTAGCGACACCTTGAAAGTGACCCAGCCGAGAACGACCACACAAGCCTGTCATCATAGCAGATGGTGGTATGACTTGTGTAACCTTTGATTCTTGTATACTCTTCTGGGGAACCGCCATCTCTTCAGGACTCGGTGCAAAAATTGCATCTACCCCAGCTTGTTCGCAAAGTTGTTGGTCTTGCTCTAAAGTGCGCGGGTAGCGTTGATAATCTTCATTGGGAGCAAATTGCAGGGGATTGACGAAAATACTCACAATCACCGTAGAATTTTCTTGCCGCGCCCGTTGAATCAAGCTTAAATGACCTTGATGCAAATTCCCCATCGTTGGCACTAAACCAACTGCCGTCTGATACCAGCCAGTCATCTCATCTAGTCTCAGATCCTCAGTAACTGCAATTAGCTTGTTTTCTGAGCAGCGTTTAGTTAAATAGCAGCGTAAAGCTGCGACTGTTGTCAGCAGGCGCACAAAAATACCCCTAGTTCTTATCGATCCCTCCCCCGCTAGTTTATATCTGAAATAGAGGGAAGAGTTGATTGAACTAGGGGAATTAAGTGATACGGAACTGGAATTGGGGATTGGGTATTAGGGATTGGGAATTGGGGATTGGGTATTAGGGATTGGCGATTGGGTATTGGGTATTGGGTATGGTTGTTCTCCTTGTCTTTCCAGTCCCCAGTCCCCAGTCCCCAGTCCCCAGTCCCTAGATTATTTCCCCAAAACTTCAATATGTACTGGTGCAACGCCACTGCCCATCATTCCTAAAATCCGAGCTGCGCCAGCAGATACATCAATGATTCGACCCCGAATGTATGGGCCTCGGTCATTAATCCGCAGCACTACAGAACGACCATTACGGGTGTTGGTTACACGCACTTGTGTACCAAAGGGTAAACTGCGATGGGCGGCAGTCATTTCTTCTGGGTTAAATCTCTGACCGCTAGCAGTACGAGTACCAGAACCGTCATAGCCGTAATAAGAAGCCATGCCTCTCAAGGTGGCTTGCACTATTCCGACGGCAATTTGCCGGGGTAGCTTTGGTATTGATACTGGTAAATTCGCTATTTCTTTTAGGGGAGATGCATTGCCTAGTAGTCTCCGTAGGCGATTGGTTGCTTGCAATGCATCTTGCGCCAGATTGTTGGTGGAACCTGCTAGTCGTGTACCTTCGTTAATTTCGACCAATTCTTCGCCATTAATTTTGATTACATAGCGATCGCCATCTTGCTGGGGGGGAGCGCTTTTGTTTTGCGCTTGATTGGCATTAGATTTTTCCCCTGCTTTCCAACTGACGGTAATCTTACTGCCGTCAACATTTTCCCGATTCAACTGGTTGATCTTGGCTGCTATTACACCAGCTATCTGAACCGGGTCATTGTCATCGGAGCTAATCTGGTTACTCACATCTGTTAAGTTGCCAGTATTCAATGTATTTGATGAATTGCTAGCAATAAGGGCGTACGATTGTACGCCCCCAGTATTTCCAATTTCACCAACTTTTTTAGTTTCAAGATTCGTATTTGATACAGAACTCAAAAAGGTGAGAACAGGTATATTTCGGATAAAAAGGGTTGCCGCCTTACGTCCTCTAATGTTGTGAGGATGAATTTCTGTAATCACAGCATCCAAGGTTTGTTTCCCTGCTCTGGATTGGTACTCTCCCACCTTAACCACTTCAGGGTTAGGTGATTTTTGGGAAGCTAGCGCATTTCCCTTGGTGGTTTGAGTGGTGGTTTGAGTACAACCGACTGAAGGTATGCCCAAAACAGCCATAGACAGGGCAACAATAATCCACAAATGTCTTTGATTCATGCGTCCGTTTTTGAAAGCGACTGTAGAACTTAAGTTTTATAAATTGCGGGATTTTTCTACTAGTGAATTTAGTTGAAAGTTACTTCCCTTCTGAAAAACTCGAACTCGTTCCGTTTTCACTTTGTTCTTAATAACTGCAACAGACTAACACGAACCTTTTAGCTTGGGGATCAGGGTTTTAGCGTAATTATCGACAGCTTAATCAAATTAAAGTTCCAAATTTAAGGGTGAAACCTTTCTCAAGGGCGGACTTTGGCTATGTAACGCTTTTTTATGCAAGTCAAAAGTTTCTTAAAAAAACTTTACACTTATTGCAAGCCAAACCAACGATACCCTATTGATTTATCTTCTAAAGGCTCGCAACCATGCGTGTATTCTATATTACATTTATCTGGCTATTTCCTATAAGAAGATAATATAACCTCAATTAAATAGCATCGGCATAAATACTTAAAATCACTTATTTAATTAAATATTTAGATTTACCTATGAATAAGTCGTGATAAGAGTTACATCTGAAATAATTAAGCAAATTAGTTTGAGTTTAAGATGTTTTTTCTACTTAGATTAATGATGACTTTTATTCCCAATGACTAAACGGATACAAGTACGAAATACAACTAATGATATCAGTATTGCTGAGTATAAAATAAAGAAATATACTCAACCCAATATTTTTTGTAATTAACGATGGAAAAATTAAGAAATCTTCGCGATCGCTTGCACAAAGAATATTAAATGTATTAAAAATAACAACTTTTTCTTTGAAACTTCAGTAATTGCTCAAGGATGATTTTTGACAGCAAGCTGTCTTTGACAAAATCTTTGTGGTTGTAAATATGTACGGCTGCACCCCTACTATATATAGTGAGTATTTTGGGGAATACTATCAGTCTGATGACAAGCCAAGTAAATCAAAGAGATTTAGAAATAGATTCATCGCCATTATTAGCTGTTCTTAAGGAATTGCATTCCCAGTACAAGTTACTGCAAGAGGGTACAGTAGCTAAATATATTCCAGAACTGGCGAAGGCAAACCCGGATTTGTTCAGTATTTGCATTGTCACAGTAGATGGTCAGATTTACAAAGTTGGCGATTATGACCAACTCTTTACCATTCAGTCTATTTCCAAAGTCTTTGCTTATGGACTTGCCTTAGAAGATCATGGACTGGATTATGTTTTAACTAGAGTTGGGGTGGAACCGACGGGGGATGCATTCAACGCAATTGTTTTGGATGAGCAATCGAAGCGACCTTATAATCCAATGGTAAACGCTGGAGCGATCGCAACCACCAGCTTAATTAAAGGTTCCGGTCCAACGGAACGTCTTAACCGAACGCTGGAGATGTTCAAGCGATATATTGGCCGGGATGTGTTCGTTGACATTTCAGTTTTTACCTCAGAACGCAGTACCGGACATCGCAACCGCGCAATGGCGCATCTGATGCTCAACTTTGGGATGATTGACCGGAATATTGAAGAGTCGCTGGATCTTTATTTCCAGCAGTGTGCTGTGATGGTGAATTGCCAAGACTTAGCAGTGATGGCGGCTACCCTGGCTAACAAAGGTATGAACCCCATTACCAAAGAACAGGCGGTAGATAAGCGTTACATCAAAGATATTCTGAGTGTGATGTACACCTGTGGAATGTACAACTTTGCAGGTGAGTGGGCTTATAAAATTGGGATTCCAGCGAAAAGTGGTATTTGTGGCGGGATTATCGCCGTTGTACCCAATAAGATGGGCATTGGAGTTTTTTCGCCCCTACTAGATGCCCGTGGTAATAGTGTGCGGGGGGTGAAGGTGTGTGAAGAACTTTCCCAACGCTTAGGTTTACATCTATTTGATTGCTCAGGTCAAGAGGCTAAATTTGAGTAAATTATAAGAGCTAAAAACTAGAATAATTGGTGTATGTAGATGCAATATAAATTAGTTAGCCGCATTAAAAATCTGCTGTGCAGTTAAATTTAATTGAGGAAAAATAGGTGATGAAATCGCGGTGTTACCTCCCTACCCCTCTACAATCTATACGCTGCATACTCTTCAGCTTAACTTAGTGCCATTCACTCTTAACCAATGACAAATGACACCCAATAGGTGATTAGTAGAATTTTATTCTCTGTAGAGACGTTACAATGCAAGGTCTCTACAAGCGTTATCAATAGGTAACTTATCTTATCCTAACCGGATTGAAATGATTTATTCTCATAACTCTTCTGCTTGGGGAAGCGGGAAAATTTCACCAGCTAAGTAAGCTGGAAAGTGCTTTTGAAAGTACAACCAGGAAGTCATATCTTCGCCATCTATCAATGCTTTTGGGGCTTGTTTATATAGAGGAATACGGTTATTAATTTCGTCTTGCAGCAGGGGGGGCAGTTCTGTTAAACCATTGACTTTGCTGCCAACAGCACTGTAGATTAGTTGACCGGGGCGATCGCCCATTTTCATCCAGGGAAGCCATTGACCAATCCGATCCCAACTAAGTTTGAGTTCAGAAACTGATTTAAGTGCTGGGTTGAATAAATCTGCGGTTGGCACAGTTAATTTAAACAACTCCGCTGCCTGATAAATTGGATTTGGGCTGTATTCGGCAAATTTGCGATCGTCTACTAAAGGATTGGGGTAATAAGGAAATATATCAAAAACGAAGGTTGTGCTGTCACCGTCTACTTGTGCAGGAAAATTCCCCTCAAACTTACCCTGCACAGGATTATTGGCAACGTGAATCACCGGAACTGTCTCGCCTGTCCAAGGATTCTCCCATTTGGATAAAACCTCATCTGTTTTTGGGTTGAGGTAGTAAGTTAGTTCCCTAGAAGTAAAATCCCAGCTACCCTCTGCTGTGGGAATACATCGGCTAACGCTTAATCCCAGCATCTTAAACAGGAGTTGTCTTTTCTCACCGGGGATAAAGGCGTAAATTTTACCTTTCCAAATCAGGAAAGTGGATTCGGTAGGGTCAAGGGAAGAACGAGTTTTAACCCAGTGCTGCGCTTCAAGTTCTTGAATTTGGGCAACCATCTAAAGCATCCTTAGTATTTGGATAACAAAAGGATAAGCTAACCAGCATTCAAGTTGCATCTTTGTTATTAGTCATTTGTCAAAAACTAATGCCCCATTACCAATACCTTCATCAATTAAACTGGTTCAGAAAGTTGCTTATCCAGACGACGAAACAAAAACAGCCAAAGCGGCAGAGAACTATTAATCGCAATTAGTCGCACCAAATGACCAGTTGTGACAATTTCAACATTATGATTCAATGTTAGGGAAACTAGGATCATTTCTGCCGATCCTCCTGGTGCTGTGACTAAGAGACAGGTTAACCAGTCCCAAGAGGTTAATTGCATGGCAAGTATAGCAGCGATCGCTCCGGCGATGAGGGTCATTCCCACAGACATCAAGGCATAGCCGACAGTCCGCTTCTTAAAGTTGGGTTTGTCTCCCCAATATTCACCAATGGTAATTCCCAGAAGCATTTGACCCAATAAGTTAATTAAAGGCGGCGGACTAAAACTAATATCGCCCACAAAAGGCAGCCAATGTAGCAAAGGATTAAACCCCATACCAATCAACAATGCACCAAAGAAATCGCCGGCGGGAATTTTAAATAATATAGCTGGATAAACTACTAATCCAGTGATTAGGAGTGCTAACAAGAGTAATTCTAGTTGAGATGGATCGAGATTGAGCCAAACGCCGTTGATTGGGAGTGGTTGGGGATAGTAATTACCAGCTGATGTCCTAGCGATGAAGGGAATCAAAACAACTACTGAAGTGACGCGAATCGCCTGAACTAGAGCAACTAAGCTGACATTTTTATTGTAATCGGCTGCGATCGCAGCCATAATTCCGACACCACCAGGAACTGTCGCCAGCATTGCTGTCAATAGGTTGGTTTTGCTGAGGCGGGCGTAAATATAACCAATACAGGTTCCACTCAGCAGCAAAAACAAGGTCAGAAAAATAAATATGGGGATACCAGAAGCAATACTAGCTAGATTACCGTGGGTATTGGAAGCACCGACAGTTAAGCCTATAAGTGCCATTCCCACTTTTCTAGCAGTGCGGTTAGGTTGGGGGGAATATTGATAAAAAATTCGACACCCTTGAAGAACTACTGTACCAGCAGCAATCCCGCCAAATATCCAGGCAATTCTACCAATCTGGAACTTGGCGAGGAGTAAACCCAGAGGTAATGCTAGAAGCATTTCTAAGACAAGGACAATTAGTTGCTTCGTAAATAGCTGTTGTTTGGTAACAACAGCATTTTCATGAGTGTGTTCTTCCAGGCTGGAAGCAACACTTAGGCTTTGATTCATCAATAGAAAGCTTTTTTATTAATTTAACTTATGTACTTAAGCTAACGCGATCGCCTAGCCCGGATTTCTCTCCACATGTCGATTAAGCCTGCGCTTGAGCAGGGGAAGGGGAGCGGGGGAGCAGGGGAGCAGGGGAGGCAGGGGAGGCAGGGGGAGCAGGGGGAGCAGAGGAGCAGGGGAGGCAGGGGAGCAGAGGAGCAGAGGAGCAGAGGAGCAGAGGAGCAGAGGAGAGTTCAAATACCAAGTTCTTTCCCCTCTTGCCCATCCTTCGCCTCAAGCTTGTGAGAAATGCGAGTATTAGTTTTTCTTCCCTTGCTTCCCCTCCCTCCCCTGCCTCCCCTGCCTCCCCTGCTCCCCTCAAGCTTGTGAGAAATGCGGGCTAGGGTGGTCGCTTGCGCCATCGCATAAATCTACTTACACAAGAATCGCTATAGAGACAGGATAGGGGCACAACAATTATTATGCCCCTACAAATAATTTATATTCCTTTCTAATGGTTCAGCCGTTTAATCTTCATCAAGGGCTGGGAAAGCTTCTTCAAGCTGCCACAACCTATCTTTGTTTTGAACGAACCAAATACGAGTTTCGGGAGTTAATTTACTCCAAATGACTTCAACAGGGATGTGAGGAGATGCATATTGGTACTGTTGACCAAGGGATCTGAGATTGTCCGCCACATCATGGGGAATTCCGAATTGTTCCCAGTCAACTGTTATATGTCTTCCCGAAACACCTGCTGTGGGATCGAAAATCAATTGTGCCGATCTGACTAAATCAGCAAAGTGTTTCGGTTTGAGTTTGGTGATCTCTTGAATTTGAAGTGATTCGTTATACTCTTGAGACATTATCGCCGCAGTGGTAAAGATTAGTGGTGTATTGAACTTACTGCCAGAGATTTTGATCCCAATATTTTTACTTTAGCGCAGAGCCGCTAACTCGATTGTGACTTAGATTTATAGATTAGGGATTAAGTGTTGAGAATAATTCTGATTCCAATCCCCAATCTCCAGTCGCCAGTCTTTAGTTCCTATTTTAATGATGAGTGTAGGAACGCTCAAAGTGAGTTTTGAGTCTTTGTGCCATACGGAGTTCTCGTTCGCGCGGCTCATAACCGCAGTTTACAATTCTGCGGCGATTGAAGTCCTCAATCCCCTTCACATTCACGTTTTAAAAGCCAAATTACTAAAACTACTCAAGGTGTTAACAGTTAGTTAGGCGCTTGGTTGCGTAGGCGTAGCCCATCGGAGATATCGCTCGTTTAGGCGGTTACTTAGAACATCGACGTAATACTTTTATTGGCATCCAGGTACTGTGGCAAGGCGAGTTGAAATTGCACGATCTCTGTGTTCCCATAGCGTCTCGTAGAGAGGGTTAACAGCTTGCTAGAGAGACTTAACGGCAAAAGTCAGATCGAGCGTCCTGATGCTGCCCAGCGCGGACTGAAATAACAGGCTGCACACAAGTGAAACTGCTCCTTAGCAGCAAAAAGAACCTTTAGCAAACAGCCAAAATATTTGTATAGTAATTATGTATACATTAAAAATAAGTAATAAGCATCAAGAAATTTCAAAATTTCAAACTGCAAATAAATGTAGGAAGTATTCTACATAATTACTTAACGATAATTGGCAGTTAGCATTCAAAACATAGTTTATTTATACTCTTGTACGGAATTAGCAATGAAAGTTGGGTAAACCTTAATTAGAATTGATACTTTTCTACTTTGTTGAAAATAAATTTTCATCTAGAGTAGGACAAAGATACATGCTGTTTACCACATAGAAAAAATCTAGCTGAAGCCTCTGGCTCATAGCTATGGGAAACCAAGCTTGATGCTTGAGAGTCTGGTTTCAAAATGGGTAACAGCAACATCCCCTATCCGCTCGATCACCTATGCTAAAAGTTATGCACTCGGCCGCCAACTCAGCCACTCCAAATTCCCAGTGGGAGGATTTAATCAAGCTTCCAGCCCCAAACACAGTTCAATGGGACAATATCAAAACCCAATTAGACTTGGTGCTGTTGGCGCTAGAAACCTTAACTGGGATTGGCTCAGAGGCTATGCTTTCGGCGGCAACCGATCTGAATTTAGAGTCAAGAGTGCCAGACCGCGTAGCTTTATGGCGACTGCGCCAATCAAATCCCCTACGCAAAGGTCAAGGAGGGCGAAAAAAGCTAGATGTCGAAGAAGCGCGATCGCTTGTTCTGATTATCTGCTACCTAGCCAAACAGCACCAGGAATTGATTCGCCGCGCTGTCGGTCTGTTGGAACAAATGGCAGAAAATAACCGGGAACCTCACCAGGCTGCTTTACTTGGAGACTATATTGATGCTTTTTGCAACACCTACCAAGAACGGATGGAAGAGGACGAGAAAATCTCAACGGATTTACTTACCAACCTGGCACTAAAACTGCTTGTAGATTTACTTTTTTACAGCGCCCCTGGTGGGCATCGCCGTCTCTGGCTAGCACTTATAGACCGTTCGACAAAATTTTAGATTTGAAATTTGAAATTCCTCAATCAAAATTCGCTTGTGATTTGTTTGCTAGATAGGGAAACCTTTTTGATAGTGCATCGCCCAAGGCTAACCACTATCAGTACTGCTTCCTCCTGGCACAAGACTACACAACGGAAGAAACTTGACAAACTTCCTTGTGAGTAAAGGAATCCACCGTTTCAACTTTTCTTTGCAAGCAACTGACTTAACTTTTTGCAAAATCCCAAATAGTCTTCCTCGCAGTTCCTGCCATGCCTCTATCAAATTCTGTAATTCGTCGCTACACACCCCCTACTTGCACGCTAGAAGTATTCGCGCAAAGCTCGCCTCTGTCCCGTTGGATGGGGAAAACTGTCCTCAAACACCTAAGCTTTGAGCTACGTTTTGACGATCCCCGACTACCAGAAGAACACAGAATCCCAATTCGGGGCGATCGCGATCAACTTGAAGCTTTGTGTGATGCAGTCACAAACTACGTACAGCAATTCCTCCAACAGTCTCCAGAAAACTTTTGGGTCAGTTTCTCTAATACCCAAGAGTCAAGTACAGCACTCGGTGAGCCGGAATTAAAGTCCTCAATAAAAACCTTAAATTCTTTTAGTACCCAAATTCCTGGGGCAAATATCCACTTAGAACCAAGCAGCTATTTAACTCACAACCTTTTTCTTGGTTCTCTCGCCAACCACTCATCCGGCCCTGTAATTCAACTCACTCTGCTGCAATTATTCGATTTGGCTAGTGCTTTAGATGAATACTCAACTGATGTCATGGCACTTCCAACTCTCAACAGCACGAGTTCGACTCTGAGGTTCCCAGCTTGGGCACCTGTTGCCGCAGTATTAGTCTTAGGTGTAGGTTTCTTACCAGTTACTTGGCAATATGCTAATAGCATTAGAGAAAAAGAACAGCAGACAGCCAAAACATCTGATTCAGCAGCAGTAAAGACTGCTTTAGAACCTTCAACTTCACTAAACTTCCCGACACCTGAACCTGGACTTACCACTCCATCAGATAATTTGTTAGGTTCCACTCCTCCACTTCCCACCTCGACTTTGCCCCAAGCACCTCTAATAGCCCCAGCCCCTAGTTCTAGTTTCGCTGCACCGCCACCTCTATTTCCAAATAGTGCAGTGACAACAACCCAGGGCAGGACTTCAACCCTTCCCACCAATCGAGCTAACGCACCATTTAGCAAAAACCCAGGCCAGGAGATTGCCATAACACCAAATTTGGGACAGAACTCTACAGGGTCAAATCCCCAAGCTGGTAATCTCCCTCAACTGCGGAATTTGCCACCCAGACTATCTTCTAACGCAGGCAGCTTACCAACTAATATCTCACCAATCTCCCCCCCGTCTCTTAGCACCATTCCCAATAATGGTGGCAATACTCGTACCCAAGCCTCGCCATTAACCTCACAACAGCTAGACGAAAGAATCAATTCCCTACAGCAATCTTCTCCCGGCGAAAAACCTGTTTCACAACTTCCCTCCTCTAGAACTGCGGATAACAATCCATTCATCGATCAATTAGGGGACACACCCAAAACCCCTAAATCCAGAGAAGTGGCTACTGGTACATTATTTGATACACCTCAAGTAGCAGAAGCTAGAGAATACCTCAAAAAGCGTTGGCAACCACCTACTGGACTAGGACAAACATTAGAGTACAGTTTAATAGTCAGTGTTGATGGCACAGTTGAACGAATTTTTCCTCTCAATAAGGCAGCAAGAGAATTCGTTGATAACGCTGGGATGCCCGAAGTTGGCAAACCTTTTGTTTCCGCCAATACACGCGGACAAAATGTCAGAATTC
This sequence comes from Nostoc sp., assembly GCF_036917455.1. Classification (GTDB taxonomy): domain Bacteria; phylum Cyanobacteriota; class Cyanobacteriia; order Cyanobacteriales; family Nostocaceae; genus Nostoc. The sequence continues at coordinate 16,182 of NZ_JBALDK010000142.1, read as the reverse complement.
GAGTTGTTCTCAGTCCTGATGGCAAAGTGCAGACTTTTCCAGATGAATAATTAAATTACTTCCTTTAATGCCACTTATAAAACTGGTACAAACTTTGTGCCAGTTTTTATTTGCTTAAATTGCTCTTAAGCTTCCCTTTTAGAGTCCAGTTACCAAACTGGTCTTACTATTAATACTAGTAAACCTACCAATTAATACAATCCTTTTAACACCATTTTTCCAACATTAAACGATAGATACAAGTCTGGAAACCCAGATCAAGTCTAATGGCTCTTAGTTATGAATTAGTATAAATCACTTATATCAAAGGTAACGAGATATGCAAACAATTGGTACTCAAAAAGACAGTCCAGCTTGGGTTATTCAAACTTGGGCAGCTTTTGTGATTTCTATTTCTATGACCACCTTCGGCATTGTAAACTTACCTGTAAATGGCTGGGTGAAGGGCTTTATGGGTATGGGTATGGCTTTTTCTGTTGGCTCAACTTTTACTTTGGCGAAAACTACTAGAGACTTGCATGAAAATACAAGATTAACCGCTAGGTTAGATGAGGCGAAAGTAGAAAAATTGCTTTCACAACACGATCCTCTAAATTCAAAATGAAGGCAACCATAACAATTTTGAATTAAAAGACTTTCCCCAAAACCTGTCAGAAATTAACTATATTACGAAAAACAAAAGGACTGGATATACCAGTCCTTTATTATATTGATTTAACGTTTTTATCTTAATAACGGGACTTTTTGGTCTTTAACTTTTGCTTTTTACGCCGACGTTCGCTAGCAGCAACTGCGTGTTCCACCGGATAACCCACCACGGGAATTACCTGATATTTGCGCTCTTCTTCTAACTTTTTCAGTTCAGTGTAATCAACCCAGTGAATGCAATCAACCGGACAAGTGTCAATTGCTTCTTGGATAATTTCTTCAGCATCCCCATCTTGGCGAACTACGCGCGATCGCCCATAATCTGGTTCAATGTAAAAGGTGTTACGCGCAACATGAGCGCAATGCTTGCAACCAATACAGGTGATTTCATCAACATAAACACCATTTTGTCGCAGCAAACCACCCAATTCCGGTTCCAAACCAGAACGTTCTGGGGCATCGCGTAAAAAACCCCCTAATTCTGGTTCCAAACCCGAACGATTGTCAACTTCTTCTTCCGGCGACGGCAGAAAATCAGCCATTACGCACTCCAGCGCTGTACTACCAGGCGAATTGAACCATCTTCATTTTTTTGTTGCTCAGAGACTTGAAAACCAACACGAGTGGTTTCTTTCACAACTGTTTGATAAGCATAGCGCTGTGTTACCTGGCGCAAGAATCCGTCCACAGACAGGTTTTGCTGCCAATATTGCAAGTCAGCCACCAATTCATATTCCTTGCCATTCCATCTAAAACCGATGTCATAGCCATTTTCCTGCTCAATACTAACTTCCGCAGGATGGGTTTGACCGCGATAGCCACGGACTTCGCGCGGGCCGGGTTTCCAGTCTATGCCCAATTCAGTCAGAGCATCTTTTAAAGAATCAAGGTTACGGATTTGAGTCTTAATTTGGCTAAAGTGTGACATGGTGGTTGTGAATTAATTACACTAAACTACTGTGAAAACTTACCAATCGCTGTAAGTGGTGTGTGTATTCGCCACATTAGATTGCTGCACCTTCGCGGCGAAATATTCTGAGGTTGGCTCATGATTAAGTACTTGCCCCAGCTGTGCCTCTATCGCTGCTGTAACCTCAGCGCAAGAAGCACCCACAATGCCAGTGACTTTTTCTTGTACCCGACCGTCTGGATAGATTATGAACTCTAATGTCTCCATGCTCTTGGCCAACCACGATAAGTACGCTTAAATTTTACTGCCTTAGCAGAAGGCTATAAATATAGCCGTAGGAACATTTTTACTTAGATACAAATTTGCCATTTGTTAACTAATGTTCCATCTATCAACATATATATCTCAGAATCTTTACAAAACTTATTAATTTTATAAGTGTGCACATCAGTATTTAGTTAGTTTCTCTTAACCTCATCGATTAGTCAAGGTAAAAACTGAGCTTGCTAGGTAAGCGGCAAAAGTCCTAAAAATCAGCATTAGAGCTAACTATAGCCAGCTAGGTGGTTAAAAAAATATAGAAATTATTGAAAAAATTTATCTTTATTATTTAGATTTACCTTATTTCCTGAAAGCTTTCTAAGTAAGTTGAGTGCAGTGCAGTGTCAGCTTAGAGCCAGAGGATGGGTTATACGTAGAAATAACTTTATTTAAAATCGTATATCAACGGATTTTCAGACTGCGATCGCCAGAATATAAAAAATAAATATAATCATAGGTTCGGTTTTCTTGCATCAACCCAACCTATGATTAGGCGATCGCTTGATGGTAGATTTGTAATATACGTAAGCGTAGCCAGGCGTAGGAATCGCTTTAAGACATATTTAGATTTTTGCTGCTACTTCGCGTGAAAATTTGCTCAAGCCGAAATCACTCAGCAAGAATTCCTGGTGAAAAAACTGATTTGGTTGGGGAAGAAACCAGGATAATGAAGCATAATTAACCTTTATAGCTAAAAGCTGTCAGCCATTAGCCACAAGCTGAGATGCTAAAGTTTGAAGGCAAGTGATTCAACTTAAGTAATTGACTATGAGTACAGCAAATATTTCGTCAGCGATACGCATAGGAGTATTAGGTTTCGGTGGACTTGGACAAGCCGCCGCCAAGGTACTTGCTGCTAAACAGGAAATGATTTTAGTCGCAGCAGCAGATCAAAAAGGTTACGCTTACGCTGCTGAAGGTTTAAATACTCAACAATGCATTGCAACCTACCAGTCCCAAGGTTCTGTAGGTTATTTAGAACCAGTTGGTACATTAACAAATCAAAGTATTCAGGATGTAATTGCAATAGCTCAATCTGTGGATGGGTATTTTCTGGCTTTACCCAACCTACCAAACGATTTTATTCCCTCTGTAGCCAAAGAGTTTATTAAATCTGGTTGGCGTGGGGTGCTAGTTGATGCAATTAAGCGCACCACTGCTGTAGAACAACTACTGGCCATGAAAGAAGAACTCCTTGCAGCCGGGATTACCTACATGACAGGCTGTGGTGCTACACCCGGACTGTTAACCGCCGCCGCCGCATTAGCCGCCCAAAGCTACGCCGAAATTCATCAAGTCGAAATTACCTTTGGGGTAGGAATTGCCAACTGGGAAGCTTACCGCGCCACTGTTCGGGAAGACATTGGACACATGCCTGGTTACACAGTGGAAACCGCTAGGGCGATGACTGACGCAGAAGTAGAAGCACTACTAGATAAAACTAATGGCGTGCTTACCTTGAAGGATATGGAACACGCTGATGATGTGATGCTAGAGGTAGCGGGAATAGTCGGGCGCGATCGCGTTACAGTTGGTGGTGTAGTCGATACTCGCAATCCTAAAAAGCCCCTCAGCACTAACGTTAAGGTAACAGGGCGCACTTTTGAAGGCAAGATTTCCACCCATACCTTTACTCTGGGAGATGAAACCAGTATGGCAGCCAATGTCTGCGGCCCTGCCTTTGGCTATCTCAAAGCTGGTAAGCAATTGCACCAACGTGGCATCTACGGAATATTCACTGCTGCTGAAATTATGCCCCAATTTGTTAGGTAATAATTAGGAAAGACGCAATTAATCGCGTCTGTACAGGAGTTAGGAGTTAGAGTTAAAAAACTAAACTTGAGACTTAAAAATCTCTGGTTTTGTTTAAAACTTGCAATTGAAAACTCTTAACTCCTAATTTTTCTAAGCTGGTGGAATTTCTGGACAAAAAGTGTCTGTGAAATTTTCCTCAAGGAGCAAATCTGGCGTTTGGATAATAAATGGAAGTTCGGCTCCTACTAGTCCTCGTTGAATGCGTTCTAAGGTATCACTAAAAACGACAAACAGAGGATATATTGTATTAGCTCCCTCACTCAAAATATGACTGTGGCGCAGAGGCATCAACCACTCATAATCATTGTCTAGGAAAACTTGGGTTTGTCGCCAACGTCCTAACAAATCAGAAAAGTCTTCGTGAGCGCGATGAATAAAGACTAAAATTTCGGCTCCGGTTTTGATTTTCCATTCTGGATCGCACATCAAAATTGCCACATCACAGGGTAAACAGATTGTTTGTGGAGTTGTTGTAACTGTGTTGCGAAGACGGACAATTGGCAAAGGGATAGTGATGACACTTTCATCGGGACGGCGCAAACTGGGAATCATCTCTAAGTATGGCCGATATTGCTTTAGTAAGGCGATCGCAGCTAGATGATTGCTGTACTCTGCCAAACTCGCTTCGTAGTGAGATTTTTGCACAGTCATAGTTTATTAAATAGTTAGGAGTTAGAAAAAAATTAAGTAGTCAAGAGCTAAAAATGAGGATGAAAAGTAAAAAGTTTAAACTCTTAATTCCTAACTCTTAACTCTTTATCCCCTATCCCAGCTTTTCAAATACCGCAAACATCGGCAAATACATTGCTAGCAAAATGGTTCCAACCATTCCCCCTAAAACTACAATCATCACTGGTTCCAAAATACTGGTCATTGCTTTTACTGCTTGCTCGACTTCATCTTCATAGAAATCAGCAACTTTCATCAACATTCCATCTAATTCTCCAGTTTCTTCTCCGATACTAATCATTTGAATTGCCATAGCTGGAAAAACAGCATCTTTTTGTAAAGCGATACTAATCATACCTCCCTGTTGAATCTCCATCCGGGCTGCGTCTATGGCATTAGCAATTACTTGGTTTCCTGATGTATCTCGGACAATTTCCAGACAAGTTAAAATTGGTACGCCTGAACGAGTCAAAGAGCCAAAAGTCCGGCTAAAGCGGGCGACTGAAGATTTTTGAATTAAGTCACCAAATAAGGGCATTTTTAGGGAAAGACGATCGATTGTTATGCGACCAACAGGAGTCTTCCCATATTGTGTAAAGGCAAATTTCAATCCTATAAGAATACCTAAAAGGACGAAAGCACCAGGACTTCTCAGGAATTTACTAGCATCCATCAAAAATTGCGTTAGAGGCGGTAATGAGATTCCAATTTGTGTAAAAATCGTGGCAAAAATAGGAATGAGAAAAATAGTCATCCCAAGAAAGATTGCAACTGCGATAAAACCCACAACAGTTGGATAAGACAATGCTGATTTAATTTGGTTTTGTAGGCGAGCAACATCTTCTAGCAACTTAGCTAAACGATTCAATACTTCGTCTAGAACACCACCCACTTCACCGGCTTGAATCATACTCACATATAACCCATCAAAGCAGTCAGGATGCTTCCGCATTGCCTCTGAAAGGTTCATTCCACTTTGAACATCAGTGCTAATCTCAACTAGGGCTTGTTTGAGTTTAGTATTACTACACTGTTCAGAAAGTACCCCCAGACTTCTAACGATCGCAACCCCCGCATTCATCAAAACGGCAAATTGACGGGAAAAAACAGCTTTGTCTTTCACAGAAACCTTAACTAAGGAATTCTGGAATTTTTTTAAGGCAACATCTGGCTGAAATCCTTGAGATTGTTTGAGTTCTTGGATTACAAAACCTTGATCTCTAAGATTGGTCCGAGCTTGTACCAAAGATTCAGCAGTAATTTTTTCTGTTCGGGATTTTCCTTGAGAATCGCGAACACGAGCAACAAAGTTTGGCATAAATAAATTCAAAATAGTTGTTATTTATTAGGTACAAGGGAAAGACTTACTTAAATATCCTCTCCCTCATCTCCCTACTTTTAATGCGCTTTAGCAGTAGCACCGGGTTTCGCACCTGCCGCCTGTGGTGGTGTAGCATTACCGATCAGACGTTGGATTTCATCTGGCTTAGAAGTCTTAGACATCGCCGCTTCAAAGGAAATCGTTCCTGCTTTGTAAAAATCAGCTAAAACCTTCTCCAGAGTTTGCATCCCCAACTTACCGCCCGTTTGAATAGCTGAGTAAATTTGCGATGTTTTACCTTCTCGAATCAAGTTGGAAATAGCAGGAGTGACAATCAGAATTTCTTGTGCCATCACCCGACCATATTCACCAGGTTTAGGGCTTTTCTTGGACACCAAAGTTTGGCTAAATACTGCCACCAACGAGTTAGACAACTGCACCCGCACCTGGGTTTGTCTTTCATGGGGGAAAACGTCAATAATCCGGTCAACTGTCTGGGCGGCAGAACTGGTGTGGAGAGTACCAAATACCAAGTGTCCTGTTTCTGCTGCGGAAATCGCCAAAGAAATCGTTTCCAAATCGCGCATTTCTCCCACCAGAACAATATCTGGATCTTCCCGCAAAGCTGCTTTCAAAGCATTAGCAAAGCTCTTAGTATCTTCACCCAATTGTCGTTGGTGAACCAAACTTTTAATTGGTTCGTAGACAAATTCAATTGGATCTTCTACTGTTAAAATATGCTCTGCTTTAGTGCGGTTAATCAAGTCAATCATGGCCGCTAGGGTAGTTGTCTTGCCGGAACCTGTAGGCCCTGTCACCAGAATTAGTCCTCTGGGCTTATCTGTCATTTCCCGTACAATATCTGGCAGACCTAATTTTTCAAAGTTAGGAATCTTAGAACTTAATGCCCGTAAGCAAGCAGCATAAGAACCACGTTCTTTATAGACATTGACCCGGAAACGTGCCAAACCCTTAACGCCATAAGAACAATCCAACTCCCAGTTCTGCTCTAAGGTTTTACGTTGGGTGTTATTGAGCATACTAAAAATTAGCCTTTGACATTGATCGGCTGTCAATACATGCTCACCGATGGGGGTCAGTTTGCCACTGATGCGGAAGTACGGAGGCAAACCTGCCGATAAATGCATATCCGAACCACCCAGTTCAATCAACTGTTCCATCAAGTCTTCAATCATCATTTCCATAGTTCTGCTTCCTTTTAATGTTTTTTATTTGTCATTTGTCATTTGTTTAAAGTTACTAACCATCGACCAATGACTAATGACTAGTCTCAAAACCGAGATGTCATACAGTAGGGACAATCCAGCCATTCTTGTTTCAATGTGGCCTTGCAACTCTGGCAAGTAAGACCAGTCTTGCGTTTGGCTTTTAATTCTGCTTCTAAGCCAGTATCAGTAAACGTCACTCGTTCGACTTCTTCTAGGGTGGTAGAACCAAGGCGCACTAAGTCCAAACTGTAAGCTAGCAAGGTTTTCATGCCCTCTTCTATTGCCACTTCCTTGATGCGTTCCGTGGGTGCATCTTCGTTGATGAGAGTTTGCAGGTTTTCGGTAACTCGCATGACTTCATAGACACCACAACGCCCTTTGTAGCCGACACCATTACATTTTGGGCAAAGCTGATTTTTGGTTTTAGCTTCTGCGATCGCATCTAATGTCAAGGTGTTAGCTTTATAGAAAGTAACTCCCACATCCGAAGAAGCTGATAAACCATACCGAGCCAGTTCTTCGGTTGTAGGAGTGTAGGGAATACGACATTCAGAACATACGCGCCGCACCAAACGTTGAGCTAGAACGCCAATTAGGGAACTAGAAACCATGAAAGGTTCAATGCCCATTTCTCCCAAACGAGCGATCGCACCTGGGGCATCATTGGTATGTAAGGTAGTTAATACTAAGTGACCGGTCAAGGCAGCTTCAATTGCTGTTTTTGCTGTTTCCTTATCCCGCGTTTCACCCACCAGTAGCACATCTGGATCTTGTCGCAAGAAAGCCCGCAAAGCGGTAGCAAAATCCAGCCCTTTTTCTCGAATCACCTGTACTTGAGTAATCCCTGGAAGACTATACTCAATTGGGTCTTCCACAGTACTGATATTAATTCCGGGATCGTTCTTTTCTGATAGTGCAGAATACAGCGAGGTTGTTTTCCCAGAACCAGTTGGCCCAGTTACCAAAATTAGCCCAAAAGGACGGCTGACCATATCCTGGACAATATGTAAAGTCTCTGGATCGGTAATTAACTTATCTAATCCCAGTTGGGTAGAGGAGTTATCCAAAATCCGCAGTACCACCTTTTCCCCGTAGCGACTGGGCAAGGTATTCACCCGGAAATCTACTTTGCGTCCCTCAAACATCCGCCGGATACGTCCATCTTGGGGCATACGGCGTTCAGCAATGTCTAGATTGGAGATGATTTTAAATCGGGCTGTCACTGCCGGGATGATTTTTTTCGGTAGGGGATCGAAAGCTTCCTTCAGTACGCCATCCTTCCGAAAACGAATGCGTAAGTTTTCTTCTTGCGGTTCGATATGAATGTCAGAAACGCCCTCATGCAAGGCTTTAGCCAGAATTCTGTTCACTAGGTTGATGACTGGGGCATCCTCTGCACCCTTCATCGCAGCCCCTAGATCGGCCTCCATTTCTTCAGGAGCATCGGAAATATCGAGATTTCCGAGGTTTTCTAAATCCTGATTAATATCTGTAAACTTTTCTTGTTCCAGATGCTTTTGCTTAACAGCCATTTCATCCAGATATTGGTTGATTAGCTGCTGGTAGTCTTCCTGTGTAATCACCATGCGCTGCAATGCCAAGCCTTGGGGGCGCAAGATGCGGTTCAGGTCATCAGAAGCCTCTAGATTATCTGGAGCGACCATCGCCACTAAAACTGAGGGTGGGGTTTGGTCTTCGTGTTTCGACAGTGGTACTAAACGATGGCGACGGCAGATATCAACTGGGATGAGGGTTTCAATCAGGTTCCCCATCATCGTGTTGCCAACAGAGCTGACTTCCGGATCGAGGAATTCAACACCGTATAGTATTTTAAGTTCAAATAGCTGCTGTTTTTTGTATTGCCTGAGCAACTCAGGTGATAGTTGTTGTCCAGTAAGGGACTCTAGTACTTCCGTTAAGGGTCGGCCAGATTTGCGGCTTTCAATTAGTGCCTGCCTCATCTGTTCGGTATTGACATAGCCAGATTGCACTAGCTTGTTGCCAAAAGGCGAAAACTCTGTTCTGGTAGTTAGAGCGGTACTGCGCCGTTGTGGTGACGAGTAAGTCATAAATGAGCGAATGAGTAGGGGAACCTCTGCTTAAAGTATTCCCAGCCTGTGAGATAGAATTCTCATTTCCCAAAAAAGTCACTCAACTTCTGAGCAACGAAAACCTTCACTTAGAGTTATCGCTAAATGCTGAGTGAAAAATAAGTAATAGTAGAGAAAATATAGATTCCTGACTCACTCAATCAACAAATTTTTCGTCAGAGGGGCGAATGAGATTAAACGCCGCCCTTCCAAATTACTTACAACTAGAGGTACACTACTCGTTCGGGTTCCCGCCTTGATGGTGTCTACGCTAAGGTGTTCACCATTTGTCACAATAGGAAAACGGTTACATCACTTCCAGAATACTTGTCGGCAACAAAATCAGCCTCAATTGCAAGTCGTGAATGACGACGGTTGCAAGCTATGGAGATACACTGCCATAAATAGCAAGCATCTGGAATGAGTAGACAATAATGGATGAAAATAAACAGATAAACAATCTAGCCAGCAATTGGGTGAACCAACAGAGGTAAAGCAAGCAATGAAGAGTGACTTCCCAGCCCAAATTAATTTCAATGAATCTGGTGGCGAGGCGACAGAGCAAGTGGCAGCCCAAACTAATGTATCGGGAGATGCAGCTACTACAAATTCAGAAACTGGTGTCGCTGCAACCGATAACACCGGAGTGGAAACGGCAGCTTTGGCAGAACTGACTCAACAAATTGAGTCTCTGAAAGTGCAATTAGAAGAGCGTAGTACTCAATATATGCGGATTGCCGCTGATTTTGAGAATTACCGCAAACGCACTAGCAAAGAAAAAGAAGAGCTAGAGACGCTGATGAAGCGGAACACGATTCTAGAATTGCTGCCAGTGGTCGATAATTTTGAGCGGGCGCGATCGCACCTCAAACCACAATCCGATGGCGAAATGACCATGCACAAAAGCTACCAAGGCGTTTACAAACAATTAGTCGATAGCCTGAAGCGCTTGGGTGTATCACCAATGCGTCCTGAAGGTCAAGAATTCGATCCTAACCTCCATGAAGCAGTAATGCGGGAACCTACGGATGAACATCCTGAAGGAACAGTGTTAGAAGAGTTAGTGCGCGGATATTACTTGGGCGATCGCGTGCTACGCCATGCAATGGTCAAAGTAGCTGCTCCAAAGGAAGATACACCTTCTACGGAGGAAGATCAGTCGAGTCAAGCCTTCAGTTAAGCTGTAGTCGCTCGTCTCGCTGACCAAAAGTGCCTGGGTTATAGCAGGGACGAGCATCGCGTGCCTAAAACTTGGACAAGGCTTTGGATAACTCTCTGTGTTTCAACTTCTCTCTTGCTACCAGCAATATGGGTTCCACAGATGTTATCCGCTAGCCTTGGTTCATAAAAAAAGTCAGTCCGCGACATACTAAAGCAGAAAGACTCAGTAAAAATACTGGCTAATATGGGAAAAGTTATTGGAATCGATTTAGGCACTACCAACAGTTGCGTCGCAGTTCTGGAGGGCGGTCAACCACTGGTGATCTCCAATTCTGAAGGCGGACGAACTACTCCAAGTATTGTGGGATTTGGCAAGAGTGGCGATCGCTTGGTTGGTCAATTGGCAAAGCGCCAAGCCGTAACTAATGCCGAAAACACAATTTACAGTATTAAACGATTTATCGGGCGACGTTGGGAAGACACTGACATAGAACGCGATCGCGTCCCCTACAACTGTGTCAAAGGTCGAGACGATACCGTTGATGTTCAAATTCGCTCAAAAAACTACACCCCACAAGAACTATCCGCGATGATCCTGCAAAAGCTCAAGCAGGATGCGGAAAACTTTTTGGGTGAAGAAGTCACTCAGGTAGTGATCACGGTACCCGCATATTTTACAGATGCTCAAAGACAAGCCACTAAAGATGCTGGCACAATTGCCGGATTAGAAGTCCTGCGAATTATCAATGAACCAACAGCTGCGGCTTTAGCTTTCGGATTGGACAAGCAAGACCAAGAGCAGTTAATTTTAGTATTTGACTTGGGAGGCGGTACTTTTGACGTATCGATCTTGCAACTTGGAGATGGCGTTTTTGAAGTTAAGGCAACCTGTGGTAATAACCACTTGGGTGGAGACGACTTTGATAATGCGATCGTGCGTTGGATGATGGAACGCTTCCAGCAAGATGAGAAAATCGACCTTTCCAAAGATAAGATGGCACTGCAACGCCTACGGGAAGCAGCAGAAAAGGCCAAAATTGAACTCTCTAACATGGTCAATACCTCCATTAACTTGCCATTCATCACAGCTGATGAAACCGGCCCAAAGCATTTAGAGATGGAACTCAGCCGCTCTAAATTTGAGGAACTGGCAGGAAAATTAATTGAAGGTACTATCGAACCAATGATCCAAGCGCTCAAAGATGCGGATCTCAAACCAGAAGCGATAGATCGGATTATTTTGGTAGGTGGTTCTACCCGTATTCCCGCAGTCCAAAACGCGCTGATTAAATTTTTCAATGGCAAAGCTCCCGATCGCTCTATCAACCCTGATGAAGCGGTAGCATTGGGAGCAGCAATCCAAGCAGGGGTATTGGGTGGTGAAGTCGATAATCTCTTACTATTGGATGTCACACCCTTGTCTTTGGGAATTGAAACCTTGGGTGAAGTGTTCACCAAAATTATTGAACGCAACACCACAATTCCTACAAGTAAGTCACAAATCTTTTCCACAGCCGTTGATGGGCAAACCTCGGTAGAAATTCACATTCTCCAAGGTGAACGGGCAATGTCACGAGATAACAAAAGTCTCGGTAAGTTTCTGTTAGCAGGAATTCCCCCGTCGCCCCGTGGCGTGCCGCAAATTGAAGTATCCTTTGAAATCGATGTCAACGGCATCCTGAAGGTTTCTGCCCAAGACAAAGGCACAGGTAGAGAACAGAGTATCAGGATTACCAATACAGGTGGTTTAAGTATCAACGAAGTCGAACGGATGCGCCAAGAAGCTGAACTGTTTTCCGAAGAAGATAGAAGACGTAAAGAACTGGTTGAACTCAGAAACCAAGCAGATAATCTCTTGTTTAGTTACGAATCCACCATTAAGGATAATAGCAGCTTTATCGGCGACCAGATAAAAACCTTGGCTAGTGAAAAAGTTTCACAACTCCAAGCTGCAATGATTGACTCTAGCATCTCCACGGTGGAATTTAAGCAGCGTTTAGACGATTTCCAACAAACTTTGTTTGCCATTGGTGCGGATGTCTACAATCGAGCTAACAGCCAAAGTGATGAGATTGAGGAGGCTTCAGCTAGTGCTTTTACTCCAGAAGGAGACTCACCAATGAACGGTACATTAATACCACAATTCAACTTTGATTTTGACGAAGAAAGTACCGCCCAGGCTGATTATGAGGCTATAGATTAGGGATTGGGGATTGGGGAACTCCGGGCCCCCTTTGGGGATTAGGGGCGATGGGGATTGGGAAAGAAGCAGGAAAACAGAGCGAAAATCCCTCTGAACCCTTCTCCACTAAACCTCTAACCTCCAGATACTTTGCCCAGTCCCCACTCCCCTAAGTTGCAGATTTTTATTAAGACATTTTAATATATTTAATATTTATTATGGATTTAGCGAAGTTTCACAAGACCCCAGGGGTTTGCTAGATTGTAGAAACAAATTACTGCTAGGCAGTATGTCGGTTCAGATACGATCCAAAGCATAAGGGTGGTTTTCCACACCTAATGGTGCGGCTAGCCCCTCTGGTTGATGGGCGGGGTTTTCCTCTCCTACGTAGCACAATTGTAAAAGAGACAGCCGACTCGGCAGTGAGAAGTCAGAGCAAAGGCTTCCTCTGCTCATAACTTCTGTGGCTTTTGTCGTCTTCCACGAGGAAAGCACCTGTTGCTCGAAATTTGTCGGTGATTTTTGTAAAAGGTAAAGGGTAAAATCAGTTATTAACAAAAATTAATTTTATCTTCTGCCTCACCTTCGGCAAGCCACCCTCTGAAGGCCACTGCGTTGCTCTTCAAGAGTTATAGGCAAAATGCTTTTCTGTAGGGTAGCAAGTGACCGTGACGTTCTGCTGACTTCTGCTTTCTTCCTTCTAACTTTTACCTTTGCTATATGGCCCGCGACTATTATGAAATCCTGGGTGTCTCTCGTGACACCGACAAAGAAGAAATTAAACAAGCCTATCGCCGTTTAGCCCGAAAGTTTCACCCAGATGTGAACAAAGAACCGGGAGCGGAGGATCGCTTTAAAGAGATTAACCGTGCTTATGAGGTACTCTCAGAACCCGAAACCCGCGCTCGTTACGATCGCTTTGGGCCAGAGGGTGTCTCAGGTGCTGCTGGCGGGGGCTTCCAAGATGTCGGTGATATGGGCGGTTTTGCCGATATCTTTGAAAGCATTTTTAGTGGCTTTGGTGGCGGTATGGGTAGTCCTACGCAACAAAGACGGCGCAGTGGGCCTGCAAGAGGCGACGATCTACGGCTAGACCTGAAGTTAGACTTTCGGGAAGCAGTATTTGGCGGCGAAAAAGAAATTCGCATCTCACATTTAGAAAATTGTGAAGTCTGTAGCGGTTCTGGTGCTAAACCTGGAACTCGCCCCCGCACTTGTTCGACTTGTAGCGGATCTGGTCAAGTCCGCCGTGTTACTAGAACACCCTTTGGCAGTTTCACCCAAGTTTCGACTTGTCCCACCTGCAATGGCACAGGGATGGTAATAGAAGATAAGTGTGATGCTTGTGATGGCAAGGGCGCAAATCAAGTCACCAAGAAACTCAAAATTACCATTCCGGCTGGGGTAGATAATGGTACTCGTTTGCGGATTTCTAGTGAAGGAGATGCCGGTCAGCGCGGTGGCCCTCCTGGAGATTTATACGTTTACTTGTTCGTAAATGAGGACGAAGAATTCCAACGGGATGGCATTAATATTCTTTCGGAAATCAAAGTTAGCTACCTGCAAGCTATTTTAGGTTGTCGGTTAGAGGTAGATACGGTAGATGGCCCTGTAGAATTGATTATTCCAGCCGGAACTCAACCAAATACGGTGATGAAGCTGGAAAATCGCGGCGTACCCCGTTTGGGTAATCCTGTAAGTCGTGGGGATCACATGCTGAACGTATTAATTGATATTCCCAACAAAGTCACCCCAGAGGAGAGGGAACTGTTAGAGAAGCTGGCTAAAATTAAGGGCGATCGCACTGGTAAAGGCGGTCTAGAAGGATTCTTGGGAAATTTATTTAAGTAATGATGCCCTCTTCTCTTTTAACTCCCGATGCTCAACTTGATTTACGCGGCACCCCTTGCCCAATTAATTTTGTGCGGACAAAATTACGTTTGGAGAAAATGCCATTGGGAGGTTTGCTAGAAGTCTGGCTAGACCCTGGTGAGCCGATTGAGCAGGTTCCTGATAGTCTGACAATGGCAGGTTATCAGGTTGAAGAAATTATAGACTGCACTAGTTATTTTTCTCTGTTAGTGCGCCGTCCAGTTGCTAGCCAATGACAGATTTTGCCGCAACTGGACAGTTATTGGGTACGGTGGTCGCTGTACAGGCTAATTTTTACCGAGTACAGCTGGATCAAAAACAGGGGGAGATCAGGGAGATGGGGGATCAAAATTCTCATCTTCCTTATCCCCCTCTCCTCCTCTGTACTCGCCGGACACGCCTGAAAAAAATCGGCCAACAGGTGATGGTAGGCGATCGCGTTATGGTTGAAGAGCCAGATTGGGCTGGGGGAAGGGGAGCGATCGCTGATGTCTTACCCCGTCACAGCGAATTAGATCGTCCGGCGATCGCTAATGTCAACCAAATCCTCTTGGTATTTGCCGTAGCCGATCCACCTTTGGAACCTTATCAACTGAGTCGATTTTTAATTAAAGCTGAGTCTACTAGCTTGGATGTACTTTTATGCTTGAATAAAAGTGATTTAATTTCAGAGCAAGAACAGCAACAAGTAAGCGATCGCCTACTTGGTTGGGGCTATCAACCAATCTTTATCAGTGTCAAAGATGGCATAAATACCGACCAAGCAGGCAGATATTTGAGCAATAAAATTACTGTAATTGCTGGGCCTTCCGGCGTTGGCAAATCCAGCCTGATTAATACGCTGATTGATTCGGCCAAGCTGCGAGTAGGAGAAGTTTCTGGTAAATTAGCTCGCGGTCGTCATACCACTCGCCATATAGAATTATTTGAGTTGCCTAGCGGTGGTTTACTGGCAGACACTCCTGGCTTTAATCAGCCGGATATGGATTGTATCCCAGAAGAATTAATCCATTATTTTCCAGAAGCCAGAAAGCGGTTAGCAGTTGCTAGCTGTCGGTTTAGTGATTGTCTACATCGAGACGAGCCTGAGTGTGCGGTGCGGGGAGACTGGGAACGATATGAACATTATTTAGAATTTTTGGATGCTGCGATCGCACATCAAACTCAGCTGCACCAACAAGCCGATCCAGAATCTACCATGAAGTTAAAAAGCAAAAGCAAAGGCAAAGGGCAGAGTCAATACGAACCCAAGTTAGAAAGTAAAAAATATCGGCGAATTTCCCGCAAGACTCAGTTACAAGACTTGCAGGAATTATATCGAGACGAAGAATAAGGAGTGCGATGTCTACGACGGACTGCGCCTACGCATTTCTATCTATAAACAAAATGTTTACCGATGTTGTTGGTTCCTCCTAGTCGCTCCATTTGTTTCAAATTGAGCGATATTCCGAATCTTTGTCATCCATATCACCTAAATATAGGACTAATATTTGATTTCTGAAAAAGCTCCGTACATTTGAAGAGTCGCAAAATCAAAGGTAGTGTGTCGGAGAAACCACTCAAACATCCATTTGAGATGCGAGAACGAAGGAATCAAAGCACAGAAACGCCGCACCCAGGTTTTAGCTTGTAACCAAATATCCTCAATTGGATTTTGTGATGGGCAATTAGGAGCAAAGCGGACGCAGTGAATTCTCCACTGCTCTTGAGACAAATCTTGGTTTACCTCGCCTAAAAAGTTTTGAACCAGATGTGAACGATGGTAAGAAGCACCATCCCAAAAAAGAAGCAATCTTTGGTTGGGGGACTGATCTAATAAATAACGTAGATAATCAATTGTATTTTCTGAATTACCTGCATTATATGCTTTAGACATCTCCAAAATAGTAATATTCTGTGGTAAAAGAAGATTGCGATAAGTTTTTGACACAAAAATATGAGTGACATACTGAAGCACATTGAAG
>NZ_JBALDK010000141.1:0-138185 GCF_036917455.1 Nostoc sp. | reverse complement strand
TAACCCGGATTTCTCACCACATGTCGATTAAGCCTGCGCTTGAGCAGGGGAGCAGGGGAGCAGGGGAGCAGGGGAGCAGGGGAGCAGGGGAGCAGGGGAGCAGGGGAGCAGAGGAGAGTTCAAATACCAAGTTCTTTCCCCTCTGCCCCTCCTTCGCCTCAAGCTTGTGAGAAATGCGAGTATTAGTTTTTTCTTCCCCTGCCTCCCCTGCCCCTCTGCCCCTCTGCCCATCCTTCCCCTCAAGCTTGTGAGAAATGCGGGTTAAGATTGTTCATTTCCTCCATGTCTTCCTCCCCCGCCTTGCTTAAAGCACAGGTGTAGAATTCCCTTTTGATGTTGAAGGAGGCAGGAGGCAGAGAACAGTTTTCCCCCTGCCTTCTGCCTTCGTTGATAATTATCGCCGATATTCGTCGCCACAATCGCCGATTAGCTGATACAAATCTCGTGATTGGCGAGATACGGCACTAATGCGATCGCGATCGTCAGCATCTAAACTAAAACTAAATGCTTTGGCGTTATCTTCTATATGTTCAGATAGACCAAGTCTGGCACCAACTATCACACCGCCCACCGTTGGCTGATCTAAAATGTAACGTACTGCTATGTTGGAAATGCTTACTTTATGCTTATTAGCAATTTCCTTTAAGATAGCTAGCAACTCTTGAAATAATTGCCAACCACCCCAAGCATCGATCGTATTTTTATATTTTTTCAAACTAGCAGTGGAGAGATCAAATCCTCGTGGTTCTGGTTTGCCCAAATAGTTTTCTGATAACAAACCGCCGCACAGTGTACCGTAAGTAAAAAGTTTTATGTCATGCTGCTGACAAAACTCCACCATATTAACTTCGGGACGGCGATCCACCAGGGAAAATTGCACTTGGTTAGAAACAATTTTGATACCTGCTTCGGTAATAATCTTCAGGTTTTCTGTGTCAAAATTTGTTAAACCTAGATGCTTAATTTTACCCTCAGTTTGAAGTTCTGCCATATATTTGAGGGCATCTAGGTAATTTTTATCCTGATATTCCCACCAATGGAATTGCATTAAATCTAACGATTGCACATTCATCCTTCTCAGGGAAATATCAATATTTTCTTCAACCAGTTTTTTTGTGATTTTACCTGGACGAGGTACCCATTTTGTAAAAGCTTGCACCTGAGATAAAGCATCTTTCCCACGAGTATCAATTAGTTGACAGCGAAACTCACCAATAAAGTCTTCTGCAGGACCATAATGATCTGCTAAATCCCAAGTGATAAAGCCTGCATCTAAATATTTGAACATAGCCTCAATGGCGGCTTGAGGATTGATCTGTCCGTGTGCGCCGGAGACTTGCCACATCCCATTTAATATGCGGGAAATATTTAAATCAGGAGTGAATTGAAGACGGCTGGCGGCGGGTGAGTTCATTTTCAATTTATGAGTGAAAAGTTAGGAATGGGAAGACTTAAGAATTACTAATAGATAAATCATAACTGATAATTCCTAATTCCTAACTTCTAACTCCCAACTCTTAACTTTCTAACGCCAGCCTTTTTCAGCTTGTTCGAGAACATAAGCAGTAACGTCTTGAATTTGCTGTTCAGTGAGACGCTCTTTGTAGGCTGACATATTATTTTTACCATTGGTAACTATGGATGTAATTGCCTCTATTGAATCCATCCCATACTTTTTTAGGGCTTGCTTTTTGAGATTTTTTCCACGCCTGACTATGTTGCTACCGTTAATATGACAACCAGCACAATGAACACTAAATATTTGTTCGCCGTTAACTGTATCTGCCGCACTAGCAGGTAAAGTAAAAGTACTTATCAATAATAAAAATGTTACTAATACTAATGTGAGTATGTTTTTCAATTAACTTCTCCTGATTTGGACAATAACTATAGAGATTCAAAGTCAGTTGTAAATCCAGTAAAATTGGCACAATCTTCTTGAAATGATTCTGCATCGCTAATATCCTCAATTTTGTAGGACATGATGCGTGTACCATCTGGCATTTTTTTTGAACCGATTAATTCCCCTTGATACTTCTCTGCGATCGCTTTAAATTCAGTACCATAAACCTTCCAGGCATCGCCCGAACAAGTAATATTTACTTGCCACATATTTCACTCCTAATTACTACCACTAAATATTCATCATCTCACAAATGGTCAACATCCTACACATCACTGCTGTAGGGTTAGAATTTTCTATCTAAAGGAAGTGCCTAGCTCAATCAGGCTGCGTCATAATATGGGTGTATGAACATGTCTAGAAACTTTTATCCCAATTAGTTAAATTCCAAGAGTTGAAAATGCCTAACAATATCAAACAACAAATTCAAGCAGACTTGCAACAAGCGAAAGAAACTGGACAATTAAGAACCGATAGAATTAGAGAAATTGTTAAATCGGCAGTTTCTCAAGTAGGTTCTGAGTTTAAACAAGGTTCTAGCGAACTTCGTAGCCTTGTTAGAGATGCAGTTTCTGCTGTAATTGAAAACTTCCAAGAAAAAGGTAGCGAACTCAAAGATGAAGTGACAGCTTCTATTGAAGGAGCGCTGGAAGGAATTAATAGTCAAAGACACGAAGCCATTGCTAAAACTCAGACAGATATCAAGCGGCTACAGGCTCAACTGGATGGTGAGGAAGAAGAACTCCAGCAAGAGGTTGATGTAATCTTGGCAGAGATTGAAGAGACGGGTAAGGAAAAACCTGCTAGTACTAAAACTGCTATTGATTCTGCTGTCAATACTATTAAAGATAGTGAAGAAGCAGCATTGTTAAAGAAACGTTACGCACAACTGCAAGCGCAGCTAGCGATTGTCCGAGCTAACTTAGCTGCACGCTATGGCGGACGTTCTCTGGAGGTTCAAGATTATCTAGATGAGGCTAAACACTGGTATGATAAAGCCCGTCCCCAAGCTGAGGCCGTAGTTGTACAGGTAGGAGAGAAGCGATCGCAGCTAGAAGATAAACTAGGAGAAGCTGGTACATCTCTCGCAAGAAAAGAGCGTCAAATCAAACAAACATTGCGAGAATTGCTTTTAACAGCAGCTGATTTATTCAAAGATAAGGATAAGCAACCTGCTGAGAAAGAACGGGAAACTATTCATAAATAGACTAGACTGCTTCTTCACAAAAAGCCTGACACATATATTTTTCGTAGGGTGTGTTATGCCAAAGGCTAACGCACCTTTTAGTATGAAACCTGAAAAACATCTAAATTGCATAATCAAATTCAATAAAACTCTTGTGGAGTGTAAAATATGAGTGCCCAGTTTAATATGCTGGACAGAATCTCATCCCACAAGGTTTCAAGCGCAGCCTCAAAGACAATTGATGTAAAACCATTCCTTTGTCAGACCACACCAAATTTTCTTTCTTTGTGTTCTTCTCTACGAGACGCTATGCGAATGCGCCCTTTGCGGTAGCCTGTAGCTGCTTTGCGTCTACATTCCTCATATAATTTGGCGCATCTTCTCTTCATAAAAAACTAGTAAACTTCTAGTTTTGCTAGAAAGTAAAATGGTGGGTTACAGCTTTAGCTGTAACCCACCATTTTTTAGGTTTCCTAAAATGAATCTTGCGTATTAGTAAGTACGTCCCTCTGGATTAAGTTGTTCTTCATGCTTGGCAATGACCCAAATTGCATGAATACTACCGGGTAGCCAACCTAAAACTGTCAGCAAGATGTTAATTAATAATGTTGGGCCAACTCCTACTGTCAGGAAAACGCCTAAAGGAGGCACTAACAAACCTAGAGCAAAACGAACTAGTTTCATGATTTTACAACTTTGTAATTTTGTTTAGTTACATTCTTTTGAAGATGCCGAATGAGGAAATCCACCTTCGGATATTTTTTTTAGAGTAGAGAAGTGATGAAATTACTACTTCTACTCCCTGTAATATTTATCTAGAAGGTAATTCATTTTGGCTTTTGACATCACTACCGCCGGTTAAAAGGCTTCTTTCAACAAAGTAGTTGTTAATGAAAGTATTAGCAAAAGTTAGAATCACTGGCCCCAGAAGGAAACCAATAATCCCACTGACTGAGAAACCAGGAACTAGTACTGCTGCTAACCAAAAACATAAACCGTTGACAACGAGCGAAAATGTTCCAAATGATAAAAAGTTAAGTGGTAGCGAGAGACCAGACAGAACTGGTTTAACTGAACCGTTAATTAGACCAATTACGAAAGCAGCAATCAAAGCTGCCGGGAAATTGGCAATATTAACGCCTGGAACAACTACATCAACAATTAATAGGCTCAAAGCTGTAGCTAGAGCGGTTAATAATGGTGTCAACATTTTTTTGACCTAATCACTAAAGATGTTTTGTTTGTAACTTCTGATCTGATCTTTAACTATGTGCCAGACTTTCACCTCTCTAGCAAGGTAGAATTTGCTTCTACCATTAGGTCTATCATTGAGAAAACTATAATAGTTCTTAGATGGATGCAATACAAAGTAAAGACGCATAGCTATACGCCCCTATTCTGTTTAACCAATTAATTACAAAACTTGCAATTACTGTGATGAAATGTTTTGTGTTTTTGAGGTGTGTCATCTGTTTAACGCACCCACGAATTTAAGATTAATTTAATCAGATTTTCTAGACTCAGGCTTATAGTAAAGGGCTGACTTATATAAGACTGGTTCTTGATGGGTTTCTAAAGTGCAATTAGACAAAGGGTAAGTTACACAAGTAATAACATAACCAGCCTGTATTTCACTTGGACGCAGAAATTTTTGCTCGCTTTGATTAACTTCACCACTAATGAGTTTAGCGACACAGGCAGAACATTCGCCTTGTTTGCACCCAGATGGTAGACGGATACCAGCATCTTCCGCTATATCCAAAATATATTGATCGTCTGGTACTTGAATGGTGCGATCTAACCCAAGTGTAGGATTGATGAATCGAACTTGATAAACTGCCATCTGCTGCTTAAAATTATTGTTTAACTGCTTTCATCGACAAACTAATCCGCTTGAGTTTCTCGTCGATTTCTAACACCTTCACTTTAACTACTTGTCCGACTTTGACAACTTTGTTGGGATCGTCTATAAATCTATCGGCAAGTTGGGATATATGCACTAAGCCATCTTGATGTACGCCGATATCGACAAACGCACCGAAGTTAGCGACATTCGTCACGATTCCCTCTAGTTCCATTCCCACCTTTAAGTCCCTAATTTCTTTAATTCCTTCTCTGAAGGTGGCATACTTAAACTCAGCACGGGGATCTCTACCTGGTTTTTCTAGTTCGCTGAGGATGTCGCGGAGTGTAGGTTCGCCGACGCTATCGGTAATATATTTTTTCAGGTTGGTCTTTTTGAGTTTTTCGGCGATTTCTGTCACCTGATTTAATGGCACATTTAGATCGGATGCGATCGCTTCTACTACAGAATAACTCTCTGGATGAACTGCTGTACTATCTAATGGGTTGTCACCGCCACGAATCCGCAGAAAACCCGCAGCTTGTTCAAAAGCTTTTGGCCCCAACTTTGGAACTTTCAAAAGTTGGCGGCGATTTTTAAAGGCTCCATTCTGATTACGATGAGCGACAATGTTATTGGCAACAGTTGCCGTAATCCCAGAGACGGAAGTCAGAAGTTCTTTAGATGCAGTATTCAAGTCTACGCCGACGTAGTTAACGCAGCTTTCTACAGTGTCATCTAATTTCTTTTTCAACAACTTCTGATCGACATCGTGCTGATATTGTCCCACACCAATGGATTTGGGATCGATTTTCACCAGTTCCGCCAAAGGGTCTTGCAAACGGCGACCAATGCTAATGGCACCGCGCACGGTAATATCTAAATCGGGAAACTCTTCTAGGGCTACACTACTTGCAGAATATATAGATGCACCAGATTCATTCACCATCACTTTAACCGGTTTGCGTTCTATTGTTTGCAATACTTGCGTCACAAACTCCTCTGTCTCGCGGGAGGCTGTACCGTTACCAATGGCGATTAACTCAATCTTATATTTCTCAATCAGATTTTTGACAGTTTGTGCAGCTTTCATACGTTGTTCAGCAGCTTGGTGGGGGAAAACCGCTTGGTATTCCAAAAATTTCCCCGTTTGGTCGAGGACTGCAACTTTGCACCCAGTTCTAAATCCAGGGTCTATCGCCAAGGTTGGTTTCATTCCGGCTGGTGCAGATAGCAGCAATTCTCGCAGATTAGTTTCAAATGTCTTGATTGATTCTATATCTGCATAAACTTTTTTATCAGAAATTACCTCTCCCATTAGAGATACTTTCATCAAACGATTGAATGCATCCTTCAGCATCGCCTGATAAAAATCTCGAATTGACCAAACTTTGGTTTTAATTTCTTTCGACTCCAGATAGTAAAGTACCGTATCTTCATCGAAAGCGATTTCAAAGCTTAATATTTTTTCGGTTTCACCCCGACATAACGCCAGCATATTGTGAGGTGCAATATTTTTTACCCTAATTTGATAGTTACGGTACATCTCAAATTTGGTTGTCCCTTCGGGATAATCATCTTTGATGCGGGAAACAAATACCCCTTCATCTAGAAGATAATCGCGGATATATGCCCGTAATTCAGCTTTTTCAGCAATTTCTTCGGCTAAAATATCAGCAGCACCTTTAAGGGCTTCTTCTGCGGTTTTGACTCCCTTGGTTTCAGAAATATACTTAGCCGCTTCTTCATCCAGTGAAGCTGTTACAGCATTTTTGAGATTTAGTGACTTGATAAACTCCGCCAGTGGTTCGAGTCCTTTTTCTCTAGCGATAGTGGCGCGGGTACGTCGTTTTGGGCGATAGGGTAAGTATAAATCCTCAAGTTCGGTTTTTTGTAAGCAGGATGAGATTTTAGCTTTCAGTTCATCTGTGAGTTTACCTTGTTGGGCGATCGCACTTAAAATCACCGATTTGCGTTCTTCCAGTTCTGTTAAATAAGTATATCGATCGGACAGTTCGCGTAGTTGCACTTCATTCATCTCATCGGTGCGCTCTTTACGGTAACGTGCAATAAAGGGAATTGTTGCACCCTCCGCCAAAAGTTCCAGCGCGTTTTGCACCTGATGGGGTTTGAGGTTTATTTCAGTTGCCAGTAGTTGAGGAATATTCAGCATTAGGTGTCTAAAATGAAAAAATGAAAATGCTACTTCTAAAGGTAATACGCTAGATCCTTATCTTGGCGCAAGACCAAAGTTTTAAGCTAATTTACCGAATGATTTCTCACAAAAGTGTAATTTGCGAAATAGACAAAACCAACCTACGCAGTTTTTCAACTCTATCAATCTACATAGACAAGTAGTGCTAGTATAAAATTTTACATTTCTGTAATCAATTGGGAGAGTAATAGGGACTTGCATCACCACAATAGATTGTCTAATTTTACACTTAAACCGAGCTGCATCTAGCCTCTCTTCACCTCCTCTTAAAGTTAGCTAGACGCACCGCCAGCGAAAAGGATTTATTCACCAAGCTTTTGTGTGCTTCATCTATAGGAAGAATTATTCCAATTAGTGTAATATCCAACCTTGCGTAATCTTGATTTTCTATAATATTTATTTCGATAGACTGTTGTGGCTAAAACCTTATTGGATGTAGAATTGACCACAACTCCAAAAACAACTTCGATTTGTTTACAAGCAAAACAACTTTTAGCTCAGAGGTTAGTAATATGCCTTTGTTTTTCTTGATACCACTGTGTACTGCTTTAGCCACTGGCTACTTCTTTAAAAAGAGTAATGATGAAATTGCATATCTTTCAGGTGTATTTGCAGCCATTAGCTTGATATTAAGTTTAGTGTTAGCACCTTGGCAGATTCAGTTTGGATTGTTAATCATGGTCTTTATTATGACCAATAGACTTTTGCAGGAGAATCAGTCCAAATAAACTGAAACTACAGGATAAACAACCTAAAGAAATTAAATAATTTCAACCATCACCAACTAGTTTTTTGTTAATTTTAACATGCTAGAAATTCTCACATAGCTAGCCCATTAATGTGCTTAAAGACAGAGATTGGAATCTTTGATTTAGCAAATTGTTCTGTATGAGTAAGATTTTAAGTACTTGAGACTCATTTTTTGAATATAATATTTACTAATTATGGTAAGCTCGATGTCCTATCCCAGTTCACAAACTCGATGCTGAAAGACTGTTAAGCTTTTCCATCTATAAAGGCAATACCAAGTTTTAAAAGTATATTTATAATCAATCGTGAGATAAAATAAATTATTCTGACTTACTTGGTGTCGGAATGAACTCTCAACGAAGTTTTGTCTGAGATGTCTGAATTTGAAGGTTTTTGTAGATAAATATAAAACGATTCAGACTCTTAGTTACTATACATAGCAACCCGCTTTAATTTCTAAATATTATTTACGTGGTGCGCGAAGCATCGTAGACAGGCAATAGGCAACTGGAAAGAAGGCTCTTTGAATTATACTAAGTTTTTTAAAAAATTAAATATGAGTCCCATATATGTTTTTTTGCGAGCTTAGATGTATTAGTGTAGCATGATGCTACTCTTTACTTATGCCTGCACTATTATTCGAGTTTAAATTCTGCATTGTCAAACTCTTAGCTTGCCACTTCTAGAGCCTGATACCAAATACCTACTTCTATGAGTTTATTAGCCAGAAAGGGCTTCATAAATCTACAAATTCTTGAAAATAAAAATTCACATACAGAAAGCTTTTGATTTGTGAAGTTTTTGTTTAAGTATATTTTCAGTAAATGAATTTTTGATGAAGTATAGCGATAAATATGCAACACGCTATTCTCGTGGTATTCTAGTAAGTGATTGTATGTATCAGTAAATTTTGAGGTAAAACTCTAGTTAAAATTACATATAGTTAAGAACAATTCAGCAACACTAATATTACAATAATGGAAAGACATTTCAAATCTGCTTAAACCAACGTAAACAGCGAGTTGATTGCCAAACGTTAGTTGACATTAGCTATTAGTCTCAAATACTCCATTTGGACATTTACTAAAATTCCTCAGAACCCTGTAAAGCTAGCTACCATAGACTAGATTCATCTATCTATGATTTTCGCAGCCAAGCAGACTTTTGTTAATCGTTTTGTTCCCATGTCTAAAAAGAGTATTTATATACACTCAACTTGAGTAAAAATTTTTATTAATCGGCTCAGTTACCAGCCGATATTACAGATATGGATGTGAACCTATAGGAATTCTATGGTATGTCAATAAGTTAATTAAACTTTTCTGGAGAAAATGGAGAACATTTATCAATCTAGTTAAGTTAATTTCTTGAAAAGTTCAATCGTGTCTTTAATAAGATTTCTACAGCAGGATGCAACTGATGAAAATTAATGAATGGATTAATCAAAAATTATGGCAATCCACTTTTATTAGTTTAGCTCCATCTGTTGAACATGCGCGTCTAATCCAATTTCAAGATCGGATGTCGCGGACGGCTAGAACTTGTCTAGAGCGATTTTGTGATGAAATGTCGAACCTGCACCATGTCTGCATTCACTATGACATAAATGTTGCGATCGCACTAAAAGTAGTTTTGAAGCATAACTGTGTGGAAGATTTCTATAATTCTCGCTCATATTGGAATTGGACATAATCCAGCAACCCTCCTAGAAGCTGCATAGTATTTAGTTGCTAACTTTTAGACATTAGCTTCGATGGTCATTTTGATATTAGTCACGTCAACATAGCCTTCCTAGTTTTATTGTCTATTTACTGAAGTGAAAGTCGAATCATACAGAAGGTGTAGCCGAAATCAGAAGCGTTCAAAATAACGAGATGTTTACTGTCAGGTTTATACCTACTATCTCGATTAAGGCAAATGTACTATGAAATCTATGTCGCAAATTTCAAATTTTAAAATAATTCCTTATTTTATCTTGTTTGTCAGTATTTTATTTAGTATTTCTGGGCAACTGCTGATGAAAAATACTATGAGTCATGCAGAAGAAGGACTATTTACTTGGGAATTTATTCAAAAATTAGTATTAGCTGTTAGTGTTTATTGCTTGGGAGTAGTAAATTGGATATTGGCTCTACGTTCTGTAAAATTGAGTGTTGCTTATCCACTGACTAGCTTAAATTATGTCGGTATACTGTTTGGCTCATACTATTTTTTTAATGAGGTAATTACACTAACTCGAATAGCAGGAGTAATCACTATTTTTATGGGTGTTCTTTTAGTCGTTATTCCGGTTAAAAAATCTATATAAAAACCAAAAGTAAATCTGACAAAAAATATTTACAAATGAACATTATTACTTGGCTACTTTTAATGGTTGTAGTTTTATTCGGAACAACAGCTAACGTATCACTAAAATATGGACTGCACATTTCTAGCCCTACTCAAGGAGGAAGTGCGTCTATCCTAAATCTCTTATTGTCTCGTTATTTTTTGATTTGGTTTATCTGCTATACATTTATGACTATATTGTGGCTTTATGTATTGCGGACAATTCCTCTGAGTCAGGCATTTCCAGTTCTAGGATTAATGTATGCACTTGTACCGATTGCTTCTCACTATCTTCTGAAAGAGCAGGTTATGTTTAGCCAGTGGTTAGGAATTTCCATAATCATTACTGGTGTAATTCTGGTTGTAAACTAATAGCTAAAAAGTAATGGTTGAGATTATTAATATTAAAAACCCCTGAAGATAAATTCCGAAAACATCGCTAAAAATATAAATTTAAATTTATGAATATAGGTATCGTTGGCGGAGGTATAACTGGACTAGTATTAGCCCAACGTCTTGCAAATCAAGGACATAGAGTAACCGTATTCGATAGTAATAAGCAGCTTGGTGGACTTACCACCTATCATGATTATGGGTTATTTACTTGGGATCGTTTTTATCACGTTATCCTCCCTTCTGATACTCATTTAATAAATTTTATTAGAGATATTGGTCTTGGAGATAAGCTACGTTGGCATCGAAGTTTAACAGGGTTCTACGACAATCAAAGATTCTATTCTATCAGTAACACTATAGAATTTTTGCGTTTTCCTCTGTTTGGACTTATAGGTAAAATCAGATTAGCTTTTACTCTTCTATATGGTTCACGCCTGAATGACTGGAGGCGCTTAGAGAAGATTTTGGTGGAAGATTGGCTATTAAAACTCGGTGGTAAAAGTACATACGAAAAGCTTTGGAAACCGTTGCTTCTATCCAAATTAGGAGAGAACTATAAACGGATATCAGCAGTTTTTATTTGGGCTTATATCAAACGACTATTTTCAGCGCGCGATTCTTCATTAAATAAAGAACAACTTGGTTATGTTTCCGGTGGCTATAAAACTGTTTTTGACCATATAGAAAAATTAATTTCCGCGGCTGGAGGCTATATCCACAAAGGGGTTGCAGTAGAATACATCGCGCCTCATCCAAGGGGTGGAATGTGGGTGGAATCTCAGGGTAAAAAGGAACATTTTGATAAGGTCATCTTTACTGGCCCAGTTAATATTTTGCAGCAAGTAGCTGCTAATGAACTGGTAAAAGTTTCAGACACTGGTGAAACAGTAGAATACCTGGGCGTAATTTGCATGGTGCTGATTACTCGCAAAGCTTTAATTCCTTATTACGTAGTAAATATTGCCGATAGAAATATTCCTTTTACCGGAGTCATCGGTATGAGTAACTTAGTTTCTTTGCAGGAGACAGCAGGATATCACATGACATTCCTACCAAAATACATCCTTTCCACTGACCCGTTGCTGAAACAGCCAGATGATGAATTGCGCCAAGTATTTTTCCAGGGTATACGTTTGATGTTCCCAGAACTCAAATCAGATGACATTGTAGCAGTACATATAAATCGAGCTATTAAAGTGCAGCCACTACAAGTTTTAGATTATTCAAGCCTTGTTCCAAAAGTGAGTACCGAAAACGATGATTTTTTCGTCGTGAATACCTCACAGTTGGTCAATGATAGTGTCAACAACAATGCAGTTGTGCGACAAGTCGATGAATTCCTTAAGAAATCAACATTACTGAATTCTTGAGATTTGAGTAATTGTATTTTATTTTAAAAATCATCCGAGGTCTTTATGAGTCTTTTTGTTCTTTTACCCGCATACAACGAGCAAGAATCAATCCGCCCCTTGTTCAAAAGGTTTCAGACATTACAGCAAATCTCTAATATGGAGATAAAACTGATTCTTGTTGATGATGGTAGTAGTGATGCAACTGCTGAAACTGCTTCAGACGAAGCTGAATCACTGGGGGTAGTACTTAAATTAGTCCAACATCCCAAGAATGCTGGTTTAGGTGAAGCAATTAAAACAGGTTTCACAACTTTCTTAGAAATTTCTAAAGAAGGCGATTTTTTAGCCGCAATGGATTGCGACAACACTCAACCACCAGAACTCTTAATCAAGATGTATGAAACAATGATAGCTGGTAGCTATGATATTGCGATCGCATCTAGATACCGCAAAGGCTCTAAAGTCATAGGTTTATCAAAATTTAGAGAGATAATGAGTTATGGAGCAAGCTGGCTGTTCAGAATTGCCGCCCGTGTACCAGGTGTCAGAGACTATACTTGTGGTTACAGGTTATATAACCGTAATTTTGTTAGTAAACTGGATATGTATTATGGCGACAATCTATTCACTGAAAGTGGATTTGCTTGCATGATAGATTTACTGCTAAAAGCCAAACCCCTCAGACCAAAAATTGCAGAAATTCCAATGGTTTTGAGATACGACCAAAAGCCAACTGCTAGCAAAATGAAAATTCTGAAAACTATTACTCGAACATTGAAGCTCCTGTTTAAGAATCTTACATCCACAGGACAAACTGCCAATTTAGGTCAGACTTTAAATGAGCCAGGAATCGCAAGAATTCCACTCAAAATGGCAAATCGTAAATAAACCAGAGGTTATAGTCTGGATTAAATTAAGTATTTGTAGCCAAAAATTACATATTTAGTAGGAGTTAGTCGATAGATAGAGCATCTCCTAGCTCGTGACTCTCTTCGTTGAAAAGAGTACTAATTAAATACATATAAGTGCATCTCATTTTACCCTGACATCCTCAAGAGTGCGAACTTTCAAAATCTCAGCCCGCCTTTGCGGGCTTTTTTATTGACAAGCCTTTTAAAGGAGGGTTAGGGACAATACGGTTCGGTTAAGGCGTTTATTCCTCGAAGATCCCCCCAACCCCCTTTAAAAAGGGGGGCTTATAACCATCTTTTACCCCCTTTTTAAGGGGGTGGGGATCTTAACCGAACCGTATTGGGGTTAGGGAAATCCACACTGCTGTTCTACCAGCTGTAGCTTTCACTGATTTGTTAGACTGAACACACCAGGATTTTTCAGTCAAATCTCTGAACTACGCCAGCAGACGAGGCTACCCATGCTTACAAGTACGCTACTTCTCTCGAATCAACTTCCCACTTTACAATATTCCTCCACACCAGAGCGTTTCGATGAAACCTGGGAAGCCCCCCTGGCTACTCTCCTGGGATTAGGACGCGCCGCAGGTGCTGATTTTATCGAATTATTTTTAGAGCGTCGCAACTATATTAGTTGTCTTGCAGAAGAAGACTCCATCACTAGTATTTCACCAAGTCTGTCTACAGGTGCAGGAGTCAGAGTATTTCGCGGCAAAGCCGATTGCTACGTCAGTACTAATGACCTTTCATTTTCTGGTTTAAAAGCAGCTTTAGAAAAAGGTCTTTCTATCCTGGGATTGCAATTACCTACTGCTAAAGCTTTCATTCCAGAAATTAACCTGGAATTACTGAGAGATTACGCCACCAAAAGAGGTAAAGATGCATGGCTACCAGTGTGTAGCTCCATCCGCGAAATGGGAGAAGTTCTTCTGGATGGGACTGCCAATCTGAAGCAAAAAGCTAGCCACGTCCAATCGCGCCGTGCTAGCTATTTCCGGGATTGGCAAGAAGTTTTAATCGCCGCCAGTGATGGGACTTTTGCCCGTGATATTCGCCTCACCCAGTCAGTAGGATTCAACCTATTGTGTGCTGATGGTGCTAATCGTACCTCAATTGGCGATCGCGCGGGTAATACTAGCGATGCCAATTTCTTGAGAACTTGGGATTCTCAACAAGCCGCCGAAAAAATCGCAGAATCGGCTGGAAAAATGCTCTACGCCGATTACGTCGAATCTGGTACTTACCCGATTATTATGGCCAATCACTTTGGCGGTGTAATCTTCCACGAAGCTTGCGGACACTTACTAGAAACAACTCAAATCGAACGCAATACCACTCCCTTTGCTGACAAAAAAGGCGAAAAAATTGCCCACGAAAGTTTAACCGCCTGGGATGAAGGGCGCTCTGAAAACGCTTTCGGGACAATTGATATGGATGACGAAGGTATGCCTGCTCAAAGAACTCTATTAATTGAAAAAGGCATTCTCAAAAACTTCTTAGCCGATAGAACAGGTTCTGCACGCACAGGACACCCCAGAACTGGAAGTGGTCGCCGCCAAAATTATACCTTTGCTGCTGCTAGCCGGATGCGTAATACTTATATTGATTCTGGCGAATATAGCACTGATGAATTATTTGCCTCTGTTGATAAAGGTATTTACTGTAAAAAGATGGGTGGCGGTAGTGTTGGTGCTACAGGTCAATTTAACTTTAGTGTTGATGAAGCTTATTTAATCGAAAATGGCAAAATCACTAAACCGTTAAAGGGAGCAATTTTGATTGGGGAAGCGAAGGAAATTATGAACAAAATTTCTATGTGTTCCCAAGATTTGGAAATTGCGCCAGGTTTTTGTGGCTCTGTGAGTGGAAGTATTTACACCACAGTTGGACAACCTCATATCAAGGTTGATTCTATTACCGTCGGTGGACGATAAGAGTTTTAGATTTTGGATTTTGGATTCTAATATTCAAAATCCAAAATACTCAAGTTCTCTGATTATCTAGTGGATTCAATCTAAAATCCCAAAGAACAAATTGCCTGACTGTTGCTTCAGTCATAATTCTCCGAGAGAAATACAAGCAATAACATCCACAATCAAAAATTTACTATGCCAAATATCAATGAAATTGCAAATTCTGCCAAGGATAATGCTGATAAGCTTGGCATTAAGAAATTCGACATTTATGGCTCAACGGTAGATGATACTAGCGTGCAAGTAGACCAAGGTGAGCCAAAACAAGTCAAAGCTTCAAATCGCTCTGGTGTTACTGTTCGTGTCTGGAATGAAGAAAATACAATGGGTGTTACCAGCACCACAGATGTAGACCCCAAGGGACTGGAATTAGCTTTGAAAACTGCTTACGAAGCCAGTTTTTTTGGTGTTAAAGAAAATGTTCCTGATTTTAGTCCTGAAGCTACTGTTCCTATTCCGAATAAACATCAGGATAAAACAGACCAAGCACCTGTTGCTGAACTCATAGAAAAATTATTGGTAGCGGAAAAAGAATTACTGGCAGCCCATCCAGCAATTAAAGGTGTGCCTTATAATGGTTTATCGCAAAGAGATGTTGACAGGTTTTATCTAAATAGCGACGGTGCGGTGAGAACTGAATCCCACTCCTTAACATCAGTTTATCTTTACAGCAAAACTGAAGAAGAAGGAAAAAAACCTCGCAGTGCAGGTGCTTATAGAATCAACCAAAGTTTAGATAATCTAGACATCAATGGTTGCATTAAAGAAACCGCCGATAAAACTATTAGCCACTTGAACTATGAAAAAATTAAGACTGGTAAATATCGAGTTGTTTTCTCAGCCGAAGCTTTCTTAAGTTTGTTGGGTGCTTTTTCTAATTTATTCAACGCCCAAAGTATTTTGGATAATCAAAGCTTATCAACTCCTGATGATTTAGGTAAGGAAATTGCTTCTCCTCTGCTTTCAGTTTATGACGATGCACTGCACCCAGCTAATGTAGGGGCAGAAACTTTTGATGGTGAAGGAACTCCGACTCGTCAAATTTCGTTGATTGAAAATGGTGTTTTAAAAAGCTTTCTTCATAGTGCAGGTACTGCCAAAAGGTTGAATTCCCAGCCCACAGGTAATGCTAGTATTGGTGCAAAAGTTAGCGTTAGTCCGAATTTTTATCACGTTTTTACAACAGCAACTCCTGAAGAAGAATTGAGTTTAGAAACTGCGGAAAATGTGATTTTTATCGATGATTTACAAGCTCTCCATGCTGGAGTTAAATCCTTGCAAGGTTCCTTTTCTCTGCCGTTTGATGGTTGGCTAGTTAATAAGGGTGTGAAGACGAGTATTGAGTCAGCAACAGTAGCTGGCGATTTCTTGGAACTCTTAAAGTCAATTATTTATGTAGAAAAAGAAGCTGAGTTAACGCCAGGGGGAGTTTGCCCGAAAATCTGGGTTAATGAACTCTCAATTACTGGTGAATAAAGCTTAAAAAGTGCAGAGTTAGGAGTTGAATCTAACTCTTAACTCATCACTTTCAAATCATGACTCACCATTAGTATTCCCCACCAATGCTAATGGCAGTATTAAATACATCAGCGCCGCTTAAATCAATATTAGCCAAAATTGCGCCATTTACGTCACTGTTATATAAACGCGAATTACTCAAATTAACGTTGGTGAGATTAGCGTTATTTAAGATAGTATCGCTGACAAATGCTTTTGTGAGATTAGCAGACTTTAAGTTTGCGCCCGTTAAATCAGCACCTTCTAAATTAGCACCTTCGAGATTAGCTCCCTTTAAATTTGCATTTCTTAAGTCAACACCTATGAGGTGAGCGCCTTTTAGGTTTGCTCCTGTTAGATTACATCCAGAACATGCTCTAGTTTCCAGCAAGCGCCGAACAGGGGCGGAGTTTTCTGCTTTGACGGAAAGGGGAGCAGCTAAAGATAGCGTGCTGAGTAAGGCTGCTGCCGTCAAAAAGATTGCTTTCATATTTACCTCCGACACTTCTAAAAGTCATTAAATTTTTGACTTCTATGATTCTACTGTCTCAAATTTTGAGAACTATGTCCTCATGCGATCGGAGGAATACATATTTTCTATGTGATTAGGTATTCTTGTGTAAGTTAGTCCAATGGGATTAATTTGAGTTCTATCTTGTTAAACTGTTTTGCATTGAATTTGCACAGACTGGGCGGGCAAGATGCCTACTCCACAAGAGTTTGATTGAATTTGATTATGCAACTTAAATGTTTTTCAGTTTATTAAGCCTTGCCACTGCCTAATAAGTACAGCAGAGCCATCCGAACGGCGATACCGCTAGTAACTTGCGATTGAATTAGACTAAATTCTGGGTCATCCATCAATTCAGAACTAATTTCAACACCCCGATTAACTGGGCCTGGATGTAGAACTTTGACATTAGGTTTACAAAGTTGCAACTTTGTGCGTGTAATGCCAAATAACTGATGATATTCTCGCAAACTTGGCAGCAAATGAGCCGTCATCCGTTCCTTTTGTAGGCGTAGAGTCATCACAAAGTCGGCATCTTGTAAAGCTGGTTCTAGCTGCCAATGCAGAAAAAGTTGGGGAGTGGGCGAATTACTTTTGACTCCTAACTCTTCACAGATATATTCGGCAAATAGTTTGGGTAAGAGGGTTGGTGGTGCTGCCAGATGCACTTCGGCACCACTAGCAACTAAACTCCAAATATTCGATCGCGCCACGCGAGAATGGAGAATATCTCCAACAATGGCAATCTTTTTTCCCTTTAAAAGTTCCAGTCGGGGACTAGCGGGGTCAATTAGAGTACTTATGGTAAATAAATCTAGCAGTGCTTGGGAAGGATGCTCGTGTTGACCATCACCAGCATTGAGGACACTTACTCGTACACCTAAACGATCCATTTCAGCTGCGATCGCATTTGGTACTCCTGCCTCTCGATGGCGGACTACCATAATATCAGTTCCCATTGCCAAATAGGTCTTCGCTGTGTCGAGAATTGTCTCTCCCTTTGTCATGGAAGATGTGGCGGCGGCAAAGTTTAGCGTATCCGCACTTAAGCGTTTCGCCGCCAGTTCAAAACTGCTGCGAGTCCGGGTAGAAGATTCAAAAAATAAATTCGCTACCACCTGTCCCTGCAAAGTTGGCACTTTCTTTGTCCGCCGCGATAGCACCTCTTGAAAAGAGGCCGCAGTTTGCAAAACTGTATCGTATTCAGTGGTAGTGAAGTCAGCTAAAGAAAGAATGTGATGACGATTCCAGGTAGTAGTAGGCATATTTGGGGGCTGGGGACTGGGGACTGGGGACTGGGGATTGAGGATTTGGGGAGATGAGGGAGAAATAATCAATGCCCTATGCCCCATGCCCTATGCCCAATGCCCAATGCCCAATCCTTTCAAGTTGGTAAATGGAAAACATTTAAAGCTAGAGAAATTAGGCTGAGGAACGTTAAAAACCCAATTGTATCTAGCATTGTAGTCACTAACGGGCCACTAACCAAAGCAGGGTCAAGTTTCAGCCGTTCCAAACCCATTGGCAGTAACGTGCCGAGTGTAACAGCCACAATTGTATTAGTTGCCATGACCATGCCGGCAATTAAAGCCACCCATCGCTCTTGGGGTCTCGCCCAAATTAAGGAAAGCAGGATCATGGTTGTGGCTAAAGCTAAGGCTGTACCTAAACCTGCTAAAAGTTCTTTGCGGAGAATTTTCAAGGTATCTTTGGGTGTTACCTCGCCTACTCCCAACCCGCGAATTGTTACCGTTAATGATTGAATACCGACAGTACCACCAGTATTAGAAAAAATTGGCATGATTACTGCTAAAACTGGCACTGCGGCAATTACAGATTGAAAAGGTGCGATCGCACTGGCTGCACCAATATACAATGCCATAATGCCCAACAGCCAAGGTAAGCGGTTGCGAATGGTGAGTAGAGGAGAGGATAAAACTGCTTCATCACCACTCACACCCGCGAGTTTTTGGATATCTTCTGTGGCTTCCTCTTCCAAAATATCCATGACATCATCAATGGTGACGATGCCAACCAATCGGTCTTCGCGATCAACTACGGGGATAGCGATTAAGTCGTAGCGCTGCATGATTCGCGCCACTTCTTCTTGAGGGGTTTCGGTTCTAACTTTGATGACGCGATCGCTAGAAATATCCTTGATGAAAACATCGGGAAAGGTAAACAGCAACTGGCGCAGTGAAACTACTCTTACCAACGTCCGATTATCATCGGTGACGTATGCGTAGTAAATCGACTCTTTATCTTCATCCTGACGGCGGATTTTACTTAGGGCTTCACCTACAGTCAAACCTTGTCGCAAGCGAACATATTCGGTTGTCATCACCCGCCCAGCAGTACCCTCTGGATAGCCGAGAATCGTTGCTGTTGCTTGCCTTTGCTCTGGACTGAGTTCTTGCAATAGCCGTTTTATTACCCCAGCAGGTAGTTCATCAAACAATTCTGCCCGTTCGTCGGGACTCATGGCTTCTACAAGTTGCACTACCTGAACATCATGAAGTGAATTAATTAGTTCTTCCTGCACCTCTGTGGGCAGATATTCAAATACATCAATTGCCTGAGCTTTGTTGAGTAAACGGAATGCGATCGCGCGTTCTTTCTCAGGTAATTGTGTAATGTAATCTCCTACATCCACAGGTTGCAAGCGATTTAAATCCCATTTCAACTGGTTCAAATCGGTAGTATCAGTCAGCAAATCACGAATATCTTGTGTGAGCATGAGATATATCTCCTAAGTCTCCCCCGCGCTGGGAGACTGCCTCGCCAGCTCAGAGGAGGTTGATACTGCCATCTGGTGGACTATTGCCCATAAAATTTCAACAATTCAATATCGATATCTAATCAAGGCATCGCTAGTCATCTATCCTAACCCGGAATAGCGCTCTCCGGGAGATACTGAATATTAGGATTCAGCTATTGTAACATTTGTGACTATTGAATAACTTAATTGCCATCTGATTTTTAAGTAATTTTTGCGTTACTTAAAGTAGATTTTACTACTGCCACTAGCTATGTCAAGCCAATCACCGAATTTACTCGCAAACTTTATAGAGTTAAAATATTTACAATAATCAATAAGTAGTATTTGGTATCAAGCAACTTCATCCGTAGTCACCTGGATGACGGAGAATCAGAAATAGGTTGGCAGATCTCACCTCATAGTCGCGGTAAGGTGTTTAAGGTTTGGCGATCAGCTAATCTTAAATCAAACCAATCATGGGAAAAAATAATTATTTTATTCTCATCCGACGATATAAAAGCTTTTGATAAATTTTTTGTTTTATTTGAAGAATTCGTCAATAGAGATAAAATCTTGGAAAATGAAAAAAATGAAGTTTAATTGATAATCTGCATAGTAATTGAGTAGTAGAGTTACTAGGGCAAACGCATCTAAATTATTCTTGATCGCAATCAACGTTAAGAACCAACGAAAAAATCAGCATTTCTCGTTTGGTTTAGTTTCCAAGACTCAAAGCGATGTTTCCGACGGGCTATTCGGTGTCGCTAGACGTGTGTCTTCCAAGTTAGGGACTTCCAAATAAAAAAATATCCCAAATTTTCTTGTGGGATGGGCATCTTGCCCGTCCTAATATTGGGGACGGGCAAGATGCCCATCCCACAAAATGGATAATTTCTTTCTTGGAAAGCCCTTAAATAAGAATTGTACGTTATTAAAATGACACTCAATGTATTGTTATCGCTACCGCTACGCTTATGTAATTCGTAATTCCATAGGGGTTGAAATCCCCGTCACAAAACATGATTACGTTAGCATAGCGGTAACGAGTCTGTGTACCCCTTCTCTATGAGACACTCCGCGAAGGCGGAAGCAAGTATCTCATAGAGAGCGTTATTACGAACTATGAATTGTTTAATCTGCACCTTCAATTGGTGCAAAACCTTGGCGCTGAATATTTTCTGTTACTGCACGTGGTTCCAAGAATTGCAGGAGGTAATCAGGGCCGCCTGCTTTAGAACCTACTCCAGAAAGTTTGAATCCACCAAAGGGTTGTCGCCCAACGATCGCTCCGGTAATATTGCGGTTAATGTACAAATTCCCAACTTCAAATTCTGTCTGCGCCTGGTGAATGTGCGAAGGTGTTCTAGAATAAAGTCCTCCAGTTAAAGCGTAGTTTGTCCCGTTGGCGACTGCTAACGCTTCCTGGAAATCTTTCACCCGAATTACTGCTAGCACAGGGCCAAAAATCTCTTCCTGCGAAATTACCGCATTTGGCGAGACTTCACTAAAAATCACAGGCCCGATAAAATATCCTTGTTCGGGTGCTGGTAATTCCAAAGCTAATTGTGCTTCTGCCTTACCCTTCTCAATATACTCGCGGATGCGATCGCGGGCATTAGCATCAATTACCGGCCCAACTTGGGTACTAGGTAACTCTGCTTCCCCAATATTCAAGGATTTTGTTGCTTCTACCAATCGTTGCACAAAGGCTTCATAAATCGGTTCCAGCACAATCACTCTAGAAGCAGCAGAACATTTTTGTCCGCTATAACCAAATGCCGACTGCACCACCCCTACAACTGCTTGGTCTAAATCAGCACTTTCATCGACAATAATCGCATTCTTGCCACCCATTTCAGCAATTACCCGTTTCATGTGCTTTTGTCCGGGTTTCAAAGTAGCCGCTTCTGCGTAAATTCTACAGCCTACTTCTTGAGAACCAGTAAAAGCAATTACATGAGTCTCTGGATGATTTACCAAATAAGCTCCGACTTGCGAACCCTTTCCAGGCACGTATTGAAATACACCTTTAGGAAAACCAGCATCTACCAAGATTTCTGTGAGTTTGGCTGCAATTACAGAAGATGTTTCAGCAGGTTTAAGAAGAGTACAATTCCCTGAAACTAAAGCAGCAACCGTCATTCCACATGCGATCGCCAGGGGAAAATTCCAGGGAGAAATTACTACAACAATTCCCCGTGGATAGTAGATATAACGATTAGTTTCTCCGGCAAGGTCATAATTAACACCTTTATCTAGCCGTTCTATCTCATCAGCGTAGTACCGACAAAAGTCTATCGCTTCCGAAACCTCTCCATCGGCTTCCTTGACTGGTTTTCCAACTTCCAAAACTATCCAAGCTGAAAGTTCGGCGCGGCGGAGTTCCATCAAATCACCCGCTTTTCGCAAAATATCAGCGCGTTGTTTCGCGGGTGTTTTCCTCCATTCAGGAAACGCTGCTTTGGCTGCTTGCATCGCCTGTTCGGCTTGTTCAAGGCTAATCAACCCAACTTTACCAACTACTTGACTGAAATTAGAAGGATTGAGAGAATCAACAAATTCCGGCGGATTCACATATTCCCCATTAATTAACGGCAAATAAGTTTTACCCAATTGTTGACGAACGCTTTGGAAAGCTTGCGCCACTTTCGTTCTTATCTCTTCCACTGCATAATCTGTATCAGCAGCACCAAGGAAATGAGAGTTAGGAATTAAAGATTTTTCTTCTTTGACAAATGGCGGCGCTAATAACTCTTCAATTGGTCGATTTTCGAGATTTTGCCGTAAAAATGAGCTATTAGCTGTATTTTCTAACAATCGGCGAATTAAATACGCCATCCCCGGTAATAATTCACCGTAGGGACAGTAAACTCTGACTCGATAACCCTTGTCAACCAAAGCTTTTGCAACTTTATCACCCATGCCGTAGAGGACTTGTAATTCAAAGCGACGGCGGGGGACATTTAAACTTTCAGCTATAGCTATGGCGCGAGAGTGCGATCGCACATTATGGCTACCAATGGCAGAATACACATATTGATGATTTTCTAGCAATAACTGAGTGATGGTTTCAAAGTTAGCATCAGTTGCCGCTTTATCGTTGTAAACTGGCTGTTTCCAATGCTTCTGGGCTGCTTTGATAGTTTCTTGATCCCAATATGCACCTTTCACCAAGCGGATTGTTAAGGGATAACCGCGTTCTTTCAACCAAGAAATTATGTTTTTGGCATCTTTCTGGCTATCACGCAGATATGCTTGAATTGTCATACCAATATCTGTGCGTTGCCGAAATTCTTCTTCTAGTAAGAGTTTTTTCAGGATGCTGAGAGTTATATCCTTATAAGCATACTGTTCCATATCAAAATGCACAGCTGCGCCCAACTCTTTAGCACGACGTAAGAGAGTACGAATGCGATCGCTAACTCTCTCCTCACTACCTTTAGCATCTAAAGGGTCAAATTGAGAATAAAACGCCGTTAATTTAACAGAAACCTGAACTTTTGGGATTGCTTCGCCATCAGCCTCATCAATAGCCGGGATAGCTGCCCAATTCTTCGATGCTTCTACCAATTGTTGCATTAATTCTAGATAGCGTTCCAGATAAGACTGCGCTTCAGCTTCGGTAATTACCGCTTCACCAAGTAAATCAATGGTGAAAGCCATTTTTTCTTTTCGCAATCTTTCAACTGTTTTGATGACTTGTTTAATATTTTCCCCAGAAATATATTTATGAGCAAGAGTCTCAACAGCTGTACCAACAGTTGTAGCAGCAACTTGTCCCGGCATCGAGTCGGGATTAGCAAAGTTTAGCATTCCCTTCAAAGCTACCGGTAATTCTACAGACTCATCGCCTAAATATTCTTGTAAATGTGAAGCGATTTCTGATTTACTGTGCAAAGCAGGTAGCGTATCTATAAAGCGAAATAGTTGTACCCGCAACCCAGGATTACTCATCGCCCAAGCTAGTAATTTATCATCCCAGCGCATTTGATCGCGCAGGGAAGAAAAAAACGAACGATTTTCTTGGGTTGCTGCGAGAAGTTGTTTAGCAATTTCTTGGGTTTTAGCTTCGTAGGTACTTGTTTCTATTTGTAATACCACTGATAATAAACTCCGTTAATCTAGACAAGGCTTTTTGTACAAAGCCTGTGTCTTCTATTTTGACTCTTTCATTTAGCTGTCACCATATTTAGTGGTTTGCAAAGGAGAAATTTAAGTCTGACAGTTAGAGAATTATAAGTAGTGGCTTTTAATCCAATACAGTTCAGTTAAGGATTTTGGTATTGATTTATGTATTTAGAGACGTTGCAATCCAATGTCTCTAGTTTTAATCATCAGAGTTTTTCGAGACATGGATAATTGGGAAAAATGGAAGATTTCCCTCTTTTTTGCCTTACTTCTTCCTTTATTACATCTTCTATCTGTTGTTTGAAGAGAATGTAGTTGTTTTTTCCAATACTGAGAATGGGTATACTCACTCTA
The DNA here is from genome assembly GCF_036917455.1 of Nostoc sp. Lineage (GTDB taxonomy): Bacteria > Cyanobacteriota > Cyanobacteriia > Cyanobacteriales > Nostocaceae > Nostoc. Next base: position 114,080 of record NZ_JBALDK010000141.1, on the reverse strand, counting down.
TGCCTACAGAAAACTTTATGGATATTTTATTTTCTAACTGGCAACACACACTCAAACCCTTTGGTGTTGACCAGATAGCGGCTGAAAAAGCCTTTAATTCCTTGGTTGAAGCTTACTCTACCCCCGATCGCTACTACCATACACTGAAACACATCGATCGCGTCCTCAGCACAGTTCAGATTTTGCAAGGCTACACCAATAACCTAGCTGCTGTTCAACTAGCTACCTGGTTTCACGATGTAATGTATGATACCAAAGCTCAAGATAATGAAGAACGAAGCGCACACTATGCTTTTGAATTGCTAAGTAATTTAGGTATTCCAGAAAGTATTATAACTACTGTCACCCGTCTCATTTTAAACACTAAAAATCACCAAGCTGCGCTGAATGACTATGATAGCCAAGTTCTACTTGATGCAGATTTAGCGATTTTGGCTGCTAACTCAGTGGATTATTTAGAATACGCCCATGCCATTCGCCAGGAATATGACTGGCTTCTAGAGAAGGACTATATCACAGGTCGTCAGCAGGTTTTAGAACGATTTTTACAGCGATCGCATATCTACTTTACGCCTTTAATGTCAGAGTTCGCCGAACCCTGTGCCCGTGGCAATATCCAGGCAGAAATTCAGTCGTTGGTTAAAGATATGGTTTTTGATGAAAATTGTTGAACTAAGAGGATGTTTTAAAAGTCTTAGAGGTTGTTTGAAAAGTCTTTGGCTGTGATTTTAGGCACTTATTGATCTCCCCTAACCCCCCTTAAAAAGGGGGAAGAATCAAAGTTCCCCTTAAAAAGGGAGATTTAGGGGAATCTAGAACTTTTAATACCGACAAGAGGACTTTTCAAACATCCTCTGAGGGCCGTTCGCGAAAAACTTGAGCTTGCATATCTTAAAAATATAGTGGTTCTTATTTGAGTTAAATAATCGCTTAACTTAATGCCATTGAAATCGAACTATCATCACGACGATTTCAAATGGTTCTGGGGTCTGAACCTCTTTATAATCAGTAAGCATTTCCTGGCAAAGTTGATTTTTTAGTTTGAGTTTTAGATCCTCTGTAATGGGTAAATCTTTAACTTCATCGATCAGAAAATTCACAGATTCGGTTTTGCTACGTTCTGCATAGATGGCCTTAAGAATAACTTCAATTCCATATCCCGCTACAATATCCCCCACAACGGTTATTAGACCAAACAAGGCTATAGCTCCTACGATGCCAAACGGCCCTCCTAACGTTGTGAGAGTAGCAGCAACGGCGGCGGAACTACCCCCAGATGCGGCTGTTATAATCACCAGAATTACGCCAGGAAGACCAAGACCAGCCACTTTTTTAACAATTTCGTCCATTATAATTACCTAAAATCTTGACACTTTTGATTAAAACATGATTCCTGAGTTCAAATAACTGAAGCAAATAAAAAAAGGTGCATCCAATTCCAAAAAAATTGAAAGCCATTCACAAGAAAATCCCACTACCAAATATTAAAAGAGGTAGGGGATATAGACGCACCTTTTTCGGCTATTCTGCGAGTACTCCAACGGAGAACTTGCAAGGTGAGAGATAAGAAAATAGGAAATAATTTTACCAATTGCCAATACCCTAATTTTTATTAGTCAGCAAAATTTCAGCGATCGCACTTGAAATAGGATAGTGTGGTGAATATATTTCCATCCAGAAAAATTCCCCAACTGGGTTAACCTCAAGGAATACGTGCTGACCATAGGGGAGCAGAGGGGCAGAGGAGAGGGTTTACAGGTTTTACCTAAAAGATTATGAGGCAACTTGTAGGCACGACAGCTTAGCAATGTAGGTCATCTCTAAGATAATTTTTGAATTGCTTAACGCCTACCACCACCACGATGAGGCACTTCAACTTCAGTTTCTTGTAGCTTTCTTTTTGGTGCAAAGACTTCTTGTTGATGTTGTTGCTGCTGAATTTTTTCCTGTGCAAACTTGACACGGGTACAAACTCCAAGATCAACGTCTGTATCGAACATTTGCTGAAGTTGATTGGTAATTCGTGATGTTTGATCTGGTAAAGTGGCTGCTGTGGCAATAGCCAATGTTTCTAAACTCGTCACTGCTGCATAGCGCACTACCCATTCTGGATCTTGAGAAATTAATAATAGCGCCTCTAATACCTGAGTCTGAACAGATTCTACTTTCTCAGGTGGTAATTGATGCCAGCGCAAAGTACCTAATCCTCTAGCCGCTGCCCGCCGCACACTCAAGGAAAAATCGGTTTTTGCTGCCTCGAATAAGGTATCCAGCGCTCGAACATCGCCAATTCCCGCTAAAGCGCGAAGTGCCCAAGCTCTAGCGCCATAGTTGTAATCATCAATTAGTTCCAATAGTGGCGATACTGCGGCTTCCCCGATCGCAATTAGTCCATCTACTGCCGCCACCGCCGCCCCTGGATTGTTGTAGCCCAAAGCTGCAATCAGAGTAGGAACAGATTCCTCTATATGTGCTGCTGCTAACTCTTGAACTGCGTCTACTAAGCGTTCTGAAGAGTCTGCTTCTTCTACAGCACGGATCAGTATTTGGGCAAGATCGTTGTTATTCATAACAATTTCTCATGAGTAATTAGCCGTCAGCTAATTGTAGCTTAAGTTATCCGTAGGTGACATCATACATAAACCCCTAACCCTGATTTTGCAGTTGGGTTGGGGGTTTATATATAGGAAGCATTTTTTGTTACGTATTAATAAGAACTTATTATTTAGAATTTATGACTACAATAGCGAGTCCATCAAATTAATCACTTTAATCGCACCTTCTGACAAAGTGCTTGGTGTAGTGTGATTGACTTGATGTTCTAATAATCCTTTGAGAGAAATCAGCTTGAGGCTATTTTCAGCAAGAGTCTGTGCGATCGCATCTGCTGCGGGTAGATATCCAATGGCTCCCAAATCTGCTAATACTGCTCGACGCAATTGCAATCTTTCACCCGCCAAAGCCTTTACTAACCTTTGCCCATAAGCTAGTTCTTGGGTTAATTGATACATCACTCGTGCGGCAGCATACTGTACCAATTCAATTGGATGCTCTAAAAATGGCTTTACCAAAGGGATAACTTCAGTTGCCCTCAAGGTTCCCAAGGCTTCTAAAATGGCCTCGTAGGGTTGAGATAAATCAGGTTGCTGTATGACAAGCTGCTCTCCTTGCAAACCTACTGTTAATAGCTTGATTAGGCCAGGAATACAAACTGAATCGCCTAACATTTCTAAGGATTGTGCTGCTGCTTCCCGTACATAGAAATCTGAGCAGTCTAAACACGTAATTAAAGGTGATACTGCTTGGCGATCGCCTAGTTTTCCCAAGGCTCTAGCTGCGTTCCGTCGTAGAGGATATCCGCCTTCTGGTGTCCTGTCGGCTTCATCCTCTAAAGCTTTAATTAGCCCTGTAACCGCAGCTGGTTCACTTATGCGAAACCTACCCAACCACCAAGCAGCATAAAAGCGCAAGCCTAAATCGGCACTTTCAAGATTAGCGAGCGCTTGTTCTACTGTTAAAGATCCACCGTCAACATCACCTGTCGCTGATAAATCTTCAAATTTCTCTGGACTGGAATTCATTAGGAAGAAGGAGGATCGCTTTGTTCGCTATCTGTTTTCACCTCAGCGTTCAATGGTTGAATGCTGACTATTTTGCCACCTAAGCGAGTAATTCGCTGCATTTCCTGATTCATCCGGTTTTCAGGCACTGTGATAAATACACTACCACTAGAACGAATTGGATAGTTGGTTTTTTCGGTTTCTTCGCTTTGGCGTAAACCTACAACTTCATACCGGAAGCTACGACTACTAGTTCTACCACTAATTTGTCCAAGCATAAATCACTTCCAAATTTTAAATTTCAAATTTTCAACAGTCATTAATCAATGACTAATGACTATTGACAAATGACACTAAAGGGGTTTCACACTAGCTATTTTACCACCTTGTTTTACCACTCTCTGGAAGTAACTAGATAGTTCTTCATAAGGGATTACCACAGCTTGATTGACCCGGCGGGTGCTAGGATATCCAGCACCAAAAACGCCTGCGACTTCAATGCGGTAAAGTCTGCCTTCTTTACCAAATGTTCCCGCACCACCAAAGGTACTGTTGGGGGTAACACCTTTTTCGGAAGCAACGTATGAAAAACCAGAAGAAGCACCAGATGGAGGAACAACGATAGATGCACTATTGCGACCTAGTTCGCTAGCAAGGCGGGAAGACTTGCCTTTGAGTTGGGAAGTATCGCTACTGGCATAGCCGCGATAAAGTTGGAATATCCGGCTAAATCCTACAGTTTTCTGTCCTGTTTGGGTGTTAAAGCCACGATAGTAAGGAACTATATTTTCACCAAAGCTAGATTGATACTCTGGTGAATCAATGTAAGAATCGATGTCGGCTTCATATCCCTTAGTTTGGTACAAGTCCAAGTGAAAAACCACATCAGACTCATCATAAGGGGCACGACCCAACAGATGTTTATAGTTCAGTTCGATAACGCGAGTTTGGAAATTGTCGTAAAAGAACTTGGTTTTGTACAGTTCTGATTTAGCAACTTGGCGCACAAATTCTTGTACTGTATTTTTTCCATCACGCAGAATAGATTCAGCACTTTCGAGGCGGTCAGATGCCAATATATAGTTGTTACCCAACACCTGACGATAGACGGCAGCAATTACTCTCTCTATATCTTCTTTAGTTGCATTGGGACGCAATTCTACAGGAGATTGGTCGCTAAAAGGTTCCGTTCCTAGACGGGACGCTGCTGTTGTAATAGCCATTGGTGATTTTCCTTTTGTAATTACTAATTGGGGACTGGGGATTAGGGATAGGCTACTAGGTATTGGAAAAACTCTTTCCCACTCCCTAATCCCCAGTCCCCAGCCCCCAGTCCCCAGTCCCCAGTCCTAATTTATACGGCAGTAATGCTAATAACTCTACTGCCCTTACGATTCAACTGCTGCAATTTACTAGAAAGTTGCTCGTAGGGTACGATTAATTCCGCAGTCCCACGTCTTACTACAGTTGAATTTGGGGAAGCTGCTTGTAGCACTCTGATGCGGTATGTTTCTCCACGACCACCTGTAGAGAGGCCGGTTAAGGCTCCAGCAGAGACTGGATAAATGGGTGAAGCTAGATTTTTAGCGACTTCCCAGGTTAGCCGTCCTTGTTTTTGTCCTTGGGCGCGATCGCTATTGGCATAACCCCGATACAGTTGGAACAGTCGGCTATATCCAACATTTTTCTGTCCTACTTGACTCTTAAAGCCTCGATAGTAGGGCACAACATTTTCGCCAAAACTTTCTTGATATTCTAATGAGTCAATGTAAGAGTTAATTTCAGCTTCGTAACCTTGTGAGTTGTAAAGCTCAACATGGAATGAAATCTCTGACTCATCTTCTGGGGCACGCCCCAATAAATGCTTATAATTTAACTCGATAAACCGAGTTTGTGAGTTGGAGTAAAAAAACTTATCTCGATAAAGTTCCGATTGAGCAATGGCTTGCACAAATCCGCGAACTGAGATTAAGCCTTGCTGCAAAAGTGATTCGGCACTCTCCAGACGCTCTCCTTCTAGGAGGTATGCATTACCCAAAACTTGACGGTAAGCTGCCCGGATAACTACTGCTACATCTTCTTCAGTTCTATCGGGACGTAGTTCTACCTGTCCTGAGTTTTCAAATGCTCCAATCCCTAACCTTGCTGCTTGTCCCAAAGCTGCCATCTTTAAACCTCCTCAGTTTTAACTGCAAAACTGAAAACTTTTTAGAAAAATTTTTTCTAGTCTTTTAACAGTCTTTTGAAAATAAAACTGCCCGGAGAGGTAAGCAACTCATAGAACATCACTTGTCATAAGAGCTGATTTCCTCTCCGGGCTAAAGAAACACTCTAGCTTAGAGTATTGATTACATAGTCGATGTAGGAATTTGCTTCAACAGCTGGGTCGCCGCTTAGACCGTGGTTAGCTTTGATGTACTTGAGAGCTTCAATGTACCAGCTAGGAGATAGGTCAAAAGTCCGGTTGATTTCAGCCAAGCCAGAAATCAAGAAATCATCCAAGGGGCCTGTGCCACCAACAACTAATGCATAAGTGATAATCCGCAAGTAGTAGCCGACATCACGAACGCACTTGCCTTTACCGCGTGAATCAGACGCGAAGTTAGGGCCTTGTTGTTGAGTGGTGTAAGGGAACTTGTTATATACTGCTTGAGCAGCACCTTCGGTCAAGCGTTGAGCATTAGCACTTAATGCTTTTGCTGCTTGTAAGCTAGCTGGCGCTTGACGGAAGCGACCAAAAGCAACTTGAATTTCGGTGCTGCTGAGGTAGCGACCTTGAGAGTCTGCTGATGCAATTGCTTCCGTTAGAGGTGTTTTTGTCATTTTGGTATTTCCCTTTTACAAACTTTTGGTTGAAATTTTGTTTTGTCCTAATGGACAATTATCTCAGTCAATAGCAGCAGTATCTGCCTTAAGCTACTGCTGAAGCAGCACGATCAAAATAGCTAGCTATTTCAGACGCTAAAGCGCTGCAATCGCCTCTGGTGATGTTGTTTGTGTCGTTAACAATTGCTAGGGAAGCTGCTTTCAGCTTTTGAATACCAACAGCAACTGAAGCTCCAGGGGTTCCCAATGCCAAGTAGGTTTCACGCAAGCCGTTAAGGGCACGGTCATCTAGAACGCTGGAATCGCCAGCAAAGATTGCGTAGGTGATGTAGCGAAGAATGATGTCCAAGTCTCTGATGCAAGCAGCAGCGCGACGGCTGGTGTAAGCATTACCACCGGGAGTGATCAATTGGGGTTGTTCTGCCCACAAATCACGAGCCGCAGCAGCAACTAGAGCGGAAGCATTGCTGGTAATGCGGTTAACAGCATCTGCACGCTTGTTACCATCTTTGACTAGTTCGCTCAATGCATCCAATTGTGCATCGGAGAGGTATTCCCCACGTGTATCAGCTTGGGAAACTACTTTTGCAAATGCATCTAAAACCATTGCCTTAAATCTCCTACTTTGCTCGGTTAAGAATTAATTGGACTCAAAACTGAATGGTTCAGCTTTTTTTGATGTCAGCACTGCCTGACGAGTTCCGAAAGGTTTAAAACAGACATCCAAGAAATAAGTTTACGATCTCCAGGCTTTCAGATTAAAACTTTTGTTAAAAAACTTAAAACTTCTGTGAATGACTGGAAAACCTGATTAAGATGTTGTTTTTTACTTCCAAGTTCTCTTTATACAATGCTGCCGCATCATTATTTATTACAAATTATTGTTATGTTTGTTAATTTATTTTACATAACTTTACATTTCTGATTGGCTTCTCTTCACCTCCAGGAAATTCCTCAAAGAATGCGCTCGCACCCTGAATTAAAGTAATATTTGCAACTCTATTCCTACTGATAAAGGTGCGAACCACATTTCACGACTGCATTGCATCCATTACATCCGTGGATTCATAGCTACATGAAGATGCAAGGGGAGATTATTAGGATTGTTGCTAACGCAGACTTGAGGATTGCGACCAGCCAAACCTAACCACTACCCAAGCGAGCGGCACCTGCTGCGTTAAACTGTTTTTTAAATCAAAACTGCCAAAAGTTAAAAGTTTGGTTAATTTCTTAAGCGATCGCTCCCAATGTTTGTCCAGCACCTTCAGGACTCATAAATTGCCAAAAAATCGTGTGGTTTGTCATACTCAGTTGGCAAACTATCTAGGCATAGCATGTCCAAAATATCACTTATTTTCACTTAAAATAAATAGAATTTACGCACGAGTTAGGGAATAAAATAGACGTAAAGTGGCTTGCCGCAGACTACCGCAGAGAACACGGAGAATATAAGAGTTTGAGAGATATTTTGCATAAGTCCTCAAAAAGAAAACATGGTGCGATCGCCCCTGTCGTTTTGAGTTCCAAACTCGACACTTGAGGCTCAACTGCGATGATATTAACCTTGCAACTATATCAACCAGTAGAAACCTCATAGATGCTTAGACACTAAAGATAGCCATCTATGGTATAGAAATGTATAGAATCTTGTAAAGATATAAAATATAGTTGTTAAATGCACACATTTCTAGCTTCTTCCTCAATGCAGCTGTCTGTACCACCAAATCACTTTCAGCCAATGAAGATTGTCGCACTGGGGGACAGCTTAATTTATGGATTCGGCGATCCAGAAAAAGGAGGCTGGATCGAGCAACTACGGCGATGGTGGATGTTGCCGGATAGTGCCGGTCATATTCTTTATAATTTAGGGGTAAGAGGCGATCGCACGCAACAAGTAGCCCAAAGACTAGAAGTTGAATTTCGCCACCGGGGTGAACTGCGAAATCGTGTCCCCGACTTGATTATTTTATCCGTAGGCGTGAACGACTCAGCGCGGTTGGCGCGTCCCGATGGTCGAAGTTACACAGATTTTACCCTATTTGAAAAAGAAATTGATTCTCTGCTAGATTTAGCACAACAACTCTGTCCTGTGTTATTTGTGGGCATGGTGCCAGTAGATGAAGCCAATATGCCATTTTTAGATTGTTTTTACTATAATCATGCCGATCAATACCGCTATAAAGAAGCAACTCGAATTGCTTGCAGCAAACGGCAGATTCCCTATTTAGATATTTTTGAGCAATGGATGGAACGCGGTGAAAATTGGCGGCTCAAACGCCTGAGTGAAGATGGTCTTCATCCCAATACACTTGGTTATCAAGCTTTGTTAGAAGATGTGATAGATTGGGACGCGATACATTCAGTAGGCTTTGCCAATGCAGCTTACCATTCTCAATTTAATTATCATCTTAAACCATCCTAATAATAGAGATGTGTTGGTGCTTTGAAGTTAGCCTAGATTCTCATATTCGCTATCTTCGCAAAAAGTACTACAATCTTGCTAATTTTTGAATTAAAGTAGATGCAATATTCTTTCACAATCAATCCATAAAAACTCTAACTTCTCTCTTTTTCATTAATTCTAACTCCTGTGTAGACGCGATTAATCGCATCTCTTAACTCTTAACTCATCACTCTTATGACACCAACTTTATTTGGTCGTTGGCAAACTCGATTATTATTAATTCTAACTGTCGGCGTACTTGTATCTTTGCCTTTTGCGCTGGGTTTGATTGGCCCTGGCGCTAACTCGGTTTATTTTTGCATACTTGGTTATGTCGCCGTCTTTGGCTTAGGTTGGGATGTGCTTTATAACCATCTTCAGAAATCCCGATGGGATAGGGATTGGCCCGCAGCTTATCAACTTTTAGCTGGGATATGGGAATTAGCATTTGTGTTCTGTGGAGTAAAACTGTTTGGCTTTTTACCAATACCTTTACCTAAAGAAGAATTACCTTTAGCAGTTTTTTTATTCCACTATAGTGTCGTGTGGCTAGCAGTTTTTATTAGTTCACAAAGCCTGATGCGAATTATGTTCCTCCGTTGGCGTTTTCGGGGTGGTGAGTGGTTGTAATATTGTGTCCACTTAAAGACTGATCGTTAAGACTGCACTTAACCCAAGTGTATTGGATATGGTGTACACACAAGTATATTGACCTCTTATGACAATGCATCAGCTTGTTATATAAATGCATCGACTTATTTGTTTCGGACTTACGCAGAGTTATAAACAAACTGCATTCGCGCAGCATCTCGCAGAGAAGAACGGATACACACATTCGTGTAGCAAATATTTGATACATGAATAATGACTTTTCAAACAACCTCTAACACAACGTCAATTGCTACAACGGAGGGAACATCCCTTCGGGAAAACTAGTCGCTTAGGTTGGGAAACCCGCCTACAGCGCTGGATTCACCGCAACGCACTGGCTCCTCTACAATACCTAATTTTGTTCAAAAATCAAATAGTAATCCTATATGCAAATTCATCGGATTGTAAAAATTGACTCATATCTGGCGGTTTAAGTTTAGATGCAATATCTTGTATTAACGTACATTTGTATGCGTTTTTACGAACAAAAAGGCAATTACTACAACTTTGGAAAGGTTTTCAATGTATTGCTTTTTGTATCTCACCAAATTAAAAATAGCTATTTTATGTATATTCTACAAAATTGGCGTTTGTGCTGATGTAGTAGTCATGTACAAGAGAAAACCGCATAAGCTTTGGAGTTTAGGGAGATTTTTCAATGCAGAAACGCAAATTAAGGAAGTGCAATGTCAAATTTTGATCTAATTATTCAGCTATTTTTGCAACTCACAATTATCTTAGCTACTTGTCGCATCGTGACGATTTTAGGACGGCGTTATCTTGGTCAAACCGATGTTGTTTGCGAAATGATTGCAGGCGTAATGCTAGGGCCATCACTTTTGGGATTGATTGCACCGGATTTTCAGCAATGGCTTTTTCCTAAGCTTCCAATCATCACTGCTGTCGGACTTAAAATACCCAATCCGTCGATGTCGATTTTATATGCTATCAGCCAGATTGGGTTGGTAATTTATATGTTTTTGATTGGTTTAGAGTTCAACACAAAACTCTTAAAACATCATATCAAAAGTGCAAGTTTGCTATCTGCTGCTGGAATTTTTACTCCTTTTATTTTAGGAGCGATCGCATCTTTTTGGTTTTATCAAAATGGCGATTTCTTTCAACCAAAGGTAACATCTTGGTCAGCCGCTTTGTATCTGGGTGCGTCGATGACTATTACAGCATTTCCGATGTTAGCTCGTATTCTTTACGAACGCGGTCTTGCACAAACCCGCTTTGGTACATTGGCTTTAGGTGCAGCATCGGTAGATGATGGAGTTGCTTGGTGTTTGCTAGCGATCGTCCTTGCTAGCGTGAAAAATTCTCTGAGCATTGCCATATTAGCAATTGGTGGTGGCATTTGCTACATATTATTTGCAATTTTTCTTGGTCAACCTCTATTGAGAGTGTTCACACGCATGACAAAACGCGATGCAGGTGTGAATAGACAAACTCTAACTTTGATGTTGATAATTTTGATGTTTTGTGCGTGGTTTACTGATATTACAGGTATCTATGCAATATTCGGTGCTTTTGTGCTGGGAGCAGTAACACCACGAGGAGAATTCGCCCAACAAATTCGCCAATATACTGAGTTTTTAACTACTTCTTTTTTGCTACCGATATTTTTTGTCTTCTCTGGACTAAACACTCAAATTGGATTAGTAAACACACCTACTTTATGGGGAGTTACACTCTTAATTATTGCGATCGCAATTCTTGGCAAAGGTGTTGCTTGTATGTTGGCTGCAAAATTAGCTGGTGAAAATTGGCGTGAGTCTGCAACTATCGGCGCTCTAATGAATGCTCGCGGTTTAATGGAGTTAATCATCCTCAATATTGGTCTTGAACAAGGTATAATTACCCCAACTTTATTCACTATAATGGTGATTATGGCAGTGATTACTACACTCATGGCATCACCCCTGATTGCATTTTTATTGCACGGTACAAGCTATGATAAATCTTCTGCCTAAGCAAATTTAAATATAAAATTCAGTACCAATTCACTGATATTAATTACATCAGAGTTGGGTAAAATTATCTGTTTTCACTCTAAGCTATAACGGCTAACTTGTTTGTACTAGATTTTAAATACTACTACGAAGTCAATACCAATTATTTATTTTTTTGTGTTGTTAATTCGGAAGTTATTCTAAATTTAGCTTCTCCAATCATCAGAATTAAGTTTTCACCTCTGTAACTGCCTCTTCTCAGTAATTGGCATTACAACTAAGGGCAAATTAATCTTGGCTGTATCTAACAAACTTGACATTTTTCAGTCTTTTAAATAATCATCTAAGAGAAACCAGATAGTTAATTTTGAGGAAACCATGCACATAGTTATTCTCGTTCTGGTTGAGGTGCTGATTGTTATTGGACTTTCAAGGCTAGTAGGGCTAGGATTCCGTTCCATTAAGCAACCTTTGGTAATTGGTGAGATTGTCGCCGGAATTATGCTCGGCCCATCTTTATTTGGTTTAGTTGCTCCCCATGTAGCAGTTACCTTGTTTCCACCAGAAACTTTTCCTTTTTTAAATGTTTTGTCTCAGGTGGGACTAATATTTTTTATGTTTCTGATTGGGCTAGAACTAAATCCAAAATACCTCGGCGGACAATTAGAAGTAGCAGTTTTAACTTCTCATGTCAGCATTTTGGTGCCGTTTTCTCTAGGAACATTGCTAGCGGTGGTACTTTATCCCCTAGTTTCCAATGCAAGCGTATCATTCACCGCTTTCGCCTTGTTTTTGGGAGCGGCGATGTCGATTACTGCTTTTCCAGTGTTGGCGCGAATCATTACTGAAAACAATTTACAAGGAACGCGGTTAGGAACCTTGGCGTTAACTTGTGCAGCCGTGGACGATGTAACAGCTTGGTGTTTGTTAGCAGTAGCGATCGCAGTAGCTAGAACAGGTAACTTTGCTGGTGCTATACCCACAATTATCGCCAGTATCGTTTACATCGGCTTGATGTTGACGGTGGGACGTTGGTTCCTCCAGCGCCTTGCCAAACACTACCTCCGTGCGGGACGACTCAGCCAATTGCTGCTCGCTGGGATTTATATGGGCGTGGTTGCGTCGGCATTAATCACCGAACTAATTGGTATTCACTTAATTTTTGGGGCATTTTTACTGGGAGCAGCCATGCCCAAAAATGAAGATCTAGTGCGGGAATTGGCAGTAAAAACCGAAGACTTTGTTTTAATCTTCTTGCTGCCAATATTTTTTGCCTACAGTGGTTTAAAGACGCAGATTGGCTTGCTCAACCGTCCAGAATTGTGGCTTTTGTGTGCGTTGATTTTAGGAGTGGCGATCGCAGGTAAATATGTTGGTACTTATGTAGCAGCCCGTGTCAGTGGCATTAGTAAGCGGGAAGCCTCGGCACTCGGTTGGTTAATGAATACTCGTGGCTTAACCGAACTGATTGTACTAAATATTGGTCTAGAGTTAGGGGTAATTTCGCCCTTAATATTTACCATGCTGGTAATTATGGCATTGGTAACTACATTTATGACCTCGCCACTGCTGGAATGGACATATCCAAAGAAGCTGATCCGGTTAGATGTCGTAGAACCGGAGTTGGGAGCAGAAACAGTTATAGACACCTCTGTTGTCAGTGAAACTTCCCCTCATCCTTTCCGAATTTTGGTGCCAGTGGCTAATCCAAGTACGCAAAAAGGTTTAGTACAGTTGGCAGTAGCATTGGCGCAGCCCGCCGTCGGTGTCGCTCTCAATTATCGATCTCCTGCCGTTGTTAACCCCCTCAGCCTGATTGAATTTCAAGAAGACTATGCCTTTGAAAGTACCCCAGTTGAAGCAGACCGATTAATCGCCCAGCGCCGCCATCAGCTACAACAATTGATTAATACTCTCGAACCACCAGAAACTCGATCTTGTGTACATCCTATCGTTCGCATATCTAGCAACGTTGCCCGCGAAACAGCACAGATTGCCATATTAGAACAAGCTGATTTAATTCTCGTGGGCTGGCATCGGCCAGCTTTTAGTAGTAATCGTTTAGGTGGACGAGTTGGACAAATGCTTACCACTGCACCAGTGGATGTAGCAGTGTTTATAGATAAAGGCAAAGAGCGATTAGAAAGTTTACTCGTACCTTATTCTGCAAATACCCATGATGATTTAGCGCTAATACTAGCTCTAAGACTGCTAATCAATCGTGAGACTTGTATGTTGCAGATATTACAGCTAGTGGCAAATCATACCAGCGAAGAATTGAGCTACGAACTGCATACGATGATGGAGCAATTGCCCACCAGTGTACGCGATCGCATTGAAATCAAAATTATCGAAGCCCCAGAACCAATCCAAGCTGTAATTCAAGCCTCGGAAGGTGTTGACTTAACTATTGCTGGCACCAGCCGCGCCTGGGGGATCGAGCGCCAAACTTTGGGAAGATATACAGATCAACTAGCTATGCAATGTCGTTCTTCCCTGCTAATTACCCGCCGCTACAGTCAAGTTACCGCTCACCTTGCCTCTATGCTTCCTGAAGTTAGTAGTCAAGAGCCAACTATTGAGGAGTTGAGAACATGAATCATTTCAACTTCAAATCTTTAGCTTTTTACGGAGTAGCAATAGTTTCAGTGCTACTGTTGTTTAAAACTGTCAGTGTTTATGGGGAAAACAAGCTTAAGGCTCCTCCAGCCGTTAACGGCCGCTATCGTCTAACCCTGTCAGAGAATTTGCCTAACTGTGAAAAATCGGATACCCTAACGTTAAACATTGAGCAGTCGGGTATTTACTTAAATGCCTCTGTATTACCGGCAAATGCTAACGCCGATACTGACGAAAAGCACTCTCTGGCAGGCATCTTCAGAAATCAACAATTAAATTTATCTGGGAAAGTTGGCAAATCAATCCTTTGTAATATTCCTCACTCCCAAAACGATCCTCTGAACTCAGTCACAATTCAAATGCAACTTGTGGATAAAGGTAATATGACAGGTCAATTAACCGTAAATGACATTCCACAAACCCGGAAATTTACTGCTGTGCCCGAAAAAGCTGAAGAAAAATCTCAGAAGTGAGAATTGGGAAGTGGGGACTAAAGAGCAATGTGAGCGCATTGTATGGGTTCTATGGAGCAGATAAAAAGAATGAATCAGGGACTAAAGACTAGGCAATGCCAATGGCGCAAGCAGCTATTTTACATCAGTCTATTAGGCTTTTGGGCAGCGATCGCCATCGAAACTTGCACTACTGCTGTTACACCAGTAGCAAAGCTAGATAATTGGCGGTTTTCCCCAAAAACACAGCAACTCGAAATTATCCTCTCAGCAGGCACAACACCTCATTATTTCTACTTAGCCCAACCCTCTCGCCTTGTTGTAGATTTACCGAATACTAAGTTGGGTAAAGTTTCCACACAACAAAATTATTCTGGGGCAATCAAAAGCATTCGTGTTTCTCAATTGAACGCAACTGACACACGCATCGTCTTAGATTTAGCACCAGGGATTGTTTTTAATCCCAAACAGGTACAACTGCAACCCATTTCTCGAAAAAACTCTACTCGCTGGGTATTACGTCCGGTTATTTCTGGTAAAACTACTGCCGTGAAACCAGGAAACTCCCCAACTTCATCCAAGAAACAATCTCAAACATTGTATAAGCCACAGCAGCCTAGTAACCTACCCGCAACTACTACTAATTTACAAGCGCCCTTACTCACAATTCCGCCGATATCAAACGATCTGCCCTCAACAATTACTAATAACTCAGGACAGCCTTTTGTCACCGTACCTCCCCTAGCTCCGAATACATCCTCTCAACAACCTGCTTTGACTCTTCCCCCTCCTTCTTTCCCAAATCAACCCGATAACTTGAATAACATTTCTCCTTCTGGTGTGTCGGAATTTCCAGTTCCAACAACCCCCAATGTTTCCAATCCCCAGGTAATCGAGTTTGGTCAACCTTTACCCAAAAATAAATAGGGCATGGAAAATCAAACCAATGCCCCATGTCCTAATTTAGATATTTGTCCAGTTAGCAACTATTACCTTTTTCCAACTAATTCCTTCACCTTGTTGATGATGCTCACTGGATCGATACCTTGGTATGGATACTGTTCCCACAAACCACCGCAACCTTCTTTATGAGTTCCTAGATGGGCATATTTGGGAGTCAACCCGCGCTCTAGCAACCAAGAACCGAAACGGCTGCCTAAACCTGTCCGCCGATTGAAGGCTTCTACAACAAGCACAAAAGGAGCGTTACCAATTTTGGTAATCATTTCTTCATCAATGACGTTTAAAGTTGGTTTGTTAATTAAACCAACGTCTAGCCCTTCTTGCTTAAGACGCTCTACAGCATCAACGGCGCGGTAGAGAGCATCGCCAAAACTGATGATATAGCCTTGCGTTCCTTCTCGAACTACTTCATCTTTACCTGGAACAAATTTGTAGCCACTTCCAAATAAGTCATTGCCTTTGCTGTCCTGAATATTGGGCACTTTGGAACGGGTGGAGAAAATAAACCGCAGTCCCGGCTCATGGAATACTGCTTCTACACAAGCTGTCATTTGATTAACATCTGCTGGGAAGTACAACTGTGTTTCGTAGCCATCATCCAAGCCATTGTCGGCAAACATATTGTTCAAACCGAAATGGCAGGTGTTATCTGCCATATCATCTATACCCGCATGGGAAAAGTGGCACAAGACATTAGAATAGTTCAGCCGTGCCATTGTGATTTCTGAAATACACATTTCTAAGAAGGCGCTGAAAGTCCCAAAAATACCTTGCTTGCCCTTCTCCATCCCGAATCCAGCAGCAGCCGAGAAGTTGCCCCGTTCCATGATGCCAGAGGGAATAAATATCTCAGGATATGTATCGTGAATTTTCTTCAAGCCGCAGGAGCCTTCTAAATCGCTATCAATCACCTTGACTTTTTCTTTACGTTCCCCCTCACTCATGCGACTGAGGACAGCTACCACGGCTTCACCAAACACATTGCGGTTAGCGCCCCATTTGTCACTGGAACCCAGAAATGTATATGTTTGCTTGGGTTTCTCAATCCTCTTCAGGTATTCAATCGCCGCAGTTTGTCCGCGAGATTCTAGATACTTAATTGCTAAATCTACAGAAATTACATCATGACCATGAGTGGAGCCTTCTAAACCCTCAATTCCAGGACACATTGGGCGTTTATTAACGAGAGCGATCGCTCCAGGAGTATTCACAGCTTCACAGAGGCGACGGTATAAATCGTCTAAGTCTTCGCCGTCTCCCTGAAGTACTTTTAAGCCGTGACCTTCTAAGGTTTTGGCGACACTGAAACCAGGTAAATATTTAGAAGGATGTCCAGCGATCGTTACATCATTGTCATCAATTATCAGCTTGACGTTGAGATGTTGAGCAACCGCCAACCGAGCAGCTTCAGCATCGTTGCCTTCTTGCTGCGCTCCATCAGAACCGAGACAAAAAACAGCTTTGCCGGGATTTGCCATTGCCACACCATTGATGTAAGGCCAAAGATGCCCCAGACGGCCAGAACTAAATTTCACACCAGGGGTTAGTCCCAGTTCAGGGTGTCCTGGCAGATGAGAATGTGCTTGACGATAACGTAAAAGTTGCTCGGCAGGTAAGCCACCATACAACGTTGCCATTAGATATTGGGTGGCGACTCGATGTCCTGCCTCATCAAAGAAAATTGGCACAAATTTCTCCGATGCGCCTCGAAAGAAGGCATCGAGGATCGTTACCTCTGGCACTGTATCGTATGGCCCACCAGTATGACCGCCAACTCCGCTAGCAGCGCCAGTTGCTGTAAAAAAGACGATCGCATCCCGGCAGAGTTGAATATTCGCTTTTAGAGTCTCTCGCTGTTCATCTGTGAGGCTCGAATTGGCTGGATTGAGCACTAAAAATTGGTAAGCACCGAGATCGATTGGAAATTGGGTATCAATAATAGTCATGGTTTATTTAGTAAAGGGGACTGGGGATTGGGAGCTAAGACCAACCATTTGGAACCATCTGGTTTCATCAAATGCCAAAATTAATACATTTATCTATGCATGAACGTGCTTGAATTCAATTGAAGTTGCTGCTTATGAATAAGTATAAACTCACAAACGTGCAATTTCAAGTTTAAAAACGCAATTTCAGGAAAATTAATTATGCTAACTGCTGAACGACGACAATTCATCTTAGAAATTCTGCGTCGTGATAAAAAGGTGCTTTCGACGGAACTTAGTGCTGTTCTCAAAGTTTCTGAGGATACGATTCGGCGGGACTTGCGAGAACTAGCAGAAA
This sequence comes from Nostoc sp., assembly GCF_036917455.1. Classification (GTDB taxonomy): domain Bacteria; phylum Cyanobacteriota; class Cyanobacteriia; order Cyanobacteriales; family Nostocaceae; genus Nostoc. Next base: position 96,328 of record NZ_JBALDK010000141.1, on the reverse strand, counting down.
CTGGATTATTGCAACGCGTTCATGGGGGAGCGCTCCTCAAATCTCCAGCCACCGCCAGTTATGCCGATCGCCAAAAGCAAGCGCCCAAAGAAAAGGAAGCGATCGCTCGGACAGCAGCAAAATTAGTTTGTAAAGGACAGGTGGTAATTTTAGATGGAGGTACGACAACTCTCCAAGTGACGCGTCATTTGCCCTTAGATTTGCAAGCGACAGTGATCACAAATAGTCCGCCAATTGCTCTTGCTTTAGCAGAACATCCCCATGTAGAGGTTGTGATGTTAGGCGGACAACTTTATAAAAAAGCCTTGGTGAATGTTGGTACTGTAACGATTGAGACATTACGGATGATTCGTGCAGATTTGTGCATGTTGGGGGTTTGCAGTTTACATCCAGAGATTGGGATTAGTGTACCTAACCTAGACGAAGCCCACGTTAAACGAGCCATGATTGCTGGATCGGCTGAGGTAGTAGGATTAGTGACAGCAGAAAAATTGGACACGGCTGCTCCTTATCTAGTGGAGTCTATTCGTGCCCTAACTTACCTTGTAACAGCACCTACAGTATCTAATAGTATGCTGAGTGCCTACAAAGCTTTAGGTTTGACCATTATCCGTGATGAGTAACCACGATTTCATGCGAGCAGATGCGATCGCTAGGGATAGAAGCGAGGACAAGGAGAATAACTCCTAATTCCCTATTCCCAAATCTAAAATCTATCCGTTTCTTGAGGTGTTCCCACTGCTCCTGGTTGAGCTGTAAAGAAGTTTTGAGCAGCTTCATTTTGATATATACACCTAATATCAGGTTTGTCACTGTCTAAGTTACCAGTAAAGCCAAAAGTGTTCAGGCGATTTTTGCACTCATTTACCTGATCGGATGTCACCAGCTTGCGGTTCTCTAAAAGCGCCCAGTTATTTTGTCGGATCACGCATCCAGGACGCATACTCGGTTGGGCAACATAAACATTAAAAGGGTTGAGAGTAACGAACAGTCTAGCGTCCATAACCATCGCGCTGGCTCCATACTGCACACAAATTTCAGGGTTTGGTGCTTTGGTGTCAATGAATTCGCGGGAAGCCACATTTGATGGAGCTAACGTGGTTGTAGAACTAAAAGCAATGCCAATTCCAATCCCCAAAATTAACACCCCTCCCATAATTGCAATGGTGAAGAGGTTAAACATAGGGGATTGGAAAATAGAGGGTTTAGAAGTAGTAGCCGATCTACCAGGGGGTTTACGTCTCATTGTTGCTTAATCACCTTCACGCCGATTTTGGAGGGAGTGGTCTAAAGTTTTCTCTCTATTTTCAGTATGCCTAGTTTTGACTGTGATTGCCTGCAATTTTCTGTACGATATTCTTGTTAAATGAGAAAAATAGTAACTTGTTTAGGTAACTTAGTATACGGAAATAAAGGTTATGAATAAGCAGTTATAGCCCTTAGTCCGAACTAATATTAGTTTTAAATTACTGAAAATACTTGATTTGCTTCTTATTTGACCAAAATTTAAACCTTATCGTCTGTTCTTTATATCTTGAATAATTGGTAAGTATTTTCTTGATTTAGATCGTTAACGAATTTTTATTAGTTATGACTCTTTATCCTGTTTAACTTGCTTAATTGACTTTATATTTTGCGATTACATTATACCATATTTTTGATTTATGTCAGATAATCCTAATTGAATTTTCAAAATTAATGCAGTCCTAATGCTTTGATTTCCAGGCTTTTGTTGTTAATTTAAAATTTTTAGGATGTAATATTTTTGTTCACCCTAGTAATTGATATGTCAAACAATGTAAATTAATACTTAATGAAATTTTGATAAGTAATAGAAAGCACGTGACATCTCAAAGAGCGCTACTTTCGGCCAAGAGGTTCAAAACTTCGCAACTCCAAATTTTCCTAGCTGATAGTCTGACTATTTTTTGGGGAGATTGGTTAGATTTACGTGTAAGAATCGTACAAGTTGCTGCATCAGGCTTAATATCCCCACTGATATATATTTTAGCTTTTGGTTTAGGTTTGGGTAGTTCCATCAAACCAGGCTCAGGGATTAGTGGTAACTATAATAACTATTTGGAATTCATATTACCGGGGATGGTAGCGCTATCGTCAATGACAATTAGCTTTGGTGGAACGACATTTTCGATTTGTGGAGACAGGCTATTTAGCAAAACCTTCGAGGAATTGCTGTTAACTCCGATACATCCCTTAGCGTTGCATATCGGAAAAATGCTAGCGGGAGTAGTACGGGGGTTGATGACATCTGGTTCTGTGATTTTGGTAGCGCTACTATTGACTGGAAACTGGAATTTTCTCAACCCACTATTTTTACTGTTGGTAGTGCTAAATTGTTCGGTATTTGCTGGATTAGGGGTGATTGTAGGGTTGAGTGTGCGATCGCTCGAATCAGTCGGACTCTACAACAATTTTATAATTATCCCTATGTCATTCTTGGGGGCAACCTTCTTTGACCCTGGGACATTACCCACTGCCCTCAAAGTCGTAGTTTACCTGTTACCACTCACCTACGCCAGCATCGGACTGCGTGCAGCAGCCCATTTACCCTTATCCCAGTTTCCTTGGTATAGCATACTGATTTTGCTAGTGATTGCGATCGCACTTTCTCTGTGGGGTGGGTATAAATTCGCTCACCAACAAGATTAAAACTTTCATTACAAACTGTGCTTTAACTGTTGAATTTTCTGTAAAATTTTTTCCCGATGCTGCATGAGCTTAATCCATTGGGGTAGGCGGCTAGCAAGACTGCCATTATGCCAACCTAATGTGTCATCTGGTAAACGTTCTCGCAATCTTGATTGAACATAAGTTTCTAAGAAATTCAAATGTGCTTCGTTATACGCCCAAAGCACCTGACCGCAACAGGAGGTTTGTAACCACAAGGGCAAGCCAAAAAAATGGTCTAATATTTCATAGTCACAATTGCTTTTAGCCTTGTAATTATTTTGCCACAGTAGCAATGTGGCTTTTCGCTTGCCATCTTTTGACTGTTGCTTTGTATAGCTACAATGCTGACAGGTAATTCTTTTGATTGAACTGGGACTGGATTGTTCAGAGTTTACAGTCAATATTTTGGCAGTGCCATTGCATTGTGGACAACGAACTAAAATTTCTTTCTCAAAATCAGAAAGCCTTTTACGATAATCTCTAAATCTTATAACCATTCCAGATAGCCACTTTTACCGTTTCTGCAACAAGTTTTAGAACCTATGCTGATTCGTCCCGCTACCATAGCTGATGTACCCGCAGTTTTACCAATGGTTGCCAAAATTTGTGCTTTGCATGAGTCTTGGGATTCTGTCTGCCAAATATGGTTTTCTACCGAATCCAGAACAGCGTTATGAACAATGGTTGACACGTTTAGCCAATAGCGATCGCTCCGCCGACGCTTCCAGCGTACGCAGTATATTTCTAGTATCCGAAAATGAGGGGCAACTTGTTGGGTTTTTCGTGGCAACAATTGAGCGAGAAATACCAATTTATCGGTTACAGGAATTTGCTTTTATCCATGATATCTGGGTTGAGCCAGAACATCGGCAAAACGGAATTGCACGGCAGATGGTGATGCAAAGTATTGAACGCTTTCATCAGATGGGCGTTAAACAAATTCGTCTAAATACAGCAGTTGTTAACGAAGCTTCACGGCGGCTATTTTTATCTTGTGGTTTTCGACTCAGTATTATTGAAATGCTAATTGAATTGAGTCATTAGTCATTAGTTTTAAGCAAATGACTAATGACCAATGACCAAGGACTAACTAGCTAACAGAGTTTTTTCTAGAGAAGTCCAACGGAAAGAGCGATCGCCACCCATCTCAATTACTACTCTCACTCGTGGTTCTAACTGAGGCAAATTCGTTAAATACTCAAGTTCCTCATTAGAAAGAATATGCCCTTCAATAATCCACAAGACCAGCCCTTTTGATTTTGGTGGTAACTGTTCTAGATGAGAACTGAGAATTGGTGGTAAATAGTACACTTGACCTACTGCCGCACCACTACCAGTACTTTTCTTACCAAGATGAGGAGGTCTGACTCCATGAATTCTTGTTAGATACGCAGCTATATCGCCCAGTCCCTTTGCAGTAATGTGGAGGGTAGTATAGCCAGCTGCGCGGAGTCGGCGCTGATATCGACCTTCATAACCCCCTTCCAGAGGTATATACACTCCAAGAGCGCCAAATTTTTCCAGATCGCGGATCAAACCGTTGCCAGTGGTAATTAGTGCCATAGATTTTCGTCGTTATCCCACTTAGATATCTCTATTATTTACCCTGAACCGATAGATTAAAAGCATTTTGTTTGGGTATTAGGCATTAGCTATTCTCCCTGCTTCCTGCTCCCCTCTCCCCCTTCCCCTGCTTCTTCCCCTACTCCCTAAAAATAGCTCTCTAAATTACTGGACAAACATAAATAAATAATTTATATTATTAGATTGTGACCAAACACGCAAATTAGGTGAACATTTTACTGTCATTCTGAGGTAGTGTTAGCATTCAAAGCTGATGATTTAATCCAAATTGGATAATCTAACTCAGATTGCTCGTAGACTGGTAAACTAAGAAAGCTTTCAGGTCAACATTGGAACTTATGGATGAACAATCAAAGCTAATCCTAAGCTCCAGAAGAAATTTACTCCTGTGCCCCTGAAAAGGCAGGCAAAATCTTAAACAATAGTTTAAGGTATTTAAGGAAGTAAAACTGAGCAGCAATGTTGGTTTCATGGCATTACGTCAGTCTCAGTTAACGGATACTGGGTGGTAAAGACCGCTTAAGTCCAACTGCAACACGGCAGTAGCCAACCTCCGGGAAACCGTCTACAAGGGCGTATACCAATCGGAAAACCCGCTGACAGGGCTGCCTCCAGAAAGTGCCAAAGCAATTGCTTAGACGAAAGCATTGCTGCACACAGCTTAAAACTGTAGCGCCTTGCATTGATTCCAGAAGTTACTCCTTCCTAAAAAGAAGAGAATTGTAGCTGTTCTGGTGATCTATTGAGTGAAGCTAAACAGATTCACCAAGCAGTACGGACACGGTTTGTTGTGTCCCAAAAGCATTTGGATTGGTTTACTAAAGCCATTCCAAATTTCGCAGGCTAACCCAGCCTAAACTGATGCGTACAAAGCGTGTCCTCTAGAGTCCAATTCCAAGGTCAGCAAGTAGAAAGGAGAACCAGTTACTGTGTCTGTAGGTATTCTCGGCACCAAGCTGGGCATGACCCAAATATTTGACGAAGCAGGAGTAGCTATTCCTGTAACTGTCATTCAAGCAGGGCCATGCACTGTTACACAAGTTAAAACGAAACAAACCGACGGTTACTTTGCCATTCAAGTTGGTTTTGGCGAAGTTAAACCAAAGTCACTGAATAGACCATTACTGGGTCATTTGGCTAAATCATCTGCCCCAGCATTGCGTCACCTAAATGAATATCACACCGAGAGTTCTGGTGATTATGCTTTAGGTCAACAGATTAAAGCAGATATTTTTAGTGCAGGTCAAATTGTCGATGTAATCGGTACAAGCATCGGTCGCGGTTTTGCCGGAAACCAGAAGCGCAACAACTTTGGTCGTGGGCCCATGTCACACGGTTCCAAAAACCACAGAGCGCCCGGTTCTATTGGTGCTGGTACAACACCAGGTCGTGTCTATCCAGGTAAGCGGATGGCAGGGCGTTTAGGTGGTAAACGCATCACAATCCGTAAGCTGACCATAGTGCGAGTTGATGCAGAACGCAATTTATTGCTAATTAAAGGAGCCATTCCTGGTAAACCAGGCGCTTTAGTAAGTGTTGTACCTGCAAAAGTAGTGGGATAGTCAAAAGTCAAAAGTCATTAGTCAGTAGTCATTGGCTAAGGACAAATGGCAAAAGACAAATGACAGATGATGCCACATGCTGCACTTGGGGAGACCTCAAGACCGCAGTGGCTCACAGATGACAAAGGACAAATAAGAAAGATGGTTGAAAGCGTAGTTAGAAATTGGCAAGGAGAACAGGTCGGTGAGACGACCTTCGAATTGCGCGTTGCCAAGGAAAAAACAGCGTCTCACATTGTACACCGCGCCTTAGTACGGCAATTAACTAATGCTCGTCAAGGAAATGCCAGTACAAAAACTCGTGCTGAAGTTAGAGGCGGGGGTCGTAAACCTTGGCGGCAAAAAGGTACTGGTCGCGCTCGTGCAGGGTCTATTCGTTCACCACTGTGGCGTGGTGGTGGTGTGATCTTTGGGCCAAAGCCCAGAGACTTCGACCTTAAATTGAACCGCAAAGAGCGACGTTTAGCACTGCGGACAGCATTTGTCAGTCGCATTGACGACTTGATCGTAGTAGAAGAATTTAGCACCGAGCTATCTCGCCCGAAGACTAAAGACTTAGTAGCAGCACTTGCCCGTTGGGGAGTAGTGCCAGAGAGCAAGGCACTCTTAATTTTGTCTGAAATTGCGGATACAGATAACGTTTATTTATCAGGCCGCAACATTGAAAATTTAAAACTAATTGCAGCCGACCAGTTAAATGTTTTTGATTTACTGCACGCTGACAAAATTGTAGTTACGGCATCAGCCCTAGAAAAAATTCAGGAGGTCTACAGTGCCTAGCTTTGACCCCCGCGACCTTGCCGACTTAGTCCGTCGCCCAATAGTCACCGAAAAAGCGACTATCTTGATGGAGCAAAATAAGTACACCTTTGAAGTAATTCCAAAGGCATCTAAGCCAGAAATCAAGGCTGCGATCGAAGACTTATTTCAGGTCAAGGTTGTAAAAGTCAACACCACCTTACCACCACGTAAAAAGCGGCGCGTTGGTAAATTTATCGGTTATAAGCCCCAATATAAGCGAGCTATTGTTACAGTCGCACCTGGGGATGAAGACAAGATTAGACAAGTTCTATTCCCAGAAGTCTAGGAATTTTAGATTTTAGATTTTAGATTGAGCAGTTGACTCAATAAACACCAAAGATGGTCGCAATTAGTTAAACACTCATTAAATCCAAAATTCAAAATCCGAAATTAAGTAAATCCAAAATCCAAAATCCAAAATAGATTATGGGTACTCGTTCTTACCGCCCTTATACCCCCAGCACTCGCCAAGTTACAGTTTCTGACTTTGCGGAAATCACAAAAACCGAGCCAGAAAAATCCCTAACTACCTCAAAGCATCGCGCCAAAGGTCGGAATAATACCGGGCGGATTACCAGTCGTCGCCGGGGTGGCGGACACAAACAACTTTACCGGATCATCGATTTTAAAAGGGATAAACATAATATTCCTGCTAAAGTCGCAGCAATTGAATACGATCCTAACCGTAATGCTCGAATTGCCCTTTTGTATTACCAAGATGGCGAAAAACGGTACATTCTTCATCCCAACGGGTTGAAAGTTGGAACAATAATTATTTCTGGTCCTGAATCTCCCTTTGAAGATGGTAATGCTTTACCTCTATCAAGGATTCCCTTGGGTACTAGCGTTCACAACGTAGAAATGACTCCTGGTAAAGGTGGTCAAATCGTGCGGGCTGCTGGTGCTAGCGCTCAAGTTGTGGCAAAAGAAGGTGATTATGTAACTCTCAAGTTGCCTTCAGGAGAAGTCCGCTTAATTCGGCGCGAGTGCTATGCCACCATTGGGCAAGTAGGCAACACCGATGCGAGAAACCTGAGTGCAGGTAAAGCAGGACGCAATCGCTGGAAAGGTCGCCGTCCCAAGGTTAGGGGTAGCGTCATGAACCCAGTGGATCACCCACATGGTGGTGGTGAAGGTAGAGCGCCTATCGGTAGATCGGGGCCTGTTACACCTTGGGGTAAACCCACATTGGGCGCGAAGACACGCAATCGCAAGAAACTTAGCAGTAAATTCATTGTGCGTCGTCGCCGGAAGTCTTCTAAACGCGGTCGCGGTGGTCGTGAGTCTTAAAGAGTTGGGAGTTAAGAGTTATGAGTTGAGAGTAAAATCTAACTTCTAATTCCTCACTCCTCACTACTAATTTCTAAATCCTAAATCCAAAATTGAACTATGGGTCGTTCTCTAAAAAAAGGTCCTTTCGTTGCGGATCATCTCCTAAAAAAAATTGAAAAGCTCAACGACAATAACAGAAAAGAAGTTATTAAAACTTGGTCAAGAGCTTCGACAATTTTGCCCCTAATGGTAGGTCATACCATAGCTGTTCACAACGGACGACAACACGTGCCAGTTTTTGTAAACGAACAGATGGTAGGACACAAGTTGGGTGAATTTGCACCGACACGCACCTACAGGGGTCATGGAAAAAGCGACAAAAAAGCGGGTAGGTAGTCATTAGTTATTAGTCATTAGTCATTAGCTATAGACTTGTGACAAATGAAAAATGACAAATGACAAAATTGGAGAAAATTATGGCTACTAATACTACTGAAGTAAAAGCGATCGCTCGTTTTATCCGCATCTCGGCCTATAAAGTGCGTCGGGTACTCGATCAAATCCGGGGGCGATCGTACCGAGAAGCGTTAATCATCCTGGAATTCATGCCCTATCGCGCCACTGAACCCATATTGAAGGTTCTCAGAAGCGCTGCTGCCAATGCTGAACACAACGCTGGGTTAGACCGGACTAAATTAGTGATTACTCAGGCTTACGCCGATCAAGGGCCACCCTTGAAGCGGTTCCAGCCAAGAGCGCAAGGTCGAGCTTACCAAATTCGCAAACCGACGTGTCATATTACTGTGGCTGTTGGAGCCGCCCCAGAAAAATAAGCACGCTTACACGAATAAATTGTGTAAAGTAAGAAATTTTAGAGGAAGCATTCGTGGGACAGAAAATTCATCCAGTTGGTTTTCGCCTGGGTATTACACATGAACATCAATCCCGTTGGTTTGCTGTTCCTGACCGCTATCCAGAACTTTTACAAGAAGACTACAAACTCCGTCAGTATATAGAACAAAAGCTGGGTAGACAGGCTCAAAACAACGCCGGTATTTCCGAAGTGCGGATTGAGCGCAAAGCCGACCAAATCGACTTAGAAGTACGCACAGCTAGACCCGGTGTAGTAGTAGGACGTGGTGGACAAGGTATTGAATCCTTGCGTACCGGACTCCAAGGACTGTTGGGTAGCAATCGCCAAATTCGCATTAACGTAGTTGAAGTTCAACGAGTTGATGCTGATGCCTACCTAATTGCTGAATACATTGCTCAACAATTGGAACGTCGAGTTTCATTTCGGCGGGTAGTGCGGCAATCGATTCAACGGGCCCAACGCGCTGGTGTCCAAGGGATTAAAATCCAAGTCGGCGGTCGCCTCAACGGTGCAGAAATTGCCCGGACAGAGTGGACTCGTGAAGGTAGAGTACCTTTACATACCTTACGGGCTGACATTGACTACTCTTATTGCACGGCAAAAACTGTTTACGGCATTTTGGGTATCAAAGTATGGGTCTTTAAGGGAGAAATTATTCCTGGACAGGAACCAGAGCCGCTACCACCCGCAAGCCGCGATCGCGAACGAGATCCCCGCGATCGCGATCGTGAACCCCGTCGCCGTCAACAACAACGTCGTCGCCAGCAATTTGAAGACCGTTCAAATGAAGGGTAAACGGGGACTGGGGAATGGGGACTGGGGACTGGGTAAGAATTCTCAATCCCCAATCCCGAATTCCCAATCCCTAATCCCCAGTACCTAGTACCTAGTAGCCAATCATGTTAAGCCCTAGAAGAACTAAATTCCGCAAACAACAGCGCGGACGGATGGAGGGACTAGCCACCCGTGGTAGCACCCTCAACTTCGGTGATTTTGCACTCCAAGCTCAAGAACCTGCTTGGATTACCTCCCGGCAAATCGAGGCTTCCCGTCGGGCAATGACTCGTTATATTCGTCGGGGTGGACAAATCTGGATTCGGATTTTCCCTGATAAACCTGTAACCATGCGTCCTGCTGAAACCCGGATGGGTTCCGGTAAAGGTAATCCAGAGTTTTGGGTAGCGGTAGTCAAGCCAGGACGGATTTTGTTTGAAATCGGTGGAGTTTCTGAAGAAATCGCCCGGGAAGCTATGCGTTTAGCTTCATTTAAACTGCCTATAAAAACCAAGTTTATTGTGCGTTCTCAACCACAGGAGCAGGAGTAGCTTATGCCTCTTCCCAAGATTTCAGAAGCTAGAGAATTAAGTGACGAAAAGCTCTCTGATGAAATTATCGCCATCAAAAGACAACTATTTCAGTTGCGCTTGCAAAAAGCGACAAGACAATTAGAAAAGCCCCACCAGTTCAGACAGGCTCGACATCGCCTAGCCCAATTGCTGACATTAGAAACAGAACGCAAACGGGCAGCAAGTCAATCGGCTAAAGAAGAAAAGTAGGAGATTATGGCAGTTAAAGAACGAGTTGGCTTGGTAGTGAGCGATAAAATGCAAAAAACTGTGGTAGTTGCCATAGAAAACCGCGCTCCTCACCCCAAGTACGGCAAAATTGTGGTTAACACCCAACGATATAAAGTTCACGACGAAGAAAATAAGTGTAAAGTAGGCGATCGCGTTCGCATTCAGGAAACTAGACCCCTGAGCAAAACCAAGCGCTGGAAAATCACAGAAGTCCTGAACGTCAAGCCCGCTTAAACCTCATCGTTGTTAGTTTCTAACAACACCACAAGGGAGAATAATTGTGATTCAACCCCAGACTTATTTAAATGTCGCAGATAATAGCGGCGCTCGTAAACTAATGTGCATCCGCGTCTTAGGTGGAGGCAACCGCCGTTATGGTTTTATCGGTGATAAAATTATCGCCGTTGTCAAAGATGCTACGCCCAACATGGCTGTCAAAAAGTCTGATGTTGTGGAAGCAGTAATTGTCCGCACTCGGAAAGCCGTATCTCGTGACAGTGGCATGAGTATTCGCTTTGATGATAATGCTGCTGTGATTATCAACAAAGACGGTAATCCAAGAGGTACACGGGTTTTTGGCCCAGTTGCCCGGGAACTGCGCGATAAAAACTTTACCAAAATTGTTTCTCTGGCTCCGGAGGTGCTTTAATGGCAACCAAACAAGGTACGCCCAAAGTATTCCACAAAATGCACGTCAAAACTGGCGACACCGTACAAGTGATTGCTGGGAAAGACAAAGGAAAAATTGGCGAAATTATCCAGGCACTTCCCCAACTGAGTAAAGTCATCGTCAAAGGTGTCAATATTAAAACCAAGCACGTCAAACCCCAGCAAGAAGGGGAATCAGGGCGAATTGTTACCCAAGAATTCCCAATTCATAGCTCTAACGTGATGCTTTATTCCACCAAGCAAAACGTTGCCAGTCGTGTTTGTTATACCTTTACCTCAGAAGGCAAGAAAGTCAGGAAACTCAAGAAAACTGGCGAGATTCTAGATAAATAGTCATTGGTCATTAGTCATTTGTCATGAGTAAAAAGACAAAAGACAAATAACAAAGGACAATAAAAGTTCCCTGACCAAGCCCAGGGATATCAGGACAAAAAACTATGGCGGCAACAAGACTCAAAAGCTTATATCAAGAGACAATCGTCCCCAAATTGATCAATCAGTTTCAATATACCAACGTTCATCAAGTACCGAAGTTGGTAAAGGTTACTATTAACCGAGGTTTGGGTGAAGCTGCTCAAAACGCAAAGTCTCTGGAAGCATCCATCAACGAAATTGCGCTTGTCACCGGTCAAAAACCAGTGGTAACGCGGGCGAAAAAGGCGATCGCTGGCTTTAAGATTCGTCAAGGGATGCCCGTGGGAATCATGGTTACTCTGAGATCCGAGCGGATGTATGCCTTTTTCGATCGGCTGGTTAGCCTATCACTGCCCAGAATTAGAGATTTTCGCGGCGTTAGCCCTAAAAGCTTTGACGGACGGGGTAACTATACTCTGGGTGTAAGAGAACAGCTAATTTTTCCAGAAGTCGAATACGACAGCGTTGATCAAGTGCGTGGGATGGATATTTCCATCATCACCACAGCAAAAAACGACGAAGAGGGCCGCGCCTTACTTAAAGAATTAGGAATGCCCTTTCGCGATCAGTAAGTTCATCTATAGAGGGAACGATGGCGGCTAACGACACAATTGCAGATATGCTGACGCGCATCCGCAATGCCAACCTGGCGCGGCATCAAACTACACAAGTGCCAGCTACAAAAATGACCCGCAGCATTGCCAAAGTGCTACGGGAGGAAGGCTTTATTGCTGAAATCGAAGAAGCAGAAGAAGGGGTAAAACACAACCTAGTGATTTCCCTGAAATATAAAGGTAAGAATCGTCAGCCTTTAATCACCGCCTTAAAGCGAGTGAGTAAGCCAGGCTTGCGTGTTTATTCCAATAGAAAAGAATTACCAAGAGTACTAGGCGGCATTGGCATTGCCATTATTTCGACATCCAGTGGGATTATGACTGACCGCGAAGCGCGTCGTCAAAACTTGGGTGGCGAAGTGCTTTGTTACGTTTGGTAGTCATTGGTCATTAGTCGTTTGTCATTAGTCATTGGTCATTTGTCTTAAGCAAAGGACAAAGGACAAAAGGCAAAGGACAAAAGGCAAAGGACAAATAACAAAGGACAAAAAGTAATGTCTCGTATTGGTAAACGTCCAATTACTATTCCCGCCAAAGTTCAAGTGGCGATCGATGGTACAAATATTGTGGTGAAAGGCCCGAAAGGAGAACTTTCTCGCACTCTCAGAGATAATGTTTCACTCTCTCAAGAGGGAGAAATATTACACGTAAATCGTCGGGATGAAACTCGGACATCGAAGCAACTGCACGGCTTGAGCCGCACTTTAGTTGCCAACATGGTTGAGGGAGTTTCCCAAGGTTTTCAGCGCCGTTTGGAAATCCAAGGTGTTGGTTACAGGGCACAACTTCAAGGGCGTAACCTAGTTCTAAACATGGGTTACAGCCATCAGGTGCAAATTGAACCACCAGAAGGAATTCAGTTTGCAGTCGAAGGTACTACTAACGTGATTGTTAGCGGCTACGACAAAGAAATCGTAGGCAACACAGCCGCAAAAATTCGCGCCGTTCGTCCACCAGAACCTTACAAAGGTAAAGGTATTCGCTATGCCGGTGAAGTGGTAAGACGTAAGGCTGGTAAGACTGGTAAGGGTGGTAAGAAGTAGAAATGAAACTTACTCGTAGAGAATCAAAAAACCGTCGTCATCGCCGCGTTCGTGGCAAAGTTGTTGGCTCCCCAGAACGTCCGCGTCTAGCGGTATTCCGTTCTAATGAGCATATTTATGCTCAGGTAATTGATGATAGTCAGCATCAAACCATAGTGGCAGCATCGACTTTAGAACCCGATTTGAAATCTAGTTTAGCGTCAGGTGCAAACCGCGACGCATCAGTGCAAGTTGGTAAATTGATCGCAGTGCGATCGCTAGAAAAAGGTATTACCAAAGTAGTCTTCGATCGCGGTGGTAACTTATATCATGGTCGTGTCAAAGCCCTAGCTGATGCAGCACGCGAAGCTGGTTTAGATTTCTAAAGTCATTGGTCATTAGTCATTAATCATTAGACAAATGACAAAAGACAAATGACAAATGACAAAAGACAAATGACGTTCACCAGAGCAGAAATTATGGCAACAGAGCGTAAAAGTAGAACAAAGCGTGCCAAAAAAGAAGAAACTACTTGGCAAGAGCGGGTTATCCAAATCCGCCGCGTGAGTAAGGTCGTTAAAGGTGGTAAAAAACTCAGCTTCCGAGCGATCGTTGTCGTTGGTAACGAACGCGGTCAAGTTGGTGTCGGAGTAGGTAAAGCTTCAGATGTAATTGGCGCTGTCAAAAAAGGCGTAGCCGACGGCAAAAAACACCTCATTGATATCCCAATCACCAAATCCAACTCCATCCCCCATCCTATTGATGGTGTCGGTGGCGGTGCAAAAGTGATTATGCGTCCAGCTTCACCTGGTACTGGGGTAATTGCGGGTGGTGCTGTGCGAACTGTGTTGGAATTAGCAGGAGTTCGTAACGTTTTAGCCAAGCAACTTGGTTCCAACAATCCGCTCAACAATGCTAGAGCCGCAGTCAATGCCTTATCTACATTGCGGACTCTTTCTGAAGTCGCTGAAGATCGCGGTATTCCTATTCAAAATCTCTACATCTAATTTAGTCATTAGTCATTGGTCATTAAAAGCCACTGCGTTGCGGGGGTTCCCCCTGTTGAAGTGGCGTTCATTAGTGAATCACAAATGACAAATGACTAACGACAAATGACAAACGACAAATGAGAACTTGATAACTTATGAGACTCCATGATGTTAAGCCGCAAAAAGGCTCAAAGAAACGCAAGAAACGTGTAGGCAGAGGTATTTCTGCCGGTCAAGGTGCTAGTGCTGGTCTAGGCATGCGGGGTCAAAAATCTCGTTCTGGTAGCGGTACTCGACCCGGTTTTGAAGGTGGTCAACAGCCATTGTACCGCCGCTTACCTAAGCTGAAAGGCTTTCCAATTGTTAATCAGAAGATTTACACTACGATTAATGTAGAGAAGCTAGCCTCCCTTCCCGCTAATACAGAAGTCACTTTGACCTCCTTGAAAGCCGCAGGTATCCTGACTGCTGTCAAAGGGCCACTGAAAATTTTAGGTAACGGCGAATTGAGCATTCCGCTCAAGGTACAAGCGGCAGCTTTCACAGGTACAGCTCGGAGCAAAATTGAGGCAGCTGGTGGTAGTTGTGAAGTCTTATGAGTGAGCCGGAACAGCGCACTTAAATGGAAGCCAACTCGCTGTCAGCGCCTGGTTCACTATAAAGGTAGCACTCTATGATCAGTCGAGACAAAGCCCCAACGGCTCAAGAAACTTTTATGCAGATGGCACAAGCAGCCGGGCTTAGAGGTAGGCTGCTTGTCACTGTTGGCGTTTTAATTTTGGTTCGCCTGGGAATTTTCCTGCCCGTACCAGGGATTGATAGAGGGCGGTTTCACGATGCCATATCGGGCAATAATTCCATCTTCGGTTTATTGGATATATTTTCTGGGCGCGGACTTTCGACTTTAGGAGTCTTTGCTTTAGGGATTTTACCTTTCATTAATGCGTCCATTATCATCCAATTGCTCACTGCGGCAATTCCTTCTTTAGAAAATTTACAGAAAAATGAAGGCGAAGCGGGTCGGCGGAAAATATCGCAAATTACCCGCTATGTAACTGTGTGTTGGGCAATTATCCAAAGTACAGCTTTTTCGGCATTATTCCTCCAGCAATTTGCCTTAAAGCCAGGGCCAATCTTTGTAGCTGAAACCGCGATCGCTCTGACGGCTGGTTCTATGTTCGTCATGTGGGCATCAGAACTGATTACAGAGCGGGGGATTGGGAATGGGGCATCATTGTTGATTTTTGTCAATATTGTTGCTTCATTACCAAAAGCTTTAGGCGATACTATCGATTTGGTGCAAGTCGGCGGTCGGGAAACAGTGGGTCGCGTTATCGTACTAATCTTAGTTTTCCTAGCAACCATTGTTGGTATTGTGGTTGTCCAAGAAGGAATGCGCCGCATCCCGATTATTTCGGCTCGTCGCCAAGTAGGTCGTAGAGTTTTGGCAGAGCAACGGAGCTTTTTACCCTTGCGGCTAAATCAAGGTGGCGTAATGCCAATTATCTTTGCCGCAGCTATCCTCAGTTTGCCATTGCTAATTGCAAATTTCGCCAAGAATGCTGAGTTGGCAAATATAATTAACACTTATTTGAGTCCAAGCGGTTCTGGCTCTTGGGTCTATGCCTTGGTTTACATGATTTCGATAATTTTCTTCAGCTACTTCTATTCTTCATTGATTCTCAACCCAGTAGATGTAGCGCAGAATTTGAAGAAAATGGGTTCTAGTATTCCTGGCATTCGTCCCGGTAAAGCGACTAGCGAGTATATCGAGCGCGTGTCAAACCGACTCACCTTTTTGGGTGCGATCTTTTTGGGCTTGGTTGCGATTATCCCAACTGGTGTAGAAAGTGCTTTAGGAGTACCTACATTTAAGGGACTAGGTGCGACCTCTCTGTTAATTTTAGTGGGCGTGGCAATTGATACGGCAAGACAAATCCAAACTTACGTTATATCTCAGCGCTATGAAGGAATGGTGAAACAATAGTGACGCGACTAATCTTCTTGGGGCCACCTGGGGCTGGTAAAGGAACACAAGCTCAAGCATTGGCTGAACACCTAAATATTCCCCATATTTCCACTGGGGAAATCTTAAGACAAGCCATGAAAGAGCAAACTCCTTTGGGAATCAAGGCTCAAAACTATGTAAATAGCGGCGAGTTAGTCCCCGACCAGCTAGTGCAGGACTTGGTACAGGAGCGCCTAAACCAAACAGATGCAGAAAAGGGTTGGATTCTTGATGGTTTTCCCCGCAAAGTGACCCAAGCGGCTTTTCTAGAAGAATTGCTGGAAACAATACATCAAACTGGCGAAAGGGTAGTCAATCTAGATGCACCAGATGATGTTGTGGTAGGACGTTTGCTAGCTAGAGGACGAAAAGATGATAACGAAGAGGTGATTCGTCGGCGGTTAGAGGTTTACCGTGATGAAACTGCACCTTTAATTAATTATTATCGCGATCGCCAAAAACTTTTAACAGTAAACGGCAATCAGTCCCAAGAAGAAGTCACTAGTGAACTGCAAAAGCTAATCGCTTGAGGATGAGGGAGTAGGGGAGGAGCTACAGTAGTTCTTTCCCCAATTCCCAATGTTCTATACCCCTCCCAAGAAACAGATCAATTTTAGCTAAGATATATTAATAAACTGTTGATATATTTCTTAAAATGTGTTCTCTTGCAGATGAAGTGCTGCAACTGAACACGAAATTGTTGAGTTGAGGAAAAAACAAATTGTCTAAGCAAGATTTGATTGAAATGGAAGGCACGGTTACAGAGTCCTTGCCCAACGCCATGTTTCGCGTTGACTTGGACAATGGATTTAACGTGCTAGCTCACATTTCCGGCAAGATTCGCCGCAATTATATCAAGATTTTGCCTGGCGATCGCGTCAAGGTAGAGTTAACTCCTTATGACTTGACCAAAGGTCGAATCACCTACCGCTTGCGTAAGAAGTAAATGCAACTAAAATCTTCATCGGAGGTAAGTAAATTATTGACTAAGCCAGAAGCCATTCAAATGGAAGGCAGCGCTACAGAGTTATTATCTCGTGACAGCTTTCTAGTTAAAAGGGATGATGGCTCAATATTAAAAAATGCTCAGAAGTTTCGAGTTCAATTAGACAATGGGGATTTAGTCTTGGCATATCTTCCCGTGAACAGTCAATATACCAAGATTTTACCTGGCGATCGCGTCAAGGTAAAGTTAGCTCCTCATGAATTGACCAAAGGCAGAATTACTTATCGCTTGCGTAACAAGTAACTATATGTAGATGTAGAGAAGTTTACCATAAAACCATCTTTTTGACTGTTTGCTAGTCAATTTAGTGGATTTTTTTCCCTCAAAATGCTATGATTTAATATTTGGAGTCAAAAAATAAAAGGCATGAAAGTTAGAGCCTCAGTCAAGAAAATCTGTGAAAAATGTAGCGTCATCAAACGTCGTGGTCGCGTTATGGTGATCTGCGTGAACCCCAAGCACAAGCAACGTCAAGGATAACACTCTGATCAACAGGGTGAGTTGTACACACATATCATCATTAAAAACGAAAAGACGCGATTAATCACGTTTTTCCAACCAACAGTAATTGCGAAAACAATAGGGAGAGTTCATTGTGGCACGTATTGCCGGAGTAGACCTTCCACGCGATAAGCGCGTTGAAATCGGTCTGACTTATATCTATGGAATTGGTTTATCACGCGCTCAAGAAATTATAGCGGCTACTGGTGTGAACCCAGACACCCGTGTTAAGGACTTAAGTGATGCCGATGTGACAGCCCTGCGAGGCGAAATAGAAACCAACTATCAAGTTGAAGGCGACTTGCGGCGCTTGGAGTCTTTGAACATCAAGCGCTTAGTTGACATTGGTACTTACAGAGGTCGTCGTCATCGTATGGGCTTACCAGTCAGAGGACAAAGAACTCGCACCAATGCCAGAACCCGTCGAGGTAGAAGGCAGACAGTGGCTGGTAAGAAGAAGGCTCCAGGGAAATAAATTTGCAACACTTGCTAATCACAGCAAGTTTTACCTTAAATCAACAAAACAAGTATGGCGAGACAACCAACTAAAAAATCCGGGAGCAAGAAGCAGAAACGGAATGTACCCAGTGGGATGGCCTACATCCAGTCTACTTTCAACAATAGCATTGTCACCATTACCGATCAGAATGGAGATGTCATCTCCTGGGCTAGTGCTGGTTCTAGCGGTTTTAAGGGAGCAAAAAAGGGAACTCCCTTTGCAGCGCAAACAGCTGCTGAAAGTGCAGCCCGTAGAGCTATCGATCAAGGAATGCGCCAAATCGAGGTAATGGTCAGTGGACCAGGAGCAGGTAGAGAAACCGCTATCCGGGCACTTCAAGGAGCAGGACTGGAAATTACACTCATTCGGGATATTACCCCCATTCCTCACAATGGTTGCCGTCCACCCAAGCGCCGCCGAGTTTAAATACTAGGATTTGGGCATTGAGGACAATAAGCTACAACCAAAGAAAGTAAAGTTACTTGCAATGACCAATTGGGCGGATAACGTGCAAACTGTCATTGGGTGAAAACTTGGGCGACCAAAAGCAAATCAGATTTTTCTGTAAGGAAAGCTGTTAAACTTCGGGAACCCAAAATATTATTAGCGCCTGAAAGCTCAATAGGAGCGTCAAACTATATCGTAATCTCATACTAATAGTTTGATAGACCTATAACCTACAGGACATAAATTCAATTCGGGAGGCAATTGATTTGTCTGCTAGCAGCACCTTAGAAAAAGGGAGGCTCATCCGTGGCGCAGTTTCAGATTGAATGTGTAGAGTCGAATACTGAAGAAAGTCGGAACCATTACAGTAAATTTGTTCTGGAACCTCTAGAACGCGGTCAAGGAACAACAGTTGGTAACGCACTGCGGCGGGTTTTACTGTCTAACCTAGAAGGTACAGCAGTTACAGCAGTGCGGATTGCAGGTGTTTCACACGAGTTTGCCACAGTTCCGGGCGTGCGGGAAGATGTACTGGAAATCCTCATGAAAATGAAGGAAGTTATCCTCAAAAATTATTCCTCACAGCCTCAGATTGGTAGATTACTCGTTAGCGGCCCGACAACAATTACTGCGGCACATTTTGATTTACCCAGTGAAGTAGAAGTTATCGATCCGACTCAGTATGTAGCCACCATCGCTGAGGGTGGAAAGCTAGAAATGGAATTTCGGATCGAGAAAGGCAAAGGCTATCGCACCGTTGAACGAGGACGTGAGGAAGCTACATCGTTAGACTTTCTCCAAATCGACTCGATATTTATGCCGGTGCGAAAAGTCAATTATAGTGTTGAAGAATCTCGTGGGGAAGGCTTGATTCCAAAAGACCGACTACTGTTGGAAGTTTGGACAAATGGCAGTATTTCTCCTCAAGAAGCACTATCTTCTGCTGCTGGGATCTTGGTAGATTTATTCAACCCGTTGAAAGACATCTCCCTAGAACCAACAGATACAGGTTCCGATATTCCAGACGACCCAACTGCCCAGATACCCATCGAAGAGTTGCAACTTTCTGTGCGGGCATATAACTGTCTCAAACGGGCACAAGTTAACTCTGTGGCAGATTTGTTGGATTATACCCAAGAAGACCTCTTAGAAATTAAGAACTTTGGGCAGAAGTCAGCAGAAGAAGTTGTGGAAGCTTTGCAGCGTCGCTTAGGCATCACCCTGCCAATGGAAAGAGGCTCTAAACACCCTTAAGAAAAACCTTCATAATTACATAGTGCATAATTATGCGTCACCGTTGTCGCGTCAAAAAACTCAGTAAACCAGCCGATCAACGCCGTGCTTTACTGCGATCGCTCACCACCGAGCTGATCCGTCATGGTAAGATCACCACCACTTTAATTAGAGCGAAAGTTCTGCGAAGTGAAGTGGAAAAAATGATCACTCTAGCTAAAAATGGCTCCCTGGCAGCACGCCGTGAAGCCCTTGGCTATATCTTCGACAAACAATTGGTTCACGCTCTATTTGAGCAAGTTCCAACTCGATATGGTAATCGTCAGGGCGGTTATACCCGCATCCTGCATACCGTACCGCGTCGGGGCGATAATGCAAAAATGGCAATAATTGAATTGGTTTAAGTCATTTAGTCATTGGTCATTAGTCATTAGTGAATAACAAAGGACAACTGGCAAATGACAAAGGACAAAATCTGTATGTTAGAAAGCCCCCAGCCGACACAAACTCATCGAGTAGCCTTGGTAATTCAATACCTAGGCACTCATTTTCATGGCTGGCAACGGCAAAAAAAACAGCGGACAGTCCAGGAAGAGATAGAAATAGCGATCGCGACTATTCTTGGGCATCATGTAACACTACATGGTGCTGGACGAACCGATTCTGGAGTTCATGCTGCTGCTCAAGTAGCCCATTTTGAAGCTACAGGTTTAATTCCGCCTCACAAGTGGGCAACAATCCTCAACAGCTATCTGCCGCCAGATATATTAATCAGGGCTTCAGCTAGTGTAGATAATCGTTGGCACGCCCGCTTTAGTGCAGCCTATCGACGATATCGCTACACAATATACACTGAAGATCGGCTTAACTTGTTTGTAAGACCCTTCAGTTGGCATTATTATTATGCACCCCTGGATGAATCTTTAATTCAAGCTGCCTTGAAACCTCTCTTGGGAAAGCATCACTTAGCTGCTTTTCACCGTGCAGGCTCAAAGCGATCGCATTCCTGGGTAGAGGTGCAAGCAGCAGAGTGTCGTCGCAGTGGGCCATTTATCCATATTGAAATACAGGCAGATGGATTTTTGTATGGCATGGTACGGCTGTTGGTAGGGATGTTGGTGCAAGTAGGTTCTGGACAGCGGACACTTTCTAGTTTCACGGAGCTTTGGAAAGAACAACGCCGGGAAGAAGTAAAACACGCCGCCCCGCCTCAAGGCTTGTGCTTGTTGCGAGTCGGCTATCCCGATTTCCCCTTTTCAAAAGAGATTTGGTACGATACCTTACCAAAGTTCGTCACTAGTCAAGAGTCATTAGTCATTGGTCATTAGTGAATAATAAATGACAAAAGACAAATGACTAATGACAAATCAAAAATGACAAAGGACAAATAATCAAATGACAACAGTTAAAACATACCTTCCTTCTCAAGCGTCGATTGAGCGTGAGTGGTACATAGTGGATGCCACCGATAAACGCCTCGGTCGCCTCGCCAGCGAAATTGCCCAGGTTTTAAGAGGCAAAAATAAACCCGAATATACACCCCACTTGGATACAGGTGACTTCGTAATCGTCATCAATGCCGAGAAAGTCGCAGTCACAGGCAAAAAGCGCACTCAAAAGCTTTACCGTCGCCATTCTGGTCGTCCTGGTGGGATGAAAACGGAAACTTTCGCTAAACTGCAACAGCGCGTACCAGAGCGAATCTTAGAACAGGCTGTTAAAGGTATGCTACCTAAGAATAGCCTGGGTAAGCAGTTGTTCACCAAGCTGAAAGTCTACGCTGGACCTACCCATCCCCACGATGCTCAACAACCTAAAGAACTAAAAGTTAGTACAATTCCTGGAGAAGAAAATTAATGGTAGTAGCAGATGCCAATAGCGGTCGCGCCGTATACTGGGGTACTGGCCGCCGGAAGAACGCAGTAGCACGGGTACGCTTGGTTCCAGGCACCGGTCAACTGACTGTGAACGGTAAAGATGGAAACTTGTATTTCCAATTCAATCCCAACTACCTAGGAGTGATCAAAGCTCCTCTGGAAACTCTGGGATTAGAAAACGAATATGACATTTTGGTGAAAGCAGAAGGCGGTGGCTTGACCGGACAGGCTGATTCTGTCCGTTTGGGAGTTGCTCGTGCTTTATGCCAACTAGACCCAGACAACCGCCCACCTTTGAAAACCGAAGGTTATTTGACTCGCGATCCCAGAGCAAAAGAGCGGAAGAAATATGGTTTACATAAAGCCCGGAAAGCACCTCAGTACTCTAAGCGTTAAGCGATTGGGGACTGGGTATTGGGTACTGGGTACTGGGTATTGGAGATTAGATATTGATAATTGGGTATTGGGAAAAGTCCGTTGTTTATTTACATCTTTCCCAGTCCCCAATCCCTAGTCCCCAGTCCCTAATCCTTAACCCCAATTGAAACCTGAAAGTTATAATTTATATAGATTCAATCCCACAAAGAACAATGGCTAAATCTGATATTCATCCCAAATGGTATCCAGATGCTAAAGTTTACTGCAACGGTCAAGTTGTTATGACCATTGGCTCTACAAAGCCAGAATTGCACGTAGATGTTTGGTCTGGAAACCACCCCTTTTATACTGGCACTCAGAAGATTATTGACACTGAAGGTCGAGTAGAGCGCTTCCTCCGTAAGTACGGTATGAGCAGCACTCAAACATCTGGCGACGAACAAACCAAAAAGTAGCGGGTTGGCTCTGCTGTTAACGACGGCCCTGCATCAGCTGGGTCGATTGTCATTTATATGCTCGAGCCAATTTGTTATTTTTTAAGGAGCGATCGCACTCGTCATGGCTGAATCATACTTACTGGACAAACTAAAATCCGTTGAACAAACCTTTAATGAGTTAACACGTCGTCTTGGCGACCCCGATACCGCTAGCAATCCTGATGAGTATCAAGAAATTGCTAAGTCTCGTTCTTCTTTAGAAGAAGTAGTTAATACTTATGAAACTTGGAAAGCAGCCCAAGAAGACTTGACTGGAGCGCGTCAAGTTTACAAAGAATCTGCGAGCGATCCAGAGTTGCAAGAAATGGCATCGCTGGAAGTAAAGGAACTTGAAGAAAAAATAGAATATTTAGAGTCTCGCTTGAAAGTCTTACTGCTACCACGCGACCCCAATGATGAAAAGAATATCATGTTGGAAATTCGCGCTGGTACTGGTGGCGATGAAGCAAGCATTTGGGCTGGCGATTTGATGCAGATGTACACCCGCTATGCCCAGACTCAAGGTTGGAAAGTTTCTCTAGTGAGCGAATCTAAAGGAGAAATGGGTGGCTGGAAAGAGGTCATTCTAGAAATTAAAGGTAATGACGTTTACAGCCAGTTAAAGTTTGAAGCTGGAGTGCATCGCGTGCAGCGCGTGCCGGCAACTGAATCTGGGGGACGGGTTCATACTTCTACAGCTACCGTAGCGATTATGCCAGAGGTGGATGATGTGGAAATTCACATTGACCCGAAAGATATTGAAATGACTACAGCCCGTTCTGGCGGTGCTGGTGGACAAAACGTCAACAAGGTGGAAACAGCCGTTGACTTGATGCACAAACCGACAGGGATTCGGATTTTCTGTACAGAAGAACGCAGCCAGTTACAAAACAAAGAACGGGCAATGCAAATTCTGCGGGCGAAGTTGTATGACATCAAGTTAGGCGAACAACAAGCAGCTGTAACTTCCATGCGGCGATCGCAAGTTGGTACTGGATCGCGATCGGAAAAAATTCGCACCTATAATTATAAAGATAACCGCGCTACCGATCACCGCTTAGGTCAGAATTATTCTCTTAACCCTGTTTTGGATGGTGATTTAGAGACGCTTATCCAATCTTGTATATCTCTAGACCAACAAGAACGTCTCGCGGAGTTAGCGACTTCCGCCGCTAACTAATTTTTGTTGTTAATGTTCTTGTAAAACCACTTGTTGTACTGTTGCTTTTAACATACACAGGTGGTTTTCTAATATAGTGTGGAGTGCATCTTCCATTTCACTGGGATAATGGTAATAGATAAATTCGTACTTCATAACGTAATTTAGCTTCGCCCAGTCCTTCAGAGTTTGACAGGTATAAATTAGCTTTTGGGCTTCTTCTTGCCAACGCGCAAAAATCCGGTAGCTAAAAAAGCTGCTGCACATATTTCCTTTTGCATCCCAGTAGGAAATACACACTTGATGCTTCAGAAGGTGGATTTTTTTGATTTGCTGAACATCGTAGCCTTTAACCTTTAAGGCTTCTTTGGTTTCTGCTTCAGAAATGTTCCACTTTTCTGGTTTAATTTTATTAGTGGCTATCAGATTTTTACCTTTGCGGCGATATTGGTTAATTTTGCGTGGCTTGCGAAACATGATGCACCTTCGATATTATTTCTTCGCAGCAAAGTCTAGCTACTAGCACAAGCGCCGTAGCAAACTAAGTTTTTTGGGTTGATTAAAGATAGATGGATTATTCTACTAGCTTGATGCCTATAGTTGCCGATTTACAACCAGAGATATAGTTTAGTACTAAAACACAAGGCTGTCAATATAAAAGTAAACTTGTATTATTGAAAGTAAACTTGTAAATAAAGTTGGCTAGCTATATAAGCAGTGAAGATCGAAAGCAAACAAAAACTGATTGAAATCATTAAACTAGCTCGCGGTTCAATGAGTCAGCGAGCCTTTGGTAAGCTTTTGGGAGTATCTGCTACTGCTGTTCAGATGTGGGAAAAAGGTGTGAAGGTTCCAGATACAGAAAATTTGGCTCAAATCGCATCGAAAGCAGGCTACACAATGGAAGAGTTAATCAGCTGCATTGATGGTAAGCCAATTTCAGAAACCTCAGATTTGAGTCTGATTCTGAGACAAATTCAGCACATGCCTTTGGCCCAAGTAGCTCAAATTGTGCAAGCTGCGGCAGATAGATTGGCGGCTGTGGCTGAAGCGTCTGGAGATGAGGCGAAGGCCAGTTAAATATATTTGTAATTTGTAATTAAATTTTTTAAGGGCGATTTAGCGCAAAATCGGATCAAACTAGCTTGTGGTTTCTTGCTGTCAAGATTCAACTCTATGGACAAACCTTTTTTGTCTGTATAGCTGCGATTTCTAATCGCCAGAACTAGGGTAATTTTATTGGCAGTTAAGCAATAAATGGTTTTAAAATGGTGCAATCTTAAAATATTTAGGGGTGCAGCTATGTCGCTACGCAATGAGCCTTTAGATTGGCAAGTTCAAACGAACAATCCTTATATACCAATTTATCATCAAGGGAATTTGGTGGGATTTTTTAAACCAGATTATGCCAATGAAATAATTAAAATTTTAAACGAAGAAGAAGTTTTAAAGAAAGCTCTAAAAATGGCTTGTACCGATTTAATTAAAAAACTGGGAGGCGATACCAGAAAAGTATATTATTTAATGGAAAAATATGTAAAAACTAGTGAGCGTCCCAAGCATGGAATTAGAGCGATCGCAGTTTTACTTCAAGATAGACAAAAAGAGCTTGACTTGAGTAACCAGGAGTTTGCTAAATTCTGCGATACCTTTAAATTATCTCCCACAGAACTGAATAATATTTATGCTGGACAAGCATTTGATGATAGTTTGTTAGCGCCCCTTTCACGGATATTAGGGATGCCGAAAGAGCAATTGCTGAAAGTGCGAGATGGTTCGGAAGAATCAAGCAACACATGAAGAGCAAATCAAAATTTTCAATTGATATAAAGTTGTGAAAACAGACATCATCTTTTATCGCCTGTTTCAAGAATTCCCTGATATTTTATTTGAAGTTATAAATTTGTAATTTTGAATTTTGAATTCCCCGAAGGGGTTGACTGGGGTGCTGTGGTTTTATACCCAAACAGGAATGTAGATACAGGCAGTATCAAACATTACCATGAGTTTCTCACAAGTGGGCGCATCAGGCGTATTTATTTGGATGAATTAGGTGAGGCTGCATCGCTTCCACTTGGCATTGCAACTGCTAAATTAGTAATTGCAACCGACGACATAGCGATCGCACAAGCAAGGGAGTTGATAGACAGAACCAAGTCAGAGATTAGCTCACCACCAAAATAGCAGCAATTATTACAATTTATAGAGACTATTTTGGCTTACAAGTTTCCCACAATGAGTAGGGAGGAGATCGAGCAAATGTTTAGCTTAAGCGAGTTAAAGCAAACCAGATTTTATCAGGAAGCCTTTCAAGAAGGTGTTGAACAAGGTAAGTTTCAAGGGAAACTAAAAGCAGTACCACGCAATGTTAGCAGCAGTGTTGACTGTAGAACAAGTAGCACAGGCGTTAGATTTGAGTGTCGAAGAAGTTAGACAAGTAACACAAAGCCAGCCTTGAGATAGATGTGGTAAATTTTATCCGTGGCTCAAGCCAAATTTGGTTTGCGGCTTTCAGACTTGATCGCGACGAATTTATAGTTAATTTTTGTTAATATTAGAGGCGGTGTTAGTACTTCGTCCTCAACCACCCACTCCCTACCTGAGAGAAACTTAATGCTGCGACTAGAACATATAAGTAAAATTTATCCCACAGGCGAAGTTCTCAAAGATATCAACTGGGAAGTTAAACCAGGCGATCGCATTGGCTTAGTCGGTGTCAACGGTGCTGGAAAATCAACCCAACTCAAAATCATCTCTGGGGAAATGGAACCCACCGCCGGCGAAATCATTCGTCCTAATAGCTTACATATAGCCTACCTCAACCAAGAGTTTGAAGTAGACCCCACTCGCACCGTTAGAGAAGAATTTTGGACTGTCTTTAAAGAAGCCAACGAAGTACAGTTATCTCTGGCACACATTCCGCAAGAGATGGAAACGGCTAACCCAGATGAACTGGATCGACTGATCGACAAGTTGGATCGCTTGCAGCGCAAATTTGAAGCCTTGGATGGCTACAACTTAGATGCACGCATTGGGAAAATCTTACCAGAGATGGGGTTTGGGCTAGAAGATGGCGATCGCCTCGTCAGTGCCTTCAGTGGTGGTTGGCAAATGCGGATGAGTTTGGGTAAAATTCTCCTGCAAAAACCCGACTTGTTGCTGCTGGATGAACCGACTAACCACCTAGATTTAGAAACCATTGAGTGGTTGGAAAATTACCTCAGAGGGCTGATTACGCCAATGGTAATAGTCTCCCATGACCGGGAATTCCTTGACCGCCTTTGCACCCAAATTGTGGAAACTGAACGTGGCGTTTCTAGTACCTACCTTGGTAACTACTCAGCATATTTAGAACAAAAAGCCGAAAGTCAATCAGCACAGCTTAGTGCTTACGAACGTCAACAGAAAGAATTAGAGAAACAGCAAACCTTTGTTGATAGATTCCGCGCCAGTGCTACCCGTAGTACCCAAGCGAAAAGCCGGGAAAAGCAACTCGACAAAATTGAACGTATTGAAGCACCCATTGCCGGTGTAAGAACTCTCCACTTCCGTTTTCCGCCTGCACCCCGCAGTGGACGTGAGGTAGTGGACATTAAAGATTTAACTCATCTTTATGGTGATAAAATCTTGTTTTTGGCAGCAAATCTCCTAATTGAAAGGGGCGATCGCATTGCATTTCTTGGCCCCAATGGTGCTGGGAAATCTACCCTTCTGCGCGTAATTATGGGTATGGAAGCACCCACAGAAGGTAGTGTTCAATTAGGGGATCACAACGTTATCCCTGGTTACTTTGAGCAAAATCAAGCTGAAGCCTTGGACTTGAAGAAAACTGTCATGGAAACTATCCATGATGAAGTTCCAGATTGGGATAACCAAGAAGTCCGCACGCTTTTGGGACGCTTCTTATTCACTGGTGATACTGTATTTAAGGCGGTTGGGGCATTAAGTGGAGGAGAAAAAGCTCGTCTGGCGTTGGCAAAAATGCTTTTACGTCCCGCGAACTTACTAATTTTAGATGAGCCGACAAATCACTTAGATATTCCAGCTAAAGAAATGCTGGAAGAAGCGCTCAAAAATTATGATGGGACGGCAATTGTAGTTTCCCACGATCGCTATTTTATTTCTCAAGTAGCAAATAAAATCGTAGAAATTCGTGATGGTGAATTCCGCGTTTACTTAGGAGACTATCATTACTATCTCCAGAAAATTGCTGAAGAAAAAGAACAAGCAAAGTTAGCTGCGATCGAAGCCGAAAAAGCTGCTAAAAAAGCTGCAAAGGCATCCACCAAAAGGAAATAAAGGATTGGATACTACCTTAGTAGTAGTGCTAAAACGCTACTACTAAGTGATCGCTCCTTTATTAGCGTCCTAAAACATCATAGAAAAACTACTAAAATTTCAAAAAAATTTCAAAAAACCGCAAGTTCTTCATAAAAGAAGTTAATAAGCAAAAATTCACTTGCGGCGTGGATTAGGAGTGCTATCATTCGGGTATTAGAAAGTAAAAAGGCTTTTTGAAGCACTCTATATACGGTCATTCTCATTTTTACTTAAGTATTGCTACTGATTGTACTATTACAATCACAATAATTCTTAAGCTAGGATTCTCTAGTTGAGAGTTTTCAGTATGTTAAAACCTGCCCGTTAGTTTGCAGCTTCCAGGCAGGTTATTAAACACTACTGACTTAAAGTGGTATTTAGAAGATGGCAGCCTATTTGTAGGGCTAGCCTTCATCAACCTGCTGGGTAGTTCGCAGCTACCTTGCAGACTTTCAAAAAAACCTACTTTTTCACAAATCAAATGAACAGACAATCTAAAACTAACATAGAAGTGCAGCCAAAGGATATTTCACTAGATTGGTATCGAGAACGTTCTCGACAAGCCAGTGCAAGTTTTAACCTAGCTATTAGCCTAGCAACAGCAACTACTATACTTGGTGTTGTAACTGCTGTATCAGTTTGCCTGGAAAATGTATCGGCAGCAGCAGCGACAACAGCTGTTGGACTTAGCTCTGGAGTTGTAAGCAAATTATTTTTCAACTTCTGTGATAATGCAAACAAGAGACTGGATGAGACTGCTAAAGAGCTTTTAGAAGATGATTAAATATTCATTTTTGATCCACTTATTTTTGGATGCTGCTAAAGCTACTGCAAAACAAAAATGATGCAGTTAGTCTAGTAGTAGTACTTTATTGCTAGTACTAGACTAATCACTAAATGTAAATATCACAACAACATACACAACATTTCTTAAGATTAAGAAAATTCTAAAAAAACTATAAAGTAATTCATAATAAGAGAAATTCTCTTGCAGCGTGGATTAGCAGTGGTATCATTCGGGTATTACAAAAAGTAAAGGGCAATTTTACTATGACCAAAGCACCTGTTGCTCCTGTGGTGCTAGTCATTTTAGACGGATGGGGCTACTGCGAGGAAAAGCGAGGAAACGCTATTGTTGCTTCTAAAACTCCCATTATGGACAGTTTATGGGCAGCTTACCCGCATACACTCATCCGCACATCAGGAAAAGCCGTAGGGTTGCCAGAAGGTCAAATGGGCAACTCTGAAGTTGGTCATTTGAACATTGGTGCTGGGCGAGTGGTACCGCAAGAACTTGTACGCATCTCCGATGCGGTTGAAGACGGTTCTATTGCCTTAAACCCAGCACTCGTCAAAATTTGCCAGGAAGTTCGTTCTCGGAATAGTAAGCTGCATCTAGTCGGGCTTTGTTCTGAGGGAGGGGTACATTCGCATATCACCCATCTATTCGGACTACTTGACTTAGCCAAAGACCAGCGAATTCCAGAAGTTTGTATTCATGCCATTACTGATGGTCGTGACACCGCCCCAACTGACGGTATAAGATCGATCACACTGCTGCAAGATTATATAGACCGCACAGGAATTGGGCGCATAGTCACCCTCAGCGGTCGCTACTACGCGATGGATCGCGATCACCGCTGGGATCGGGTCAAACGCGCCTACGACATGATGATACAAGATAGTGTTGGTAATGGTCTCAAGGCTGTGGAAGTCTTGCAAGCATCTTACGACCAAGGGATAAAAGATGAATTTGTCAACCCAATCCGAATTGCTCCCGGCGCAATACAACCAGGGGATGGGGTGATATTTTTCAACTTCCGCCCCGATCGCTCCAGACAACTGACTCAAGCTTTGGTCAGTCCCACATTTACTGGTTTTGAAAGACAGCAAATCACACCGCTATCTTTTGTCACGTTTACACAGTACGATTCAGACTTACCCGTAGCTGTAGCCTTTGAGCCTCAGAATCTCAGTAACATTCTGGGAGAAGTCATAGCCAATCACGGTCTGAATCAGTTCCGCACCGCCGAAACCGAAAAATACGCCCACGTCACCTATTTCTTTAATGGGGGTCTGGAGGAACCTTTTGCTGGAGAAGATCGGGAATTAGTAAGCAGCCCGATGGTAGCTACTTATGATCGCGCCCCAGCGATGTCAGCAGCAGCAGTTACAGATGTTGCTGCTACTGCGATTCAAAAGGGTACGTATTCTTTAGTTGTGATTAACTATGCCAACCCAGACATGGTAGGGCATACTGGTCAAATCGACGCTACCATTACAGCAATTGAAACAGTCGATCGCTGTTTGGGTCGCCTATTAGAGAGCGTTATCAAAGCCGGTGGTACAACAATTATTACTGCCGATCATGGCAACGCTGAGTATATGCTAGATGATGGGGGTAATCCCTGGACAGCCCACACCACTAACCCAGTCCCCTTGATCTTGGTAGAAGGCGAGAAAGTCAAAATCCCTGGATATGGCACAAATGTCGAACTGCGAACCGATGGCAAGCTATCCGACATTGCCCCCACAATTCTAGAGATTTTACAGCTGCCTCAGCCACCAGAAATGACCGGGCGATCGCTGCTGAAAACAGCAGATTATGAGTTGCAACGCACTCGCACCCCCGTGCAAGTAGGGCTGTAAAAGATTTGTGAATCCTGAGTTAGGAGTTTACTAAAAACTCCTAACTTCTGAATTCTGAATCGTGTTTTTGAAATTTTTTATAAATGAGATTGCTACCATGACAGTTACTAATATTGTGCAAGGTATTTGGGCGTTTTCCGCCACTGGTTTGATTATCTTGGTTTTACTGCATAGCCCCAAAGGTGATGGGATTGGAGCCATTGGTGGGCAAGCCCAGCTATTTAGCAGTACCAAAAGTGCAGAAAACACCTTAAACCGAATTACTTGGGCATTGACAGTAATTTTTCTCGGTTTGACAGTGGTTTTAAGTGCCGGTTGGCTGCCTAAATAAGGATAGGTCAATGGGGAAAATAACCCAACACCTTACCACCCTAATAAATTTAATTTCACGACGGTTAATTACAGCCCTTGCCTTTTTTCTTGGCACAGGGCTATTAATTATTTTTACTAATCTTCAGTCAAGTGGTGGATTGACAAAAATACCAACATTTGTATATTCAGACTTAATAATTTCTCTCCCCTCATCTCCACCAAAATCCCATCCCTTACCGCCTACACTTGCACAGTGGCAAGATAGTACTAACAGTGGTGACTACTTTTCCCAAATCACAACAACCCAAGTTGGTTATTTAGTCTGGTCACAGTTTCCTATTCAAGTTTACGTAGAACCACCAAAAGCTGTTAATGAAAAACAAGCTCAAGTATGGATTAACGGTGTCTTACAGGGTGTACACGAGTGGAGTACTTATTTACCTTTAACAATAGTCGAACAGCCAGAAATTGCTGATATTACGATCGCACGAAAAGTTCCACCTTTACAAATTTCTCCTGGTAGTAATATACCCCGTGCGCGATCGGCACAAACTACTTACGAGTTATACACCAGCAACAATGTTTTATCCCACCGCTTCACTATCTTGTTAAGTCCTAGTCAAATAGGTGAGTATCTCGTTGCAGCTAGCCGCCACGAATTCGGTCATGCGCTAGGAATTTGGGGTCACAGTCCGCTACAAACAGATGCTTTATACTTTTCCCAAGTTCGTAACCCGTCGCCTATTTCTGCCAGAGATGTAAATACTCTAAAGCGAGTTTATGAACAGCCAACCAGTTTAGGATGGTCTTTAGTAGACAATTCAAAGATTAATTGATCGATAGATAATACCCTACTGTCTGTCAGTAATCCAAGTCTCTCGCTGTTCCCCCTGAATCGACTGTACAACTCCAAACCTTTCCTCAATTTTGCGTGGCAGAGTCGATATCCCAAATATGTAAACGCAAACTTCTTCCGGTTGATTTGTCAAAACACGAACTTTGGCTTCGTCATCTTGTAAACGCTCTATGAAAATAGATGCACAAATTTCAATATCTTCAGGAATCTCATATACTTCCTTTGAAAAGGTGAATCTCTTCTCCAAACTATTTGCAATTTCGTCAATAACGGTTTGTTCGGGCAACGGATTTGTGAAGCAATAGACGTATGTTCGGCAGCACTTCCCATCTTCTAGCTGCTCTAAGTCAGGGATATTTATCACCTTTATCTGACTTGCGTGATACTTCATTCTTTTAACTTTAGATAGCCTTGTAAAACTGGTAAAAGAATTCTTAGTTAGGTATTTGTATTTTACCCGATCGCACTCATTGCCATCTGATAACTTGCAGTGCGATCGCACTTCTTCCCTTTCCCTATGCTCTACGACTTAAGGGTAGAGGTCGTTGTGCTAAAACTTCTTTATAAAGTTCTTCCAGCAGAGTAATATTTTTACTGAGGGTATAGCGGTCTAATACACGCTGTCTGGCTTTATGCCCTAGTAAGGTTGTTAACTCTGGATGGTCTTGCAACACGGGCAAGAGGGTTTTTAATTGCGATCGCGCTGTTTTAGTACTAATAACTACACCTGCGCCCTTTTCCAATACTTCTCCATCTGCACCCACATCGGTTGCTAAACAAGCCAACCCGCACGACATTCCTTCTAATAAAGATAGGGACAAACCCTCTACTAATGAAGGCAAAACAAATACATCTGCGCCCCGTAAAATTTCGATGCGTCGGTCTTCATCAGCAACAAATCCCAACCAGATAATGCCGTATTCGGAACCATAAAAAGGCTCTAAAGAAGACTTTAAAGGGCCGTCGCCAACAATTAGCAACTTAGTACCAGGCTCCATTGCAGACTGCTTCCAAGCCCGAAGGAGCGCTTCGACATTTTTTTCTGGTGCTATGCGCCCCTGATAAACAAACAAGCGTTCGGCTTTAAATTCCGCTTTGATTTGGGAAAATCCTGGAGAATACTTAACGGTATCAACACCATTGGGAATTACGGCAATATTTTCTTCCCTTACGCCCATCCCTGCTAATAATTCTCGCTGTATTTGGGAAAATACAATCACGCGATCGTAGTTAACTAAAAAAGGTGCGTAAAGCTGATAAGCCAAAAGTTGTGTTCCCGATATCAGCTTTGCTCCCTTACCAGCAAACGGTGTGTGAAAAGTGGCAATTAGGGGCAATCTCAATTCCTCACAGATTTCCGGTAGAAAAAAGTCTAGAGGAGATAACGTCAAAGAAGCATGGACTACATCTGGTTTGATTTCCCGCAACGACTCAGTTAAAAGTTTGGTCGCTTTAAAAGTGGGGATTGTGTAAACCTGAGACTTGTAAATGAAAGGCAGAGAAACCTCTCGAAGATTTGGCCAATTGTCAGGTTCAGACTCTTCCTGGGCGAAGTGAAGAAAGCTAACTTGATGTCCCCTGTCTAGCAAAGCATTTGTAATTTCTCGACTGTAGGTGACATTGCCGCAAAAGGGTGATTTTTTTCCAATCCAGGCTATACGCATTCTTTATTTAGCTGTAAGAAAAGCGGGTTTGAGCTATTATTTGTGTACCCTTTGTGATTTTATTTACCTATACTTGCTGATTTATATTTATTAAAAATTGCCACAAAACTATGGTTTAAAAAGCTTATTTAAAGCTGATTAAACCAGTGAATTGATAGCTTTATTTATTTTACTTATAAGTTGTTAATTTCTAATAGTTAAACAACTTATTCTGACTAATGTCAGATTGATATCCCACAAGTATATGATAAATTTTCACTGACCATAGTTTAGCATGAACACAAAAGCTTTAAGTAAATTATTAATTACGTCAAGGTAATCAATAATAAGTCCTCTTAGCTGATAACTACTTATGTGAGTTATACCAGGTTAATATACCTCCTGAAAAGACGATCGCTGCTAATCCCAAAAAAACTGCCTGTAGTCCCACAAAGGTTTCTGCTACTCCTGCTAATGCCAAAGGTAAGGAGAGGGCGATATTAATTACATTATTTTGTAAACCAAAAACTTTACCACGCATTTCTGGAGGTGTTTCTGTTTGGATCGCTGTTTGCATGGGAATACCCACTAGAGCCCCAAAGATACCTAATAGGGCCACCAGTAACAAGACTAGCCATAGTTGGGTTGTAAATATTGATAAACCAATCAGGGATGCTGCCATGCCCATACAACCATACAAACTTAGTTGAGTATAGGAGAAGCGTTGACCAAATTGACCGAGAATTGTTGCTCCCGCAGCGATGCCAACACCGCCGGCTGCTAGTAAAAAGCCGAACTGGGAGGCTTTCATATTGGGAATTATTTCTGCCATGCGAACGGCTAAAACAGTTAATGCTGCAAACACAGAAAACAATATAATTAACTGAAGCAAAGCATTACGGACACGATGATTTGCTTTGAGGTAGGCAAAACCATCTCGCAAATCAGAAAATACGTGAGGGAATTCTGTATCGGGGTGGTGGTGTTTTTCCTTAGTTGCCAGGAGGAATAAAATTAGTCCAGCGATCGCATAACTACCACCTACTAAAAGTTCTTTGCCCAAACTACCGCTACCACCAATTTGCGACCAAAGTCGATCTGCGATCGCTAACAACGGTTCCCCAACAGCAAACCCAACAATCACCGATGCCATCATCGTTGTCGTATAAAGGGAATTTGCCGAGAGTAAATCCTCTTCTTCTACAATTAAAGGAATTGCGGCTTGTTCTGCTGGTGCAAAAAACTGCGTCAGTGTGGAAACTAAAAAAGTCACACCTAAGATGATTAAAAAACCTACTGGCAACATTCCTATGGGTTTCCAGTCATGAGTCAACCACAACAGAAAGGGAATTGACAAAACTAGGATACCACGCCAAATATTCGTTGCTACTAGCACAGCCTTTTTTGACCAGCGATCAACAAACACACCAGCGACGGAACCAAATAGTACGGCTGGAATCGTAAAAGCCATCATCAAGACTGACACCCAGCCACTAATACTCTGATTGCTAGCCTGAAACTGAGTATTAATCAAAGCAATCATCAGCACCAAATAGACTTTATCTGCTAGTTGGGAGAAAACTTGACCGCCCCAAAGAGCCAGAAAATTGGGGTTTTTTAATACAGGCAAAAACCCTTGCTGTTTTACATTCCCTGTAATAGATTCTCCACCTGAACCAGATCCATCTAAGTTTGGTGGTTCTTTTTCTGAGGTAGTGGCTACTGGCAAACTTTGTCCATTTCCATCTGCTTGGGCAGAGGTTAACTTGTTCTCAGATTCTATTTCTGATTCACTTGAAACATCAGTTTTTGGGGTCTGGGCTGTCCCATTGCGATCGTTTTTAGAAACCTCTTTTGGGGATATTTCTTGGCTATTGATTTGACTAGGTGTACACTTTGAAACGGCACTCAAGTGATTCCTGACTGTAGGATCTGATACCCTATTCTGTTTTTTGGCGAGGCTTGGTGACAAAGGCAGGATTTTTTTATCCAAATCAGATGGTTGCATCATGGTTGGCAGCAAAATAAGAGTCGATCAAGGTAGCAGAGCGAATAGGGCGACCTAATTGATATTGAGCATACTGGCGCAAAATCTGCTCAACAGATAACCAGTTATGGTCTCTAGCACCATCAATTTGCATTATCTCTGGTTGTGACAGATGTTGAAGCAAAGCCAGTTCCATAGAACCTAGACGGCAAG
The DNA here is from genome assembly GCF_036917455.1 of Nostoc sp. Taxonomy (GTDB): domain Bacteria; phylum Cyanobacteriota; class Cyanobacteriia; order Cyanobacteriales; family Nostocaceae; genus Nostoc. The sequence continues at coordinate 60,695 of NZ_JBALDK010000141.1, read as the reverse complement.
AAATCACAGGCATTTCTTGTCGATGTACAACAACTGTTTGGGCATGGGGCATGGGGAACTCGGGACCCCCTATACCTCTCTCTCCCTCTTTTCGTAAACGTTCCCTAGTTTCTAAGCAAATCGTTCCTCCCGCAGGTATGCTAAATCCTACCTGCCAATTGGGGTCTGCAAAGTCTGGCTTGAGGGAGCGCCCAGATAAGCAGCATACTTGCACTTGCGGCGTTACTCCTGCTAAGGCTAAAAGGTGAAACACCCCATGAGCCAGATGAGCTAAAACACCAGATGCATTTGTACTAGACAAGGCTTCTAAGCGATGGAGATGTTCATTGAACAACTCATAAAGTTCTTCTTGGGGTTGTTCGCTCAAAGCTTGAGAGAGGACTATTTCTGCTAAATATTGGCTAGCAGCCAATTTTCCCAAATCTTTAGCTAAACCAGGATAAGTTTTTAACGTCTGTGCTTGAGTAATTTTATCAAGCGATCGCCCTTTCGCGATCAATAGTTCATTCACAACAAACATACCACTCCTGCCGCCCAAGCTGGAGTTATGTTTACGTGCTCCTGGAGCCACTGCTCGAATCAGACCGAATTCTAGTGTCAAAATCGTCACTATTTTATCTGATTCTCCCAGCACCTGAGTTTTAAGATTAATTCCGGTTGCTTTGTAGGTTCTACTCATTAGTCATTAGTCGTTAGTCATTGGTCATTGGTCATTAGTCATTAGGTTTTCGACTTTGGACAAATGACATAAAGTACCGACAGCGTAAGAGGAGAAACAAATGACTATTCACCTTTTCCCAGGTTATCGCGCTGGCGGATCAAATCGATACCGCGAGATGTGCCTAATCTAGTAGCACCCGCTACGATTAAGTCTAGAGCTTGATCGATGGTGCGGATACCACCCGCAGCTTTAATTCCCACCCTTTCTTTTGCCAATTCCTGCAAAAATCGCACATCTGCCACTGTTGCACCACCATTCCAACCTGTACTAGTTTTTAAGAAAGCTGCCCCCGCCTCCATAGCTATTTCAGCAGCTATTTTTTTCTCCGCATCTGTCAGCAGATTGGTTTCCAAAATTACTTTGATAGTTTGCCCAGTCTCTTCACAAATTTCGGCAATTTCGCGGTGGACTTCTTCAGTTTTACCAGCTTTCAACCAGCCCAAATTCATCACCACATCCAGCTCAGTGGCCCCATTATCCGCCGCTTCTTGAGCCTCATAAAGTTTCACTGCTGAAGTCGTCGCACCAGAAGGAAAGCCAATAACAGTACACACTTTCGGGTTTTTGCCGTGCAGGAGTTCGACTGCTTGTTTGACATAGGTGGGATACAAGCAAACGGCCGCAAAATTAAATCTGTATGCTTCTTCACACCACTGCTGAACCTGCTCTGGAGTAGCTGTTGGCGTTAACAGGGCGTGATCGATAAATGGCGCAATATCAATATCTGGATAGTCTGCTGCCATCGTGTCTGCTGCCAGTAATTGATTATTAAACTTTATAAAAAATTAAAACATTTCTTATATATATATTAAACCATATTTATTACGAGTTTATCCTGAAAATAAAGTGCTAACTTATTTTGGATATCGGCTTTATAGATGTTGCGGAATTAGTATAAGTGTTTAAGTTGACATTAGGCATAGTAAGGTTAGAAATATTAACAGCATTTTTTACACTAGTTCCGAAGAAGTCAATAATAGTTTGAGCTAACGCTTTTGATGCTAAATATGGTACGCCATTACCAATAGTTTTAAACATATTCGTGAGCGACATATTCTCTGGAAGTACAAAATTTTCAGGCAAAGATTGGATAGCTAAAGCTTCCGCTACAGAAATCCGCCGGATTTTATAGGGATGCAAATGTACTTCATTATTTCCATAGCAAGCTGTTGGAGAGTAACGCCATCGGTGAAGTCGCTTAAAAGACTTTTTAGAATCATCTCCTTCATCAATAGCAGCAAATCTTGTTATACCTGCCCTTGGTTGAAAATAGTTTTCAGCATTAGGATGCTTCAGCACATTATTTTTTATAAACCAGTATTCAACTGTTAATTCTTGAGGGATATCTTCAGGACAAGGTATTATAGAATTTTCTTGGAAGGGATCGCACTTACGCCAAGGGTAAGAAAAAACATTTTCTTGAGGATATAAAATGTGATTTTTCCAAGGAAAAGTTCTTTTAGTGAGGAAATTACCACTAACGATTTCTATTCCTATATCCTTGATAAAATTATTTCGTAAACCAATAAGAATAATTCTTTCTCTATCCTGGGGCACACCATATTCAATAGCATTGATTAACCGCTCTGTTAAGATATAGCCTGCTTCTAGTAATTGTTTCTTGAGTGATTCAAAAAATAAACGGTGTTTTGTCGTTTTCCACAACCCCTTAACGTTCTCAAATAAAAAGAAATCTGGGAGATTTCGGCAAATTAATTCAACATAAGAAGCGGAAAGCTTGCCATTATCTCCTAGACTTCCTCTATTTTTACCGCCAATCGAAAAATCAGGACAGGGAGGCCCGCCAATGAAACCCACAATATTATTAGATTTACGGCAGTCTTGTACTAACTCGCAAAGATGTTGTATTTGTGAACCTTCGAGAAGTTGGGTTACATCTCCTGCTTCTCCGTCATAATACCCGTATTCTGGCAACGGCAGATTGAGAATCTGCCGTGAATAACGGTATGCTGCCATGAATTGTGAAAAAATTTCATTGACGTAAACAATATTAAAACCGCTAGTTTCAAAACCTAAATCTAGAAATCCTGAACCAGCAAAAAAGGAGAAAATACAAGGGCGATCGTTCATTCAATAACTAATATTATGAAACAGTCTTAATTAATATAGGAATAATTAGGGTTTTTACTTACGTACCAATAAAAAAAGAACAATTTTAAGACTGCTTAAATAGTCAAAAAAGTTCACACTTTCTCTAAGTAACTAATGTGAAAGTTTACTCAATCTTTAAGGAAAATCCCTGACAGACACAAAGTCTGAAGTCACAATTAAATATAGGAGTTTCTAAGCTCTAAAACAATGTTGAAGACAAATATTTGTCATTCAACAAAAAACCGGGGTACTTCAGACTAACTTTTATGCGGATTTTAATTTACTCCTACAACTACTATCCAGAGCCAATTGGTATTGCCCCACTGATGACTGAATTAGCAGAGGGACTAGTGAAGCGTGGGCATGAAGTACGTGTAGTCACCGCTATGCCAAACTATCCTGAGCGGCAAATTTACCAAGAATATCGGGGCAACTGGTATGTCAACGAATATAAAAATGGCGTTCAAATCCAACGTAGTTACGTTTGGATTCGCCCCCAACCCAACCTATTAGATCGGGTGTTACTAGACGCTAGTTTTGTTGTTACTAGTTTTGTGCCTGCACTCTTAGGTTGGCATCCAGATGTGATTCTCTCAACATCGCCATCTTTGCCAAGCTGTGTACCAGTTGCTCTTTTAGGATGGTTACGTGCTTGTCCTGTGATCTTAAATCTACAAGATATATTACCAGAAGCAGCCATCCATGTCGGTCTACTGAAAAATAAATTGCTTATAAAGTTATTTACAGTGTTGGAAAAATTTGCTTACCACACTGCTAGTAAAATTAGTGTCATCGCCGATGGGTTTGTGGAGAATTTGCGATCTAAAGGCGTAGAAGCTAACAAAATTGTGCAAATTCCCAACTGGGTTGATGTAAATTTTATCCGCCCTTTGCCTAAAGAAAATAACCCTTTCCGCGAAGCACATAATCTAAATGGCAAATTTGTAGTTCTTTATTCTGGTAACATTGCCCTAACCCAAGGCTTAGAAAGCGTTATCAAAGCTGCTTCTGTGTTGCGCCATATCCCAGAGATTGTTTTTGTCATCGTTGGAGAGGCAAAAGGTTTACAGCGATTGCAACAAGAATGTCTAGACTGCGGTGCAGATAATGTTTTGTTACTGCCATTTCAACCCCGCAAATCTTTGCCACAAATGTTGGCAGCTGCCGATGTTGGCTTGGTAGTGCAAAAGAAAAATGTTGTATCTTTCAATATGCCGTCAAAAATTCAAGTACTACTTGCTAGTGGAGCGGCATTAGTTGCTTCTGTGCCTGATAATGGTACAGCAGCAAGAGCAATCAAGCAAAGTGGCGGCGGAGCGATCGTTCCTCCAGAAGATCCCCAAGCTTTAGCAATGGCAATTTTAGATTTGTACCAAAACCCCGAAAAAGTCAAAACTCTGGGTTATAAAAGTCGCCAATATGCTGTTGAAAACTATGCTTTTGAGCAAGCTTTAAATCAGTATGAGTCGTTGTTTTACTCATTGACAGCAGAGCATGGAGCAATTCAGTCTACAAGAGTTACAGTATCTAGAGCAGAAAGCCCATGAGGGTGCATCGACTCCGAAAGTCACAATTATACCCTCACTCTCTAAATAGCAGCAGATTTTGAGGGTGGTTAACTTATATACAGCAATAGACCAATATCTTTGGGCTAAGGAAATGTATGTGTTGAAGCAGAGGCAAAGAAAAAGGCTTAACCCAAAGATATTGAGAAATAGACAAGCTAGTTTTTAGGTGCGTTTTGAACCCAAAATTCCACAGCTTCACTTCATTCAATCTGTGAGAACATCAGTTTTTTAACTAGACAACAGGAATTAGTTGGTATCCAGTGGTACTAATAAATCATTTATACCAGTCATACTTTTGGTCGACCAGGCATAAATCTGCTGTGTTGTATTGTAGTTTTTAGTAGATAGCAATTATTAAACTAGTCCCCATAAACACCTGTTTTTTTGTTAGTATTCAAAAAAACCTATTGACACATTTGTCAGATCAATTGTTTGTGATTTGTAAGTAAATGTAAACAATTGTTTCAAAAGGAAAAAAGCACCTGAGGTTTAATGACTGATTATTTCCAAGGAAATTTCCCATTACAATCTGTCCCACTGACGAAGAGTGTGGTAGAGAGCCATGCCCATACCGAAGAGGAGAGCGGAAAATTAGCTGCAAAAATAGCAGAAGCTGCATCAGATCGCAAGGCGGGTGAGATTTTATTGCTCAAAGTAGCAGAGGTATCTTACCTAGCCGATTATTTTGTGATGATGACTGGCTATTCTAGGGTACAAGTCAGAGCGATCGCTCAAGCAATTGAAGGAAAAGTCGAAACTGAGTTGCAACGTCGTCCCATAAGGACAGAAGGAAAAGTCGAGGGGAGTTGGGTACTACAAGACTACGGTGATGTGATCGTTCACATCATGATGCCCAAAGAACGGGAGTTTTATAATTTAGAAGCGTTTTGGATTCATGCAGAACGTATTTCCCTTCCAGAATCTGATGAGGGTGAAGGTAAGCCAACATGATTAGGTCTTCGGTTTCAAATTGCCCAGTTCCCATAGATCAACAACCACTCAATGAGTACGAAGAGTTAAAAACTTCCTGGCTGTTTCGTGATAGTACTTTAGATTTGCGCGAGTACATCACGAAAATTGCTTGGATTTGGGGTTTATCTTGGCTGATTGCAGCACCTGTGGCCGCAGCAAGTTTTCCTCCCCACAAGTATATTGCACATTTTATCCTTTGTGGTGCCGCCGCCGCCAGTGTTGGGGTAGTACTAGCATTAGTAAGGTTGTACTTAGGCTGGTTCTACGTGTGCGATCGCCTTTGCAGTCCCACAGTATTTTATGAAGAGTCCGGCTGGTATGACGGCCAAACTTGGACGAAACCACAAGAAATCCTTAACCGCGATCGCTTAATTGTTGCATACGAAATCAAACCTATTCTGCGGCGGTTACAATTTACCTTTGCTGGCTTGGCGGGAATGTACGTTACTGGTACGATAGTTTGGCATTTGTTTTAAAGAGTCATTAATCATTGGTCATTAGTCATTAGCTAAGGACTAATGACTAATGACCAATGGCTAATTAATTAAAAAAGGTAATAAATATAAACCCATGACAATGGGAAAACGAACTCAAGCCACAGCACTGGAAGTCCGGTTGCTGCGGGAAGGTATTACTGAATCCAGGCATATAGTCCAAGCCGTTGTATGCGACGAACGCGGACGGGTTTTAACCGTTGCCGGCAATTCTGAAACTGCTGCATTTATCCGTTCAGCCCTCAAACCATTTCAGGCACTCGCTGTAACTACAACAGGAACACTGGAACGCTATGACCTTAGCGATCGCGACTTAGCAATTATTACAAGTTCCCATAAAGGAAGCATAGATCAAGTCCGACAGGTATTTAACATCCTGTGGCGGGCCGATCTTGACCCAACCATACTCCAGTGTCCAATTCCTGAAGGTAAGCACAGTCCTTTGGAATACAATTGCTCTGGAAAACATGCAGGAATGTTAGCCGTTTGTCAGCAACGCCGTTGGCCCTTGAATAACTACTTGGATCGCAAGCACCCAATACAGCAATTGATTTTGGGCAAAGTAGCAGAGTTGCTGCGAATGCCAGCTGCCGAATTTATCTGCGCTCATGATGACTGTGGCGCACCAACTTATTTGATGCAACTAGGTCACATGGCATCTTTATATGCGCTACTAGCTTCTAGTACCAATCTGGATATGGAGCGTATCGTTCGGGCTATGACTCATCACCCCGCGATGGTGGCAGGAGATGGAGAATTTGATACGGAACTGATGCGCTTAACTCCAGGGGAACTGGTCAGTAAAAGTGGTGCCGAAGGAGTGCAGTGCATTGGTAGACTCGGTGAAGGCTTGGGATTAGCAATCAAAGTCATGGATGGAACAAAACGAGCCAAACATGCCGTTGCAATTCACTTACTCAAGCAAATGGGTTGGATTAGTCCTAGCGCTGCCGAAAGCCTCTCAGAAAAGTTTGCCACCTTGGGAAAATACACCCGTTTAGAAGTAATTGGAGAATTATCGTTTTTGTAGTTGCCAAACTCTTGACTATAGGTTACTATAAATAAGTCGAGAGCAACGCGGGATAGAGCAGCCTGGTAGCTCGTCGGGCTCAACGGGCAAAGTTAACTACACGCTTATTAGTTAAGTTTGCTATGGGCGGTACATAAAGAAACTTATGTGCGTTTATCTGTCAAACTCGGGGAAGCCAATAGCGTGGTAATCCCGAACCAAGCTTCAGAAATGGAGAAGGTGTAGAGACTGGAAGGCAGACACCCTAACGATAATGACGAGGGTGAAGGGACAGTCCAGACCACAAACTAGTATAACTGGGCAACGAAAGTTGTAGTTGGTAAGCATAACCCGAAGGTCAGTGGTTCAAATCCACTTCCCGCCACCAAATTAAAATAAAACCCCCGAATTTGAAAAGATTCTGGGGTTTTGTTTTATTTAATTATTTTTATTTTGCAGATGGACACAAAGCTTAGAGGGGACATAGCAGAACAAGCTGCTGTTCTTCATGCCTTAAAGCGTGGTTGGGGAGTTTTAAAACCTTTTGGCGATCGCCTACCTTACGATCTAGCATTTGATGTAGAGGGAACTCTAATTAAAATCCAAGTCAAATATGCTTGGTTGGATGAGCCTTCCGGGAATTATGTTGTAGATAATCGCCGCACTAAAACTAATCGACGGCTGATGGTTCGAGAAGTATATCAGCTATCAGACTTTGATTTTGCCCTAGTATATATAGAGAAACTTGACCTCTTCTATGTCTTTTCCGTAAATGTGTTCATAGATTATGGGAGCGAAGTACACCTAGTTGAAGCTGAAAAAAGACAGAGGAAACCACGTTCGGCACAATATCGGAATGCTTGGGAGTTAATTTTAACAAAATCTCTAGGTAAAGAAAGTTGTGTTCGATCGCCTGTTAAATTCCCAGAAGCAGGATTTTAATCTATTCTGGAAGAAATAGCCATCTAAAAGGCGCGGAAAATCATGGTTGTGAAGTTGCAGCGACCAATTTTAGTGGGAGGATTGGGACTTTCCTTTTCTCTGTGGATGTTACAAAGTTGGCACGATTCTATAGTGCAGGTGGGTGAGTTTGGTTTGTTGAGTGCCTTAGCTGTCGGTGGTGGTTTGTGGTTATTCCAGCAAAATCGCCAGAAAGACAGTTTAGAGCAGCTAAATGGTATGCTCGTGGATCGGGCGACTGTAGAAAGTGCGATCGCTAAAACTGAAACTGTAATTAACCAACTGGCACAAGAATCAGACAACCATCCGGCGTTACAGACACTGCGAGAACAAGTTGCCCAATTGTTCTTTGAATTAGACAGACAAAAAATTAAAGTGGCTGTGACTGGCGGGAAATCCGTAGGTAAAAGCACCTTAATTCAAGTGTTAAACCAAAATCTAGAGACACAAAATTTGGTGTCTTTAGAAGAAACAGCACCATTGTTTAGAGAAACGGCTGACAATTTAGATGCCGATGTTTTAGCAGAAGTGGCAAAATCTGATTTTGTTCTGTTCCTGACAAACGGTGATTTGACAGACTCAGAATTTCAAACCATACAGCAGCTAAAAGCAGCAAATCAGCCGACAATCTTGGTTTTTAACAAACAAGACCAGTATTTAGCCGATGAAAGCGCCAGTATTTTGCTGTCATTGAAACAGCGAATGCAGGGAAATGTAGTTGCAACAGCCGCCTTTCCCATTGCAATCAAAGTCCGAAAGCATGAGGCTGATGGTAATGTGCAAGAGTGGATGGAACAACCAGCAGCAGATATCCAGCAGTTGACGCAGCAGTTGGGTGAAGTTTTGGCACAGCAGGGACAACGGTTAGTTTGGGTAACTACCATGAGGAAAGCCAGATTGCTGAAAGCTGAAGCGAAAAACTGGCTGAATAGAACCAGACGCGATCGCGCCATCCCAATTATTGAACAATATCAATGGATAGCTGCGGCTGCTGCCTTTGCTAATCCAGTTCCAGCCCTTGATATTCTGGCGACTGCGGCAATTAATGCTCAAATGGTAATGGATTTGGGTAATATCTATCGGCAGAAATTTTCCTTGGAACAAGCGCAAACCGTAGCTGGAACAATGGGAAGTTTGATGCTGAAACTGGGTTTAGTTGAACTTTCTACAAAGGCAATTAGTACTGTTCTTAAAAGTAATGCCGTTACCTTTGTTGCTGGTGGCGTAGTGCAGGGAGTAAGTGCAGCTTATCTGACTAGAGTTGCTGGGTTAAGTCTAGTTGAATATTTCCAACAGCAGGAAATAGCAATAGATTCTGGAACTGGTTTGAATTTGGAGAACTTGCGGCAAACCTTGCAAAAAGTGTTTCAGCAAAATCAGCAGATTGGTTTTTTGCAGGGATTTGTTAAACAAGGCGTAAAGCGTTTGTTGCCAGAAGTGCAGCAGGGTGAAGTAGTAGGTATTCAGAAAGCTGTAGGATAATTGCACTTACTTGGTGATGTAGAAATTTAAAATATACCCAAGCTGATTATGGACTTGGGTATATCTAACAATTATTGTGAGAGTTGGGAGTTACAAAAAAATTGTGAATAAGGGTAGTTAGCTAAACAGCACCACTGTTTCTATTAAATAGAATAGCTATCGTTTTGAAAATTAGCTTTAAATCATACACCAAACTCCAATTTTTTTGATACTGCAAATCTAGGTGAATAACATCTTCAAAACTGCGGACTGTAGAACGTCCATTGACTTGCCATTCGCCAGTCATACCGGGCTTAACATCTAAACGTTGCCACTCTGGTACTTCATAGCGTTCCACTTCATCAGGTGTAGGTGGTCTAGTGCCTACTAAACTCATTTCTCCTTTGAGTACGTTCCAAAATTGGGGTAATTCATCAAAACTAGAGCGCCGTAAAAAACGCCCTACCTTGGTAATTCTGGGGTCATTTTCATTCTTGAAAAATGCACCTTGTACTTGGTTTTTAACTTGGGATTTTTTCGCTTCTGCATCCACACACATAGAGCGAAATTTCCAAATCTCAAACCGCTTCCCCATCCAACCACAACGGGTTTGACAAAAGAAAATCGGACCGGGATCGTTAATTTGAATAGCGATCGCAATCGGAATAAATAAAACTCCTGTAATTAATAAACCGACCATAGACCCCACAATATCTAAGAACCGTTTCATCCAAGATGCCACAGAAGGGTGAGTAGTGGGTAACTGCTCTACTTTGCGGGAAGTAGTCTTCCGATTATCTACTAAGTCTTCTGGTTCTATTAACAACCCATCATCAACCGATTCTAGGGGAAAAACCTGATCCAATCCCGTAAGTTTTAAGACTGCCATGACTTGAGGCGTTACATTCCGCAGTGTTAATGTAATTCCTTTAGTCTGGGCATATTTAAAATTACTGACCAGGGCACCTAAACCACTACTATCCATAAAAGTAGTTTGGTGAAAGTCAATGATGATTTGCTTAGGATGTAAATTGTGCTGGATTAAGCTTTGGCAGGTTTGCTTAAAGCCTAAAGCCTCCAGCACGCTCAACCGCGCGGGCACCTGCATTATAGCCGTGTCATTTAGGGAATTAACTGGAAAATCGACCTCTGTCGGTTGGCTAGTCATGAAGCTCTGCACTTTCGTTGCCATGTATAATGTAATCTGCCAAACATTATTTTGTCCTCCAAAATTACCTAACCGAATATTGGAATCAGTATTAATAAGGACTAATTTTTATTTACCGGGGCTGAGATTGGAGATCGCTAGCGACGATTCACAATAGAACAAGAAGCCAAAAAATATCCTTGCTGTTGTGCCGACGCAGCGCGATCGCGTTGCTCTCATCAAATGATTGCTAAAACTACGGTTACACCTACCGCACGCCTAGTTGAGGTCTTTTCTGCCATTCAAGGGGAAGGACTGAATGTAGGGACGCGTCAGATATTTATTCGTTTTGCCTTGTGTGATTTGCGCTGTCACTTTTGTGATAGTGCCCAAACTTGGAATGCACCTGTTACTTGTCGGATAGAGCGATCGCCTGGATTGCGCGACTTTGAAATCCACTCTAACCCTGTCTCTTTACCCATATTAATCGAATGGGTAAAACAGCAAAATCTACCTTATCTACACGATAGCATTAGCTTAACTGGAGGCGAACCACTTCTTCATGCCCCATTTTTAACGCAGTTTCTACCCCAAGTGCGAGACATAACTGGTTTACCCATATACTTAGAAACTGGCGGACATCGCCCAGAACAACTAGCGATGATTCTTCCCTATTTAGACTCTGTGGGTATGGATTTCAAATTGCCCAGTGTTAGCGGCGAAAGCCATTGGCAAGAACATGCTAAATTTCTCCAATTATGTCATGCTTCATATTTAAATGTTTTTGTCAAGATAATTGTGTCTCAAAACACAGATCCAGCCGAGTTGGAACGTTCAGCTTCCTTGGTGGCAGAGGTTAGTCCAGATATCTCAGTATTTTTACAACCTGTTACGCCTTTAGCAGTATCTGAACAATTCTCCCCAATACCGATGCTTGCACCTACGGCCGATCAAGTTTTGACCTGGCAAGCTTTGATGAAGGGGTTTATCAAGCACGTGCGTGTGATCCCTCAGACGCATAAGATGCTTAACCAACTGTAAAAGCTTCTGTAAAATTTGAGTTTGATAAAGATGTAGTCAAGAAAAAAGTAAGATTCGATGAAATAGTCATTGCTGCCGCGAATCAGTAAAGCAGCAGCCGCCTCAGCAGCCATTCCCAGCCAAAGTCAGAGTTTGAAGTTTAGATTTCACACTAAACTCCAAACTCCTACCTCTTAACTCCTAATAACAAATGACAAATGACAAATGACTAACTAATTACAACCCGCCTTCATCTGGAGTTTTGGATTTAGCTTTTGCTTTATTAGCACTGCGTTTGAGAGCAGAGAGCCTTGCTTCGTATTTCGACCGTTGGCGCTTACTAGGAGTATTGTCAATCAGGGTTTTCAAGGCGCTACCGAGACTCTTGTAGGCATTGGGGAGGCTATAACCAAAACGAGTTGCTAAGGCGATCGCTTTCTCATCAGCATTGAGCAATTCTCTTAGTTGCTTTTCCCCACTATTCTTTTGGTACAGTCGCCACCCTGACACGCCACATAGCGACAAAGCTAACACCAGCAGCAATCCATCTTGTACCCACAATTCGCCGACAGCACCACCTAAACCGATGGCTAGTGCTGCCATTTCCCAACCATCTTTAGGAATTGTGTCATTTTGAACGCGAGCAACTTCATGCCAGAACAGCAGATTACGCTGATCCATTGCGAGGGCATCCCATTTCACCAGATCAATTTGAATTTCTACCTGGTCTTTACCAATTTCTTCGCAGCGAACCAGGGGTGGATTGACCTCAGTTGTGCCTTCAACCGTGACCCAGCTCTGTAATTCTGGCGGTAGTAAGCCTTTCAACCGCCGTAGTTCACTCATTTCCGCTTTGGCAGAGGAGGTTGCATAGGATGTCATAATATCCAGCCCCAGAAAATTTCAGTATATAGTGAGGGTATCACTTTGGAGTATAGCTATTTAAGTGATGATCCGTCTCAGTCGTTGGGAAAACTTCCTCGTTTTTTCCGCGCCTCCATTGCCTTTTCTAGCAAATCTAGTAATCCTGGCGCTTCTTCCTGGATACTGAGTAACAGTCTTTCCCCAAGTTCTATATTCCCCGGATCGAGACCTGTCGCCATCACTTCTTTCAGGCGAGGTATCGCTATCCCATCCACAATCTGAATTAACCCACTCAGACAACGGTGAAATTGCTTTTCTGTGAGAATCGAGTCTTCTAGTGGAAACTCAATAATGGCACGAATTTCACCATCAGATGGGTCATACTCCCATTGCAACATTTTGGTTTCCCAGGAAATGGCAAGCATTGTCTGTAGGATAGCTGCCTTGTGAGGATGATCTTGAATTCCTGCCAGAACTTGAGGGGCAAATACCCGAAAAAATTTTCCCTCTTCATCTAACTGAACAACTATTAGAAAATCTTCTAAGTTATCAGCCTCCACACCTGTTATAATTCGGTCTTCTTCATCATCAAAACGGTAGTCCCAACCAAGATTATCTAAATACTTGGCAATTTGTTTGAGGTTAGCTCCCATAAAAGCCTCATAAGGAACGTGGAGCAGCTGTTACCAGACCTAGTTTAACCTGTCAGGGGAGTTGTTTAGGTTGGTGTAGATACTTCTGATTACATAGAAGTATGCAATTAGGGAATTGGGAATTTAAGATAGAAAAAATAGATGAGCGTTCGGTGCTGTGAATGATATTTGCTGAAGGACTTTTGCTCATTCTTAAAAAAGCACACTTAAAATTGTTGTCTCGCTAGGTTGTCAATGTATTCTTGAAATTTCAAAGTCATCAACTCTGTTTACTAATTTATAATATTGAACAGGAGGCGATAAACCAATGGCAAATCTAGACAAATATCGACAATATATTAATAATTTACTTTAACAACACGCTAGTACTGTTTGGGATAATCGAATTCAGGCAGAGACAATTTTTGATACAGAACACGATCGTTACCAACTAGTTTATGTAGGTTGGCGGGAGCAAGACTGCATATATTGCCCTATTCTCCATCTAAATATTATTAGCGAAAAAATCTGGATTCAGCAAGATGGGATAGAGGTAGAAATTGCTAATGAATTAGTTGAATTAGGTGTCCCGAAAGAGGATATTGTTTTAGGTTTTCAGTTACCCTCTGTGCGGAAACATACAGATTTTACTGTTAGTTAGTTGAATTTATTAAAAATAGCGATTCGCTAATCTAAATCGAGATAAATTAGGTTTTCTTCTTGTACATTATCCAAAGCTTTGAGTAGATATTTTTTGTTACATTCTGATTTGAGAAGATAAGTAGTTTCATCTTTTTCAGTTGGTGGTTCAATTAGTATAATAACTTCTACCACAGTTTCTTCTGGTAATTCAGTTGTAGAAAGTTCAATTTTGCCATCTTTTCCGACAATAGCCTTTTGCTTAATTCCACTAAGCATAATTTGGCGTTGCAGGCGTTGCATAAATGCGGGATGAATTGGCGAGTGAAACTATTGATAATTCGTTTCAAATTGAGCGAAATCATCCCATGATTCAGCAACGCCGATATTTTTATATATGACGCAATTTACTCTGCGTTCTCTGCGCCTCTGCGGTTCGTAAAAAAAGACGAACCCGAAAGTTCGCCCCTACTCACATAGTCTTATAATGTTGCTCAATCCAAACCCAAATCTAAATTTTCGCTTCTTCTCTCACCAACTTATCCCAACCCAAATCTTTCAAATTATTATTCCGACGCAACGGACGAGTCACCAACTCTAATATGTCACGCGCATTGGTAAAGCCGTGAATTTGAGCAAAAGTGAACTCCACAGACCACTTAGTATTAATACCGCGTGCCTCCAACGGATTAGCATGAGCCATACCAGTAATTACCAAATCTGGTTTCAACTCATAAATTCGCTGAAGTTGATTGTAATTATCCGGCTTCTCTACAATCCTTGGCAGGGGTGAATTCATTTCTTGGCAAGTTTTCTCCAGCAATGCCAATTCAGCAGCTTGATAGCGCTTATCCATGTAAGGAATGCCGATTTCGTGAACAGTCATCCCACAACGGATTAAGAATCTTGCTTGGGAAATTTCCAACAAGTTATCACCCATGAAGAATACAGATTTACCGCGAATCAGTTTCACGTAATCTTCCAAACCTGCCCAAATTTGTGCTTCCCGTTCATCCAAACCCTTGGGAGTAATACCGAACACTGAGCAGATTTTCTCAATCCAAGCGCGGGTTCCATCGGGGCCAATGGGGAAGGGTGCGCCAATAAGTTTACACTTGCGGCGGCGCATTAAGGTGGTAGCTGTGCGGCTGAGGAAGGGGTTGACACCAGCGACATAATACCCTTCTTCTAATACTGGCAATTCAGTGAAGCGCTTCGCCGGTAGCCAGCCGGAAACTTTGATGCCTTGTTTCTTCAGTTCCAAAGTTAACTGAGTAACTACGGGGTCGGGAAGGGAGCCAAAGAGAACTAAGGGTGGATGATCTACATACTCAGATTCATCTTGGGCGACATCTTCTTTCTTCTTACCGAAGTTGAGCAATTTAGCGATCGCATTCCGTTCGCTCTTCTCTGTTTCCGCCACAGGAGCCTTATCAGGGCAACGGTTAGCCATTGCTGCTAAAACAGTGTCTTCCCCTTGGGTGAAGGCGTAATCTAGACCATTTGCCCGCGCTACAACGATAGGAATCCCGATTTCAGATTCTAGCTTCGGCGCTAAACCTTCTAAATCTGTTTTGATAATTTCGGTGGTGCAAGTGCCAATCCAGACAATTACACTAGGATTGCGATCGCGTTTAATCTGCAAGCACAACCGCTTTAACTCTTCATAATCACTCAGTTGTGCCGAAATATCGCCCTCTTCCAACTCTGCCATTGCATAGCGGGGTTCAGCAAAAATCATCACCCCCATCGCATTTTGCAGGAAGTAGCCACAAGTTTTTGTCCCAATCACCAAAAAGAAGCTATCTTCAATTTTTTGGTATAACCACGCCACGCAGCTAATTGGGCAAAAGGTATGGTAGTTCCCAGTTTCACACTCAAAGTTTAAAGCTTCTGGTTGTTGAGCGACAGTCATTTTGGTTTTTTCTCCCCTTGATATTTAATGGCAGATCGACGAATTTTAGATTTTAGATTGATAATTTTGGATTGAAGACTGGGACAACAAAAGTATCCTCTGTCTAACGACAATTTCCCTAACTCCTAATCCAAAACCCCAAATCTAAAACTTAAAATTGCGAAGAACAGCAATAATTAAGCGTTGGGGAAGAGACGGGCAATTTCTGATTCATCAAAAACGCCTGCTGGTAGTTCTTCCCCTAACAAATCGTTATTTTCTTCAGCCTTTTGCAAAGCTGTTTCATCACCCCAGACATCTGACAACACGTCTTTAAACGCATTCTCATCTAGTGAACTATCTTCAAGCGCCTGGTCATCATCCAGCTTTACTTCCATTGCATCTGAGGTATCGAAGGCAATTTCCCCAAACTCATCTGCTTCTAAACTAGAGATTTCGAGAGACTCATCTTTTGATGTGTGTCCGTTGGATAAGGAAATATCGCCAAAGTCATTTTCGGTTTCCTCCAACTCGCTGATTTCCAAACTTTGATCGTCGGAATCCAGGATTGCGAACTCTTGAACTACCACCTCCGCCACAAAGCCATTGGTATAGCCATTGGTATGAGAATGTGTCAATGTTTCATCTTCAGGCTTTTCATCAACGATCGCTGCTGCTTCTTCTACGTATTTCTCTACATCTGAGTTGATAGCAAAGCGATTACCGAGAGCGAAATCTGGGTCAAAATGCAAATCCAGCACCTCAATTAGGGTATCGGCATCAGGATTAAGTTTGGCAAAGGGCAACATTAACTGCGCTAGCTTTGGCTCTAGGGCATTAAGAACTCCCAGGATGAGGTAAGAAGGTGGTCGCTTCCCGCCATCAGGGGTGTACACTGATTCCACTTCCATGTGCAGGGTAATCCAGTCTCGATTATTCTGGAAAAATTGCAACCACTTTTGTTTTATTGAATCCGTAAAGCTGTGAAAGAAAGCCATGTTATTGTCCCCCATCCTGAGAACTTGGTGATTTATACAATCATCAAGTCTAGTTCCTCTTCTGAATTAGGAACCTGGGGTTTACCCGGATTTAGATAAAAATCGGACAACAAAGAGAACAACTCCCGATCTGGTGTGTCGTTAGGTACAACACCTTCGGGACGCGCCAGAATTTGGTCGGCAATGTTGAGATAGTAGTCGCAAACGTAGTCTAGGGAAGGATCTTGCTCTGCCATTTCAAACAAAGTCTTACCTTTCACACGGGAAACACGGATATCTTCAATCAATGGTAAAACTTCCAAAACTGGCATGGGCACAGCTTCTATATATTTTTCAATCAAGTCGCGCTTGGAGGTGCGATTGCCAATCAACCCTGCTAGACGCAGTGGGTGAGTTCGGGCTTTTTCGCGGACTGAAGCAGCAATCCGATTAGCCGCAAACAAAGCATCAAAGCCGTTGTCTGTAACAATCAGGCAGTAATCTGCATAGTTGAGTGGTGCAGCAAATCCACCGCAAACTACGTCACCCAGAACGTCAAAAAGAATTACATCGTACTCATCAAAAGCGTTGAGTTCTTTAAGTAATTTTACGGTTTCACCGACTACGTAGCCGCCACATCCAGCACCAGCTGGTGGGCCACCAGCTTCTACGCAATCCACACCGCCGTAGCCTTTATAAATTACATCTTCCGGCCAGACATCTTCGTAGTGATAGTCTTTTTCTTGGAGGGTGTCGATAATTGTGGGAATCAAAAACCCAGTCAGGGTGAAGGTGCTGTCATGTTTTGGATCGCAGCCAATTTGCAGCACTTTCTTGCCACGTTTAGCTAGGGCGACGGATATATTACAGCTAGTTGTGGATTTACCGATACCACCTTTTCCGTAGACTGCTAGTTTCACTGTTGTTTCCCTCTTATAGCTTCTTGTCAAACTTGTGGCTCAAACATTTGCCTTCACCTTTCCTGAGATGGCGATGCGTGAGGTCTGTTGATGTCATTATTGGGCAAATTACATAGAAAAGAAAGTGGCTCTTAATTTTTAAACCGGTTTTATCCGATGGATTAGAACTTAATTATGGGTATTTGGGTTTTAATTCCCTTAAAAGTCCTATTTTGCTCTAAAAGCTATCTATAAAAAGTTTTTATTACTTATTTTTATAAAAATAGTTACAAAATAAAAAAAATGAAATAGTTATTTTTGAATGGTTTTCATAGAATTAGCTGATGTTCGTGCAACGTGTTTTCACGGCATTGGGACGCATGGTCAAGGGTAAAGAGAGGTATATGCAGCCTGATACTGGAAATACTACTGGAATTTGCGTTAGCGTAGCTCACTGAAGGCATCGCAGATAAATTGCCTGTTTTCAGTCGGTAGCCCAAACCATTTAATTGCTGCTTGAGAGTGAGTTAGTGGGATTTTGTAAAATATTATTAAATTGGCAAATATTGCCTAATTCTAAGCCAAGGCGAATAGAATTTGCGGCTACCTGCGGGTAGCCCACCTCTGTGCGCTAATAAGAGTAAGAGAATAATCGGCGAGTGTACGTAAGTCCTAATTAGGAAGTTAATTAGGACACTTCAGTTTTAATTTCTTGGATTTCTTGTAATGTTTGCCAGCCAGCTTGCCACTGGGAGTTATCTTGTAATAATTTGGCATTTATCCAAAAACGGACTTTAGGATCGCAAGCAGAAACCATTTCGGCGTAAACCCACTTAGCCTGATTTTTCCGATTGACAACTTGGAAGTGTCTCCAACCATCAACTTTCTGCTGTGCTGTCCACTTAGAACCAACTAAATAAGGAAATTTTTGTTTTTTAGTCATTTGTCATTTGTCATTGGGAAAACACTTTCTTTATTCCCCATTCCCCACCTAAAATGTCACTAAATCACCGTTACGGGTAAACTTCTGGCAATCCAACTCATTATCTTGCTGAACGCATAGCGAAAACCATCTGATATGGCTCCAGCAGGTGTTGATGTTGTTGGTAATTTTGCGCTTTTTTTTAGAAAGGCGTTGTCTTACAACTTCATTAGGGCAAAGAATTTCTAACGTACCCATATCATCTTTGTCATTAACGATGCGAAATAGACAGTTTTGCAACATCGCACGGCTACTACTGTCGAAGAATCGCTTAAATCGCTGTAGCTTTTCCCCTTCAGTCATTTGGCTGATGGGTTTTATTTTCAAAAAATCCTCATCTTCTAAGTCAAAGTCATCATCTTCAAAGTCGTAGGGGTCAATCATTTTCAACATCCACTAGGCGACCTGGGATTATTACACTGCGATCGCACAACCAGTCAACCATCGTTGTGAGTACTGCCAAGCCACTTAACTAATCGGGAGCAACGCGAAAAAGTGAGATCATCGTCTAATGAGCAGGGGGAGCAGGGGAGGCAGGGGGAGCAGGGGGAGTAAAGAAAAATTTAAGTATATTTTACTACTAAAAGGCTAAAAGATATACTTAAATTATTTCTCTCCCCCTGCCTCCCCTGCCTCCTCTGCCTCCCCTGCCTCCTCTGCCTCCCCTGCCTCCTCTGCCTCCCCTGCTTACTCACCTCACAAAATCGCATTGCTCCCTAACTAATCTTTAATTTTCCGTTTGAGGTTGAGCATATCATCCCGCTCTCTCGGCAAGATAAAAATGATGAAGCAAATTTAACCCTTGCCTTAAGTGCAATACTTGAGAATTGCAAATGGAAAATCGGAACTAGGGGAAAATACCACTTTTTAAAGATGTGAACACCGATCTAGGCGATCGCTCCCCTCTTCATACAATATCTATTAACAGCAGAAATTATCTTTACTTAGTGTTCTGGTGGTAGCCTCTGACAAGGTGCTGCACCTCTACGTTCCTGAAAAAGCCTATGCAACCTACTAATCCTAACCAATTTACAGAAAAAGCTTGGGAAGCGATCGCCCATACCCCGGATATTGTTAAACAATATCAACAACAGCAGATAGAAAGCGAACACCTGATGAAAGCTTTGCTAGAACAAGATGGTCTAGCAACCGGAATTCTTACTAAAGCGGGTGTTAACCTTCAAAAACTGCGCGATCGCACCGAACAATTTTTTCAACGTCAGCCGAAAGTATCTGGTAATAGTACCTCAGTATACTTGGGACGTAGCTTAGATACACTTCTAGATCGAGCAGACGTGTATCGCAAAGAGTTTCAAGATGAATATATTTCAATTGAACACTTATTGCTGGGTTATGCCAAAGATGACCGTTTTGGCAAAGCTTTATTCCAAGAGTTTGCTTTAGACGAAGGCAAACTAAAAAATATTATTAAACAAGTTCGTGGGAGTCAAAAAGTGACCGATCAAAATCCAGAAGGCAAATACGAAGCACTGGAAAAATACGGGCGCGACCTTACAGAAGCCGCGCGTAAAGGTCAACTCGATCCAGTAATTGGGCGAGATGATGAGATTCGCCGCACTGTGCAAATTCTCTCTCGCCGCACCAAGAATAACCCTGTGTTAATTGGTGAACCAGGTGTTGGTAAAACTGCGATCGCCGAAGGATTAGCCCAACGCATTATTGCAGGTGATGTACCCCAATCTCTCAAAGACCGCAAGCTAATTTCTTTAGATATGGGTGCTTTGATTGCGGGGGCAAAATTCCGGGGTGAATTTGAAGAACGCCTGAAAGCAGTATTAAAAGAAGTTACTGAATCTGGCGGCAATATTGTTTTATTTATTGATGAAATTCACACCGTTGTCGGCGCTGGTGCAACTCAAGGCGCGATGGATGCGGGTAATTTATTAAAACCGATGTTGGCGCGGGGCGAATTGCGCTGTATTGGGGCGACAACTCTAGATGAGTACCGCAAACATATCGAAAAAGATGCCGCACTAGAAAGACGTTTCCAGCAAGTTTATGTCGATCAGCCTAGTGTAGAAGATAGTATTTCGATTTTGCGCGGCTTGAGAGAACGTTATGAAAACCACCACGGGGTGAAGATTTCTGATAGTGCTTTAGTCGCCGCCGCCGTATTGTCGAGTCGATATATTAGCGATCGCTTCCTTCCTGATAAAGCCATTGACTTGGTAGACGAAGCCGCCGCGAGATTGAAAATGGAGATCACCTCCAAACCAGAAGAACTCGACGAAATCGATCGCAAGATTCTGCAATTGGAAATGGAGAAGCTATCGCTGAAAAAAGAAAGTGATGCCGCTTCTCGCGAACGTCTAGAAAAATTGGAAAAAGAAATTGCCGATCTCAAAGAAGACCAAAGAACCCTAAATACTCAATGGCAGTCTGAAAAAGATATTATTGACAAAATTCAGTCGGTTAAAAAAGAGATTGAACGGGTCAACTTAGAGATTCAGCAAGCAGAACGCGATTATGACCTTAATCGGGCTGCGGAGTTGAAATACGGCAATTTAACCAGTTTGCATCGCCAATTAGAAGCAGTAGAAGCTGAATTGGCAAGCGCCCAAAGAAGTGGTAAATCACTATTACGGGAAGAAGTTACAGAAGGTGATATTGCTGAAATTATTTCTAAATGGACAGGAATTCCCATCAGCAAGTTGGTGGAATCTGAGAAAGAGAAACTGCTGCATTTAGAAGATGAACTGCATCGCCGCGTGATTGGACAAGAAGAAGCAGTCACAGCTGTAGCGGATGCCATTCAGCGATCGCGCGCTGGACTAGCCGATCCCAATCGTCCCATCGCTAGCTTTATTTTTCTTGGGCCAACAGGTGTGGGTAAAACCGAGTTGGCAAAAGCGCTGGCGGGATTTATGTTCGATAGCGAAGATTCGCTAGTGCGAATCGATATGTCGGAATACATGGAGAAACACGCCGTCTCCCGCTTAATCGGTGCGCCTCCGGGATATGTGGGTTACGAAGAAGGCGGACAACTTACAGAAGCGATTCGCCGCCGTCCTTATTCAGTGATTCTCTTCGACGAAATCGAGAAAGCACACCCGGATGTATTCAATATCTTCTTGCAAATTCTCGATGATGGTCGCGTCACTGATGCCCAAGGTCATAAGGTGGACTTCAAAAACGCTATTATCATCATGACTAGCAACATCGGCTCGCAGTATATTCTTGATGTCGCTGGGGATAATGCCCACTACGATGAAATGCGCCGTCGGGTAATGGAAGCGATGCGAAATAGCTTCCGTCCAGAATTCCTAAACCGGATTGACGAAATCATCATCTTCCACGGTTTAGATAAGAAGGAATTGCGCCAAATTGTACTATTGCAAGTTGAGAGATTGCGCCAAAGATTGAGCGATCGCAAAATATCCCTGAAACTCTCGGATACTGCACTTGACTTTTTAGCAGAAGTAGGGTATGACCCCGTATATGGGGCGCGTCCACTGAAGCGGGCGATTCAGCGCGAGTTAGAAACTCAAATTGCTAAAGCCATCTTGCGTGGTGAATTCAACAACGGCAACACCATCTTTGTAGATGTGCAAAATGAGCGTCTTTCTTTTAGCCGCTTACCTGCTGAAGTGTTTACTAGCTAATTAAATTCATTCAAAACCTGACGCAAAGACGCTAAGTTACACAAAACCGCCTTTGCGTTTTTTATTAAACTCATTTTCATCCAAACTTTTTCAGACAAATTTTAAAACTTAAGTCCAACGGCAGAATGTTGCCCATCTCTGTGAAAAAAATCCTTCTCCAACTTCAGCTTTGACGTTGAGCTGAATCGTCATACACTGATTTTGGACTAATGAAAACGATTGCACTTATACTAACGATGAGCGAAAGCAAAATACCAGAGATCCTGGAAACCTTCGAGGCAGAACTGCTGTCGGAGTGGACTCAGGAGTTAGCCAATGTCAATATTCGTAAAGGCTTAATTAAAGAAGGCGAGCTAAAGGAAGAGTGCCGGGAATTCCTTAGCTTGTTTCGGATCGCCGTTGGGCATGGCAAGTTGACCAATGTTCAGGCAGGGACATGGCAGGAGATGCGGGAGATCCTGACTAGCATTTCTCGATCGCGATCGCAAAAAGGTTTCACACCTTCAGAAACCGCTACATTCGTCTTTTCGTTCAAGCAACCCCTCTTCAACCGAATGCGGCAGCAATTAAAAGACCCCATTGAATTGGGTGACGAGATATGGCTAGCCACAAGCTTACTGGATCAGCTAGGATTGCTGACCATTGAAGTGTATCAAAAGATGCGGGAAGAAGTAATTTTGCGGCAGCAGGAAGAATTAATGGAGTTGTCTACCCCAGTGATTAAACTCTGGGAGGGAATTTTGGCATTACCCATTATCGGCACCCTGGATAGTGCCCGCACTCAAATGATGATGGAGTCGTTATTGCAGAAGATTGTCGAAACTGGGTCAGAAGTTGCCATTATTGACATTACTGGGGTTCCTACCGTCGATACCCTCACCGCTCAACATCTGCTCAAAACCGTTACTGCTGCCCGTCTCATGGGAGCCGATTGTATGATCAGTGGGATTCGTCCTCAAATTGCCCAAACCATCGTTTATCTCGGCATTGATTTGGCAAATGTCACAACCAAGGCGACGTTAGCCGATGCCTTTCTCATAGCGCTAAAACGGTTGGGAGCGACCATTACCCACTCTCAACCTCAATAGGTAGGAACCAATGG
Organism: Nostoc sp.; assembly: GCF_036917455.1. GTDB lineage: Bacteria > Cyanobacteriota > Cyanobacteriia > Cyanobacteriales > Nostocaceae > Nostoc. The sequence goes on along the minus strand of NZ_JBALDK010000141.1, from coordinate 37,619 downwards.
AAGGCATTCCTATACTCAAAATGGGCAATTTCTTGATTGTGACGATCCAAGTGGATATGCACGATCGCCTTGCCATGACGCTACAAGATGACTTAACCAACCGCATCGCCCAAACTCAGTCCCAGGGTGTCTTGATCGATATTTCTGCATTAGACATTGTTGATTCATTCATTGGGAGGATTTTAGCCAACATTGCCAAAACGTCACGAGTCTTAGATGCCCAAACAGTTGTCGTGGGTATGCAGCCTGCTGTGGCAATTACCCTGGTGGAATTGGGGCTGTCGCTGACAGGCATTCGCACTGCCCTAAACGTAGAAAAGGGCATGGCACTGTTGCGATTGCCTCCGGCACGGCAGGGCCGAACGCTTCCAGCGGGCGGGACACCACCGTCACTCAATGAAACCACAAATCAGGTCGCTGCCACCAAAGGGAGTGCAGATGACAATGGAGAAGACTGAAACGCTCAACATTCAATCTTCTGGTGATGTAGTCTTAGTTCGACAAGCCGTGCGCCAGTTGGGGGTGGAAATTGGCTTTAGCTTAGTAGACCAAACTAAAATTGTGACCGCCGCCAGTGAGTTAGCCCGCAATACCTTAGACTATGGGGGAGGTGGCACAGTCAAGCTAGAAACGCTTCAGGAAGGGAGACGGCGAGGACTGCGGCTGACCTTTGAAGATCGGGGGCCGGGAATTCCCGATATTGAACTGGCGCTGAAAGATGGGTTTACCACAGGCGGCGGGTTGGGTATGGGGCTGGGCGGTGCCAAACGACTTGCCAACGAGTTTGAGATTCAGTCTGCTGTGGGAGAAGGAACGCGGGTAACAATTGTACGATGGAAATAAAATGCGAGAATCTGTCGCCATTACAATTACTGAATCTAGCCAGACTGGAGAAGCGCGACGGGTAGCGATCGCTTTAGCAACTCGCCTCGGCTTTCAGGAAACAGAACGGGGCAAGGTTGGAATTGTGGTGACAGAGGTTGCGAGCAATCTAATCCAGCACGGTCAGGGTGGAGTGTTATTGCTAAGAGCGATCGAACACAATTCAGCCATCGGTATTGAAGTTTTGTCGTTAGATAAAGGACGGGGAATGGTCGATGTGGATGAGTGTTTGCAAGATGGCTTTTCCACAGCTGGAACATTAGGCAATGGACTAGGCGCAATTCGTCGTCTCTCTGGTTTATTTGAAATTTACTCCATTCCCAACAAAGGGACGGCTCTGGTCGCTCACCTCTGGTCAGACTCTACACCCCATCCGCCAAAAAAGACCTTAGAAATTGGGGCGGTCTGTTTGCCCAAACGAGGCGAAGAAGTTTCTGGAGATGCCTGGGCTTGTCAAGTGGATCGTTGCCGCAGCCTGTTGCTAGTAGTCGATGGCTTAGGGCATGGGCCTGCGGCTGCCACTGCTGCTTCAAGTGCCGTCAGAATTTTTCAAGAACATCATCGATCTCCTGCTGCGATCGTCGAAGCTGCTCATGCCGCCTTGCGAAGTACCCGAGGAGCAGTACTAGCCATTGCCGAAATCGACTTTGAACAAGAGTCTGTCCGCTTTGCTGGAATTGGCAATATCACTACCAGCATTTTCTCGTTTACGGAACACCACCATCTCCTATCTCATAACGGCATAGTCGGACATGAAATCCGCAAAATTCAAGAGTTTAGCTACCCCTGGTATGCCAACGGACTTTTAATTATGCATTCTGATGGATTAGATACTAAGTGGCAACTCGATCGCTATCCCGGTTTAAGTCAAAAACATCCCAGTTTGATTGCAGGTGTCTTATACCGAGATTTTAACCGAGATCGGGACGATGTGACAGTGTTAGTGGCGAAAGGAATGGGTAGTTAAGGAGCTTGTAGCAGCTTTCGTCTTCCCTGTAAGAGGTTCTGCGTTCACGTTTCCGTATTTCGCGTAGCTTGTAGCAGCTTCCGTCTTGCCTGTAAGAGGTTCTGCGTTCACGTTTCCGTGTTTCGCGTAGCTTGTAGCAGCTTCCGTCTTGCCTGTAAGAGGTTCTGCGTTCACGTTTCCGTGTTTCGCGCAACTTGTAGCAGCTTCCGTCTTGACTTATATTCTTTCTGCAAGAGACTCGATGACCAGCACTCACAAAGAATAATCAATTAAAATTCAGTAATGCTTCTTAAGGTGTTCAGATCCCCGACTTTTTAAAGAAGTCGGGGATCTCAAACCCGGTAAAATTAATGAGACAGACCCTAGGTGCTGGTTACAAGCCCTAAAGAAAGTGCAATTTTGAATGGGAGTGAAGCGACGTGACAATCCTTTTGGCGATCGCAATCCACTACGAACAAGATGTTGTCCAAGCTAGACAACGAACTCGTGAGATCGCCGAGCAATTGGGTTTTGATGCTCAAGATCAAGCACGCTTGGCAACGGCAGTTTCCGAAATTGCCCGCAACGCCTTTCAGTATGCTAAAGGTGGAACGGTGGAATTTTGTGTGGTAGGAAAGCCTCAGACGTTTCTGATTCGGATTCAGGATCGAGGTGAGGGCATTCCTCATCTGGCAGATGTTTTGGCAGGACGCTACACCTCTGATACCGGGATGGGATTAGGCATTATGGGCAGCCGCAAGCTGATGGATCTCTTTGAGATCGAATCGCTGCCGCCAGAGGGAACAACGGTGGTAATGAGCAAAAGGTTGTCGAAGCGCATACCTAGTTTCAGCGATTTGCAATTGCAGCAGATTCGAGAAAGGGTGATGGAGCGATCGCCCCAAAATCCCTATGAAGAGATCCAGCGACAAAACCAGGAGTTACTGCGAGCAATGGCAGAGTTACGCAAGCGCGAGGAAGAACTGACCCAACTCAACCGGGAACTAGAAGATACTAATCGTGGTGTGCTTGCCCTCTACGCGGAACTTGATGAGAAGGCAGACTCTCTGCAAAAGGCAAACGAGCTAAAAACCCGCTTTCTCTCGAACATGAGCCATGAGTTTCGCACACCGCTCAATTCTATTTTGTCCCTATCTCGGATGCTGCTGACACGGATGGATGGTGATTTGACCGCCGAGCAAGAAAAGCAGGTAACATTCATCCAAAAGGGAGCGAGTGGATTATCAGAACTAGTCAACGACTTGCTGGATTTGGCAAAAGTGGAAGCTGGAAAAATTGAAGTGCGTCCCAGTTCTTTTGAAGTTAGTGACTTGTTTGCCACGCTGCGGGGAATGCTTCGCCCATTATTGGTTCAAGGCTCCTCTGTGGCGCTGATTGTCGAGGAACCTGACGGCATTCCACAGATATATAGCGATGAGGGCAAAGTCGCGCAAATTCTGAGAAACTTTGTCTCCAATGCGCTCAAATTTACCGAGCAGGGAGAAGTGCGCGTGAGTGCTGTGCAAAAAGGTCATACCGTGACCTTCTCCGTGTCTGATACGGGCATCGGTATAGCTCCAACCGATGTGGAACGAGTTTTTGAAGATTTTGTCCAAATTGAGTCTTCTCTGCAAAAGCAGGTGAAGGGAACCGGGTTAGGATTACCGTTATCGCGCAAGCTAACGGAGCTACTCGGTGGCAGCATTTCAGTTACAAGTAAGCTGGGTCAAGGCTCCACCTTTACAGCATCGATTCCGATCGCCTACCCTCATGCAACTGAATTTCCTACCCTCAGACAACCGATTGCATCACTTGAGCCAACTGGCCTGCCGATTCTGGCGATTGAAGATCATCCAGAAACGCTATTTATTTACGAAAAGCACCTTCAGGAGTCAACTTATCAATTAATTGCTACCCGGACTTTAGCTCAGGCTAGGCTTGTCTTACAACAAGTTCAACCGGCGGCAATTATGCTAGATATTATGCTAGAAGGGCAAAACGGCTGGACATTCTTGCGAGAAATCAAAGGAGATGAAACGACCTGTAACATTCCTGTACTCGTCATTACCATCATTGATAACGAGAAGCAAGCACTAGCGCTCGGAGCTAACGGTTTTCTAATTAAGCCAGTAGATAGATTACAGCTGTTGAATAAACTTAATACGCTAATTAATCAGAACAAGCCTCAAAAAATCTTGTTAATTGACGATGACCCTGCCTATCGGTATTTGGTGAAACAGTTGTTAATAAATACACAATTGAGTATTCTAGAAGCCATGAACGGATGGGAAGGATTAAATTTGGCACAACGGGAGCAACCAACCGCGATCATACTTGACTTGGAGATGCCAGAGTTGAGCGGTTTTGATGTCCTCAAGCAGCTTAAGAGCAATTCTGTCACTGAGTCGATTCCTGTGATCGTCCACTCATCTGCACAACTGGATGCAGAAACGCACAGCCAATTAGCAAAAAAAAGCATCGCCATTCTTTCTAAAGAAACAGGTTCTCAAACAGCAGCGATCGCCCAACTTCAACATGCACTGATTAAAGCCGGACTTGTTCTCGATGCTTGCGAGGAAAGTCATGTCTGAGGCAAGGGTTACGATCCTGCATGTTGACGATAACGAAGCCAATCGTTACATTGTCACCCGGATTTTGCAAAATGTAGGCTTTACCGTCGTAGAAGCGGCAACCGGAACAGCAGGATTAAAGGCTGCTGCTGAACATCAGCCTGCTCTGGTGATTTTAGATGTCAAATTACCAGATATCAGCGGTTTTGAAGTCTGTCGCCAAATTAAGGCAAATCCCGAAACTGCTTTTATTCCAGTGCTACACCTGTCTGCAAGTTTTATTCAAAGTCAGGATAAAGCAGAAGGCTTAGATAGTGGTGCCGATGCTTATTTAGCGCAACCTGTTGAACCCATTGAACTGCTGGCTACGGTGCGATCGCTCCTGCGAATTCGCCGAGCCGAGGAAGCTGCTTTGTCCTCAGCACGAGAGTGGCAAACCACCTTTGACTCTATCAAAGACAGCGTATGTCTGGTAGACCAAGAAGGGATAATTCTCCGATGTAATCGAGCGATGATGCAGCTTTTTTGCAAGCCCGCCCAGGAAATCTTAGGTTGTGTTCACCATGAGTTGATGGGCGCACAATTGGGAATTGGTGATGGCGCTTGCTTTCGCCGTGCTAAAGAAACTCACCAACGCCAAGTTCTAGAATTTCAGTCCAGAGAACGGTGGTTTGCCAAAACCATCGACCCGGTATTTGATGGACATGGGAATCTCACAGGTGTCGTTTTCATTCTGTCCGATATCACCGAACGCAAACAAGCAGAAGCCTTGTTGCAAGAGCAGAACGAACACCTGAATCGGCTGATGGTTTCTTTGCAACAACAAACTGAACAAGCCCAACAAGCCAATCGGATTAAAGATGAGTTTTTGGCAGTGTTGTCTCATGAATTGCGATCGCCCCTGAATCCGATTTTAGGATGGGCAAGAATTTTGCAAACGCGCCAACAGGATGCAGCCAAAACTCAGTATGCACTCGAAACAATCGAGCGCAACGCTAAACTCCAAGCGCAATTGATTGAAGACCTGCTAGATGTGTCACGCATTCTCCAAGGCAAGTTAAGTTTAAATACAGTTCCAGTCGGTCTAACTTTTACGATCAAAGCTGCCCTGGAAACCGTGCGACTTTCTGCTGAAGCTAAATCCATTCAGATTAAAACAATATTTGAACCGAACGTTGGACAAGTTTTAGGTGATTCTGGTCGCTTGCAACAGGTTGTTTGGAATCTACTTTCCAACGCTATTAAATTTACCTCACAGGGTGGTCAAGTAGAGGTGCGGTTAGAAAAGATCAAGGATGAACTAGAGACTCATCCTTGTGAATACACTCAAATCACTATCAGCGATACTGGGATGGGGATCTCTGGTGACTTTCTGCCTTATGTCTTTGACTACTTCCGCCAAGCTGATGGGACAACAACCCGAAGATTTGGAGGATTGGGGTTAGGGTTAGCGATCGTGCGGCATTTGGTGGAATTGCATGGAGGAACTGTTCAGGCAGCAAGCTCTGGAGAAGGTAAAGGAGCAACCTTTACAGTCAAGTTTCCATTGATCGCTGCGGCCCAACTCAATCAAAATAATAATGCCTTTCATAATCCTTCAGACTTCAATCTTGATGGATTGCAAGCGCTGCTTGTAGATGATGACAGAGATTCGCGGGAGTTCATTGCCTTCTTGCTAGAACAGTACGGGGCACAAGTCACTCAAGCCCAATCAGCTACTGAAGCTCTAAGCAGTTTGGGGCAAACAAAATTTGATTTGCTAATCAGTGATATTGGGATGCCTGATATGGATGGCTACACACTAATTCGTCAAATTAGAAACCAGTCGCCCGATCGCGGCGGAGAAATTCTCGCGATCGCCCTCACTGCTTATGCAGGAGAAATCGATCGACAACTTGCACTAGCAGCCGGATTTCAACAGCATATTTCTAAACCAATTGAGCCAGAGGTACTAATCCAGGCTATTTTAACTATAGTCGGGGTATAACAACGATTGGGGAAAAATTCTGAGTTATATCTGCACCAACTTCTTGACTTGCGATCGCCAATAACAATAAAAATAATAAGCTGTTGTGTTTTTAATTTGCACATTGAGACAGCAGGGGAGCAGGGGAGCAGGGGAGCAGAGGAGCAGAGGGGCACAGGAGAGGGTTTACAGGTTTTACCTAAAAGATTACGAGGCAACTTGTAGGCGCGACAGCTTACCATTTTGGATTTTAGATGGATTGTGAATGGCATTTTCTACCTGGGTTATATTAATCCATCTGTTGTAATCATTTTTCAAATTGGTATAAGCAATGAAATTTTTGACCAGCAAAATATAAAGACGCTTCCTATATAGAAGAAAGCGTCTTTGCAGTAACTAAAATATCGAACCCGATCGCTGCAAAAACTCAAACCGAAATTCCAAAATAGCTTTTGCCAATGACATTGTTATTACTGAGTCTTACAAATAACTTGTCGCATTTTACGCATATTTGCAGGTAACTCAAGGTTCATTGCTTGTTGAATAAAAATTGATGGAATCGGAATCAGAGGTGTAGCTTGCACGGTATAAGCAAGCAACGTGCCGTTACCGCAATCTTGGAGTTCTAAATTGGCGTTAAAATCTTCAAAAGTCCCTTTTTCCATGCGGAATTGGATTTGTTGCCCCAGCACCTCGACAACGCTGAGGTAAATCTCGACTTGAGCCGTGAAAAAGAAAAAGGCTTTTTGTGCTGCTTGATATAGGCGTTTAACTTCACCTTTGTGTGATATCTCGCTTTTGGTGATATCAGGAAAATATTGCACCCACCGGGGATAATCGGTTAATTGCTGCCAAACTTGCGATCGCACCATCGGCAAATACATCCAAGCCGTCACCGCGCCACCACAGGTTTTGTGCGATCGCGTTTCTACCAAAATTTCACCCTGTACCAGCAACTTTTGCTTGTCTTGACTCCAAGCCATACCTGAACCTTCAATAATTGAATCCGATCTACAAGACGCAGACATAATGATTTTAGTTACTCCTCAACTCACCCACCTAAATCGAGTTAAAACTACAAGTTATAAAACTTGATTTCGATCCAACCCATTAAATTTTAGTTCCAGTGTAATGCCTATCCTTTCCGGAAAGGGTGAGATTTTGGTAATTATTTCAGTTTCTTTACTGTAAAACCTGTAATTCTTATCACAATTCACACTATAAATACTTAAGTAGGATTGATAATAGCAATATTATAAATGAAAAACTAAGTTCTTAACAGCTAAAATGGCATAAACACTATTTAATATCAAGCATATTACCCCAAAATATGGATAGAATATCTCTATTTTTAAGTGTTATTTATGACGAAACTACAACTTCATGATAACTTCATATCTAATGGTAAATATCAAGTGTAATTTCTATTGAGTTGAGAGGAAAATTAGGTGAGTCAATCTTCTTTAAATCGTAGATTAATCCAGATTTTTGGTATCCTTCTTGGTGTTAGCGTAGCCGTATGGGTACTGAGAGGCTTTGGTATTCTTACTTTTATTCCAGGTGGAATTATTTTGCTACTGCTACTAGGGGCGATCGCGATCGGTATTATCAGTTACGCCCAAAGGACTTGGTGGCGCTTGTAATCTGATTTCTCATAATCTGGGAAATTTCCCCCAAAGGTAAACGTATACTCTGGTTTAAGAATTGTAGCGTAGCTATTTTTACTCACTGCCAGAAGTATTTAATAGGGAAGTAATGCCAAAAATTTACCAGAGGATAGGGACATGGCAAAGTATATATGTACCGTTTGCAGCTATGAATACGATCCAGAATTAGGCGATCCAGATAGCGATATAGCGCCGGGAACAGCTTTTGAAGATATACCAGAAGATTGGTCATGTCCTACTTGTGGTGCTACAAAAGATCAATTTGAACCAGTTGAAGAGTGAAGATAACCGCTAGCCTAGTAAAGTACGTGCTATTGAGAAATTTTAGAACTTGCTACCGTTACGAATCGTAGTTATTGGGGGTGGGGCTGCGGGATTTTTTGGCGCGATCGCTTGTGCTAAAGCCAATCCTGATGCCCAAGTTACTTTACTCGAAGCCAGTCGTCAACCACTGGCGAAAGTGCTAATTTCTGGTGGGGGACGCTGCAACGTGACTCACGCTTGCTTTGACCCGGAGGAGTTAGTCCAAAATTACCCCAGAGGTGCAAAAGCTTTGCGGGGTGCTTTGACTCGCTTTGGTCCTCAAGATACAGTAGCTTGGTTTGCTACTGGTGGAGTCTATCTAAAAACTGAAGCTGATGGCCGGATGTTTCCTGTCACCAATACTTCAGAAACCATTGTGGAATGTCTAATCAAAGCGGTGGCGAAATCTGGGGTAAAACTCAGGATTGGCACACATGTAACTTCGGTGAAACGAACCGCAGCAGATGAGGGATTTGATATTTTTCTGAAATCGGGAGAGACAATTAAATGCGATCGCCTACTTCTCGCAACTGGTAGCAGCCTTGCGGGTTATAAAATTGTCCAAGAGTTAGGTCATCAAATTGAATCACCAGTACCCTCATTATTTACCTTCAACATTCTCGATCAAAAGTTGCGGGAGTTAGCTGGAGTTAGCGTTAACCCTATCCAATTAAGGTTATCTGCGGGCGGAAAATCCCAATTACAACAAACTGGGCCATTGTTAATTACCCACTGGGGTTTGAGTGGCCCGGCTGTTTTGAAGCTTTCTGCTTGGGGTGCGAGAGTTCTGCACGAAAGCCGCTATCAAGCCAAATTATCGATTAATTGGCTACCCATGATGCAACAAGAACAAGTGCGAGAAAAAGTTTTAGCAGTTAAGGATGAATGGGGAAAAAAAGCGATCGCACTGCATCGCGGCGTTGAACTACCCCATCGTCTCTGGCAATATATTATTGCCCGTGCAGGTATTACCACAGAAGACCGTTGGGCAGAAATATCTAGTAAAACCTTAAATCAACTGGTGCAAGAACTTACTCAAGGACAATACTTAATCAATGGCAAAGGAGCCTTCAAAGAAGAATTTGTAACTTGTGGTGGCGTTAAGCTCAAAGAAGTCAACTTCAAGACTATGGAAAGTAGATTAGTTCCTGGTCTTTATTTTGCTGGAGAAATCTTAGATATTGATGGCGTTACCGGTGGCTTTAACTTCCAAAGTGCTTGGACAACCGGTTATTTAGCAGGGGTAGCAATGGCCACTAGCCAGATAGCTTAAAAGAGTTCGTAGTAAGCACTTTAGTGGTTAAAAAATCAGGACTAAAGTGCTTACTACGAACTTAGAAAAATTAATGTAGCATAATACTATAACCGTTATCGTTAAAATTTATTTCTTCTCAAAAAGATAACTTTGAAATGTTATCTCAATCCTCTCCTTATTAAATATTCAACTTGTTCTACAAATTCCTCTATCCAATCCATCACAGATTTACTGGACTCATTGATTGTTATGCAATCTTCATGCAGAAAATAAACAGAAGAGTCATCTTGTCCATCGGCAATAATAAACCACGGATCTCCATATAAGGCACAGATACAGAAAGCATTTTCAGGCAAGGTTGTACATTCGTCTCCTTCAGCAATTGACTCAAGGAGACTCTCTCGCCGCCACTCATTCATTTTGATAATTTGGTCGAAGTAAAACTCAAATTCCGATCTGCTAACAAGCTTTCCGGCGCTATGCCCAAGTAAGCTTAAGATTTCCCTGTAAGTCCTTGGTAAAATTCCATATTTACTTTCAATGTATGCAATTTCCTCGGAAGTACATCCTTGTAGCTCTTGCTCATTTTCTACTATTCCACTAGTAAACAAGCGCTCTCTTAATTCTTGTATATTATTAATCATTTCAAAACTTGAACTGTCTATAGAATAAATAATCTCTATCTTAATTATTAATTATCTGATTAGTACAAAATGGCAAAAGTCTCCTCTTAAAACTTGTTATTAAGAGCGTCTCAGTGTTAGCCTCACCATATTTACCAATTCTTTATAAATAAGCGATCGCTATTAGCTATATTTACTTATCAAAGTTCATACTAATTATCTAGCATTTCTCACCTTGCCACTCCACATTCACACCAGCCACTCTAGAGAAGGCAAATTTTTCAGGGTGTATTAGTTTTTCCTAGATAATGTATGAACACTGATAAAAAAACTGCGTCTGAAATTACGTTGCAAGGTAGCCAGTATATGCTAAATGGCTTTCCAGTGCTTGGTATTCCTGATGATGAGCGTGCTGTAAAATACTTCAGTCTCAATCCATTTCTACCAAATGCCCAGAATCGTTGTCCAATTGAGTGTGCCTATTGTGTCTGTCATCAAGACCGTGACTGGCACCATTATCCCCAAAACTTTCAGGATGTCTTAGCTCCGATTGACCTCCTTGATATTTTGCTAGATCGCATTTTTACTACTCAGGAGGGACAAAAGGGCTTTCCGATTTCACTATGCGACTACTCCGATCCCTTTATTCCAGCTCATCGAGAACGTGTACTGTCAATCTTAGATGCACTGATTGAGCGTAAAGCAGCTAACATAGTCTACATCACTACCAAAGTTCATCCTGGCCAATCTTTTCTAGAGCGCCTGAAAACAACTCTAGAGCAACCTCATTCCCTTCGAGTCACTGTCTTTGTAAGTTTACCTCCTTTGAAACCAGGTTATGAGCAAGCCTCAATTCAGAGTCGGATACAGTTGCTGCAAGATTTAGTCAAACTTGGCATTCCGTGTTGTTGGTATCTACGTCCACTGGTTGAACAGTGGTTTGATGAAGCTTTAATGTGGCAATTAGCACGCACGCTACTGCCCCATGTCTCCCATCATGTTATTCTGTCTGGGCTTGTGATGTCTGAAGAGATTGAAGCGAGTCTGTTAAAACAGGAATTAATCGTTCCAGAATGGGATCGTACACAACCAGGACGTAAGGAATACTTGTCATTAGAGTTCGAGTCAAAACTGCGCTCAATTCTCAGCACTGTTGCTAGCGAACAAAATATTTCTCTCGGTCCGGTGATGGGACATCGGCTATGCGGTACTAACGGCAATCATGCTTATGGCTGCTTGATTTGCGCCAAACAAAACCGTTATTGCCAACTTTTTCAACTTCATCACTATGGTGAGACGATCGCTGCTGAAGATAATCAACGCCTCAAAACGCTACTGAAACAAGATTCACTGAAAGTAGGCTCATCTTTACAACGAGAGCCATCAACAGAAGAATGTCGGTGAAGGACTCTAACCTGAAGCGAAGATTAGGTATGGTCTGATTGCCTCACCACTATGTGTCTACAAAATTAGTCTATTGGAGCATAAAGAGGGAAAATTATCTTGCCATTGTAGATTAATTTTGAACACATCCAACAATGAAATTCAGCGAAATTATCCGCCAATTTGGTGATGCTGCTAGCAATCATAGCCTGATTAGCAACCCAGACCATGACCCAGAAATTACAGGGGTAGCAGCTATTGATGAAGCTACCACTGGTACTCTCAGCTATGTAGAAGGGCCAAAATTTGGATCTTTTGTCGGTAAGACCAATGCTAGTGCTTTAATTTTTCCCAAAGACGAAAAATTACAGATGATCGCACAAGAGAGAGGTATTGTCTGGCTAGAAACTCCAGATCCGCGACTGTTGTTTGCCAAAGCGATCGCACTTTTTTACCAACCATATCGCCCCGTTCCAGAAATTCATCCCACTGCTGTGATTCACTCCACCGCCAAAGTTGGTAGTGATGTTTATATTGGCCCCCATGCTGTGATTCAGCAAGGTGTAGAAATTGGCGATGGCGCAATTATTCATCCCAATGTGGTGATTTATCCAGATGTCAAAATAGGCGATCGCACTACCCTACACGCCAACTGTACCATCCACGAACGCACCCACATCGGTGCAGATTGCGTCATTCACAGTGGTGCTGTCATCGGTGCAGAAGGCTTTGGTTTTGTTCCTACCCGGACTGGTTGGTTCAAAATGGAACAATCTGGCTATACAGTTTTAGAAGATGGCGTGGAAGTTGGCTGCAACAGTGGTATCGACCGTCCCGCCGTTGGAGAAACACGGGTAGGTCGCAATACAGTAATTGACAGCTTAGTGCAAATAGGTCACGGTTGCAAAATCGGTTCTGGCTGTGCGATCGCAGGTCAGGTTGGTATGGCGGGAGGTGTTCAACTGGGAAATCGCGTGATTTTAGCGGGACAAACAGGAATAGTCAATCAAGTGAAGATAGGAGATGGAGCAATGACATCTGCTCAAAGTGGAATTCACAACGATGTTGCGCCGGGAGAAGTTGTCTGCGGAACTCCAGCCCTTCCTTACAAACTATATCTCAAGGTATGTGCTGTTTATGGTCGCCTGCCAGAGATGTATCAATCGCTAAAACAATTGCAACGGAAATCTAAAAATAGCAATGATTAATAAAAAAGCTTGGGAGATTCTTTATACGCAATCATGAATGCTGATTAACAACAGGTTTCATGTATTTGAATCACATCTTTTGTTGGGGCACAGCAATGCTGTGCCTATACTAAATTTCACAGAATAAAAGATTGGATAGTGCTTTTTCTAAGTCATCATCTGGACGAGCAATATAAGCGGTTGAATTTGTACTAGCCAGAATTCTAATTGCTGCTAGTTGTTCCCTCCCAGTCATGTTAGGCAAGTCAATTAAACTTTGTGTCTCTACGTAGATTGAGACTGAAAGCTTTAGAAGTAATAGGACTTACGCAAGAGTTACGGAATAATGACCCGCACCGCCATTCACGCGATTGTTTCCAGTTCCATCTAGAACAGCTTAACGCCTCATTTTGAGGTCTTGCAGTTACCCTGCGGCGTTCTGCCTGACCACCCTAAAAAATGCGTTCTGGGTGATTAAATCCTTTTCAAATAATGTTTCAACAAATGTTTTAATAACGGATAAATTGTATATCTTGTACGAGAAAACTAAAATGATAACGATAAATTACAAGAGATGTTATTTACTATTGTTTATTAAAATATTACAATATCCTTTATTAAGACTATAAATAGATATATTTATTTATTTCTTTATAAAGAAATTGGGATAATGAATAACTAATATATCTACTTTGGAAAATATCTTTCCGAAAGAGAAAATAATCAATGGCATATCCCAAGAGATAGATATGTTCGTCTAATTAATAATGATATAAACTAAATTGTCTAACTTTTCTAGCAAGCTTAGTAACAAAAAAACAAGAAATTAATTAAGGAGGGAAAATGCCTAGGCTCATAGGACAGCGCTCTAATACTGGAGCCAATATCACCGTTTTAATTACCCTTGTGGCTATCTTTGGGGTACTCCTCGAATACTTTGGCGTTATTGACATCGCTCCTGGTTTCGGCAGAGAGGGACGATATTTTCAGCTAAAAATTCAGCCAACCAACGAACAAGTCACTGGACAACCCAATCAATAATAAAAACTGCGAGGAATAGATAAATGCGTAAAGGTAGTGATGTTATCGATAAAGTAGTCGTTACATCTGACAAGGGTCAAAAAATTGAGCGGATTATAGACTTAATTTTTGATCAAAAACACAATCAAATTTTGGGTTTTCTGGTTGAAGAGAAGGGACTGTTTCGGAATGCCAAAGTCATCCCCCTAGAAGAGGTGCAAGCGATTGGGTTAGATGCGATCGTTGTTAACTCCAAAGAATCTGTTGTTAAGGTACATCGTGTCCCTGCAATTAAAGAGATTCTGCACCAGAATATGGTCTTAAAAGGAACGAGAATTCTGACCACTGAGGGACTTAACCTTGGTGTATTAGTTGATTTGTTCTTTGACGAGCATAGTGGGTTGGTGGAAGGATACGAAGTTTCTGGCGGTGTATTTGCCGATGCTTATTCTGGGCGATCGTTTGTTCCCGCTCCCGAAACGCTGACAATTGGTTATGATGTTGCTTTTGTGCCTCCACAAACTGCTCAGATGATGCAAGAACAGATCGGTGGTATCCGAGGAGCCGTTCAAGCAACTGAAGACAAGTTGCAAGAATCGGCCCAAACAGCTAACCGGAGATTACAAAAAGCCAGCCAGACAGCAGGTGAGCAACTGCAAAACTCGGTAGACAATGTGAACCGCACGCTACAGTCAGCAAGCCAGTCGGCAGGTGAACAACTGCAAGCCGCAACTGATACTACTAGCAGCAAACTGCAAGACCTCAATCGAGATGCATCTGCTTTACTAACAAATAATCTGGTTGACCCTGCGGAGCAAAAAATATACGTGATTGGCAAGCATGTTGAGCGGGATGTGCTGACTCCAGATGGTAGTGTACTGTTACTACAGGGGCAGGAAGTCACCATAGTCGAGGCAGAAGCCGCCGATCGCATGGGTATCCTTGATGAACTCTACCGAGCTACAGGTGGCAGTCTGACTGCAAACATTAGCCGGAATTTGAAAGCAGTAACAGAATCTACCAGCAATCAAATTCAGAGCATAACTCAAAACAGTGCTGCTAACCTACGTTATTCGGTTGATGGGCTGGCAGCACAAGCGCGTCTGGCGATTCAGCAAGTAAGAGGGCGCAGAGTCTTACAAACAGTGCGTGCTGACGATGGCTTAATTATTGCGGCATCTGGGCAGATTGTAACTGAATCCATCCTCGATCGGGCCCAAATTTATGGCAAAGAAGTAGAATTACTGAGCGCTGCTGGTCTGGCTCTGGCAACCGCAGTTAGTTCTAGCGCAAGCGACACGTGGTTAGAAACCAAAGTTCAACTGCGCGATCGAGCAAGCGTTGCCCAAAAGAATCTCAACACTTTCTGGCAAACTTTGAAAGAGCAGGCAGAAAAGTTACAAGGACGCAGCACACGGGCGATGAAGAAGCAGCGAATTGAACAAGCCCTGGGTCGTCCAGTTACCCGCGTCATTCTCGATCCACAAGACAATGTGATTCTGAATGTGGGCGAATTGATTACGCATCGCGCTGTCCGTCAGGCTGAAGAAAGTGGAGTTTTGAATATCTTAGTGAGTTCAGTCTATATTAAGGAGCCAGAAATATCCGATCGAGAACTGCGTGCCGAAGAACATGGAATGGCAGCTCTGGCGCATCACGGTAATGGGCGATCGCAAATTGAAGTCAAATCAATCTCGGTAAACTAATCCTCGGCTTTACAGCACTTGTAAACTATTACTAAATTACCGTTCCTCTGACTCTCTGTTAAAAGCTGTCGAGCAAATTACCTTAAATTAAAAGATTTGCTCAGGGGTGCGATCGATCCGAATGTGGTAAAGAATCGGATTGTATTTATTAGTATTACTAACCAAAGCGCCGATGATTATTTTTCTACCCCTTACACCCGCATTTCTCACCACATCTTGATTAAGCCTGCGCTTGAGCAGGGGGGCAGGGGAGCAGTGGAGCAGAGGAGAGTTCAAATACCAAGTTCTTTCCCCTCTGCCCTTCTGCCCATCCTTCCCCTGAAGCTTGTGAGAAATGCGGGTACTGAGCATAAGCAGGAAATACCAGGATTGATGTGAATTTCTTCCATCCAAATCATCGTTGCCATATTAGTAATTCTCTACTTCAAGAATGTTTTAATCACTTCTAAGCGCTGTGATTGGGTCAAGACTGGCAGCATTACGAGCCGGAATTACACCAGCCAGCAACCCAATTACAAAGGTTAAACCAAAGCCAAACAGTATTGACCAGAGCGAAATCACGAAGGGAAATTTAAATAAATTTGAGGCGGCGAAGGCGATCGCAATTCCTAGTCCAATACCGATTACCCCGCCAATTACCGCAATCACAACTGCCTCGGCTAAAAACTGGCTCAAAATCGCAGTGCTAGTTGCTCCAATCGCTTTCCGAATCCCAATTTCCCGCGTTCGTTCAACCACTGACACAAGCATGATATTGGCAATACCAATACCGCCAACAATTAAAGAAATTACCGCAACCGCAACTATCATCACCGTAAAAAGCTTAGATGTACTGGTCAGCGTGTTGATGATATCAGCCGAATTTACAGTCCGAAAATCATCTTTATCTCCTTTCTCTGGATAAATGCCATGTCTTACCCGCAAGAGATTCGTAGTTTGATACTGAGCAGCGTCTAGCTGTTCCTGGCTTTTGACTTTGACATAAATTCCTCTAATGGCAATTCCCTTAACGGCATTATTTCCCACTAGCCGAGCAGACATATTGGTAAGCGGGATATAAATTTGTTCATCCGGGTTTTGTGGCCCCTGCGCTCCCTTTGTCTCCATAACGCCAATCAGATCATAGGTTTGTCCAGAGATGCGGATTTGTGCGCCTTCTGCAATACTTCCTGACCCTAGCAGTTCATCGCGGGCGGTAGGGCCTAGAACCGCCAGAGGTTTTGCTGCATTGACTTCCTCTTCAGTAAAAAATCTGCCTGTTTGAGGATGAGTGTTGCGTACATCTGGATAATTAACATCAGTTCCAATAATCGTCATCGAGTCGTTGTTTTCGCCATAGACGACTTGGGCAGACTGTTGCAGAATCGCTGATACTCGGTCAACTCCTAAAACCTGTTGCGCGATCGCCTGAGCATCTTCCAATGTTAATGTTGTGGCACTCCCAGCGCCTTGTTGCACCGCACCACTTCTAGATGCACCAGCTTGCACTTGCAAAATGTCGGTTCCGAGTGATTGTAGTTGTAGCTCGGTTGCTTTTTGAGTGCCTTGACCAATAGCGGTGACAGCAATCACTGCCATAATGCCAATGATAATGCCTAGCATTGTTAGCGCAGTGCGGAGTTTGTTACTCCACAATGTCTCTAACGCCATTGTCAAAATTTCCACGGCTGATACCGAAGAACTGCGGATTAAAGTAGATGCCTGTTTAACCAGTGGTTTGTGATTGCGTGATTTGATCATTGCTAAACTTTGCTTGTGAAACTAAATCTAAATAGAGCATTTTATTAATTCGTAGCTAATTAAATTTGGTCGTACCCTGCAATGCCATTTATCGGCTTGCATTGTTAATGTATCGGCTCACATTGTTAATGTATTAGCTCACATTGTTAATGCATTAGCTTGCATTGTTAATGCATCGGCTTACATTGTTAATGTATTGGCTTACATTATTAATGCATTAGCTTGCATTGTTAATGTATCGGCTTACATTCTTAATGTCTCAGCTTGCATTGTTAATGTGTTCTCCTGTATAAAAAACGCTATGTTTTTAGGCAAAGTAAAACTGTACTAAGGGCCACCAGGAGGAGGGCCACCCATACCACCAGGAGAACTGCCCTTGTTAGTGTTACTATTTTTTTTAGAATCCGCTGGCGCACTCACCAAAACCTTTTCATTTCCTTGTAAACCGGATTGCACAACGGTTTTGTTATTTACCGTAGCTCCAGTTTTAATTGGCACAAATCGAGTACTACCATTTTCTGTAAGCACCTGCACTCCTGTCCCGTTGCTCTGACGAGCGATCGCTACCGTTGGTACAACAAGCACATTGTTTAATTCACCTGCATCGAATTTGGCATCAACATTCATGCTTGGAAGCAGGAGAGTCTCAGGGTCAGTGAAATCCACTTTAACTTTAACGCTGGTAACATTAGTTGCTACAGTTGCCTGAGCCGCAACCTGGGCAACTTTTCCCTTAAAGGTTTTGTCAGCATACGCATCGGCTGTAATGCTTACCGACTGCCCTACCTTAATTTTGCTAATATCGGTTTCGGCTATATTTGCCACCACCTGATAAGTTGATGCCAGCGACAGAATCGAAGAAGAGGTCGATCCCGAAACCGAACTCCCAGATGTTGTAGGTGTAACGAAATCACCTGGATCGGAATACTTGGAAGTCACAATGCCACTAAATGGCGCACGAATTACTGTGTCTTGAATTTGTGTTTGAATCGTTTTTAGACTGCCCTGTTGCTGAACTACTTGAGCGCGTGCGGCATCAATATCTTCTTGGCGGTTTCCTGCTTTCAGTAGTGCTAAAGCTTCCTGTTTTTCCTTAACTACTGCCTTTAGTTGCTCGATATCTTCTTTGCGTGACCCAGCTTTTTGCAATCCTAGCGCTTACTGGGTTTCATTTACGGAAGCTTTGGCGCTATCGCGGTCGGCACGTTTTTGGTTTAAAGTCTGAAGGGAAATAGCACCAGCATTGTATAGTTGCTGATTGCGGCTCAAATCATCTTCGGCTTTTGTTAAACTTGCTTGGGCGCTTTTTAAACGTGCGTCAGCTTGAGCAATATCTTGAGAGCGATTACCTGCTTCTGCTTTTTCTAAAGTCGCTTGGGCTTGTTCTAATTGTGCCTGTGCTTGAGCAATATCTTGAGGGCGATTACCTGCTTGTGCTTTTTGCAAATTCGCCTGAGCAGCAGCCAGAGATCCCTGTGCTTGAATTAGTTGCCCTTGCAGATTTGAATCATCCATGTATGCCAGGATTTGCCCCGCTTTTACAGAGTCACCTTCATCTACCAGCAATTTCTTTAGTTGTCCAGAGCTTTTAGGGCTAACGTTGGTCGATTGTTTAGCTTCAACAGTACCGTTGGCTGAGATTGTAATCGGTAACGTTTCTCGCTCGACTGGGACTGTCTGCATTTTACTTCTGGCTGACTGAGTGAAAGAAATCATCGTCTGACGGTAAATGAGGTATCCACCACCTGTAAGGGAACTGAGTATCAATAACCCCATCAGCCATTTCGTCAGTTTGCCTTTTATTAAGCCTTCTTTAAAAGGCTTGAGTGTAATTTGTTGGGGAGAATTAAGTGTCATACGCTATGAATGCACCTTGGTTGTAAACAAAAATTGAGTTGTTGCGATCGACTCCTGCAAGCAATGATTAACTAGAAGAATTGCTCGAAGGACGTACCGGAATCCCCAACGCTTCCCGCAATTTTTCTTCGGTGACACCAAGCTTTGTAGCTGCCGCTTTCAAGTCGGGACGGCGACGCTCTCCATCTGGTGGATTAGTTGAATTAGTAGGTACTCCCAAAGCTTCTTTTAACTTGGCTTCGGTAACACCGAGTTTTTGAGCTGCGGTGGTAAAATCAATCTGACGGTGCGATCGCCTTCCTTGCGGTGATTGCTCACCCGCTTGAGAGGGGTTTTGGGCGGTCAGGTTTGGGTTACTGGCTGCTTGACCACAGGATGCAAGTGCCAGGGAAATGGCTGCCAAAGCTAGAAATTGACGAATAATCATAACAATCAATCTTGTTTTGCTGAGATTGGAAAGAGTTGATAGTTTTAATTACACCAGCCCAATATGACAGCTTTCCCTTTGCCTTAATTACAATTTTGTAATAATAGCGATTCTCATTTATTTGAATGAGTTATATGGTTAGGGGCGCACAGCTAGCTGTGCGCCCCTACCTGATTAATTATTTCTTTCTCGTTCGGAAATTTGCGTAGGCTGATATTTCTAGATGAGACAGGAGTTTTATTAGGTCTGTCAAGAACTCATGCGCGTTCGCAACAAGGAACAAGAGCTTACGACCAAAAACTATGTTTACGCGAAGCGACGGTCGCAGCTACACGAGACATTACCTAAAAACCTTTGATTTTTCAACTATTGAGGAGAAACAAAGCAGGCTTTTGCTTAAGTTAATACTAATCAACTTGTGCCCATACCTTATACTCCACAAACTAAAATCCTAATTTCTCCAGCACTGGCTTAGTGGAAACAACATGACGTTCTAAACCCAGTTCTTTTGGACTAACCCCAAGTGCTAAAGCAATTAACTGGGGTAAATGCAACACTGGTAAACCTAACTTTTGCTCAATAACCTTTTCCACCTCTGGCTGACGCGAGTCTAAATTTAAGTGGCACAGCGGACAAGGTGTAACTATACAGTCAGCACCAGATGTCAAAGCGTCCTGAATATGCATCCCCGCCATCTTGAAAGATTGGGTAGTCGCATAGCTAGCTAGGGGCCAACCACAACATTGTGTCCGGCCTCGGTAATAAATTGGTGTTGCACCCACCGCCCGAAACATATTTTCCATCGCCTCCGGTTGAAATGGGTCGTCATAGGGCATGGACTTTTGGGCGCGGAGCAGATAGCAGCCATAAAAAGCCGCACATTTTAATCCAGTTAACTTTCGGGTGACACGTTTGGTAATTTCCTCCAAACCGTAATCTGTCACCAAAGCGTAGAGGAGATGTTTTACATCAGTACTGCCACGATAAGGCGAACAGCCTTCTTTATGCAGCAAACCATTAACCTGTTCAATGTAGTTAGGGTCAGTTGTCTTACATTCTTTCAGGTGTTCGTTGACATGACCAATAACACCCTGACAAGTACTGCAATGAGTAAGTAAGGGTAAATTTAATTCTTCAGCTAAAGCAATATTTCTAGCGTTGACTGTATCTTCCAGCAGTTGGGAATCTTCTTTAAATGTGCCGGAACCGCAGCAAGCAGCTTTTTTAAGTTCAACCAATTCAATACCCAGTGCTTTGGTAAGAGCTTGAGTTGACTGATAAAGTTCCCGACAGGCCCCTTGGGCAACACAACCAGGGAAGTAAGCGTATTTGAGTTTGAGTGTCTGAGATAGCATAGAGGTATATTTGGGTTAGGGCGATCGCTCTAAACAATAACTGTTTTATTACTCCTTGTTAGCACTAAAGTTCTGATGTTTGACATTCAGTGACCCTTTAACCATCTAGGTTAAAAGCCACAGCGTCTATATATTATGATTGCTAGCAAGGCTGTGAATACTGACCAAGACACTGTAAAAAAATTTAGCAATAGACTTAGACAACTGAAGCATTTATACGGTATCGGCGATGGCGTAGCCTCCTCCCCTACCCAATTCCCAGAAAACTTACCCTATCCTTTTGAGGGATGGGAGGGGTTTTCTAAGAGAAAGACCCTTGGTAGTGTACGGGCGATCGCGCTTGACGATAAGATGTATATGCTCAAAACAATGTCTCCTGTAAAGAGCAGCTCCTAGCAACTGGTTAAGGACTTTTACTATTTATGAGCCAAACGGAACTTTTTGATAAGGTCAAGAAAATTGTCGCCGAACAACTGAGTGTTGACGACCCTGCCAAAATCACACCCCAGTCAAAGTTTATGGACGATCTGGGAGCAGACTCCTTAGATACCGTTGAACTGGTGATGGCTTTGGAAGAAGAATTTGATATCGAAATTCCTGACGAAGCTGCCGAGCAGATTATATCGGTTCAAGACGCAGTAGATTACATCAATAACAAAGTTACCGCATCAGCATAAAAAAGTTTTGAGTCTTTGTTCGCCCTTGGCGTTTCCCCTTCTCCCAAAGGGAGAGGCTAGCGCCAAAGGAGAAGTTCAGATGGCTTTGTCTCACCCCCTCTGGGCATTGATGGCAAAAACCACTGCTTTGACTTTTCGCTGAGTGCTGAATAGTTAAAAGTTTAAGAGTTAGAGTTTTAGGAGGCAAAATTTTGGAGTTTTCTCTATCTTTGGGTGCTTCCAAAACTTAAAACTCACAACTTGAAACTCAGCACTGTTTAATGCCTGCTGCTTTTTCGCCACATTTAACTGAATCATGACAGATCATACACGTAAACGCGTTGTTGTAACTGGTGTTGGCGCGATTACACCAATAGGTAACACAGCAACAGAATATTGGGATGGATTATTGAGTGGACGCAATGGCATTGACTACATCACATTTTTTGATGCGTCTCGCCATGATTGCCGGATTGCTGGTGAGGTAAAAAACTTCGATCCACATGATTATTTAGAGCGCAAAGACGCGAAGCGCATGGATCGATTTGCCCAATTTGGGGTTTCAGCAGCAAAACAGGCTCTATCTAACGCGCAGTTAGTTATTAATGAACTGAATGCAGAACAGGTAGGTGTCATGATCGGTTCTGGCGTTGGCGGCATTAAAGTATTAGAAGACCAGCAAACTATCTACCTCAACCGCGGGCCTGATCGCTGTAGTCCATTCATGATACCGATGATGATCGCCAATATGGCAGCAGGATTAACGGCAATTCACACGGGTGCTAAAGGGCCAAATTCCTGCCCAGTAACTGCCTGCGCTGCTGGCTCCAACGCTGTAGGTGATGCTTTTCGCTTAATTCAAGGGGGATATGCCCAAGCGATGATTTGCGGTGGAACAGAGTCAGCTGTGACACCATTATCAATGGCTGGGTTTGCCGCTTGCAAAGCCCTCTCTTTTCGCAATGACGATCCGGCTCATGCTTGCCGTCCCTTTGACCGCGATCGCGATGGATTTGTCTTGGGTGAAGGTTCAGGAATTTTAATTTTAGAAGAACTGCAACACGCCCTAAGTCGCGGCGCTCACATTTATGCCGAAATGATCGGCTATGGTATGACCTGTGACGCATACCATATTACTTCCCCCGTCCCTGGTGGACTTGGAGCCGCTAGAGCGATAGAATTGGCGCTCAAAGATGGCGGTATCACCCCCGAACAAATTAGCTACATTAATGCCCACGGCACTAGTACCTCGGCTAATGATTCAACTGAAACCTCAGCCATCAAAAAAGCCTTCGGAGAACATGCCTATAAGGTGGCAATTAGCTCAACTAAATCGATGACAGGTCATCTATTAGGCGGTTCTGGAGGTATTGAAGCAGTAGCAACAGTACTGGCGATCGCTAATGACCAAATTCCACCGACAATCAATCTGGAAAATCCCGATCCTGAATGTGACTTAGATTACGTGCCTAACTCCAGCCGCGCTCAAAAAGTTGAGGTGGCAATATCGAATTCTTTTGGGTTCGGCGGTCATAATGTCACACTGGCCTTTAAGAAATACGTCTAAAAATTTCCCATTTTATCGTAGTCATCTCTCCTGAAATGACTGCGCTAAAAGTATCAGAAATATCATTCCGATATAACTTAAGCGTTCAGCATGACCCAATTATCAGCTTGATTTATCACTAGAAACTCAGGAGATCCCGCTTGTCCATCGCCAAGTGGGAATGGGATGATGAGGATACTGTGGGGAATCTAAAATAACCCCAGCAAGAGATGCTACAAAGAGTGCTAACCCGTCGTTAAAAACAAGAGATTATGACTGTTGCAACCCAATCCCTCAAAGAACTTTCCCTCGAAGAACTTTGTATTAACTCGATCCGCTTCTTGGCTGTTGATGCTGTAGAAAAAGCAAAATCAGGACACCCAGGACTGCCAATGGGCGCGGCTCCGATGGCTTTTGTCCTCTGGGATCAATTTTTGAAGTTTAATCCCAAGAATCCTAAATGGTTTAATCGCGATCGCTTTGTCTTGTCTGCCGGTCATGGCTCAATGTTGCAGTATGCCCTACTGTACCTCGCAGGCTACGATAGCGTCACCATCGAAGATATCAAACAATTCCGTCAGTGGGAATCTAAAACCCCCGGACACCCCGAAAACTTCATGACCCCAGGCGTGGAAGTGACAACTGGCCCCTTGGGTCAAGGAATCGCCAATGGAGTCGGTTTAGCGATCGCCGAAGCACACCTTGCCGCTAAATATAACAAACCCGATACCAAGATTGTTGACCATTACACCTACGTAATTTTAGGTGATGGTTGCAACATGGAAGGAATTTCTGGTGAAGCTTGTTCTTACGCAGGACACTTGGGATTAGGCAAACTCATTGCTTTGTATGATGACAACCACATCTCCATCGACGGTTCCACAGATGTGGCATTCACCGAAGATGTTTCTAAGCGCTTTGAAGCTTACGGTTGGCACGTTTTACATGTCAAAGATGGTAATACAGATTTAGAAGCGATCGCTAAAGCAATTGAAGAAGCTAAAGCTGTCACCGATAAACCATCAATGATTAAGGTGACAACCACCATCGGTTATGGTTCCCCCAATAAACAAAACACTGCTGGCGTTCACGGTGCTGCTTTGGGTGCAGACGAAATTGCCTTGACTCGTAAACAACTGAAATGGGAATACGAGCCTTTCGTTATTCCCGAAGAAGCCCTCAACCACACACGGAAAGCAGTTGAGCGCGGCGCAGGTTACGAAGACGAATGGAACAAAACATTTGCCGACTACAAAGCTAAGTATGCCCAAGAAGCAACTGAATTTGAACGCTACATTAGCGGCAAACTACCCGATGGTTGGGATAAAGTACTACCAGCCTACACCCCAGAAGACAAAGGATTGCCCACCCGGAAGCACTCAGAAACCTGCCTCAACAAATTAGCAGCAGTTTTACCTGAATTGATTGGTGGTTCGGCTGACTTGACCCACTCCAACCTTACCGAAGTCAAGGGCAAAGGCGACTTTCAAAAAGGGCAATACGAAAACCCCAACATCCACTTTGGTGTCCGAGAACATGCTATGGGCGCAATCTGTAATGGCATAGCGCTGCACAGTTCGGGATTAATTCCTTACGGTGCTACCTTCTTAATCTTCACAGACTACATGCGTGCTGCCATCCGCTTATCTGCCCTTTCCCAAGCGGGTGTAATTTGGGTGATGACTCACGACTCCATTGGACAAGGTGAAGATGGCCCAACACACCAACCCATTGAAACTCTGGCTTCCTTGCGTGCCATTCCTAATTTAACGGTGTTTCGTCCCGCAGACGGTAACGAAACCTCTGGCGCTTATAAAATAGCGATCGAGAAAGCCAAGCAAAACGCTCCATCTCTGTTGGCGTTAACCCGTCAAAATGTCCCCAACTTGGCAGGTACATCAATTGAGAACGTAGCGAAAGGTGGATACACCGTGGTAGATAGCGAAGGTACACCTGAGATTATCTTGATTGGTACTGGTTCAGAATTGAGCCTCGCCGTTGGCGCAGCCGAAAAACTTAAAGCCGAAGGTAAGAAAGTCCGTGTCGTCTCCCTACCTTCATGGGAACTATTTGAAGCACAGGATGCAGCCTATAAAGAGTCTGTTCTACCGAAAGCTGTCACCAAGCGTTTATCTGTAGAAGCTGCTAGCAGTTTCGGTTGGCACAAATACGTGGGTACTGAAGGCGATTGCGTTAGTATCGATCGTTTTGGTGCTTCGGCTCCAGGTAATGTTTGTCTAGAGAAGTTTGGCTTTAGCGTTGATAATGTTTTAGCTAAAGCTAAACAATTGTTGGGTTAATAGCAATAGAATATTCTCAAAATTTTGTAGGGTGGGCTGAAATGCCCGCCTTTTTTTACGAAGCTTTTTGATTTATGTAAGCTTTAATTTTTATATTTATTTTGGGAATAATGAAAATGTAGAGAATCAAACCTAACTATGTCTGTAGATTGTATTCTCAATCAAATTTTTGTCGTGTTGGATTTGAATAATCAAGCATTATATTTAAATTGATTAGGGTAGACAATGAAAAAGTACCGATGTGAGTTTTGCCATGAATGGTTGGATGAAGAAGATTACCTAAGGCATCACCAAGAACAACCATAAAGTCTTATTTGCTTTGGTAAGCGATGCCTACAACGGGCTATGCCTACGCAACGCTTGGCTACTAAACCATTAACCCCGTTTCCTGAGTTTAATTATTTTGTCAACTATCTTTAGACAGATAGGGGAAATACTACGCGGCTCGTCGTCAGAAATGGCTTGCTAGTAATGAAAAATGAAATTTGCATCCCAGAGAATATTCTGTGGATACTGAATTTATTTTGTCAATGTGTAATCTTTAGCATTGTTTATTCAATCAGCAGGGCCTCCTGTGGACTTAATTTATATTCATGCTTTCAGTGGATGCAGTTATGACTTTATAAATGCGACTATATATATGTCCTCAAACAATAGATAGTTGCTGTTGTCCAGTTGAAACAATATGATTTTCTCTGACTCCAGTAACTTTAGATTTATCCAATTGTTTGATGTTTTGAGAAGGTAACACAATGAATAACATCCTAAAGCGCACACTTCTACCCAGCCTCATGGCTGCAAGTTTAACCGGCGTAACTTTGGTTCCCGCTAAACCGGCTGCTGCTGATGATCAAGTACTACGAGATGCAGGTATTGGGGCTGTTACCAACGTCGTCACTGGAGCCGTTAGAGGAAATGGTAATGTATTAGGCAATGCCGTCAAAGGTGGCGTTACTGGTGCAGCCGTTAACGGTGCAAATGGTCTGAGAAACACTCGCAATCGCCGTCACCGGAGCGTTGTTCAAGATGTGGGAGTTGGTGCAGGCACTAGCGCAGTAACTGGCGTAGTTACTGGCGATGGCAGAGATACCCTTGGGAATGCTGTTGATGGTGCAGCTGTAGGTGCAGCAATCCATCTGCTCACCAATGGCAAATAATTCTGTAAATTCATCAGCGAAAATACTTCCCAGATGTTTACAAGTGCAACTTGTAAACACTACGAACTTATCCTTCCTTTAATTCCTCTCCTTTTAGGATGAGCAAATACAGCCCCCTACCCTTATTAGGGATAGGGGGCTGGTGGGTTAGATTTATATTGGGATGTGTGCCACCATCAAGTTCAGATGACTTTAAACTTAATAGTAAACTCTAGCCCTTCAACGCTTTTCGAAAGTTTCGACGATAGGATTGATTTGTAAGAAACAAAGCTGGCCATAGCAAAGACAAACCAATGCGATTGGTCAAAGTTGGATTAAAATTAGTCCGCCCAAACCCGTTCCAAAATTTCCAAACGCCGCCTCCGTAAACCCCTATCAAGCCAATAACAATTAAAGTACCCATTCCTATCAACCCCGTTAGTAACTGACAGAATTTAAGTTAAGTTTTACCACACTAGGTAAGCACTTCATAAGCAACACCGAGAAGGTATGATAGAACTCCCCATTTATATCTAAGTCAGTTAAACACACATTCTCTTATTCCAGTGTAGGATAGCCCCATGCATTGCAGCTAGTTGGAGGCTCATGTCTCGCACCTTGTTAGAAGCCTTGAGCTAAATATACAAAGCCGTATTTGTGGCTAAAAACTTGCTGTAGTCAGGAATAAAGTATCAATCATGCTAAAAATTAAGCTTAGACAATACCAAAACCTCATCTAAATTTTAGGTATCTTGGGAGCGATCGCTCTCAAAAACCCATATCCAGAAACATTTATTCTACTTATCATAACTTTCTGGCATACCCACTGATGATAAACCTGCGATCGCTCTGAGATTTTGGCAACGAATCAACTCAGTAAAATTTAAACCAGAACGCCCTTCAATTTTGGCTACCGCTTCAATGGCAGATAACAGTTGCTGCGCTGCTTCTGCTTCGGAATAACCTCGCCGTTGTGCTATGCGAATTGCTGCTGCGTCGGCATTTAACTCTGACTCAAGAGATTTATTAGTGCGCCAGATCCGAAAAGCAGCGATCGCACTTAACCCCCCTGCTACGGCGACACCCACTACATCTGACTGCGATGCTTCCAAGAATCCACCTAACAGACCCGCCAGCATCACACCTTGATAAATGTCGGGTTTAAACCACTTCACCCCTGTCAACCAGCTAACCATCTGCAACAGCAGCAAATCTCGTTGCGGCTTTGCTAGGCGAGGCCACAAATCAAAATTAATATATATCGGTCGCGCCTGATTCCAGGGTTGGGGAAAGGAGGCATAAATTACTTTTGCTTGCTCTGGCTTACTAACGATTTTTGTCGTCATCCGACCAGAAGCAGGCATCACATCTAATAAACGGCGAATTTCAACATTTGGCTCCATAAATTTAATTATTAGCCATCATGTGCATAGTAATTATTTTAGTTACCATTTGTGTTAACCTTTGATTTGTGAGATGCTCTCGCAGTCTTTCTAAATAATTATTCTACTTAGCGAAAATCTCTATAAATGGCGATTTATAGCACAAGCCTTGGTGGTTAGGACATCAACAAATGATGAAACTTAGACACAAAAAAACCTTTCACCCAGTCGCCAGTCCCTAGTCCCCAGTCCCTTGCTATATATATAGTTCAGACAAAGCCATAAGAATATTGATTAAGCAGTTCGATAGTGTGGCGGGATTTTATAGTATCCGTTTGCCTCTAAGTTCAAAACCTCAAAGTTTTGGATAATCATTGATACTACAGTTGTAACGACATGGACGCTTTTGCTACCCTCCCACCTGAATGGACGAATAAGGCAGTACATGCATCTGAATTTTGCTGTCCTAACTGCCACTCAACTAGCCGAGAAGCTGAAAAAGTTTGGCTAAATCGGCGATCGCCTGTTTTTACAGAAGACCGTCGTCGCAAATGGCAAGAGTTTTACTCCTGTCACTGTAGTACTGTGTGGTGGGCTTGGAGTAGCGATCGCCCTCCAAAAGATATATCTAATCAATCAGATTATAATCCCACATAACTAATTTTTTCCTGAACAAAAGCCCACCTTCAGGCGGGCTTTTGTTTATCTAATTCTGAGCTTTATTTCCCATTACCTAGTTTTAGAAGGTAAAGGTAGTACGTAAAGTGCCTACATATTCAGTGTCGTTAGCGTCATTATGCTCTGGATTGAAGATTACCAATAAGCCAGGGGTGACTTGAATATTATCGGAAACCTTGAACTTATAAAGACCCTCTAAGTGATAAGATGTATTGTCATCTAAGTTAATATTGCCAGCAGCATTTTTGATGCTACCACCAGTAACTTTGGGTGGTTGACCAAAGATCACACCTAAGACATTACCTTTTCCACCAAAGTCTCTCAAAGCAAGCGCTCCAGCCCAATACCAAATATCTGCATCTGTACCCGCATTTGCACCAGTAATCGCATCAGCAGTTGTATAACCTCCCCAACCACTAATAGCTAACTTAGGGCTAAATTGGAAGGTAGCTTCTACACCGTAGTTGTTGGATAGAGTACGAGTGTTATTCCCAAAGGGATTGTTAGCAAAAATACTACCTGTACCTTGGAAAAGGTTATTGTTAACAGTATTGTTAACAAGATTAGTTTGATAAGTACGAGCGTAAGTTAGACCAATATTAAAGGCTTTGGTGGGCTGGAAAGATAACTGACCAAAAATAGCGTTATCGCCATCCAACAACCCATTATTGAGGGTAGGGTCATTAGCAGTCCTAGCTAGATAAGCACCACTCAAGCTGATGGCACCTTTAGGATTGAAAGTAACAGTTACACCAGCGCCACCTTGACCTTGGCGATATATGGGGCTGAAACGTCCATAGCGGGAGAGCGCACCTCTGGCAGAGCTAGCAAAGTCAGAATTGAAGGTATTAACGTTTTCGTATAATTCGCCACCACTAGCATCAACTTTGACACGTAGTGCATCAGTCAAGTTAAAGGCATAGTTGATTTTATCGATTACAACAGAGTTGTTGTTGTTACCATCAAAAGCCAAGCGGGTCATGTTAGTACCGCTCACAGCAGCATTAGAGATCGTGTTATTGGCATTCAGACGGATTTGTAACTGGTCTTTACCAGTGAAACTACTGAACAAGTTCAAACGAACGCGATCGCTAAAAGTGGTGTTAGAATCCAAATCTTGATTCTGATTACCACCACCAGGAACTGCCCTATTTCCACCAAAAACATCAGACACGGCGAAAATTGCTTCTCCAACCAGCTTGGTGGTAGTGGAGAACTGATTGGCTTCCAATTCAGAAGTTCGGGCTTCTAGTCCATCCACCCGACCGCGCAGGGTTGCTAGTTCAGCAGAATATTCTTCTTGTAAGCGCTGTAAAGTAGCTAAATCTTGTTTGCTGACCAAATCAGCAGTAGCTGTAGCAATCAGTTCGTTAACCCGGTCTAAACAGGCATTCAAACCTGCGGCAAATTCATAACGGGTCAAAGCACGGTTCCCACGATAAGTACTGTTGGGATAACCTGCAATACAGCCGTAGCGTTCAACTAAAGATTGTAAAGCTTGGAATGCCCAATCTGTGGGCTGCACATCAGAAAATTGCGAAACTGATGTTACCTGATTCATACTGTTAGAGTCTTGAGCCTCAGATAACTGGGTAACATTTGTTACTGGTTCGTTTACTTCCGCAGCTAAGGCATTATTCGCAGCAAAAAATGTCGCAGCTAGAACAACCGGACTAACCTTAATCAGATTCCAGAATCGTTTTGTCATGTTTTTACTCTCACTCACACTTAGATAATCCAGTCATTTATAGAGTGCTTATGGCACTTTACTTTCAGGGATTATACACACATCCACAGCGATGATTATACCTTATATCTTCCGATTATTACAAGCAATTTAGTTAAGATACTGCGGAACCATAATTTTTAATTAACTTACGACTTGGTAAACGCAAAATAATGCGGCGTTTATGACGTAAAACTGTTCCTTCTTCCTCCAACTGTTGTAGGATTCGGGTAATTGTTACTCGTGTAGTATTTAAAACTTCAGCAATATCTTGATGTGTAACATTTAAATCAATTAGCTTACCCTTATCTACATCACGTCCAAATTTTTCGCTTAACCACACTAAAAACTGCCACAAACGGAGCGAAATAGGTTTTTGATGCACAATGCTTAATAAATCCTCTGCCTGTTGAATATGAGACAATAAAGCATTAATATCTTGATGCCACAAATGAGGTGGCACAATGCTTAGTTCCACGCCCGTGAGACATTCAATCTGGTAGGGCTTGACTCTAGACAAAGGATAGCCAATCAAATCTCCTAATCCCCAATAACCAAGAGTGATGAATGTTCCATCTTCACTCCACGTTAGGGTACGAACTGCACCGTATTCAATACGCCAAAGTACGTCATTTTGATGTGGAATTACTTCCCTACGGGTAAATATCTGCTGGGGTAATTGTCCGCTTAAAGCAGAGCTATTTGACACGGCAGAAAAATTTGAAGTAGTAGTTGTGGAATATATCATTAACCGTAACTACATAATTATCAGGAAATCTCGCTATTTACAATGATTAAGATGCTCTAATAATTGGTATCAAAATTTACCTACATAATTGAAGGACACTCTTCTCAGTTTGAGCTAGGGACTAGCTCAAAATTTTCCGATGGTAATAACTTCTGATTTTAGATATCTATCAATAGAGATAGAACAAAACTTTTCGGTTATTTATAGCAACAGCCAAGGTGGTTAGGACATCAACAGATGATGAAACTTAGACAGAAGAAGGCTTTTCACCCAGTCCCCAGTCCTTAATCCCCAATCTCTTGCTATATTTGTTACTTTAATTGTGCAAGTTTAAGAAAAGGTAAGCTTTTAGTAAAATGTTTAGTTAACTTATTTTTAATTCTTGAGTGTTTGCTGAACACTAAGTAAGTGTGTAGGCACAAATAATTATGAAGAGACTAGGGTGAAATGGCGCTTACTTCACATAGATTTAGATCCCCAACTTTTTAAAAAAGTGGGGGTTCTGGGCAGCAATTCAATTAAGAGCGTTGACCGGTGACAATATATGCTACCCTTTGACCGATATTAGTAGCATGATCTGCCATCCGTTCTAGACAACGAATTGCCAGTGCTAGCAGCACAATTGGCTCAACTACACCAGGCACATCCCGTTGTTGGGCTAAAGTTAGATAAACGCGATCGTAGGCATCGTCTACAGTATCATCTAGGTGCTTTAAACGGCGACCACCGCCTTCATCAAAATCTCCTAAAGCCTTCAAGCTAGTTGCTAGCATCGCCTGCGCGTGAAGGGACATAGCTTCAATCTCAGATATACACGGATGAGGCGCATAAGGAAAAATTTTAATTGCAATCTCAGCTAAATCTTCAGCATAATCACCAATGCGCTCTAAGTCTCGCACTAACTGCATAAAAGCACTCAAGCAGCGCAAATCTTGATCCGTAGGTGCTTGCAGTGTCATAATCGCCGTACAATCTGATTCGATTTGCCGATAAAAGCGATCGATCTTTTTATCTAATCGGGGGAGTTCCTCCGCTGCTGTTAAGTTCCGAGCAAATAAGGCTTGGTGGCTGAGGCGAAATGATTGTTCTACCAAAGCACCCATGCGTAATACATCCCGTTCTAAGCGCCTAATGGCGCGTGCGAGTTGGGGTCTTTGAGGATTGGGAGTATAATCGACAGCTTTCACACTTGTTGTCTCAAACGTGAAGATATTACTAACTATAGTCTTGGCTTAAGGAGTTTGCCATAACTTGAGGAAATTGGAGTTGCATCCACGCCCCCCCAGTTTCTGGATGGTTCATAGCTTTGATTGAACCACCGTGGGCAATCAGAATTTGCTCAACGATCGCTAATCCTAAACCATTGCCAACGATCGCTCCAATGGAGTTACTATCTTGTGGGGAATGGGTTCGCGCTTTATCTCCTCGATAAAATCGCTCAAAAACGTGGGGTAAATCTGCTTCAGAAAACCCAACTCCAGAATCAATAAGATTTATTTCCAGAATTGGAGAGGCCCCATCATTATCTTTTGTTGATAAGATTTTCGCTTCAACATAAATACTTGTAGAAGGAGAACTGTATTTAATACTGTTGTCTAGCAAGTTGAGAAAAACTTGGAAAATTCGGGCTTGATCTGCCTTAATCCAGAGATTTTCTGGGCCAGAATAACAAAGAGATAGATGTTGGCGCTGTGCTAAGGGTTCTAGTGTTTCCCAAACAGATGTAATTAGCGATCGCAATTCTACAGCTTTGGCTTGTAATTGCATGGTTGGGTTTGCTTCCATTTGGGTCAGGTCTAACCAGCTTTGCACTAAGTTAATCAACCGATCGACTTCTTGCATCAAACGGTTAACCCAACGATTGAGAGGCGGTTCCAAGCGGATTTGTAACGTTTCCACAACCAAGCGAATCGAAGTTAAGGGCGTTCTGAGTTCGTGGGCTAGATCGGAAAAAGAGCGATCGCGGACTTGATTTATATCTAATAGGGGTTGACGATTTTCTAAAAACACCCCCACTTGTCCATTGGGTAAAGGCAAACTAGATGCCCGCAAAGCCAGAGATTTTATTGTTTGCATCTCTGCTGCATCATCACAAGATGGATGAAATATCCATTCTCCCGTTTGTGGTTTTTGGCGATCGCGAGTTTGCTCAATTAAATGGTCAAGTTCGTAAGACCGTACTAACTCTAATAACAAGCGTACCTGTTCTGGTTGCCACCTTTGCAGATACAAAATTTCCTGCGCTTGCCGATTACACCAAAGCAGTTGATTTTCCTCATCCACCTGCAAATATCCCACTGGTGCAAAATCTAGCAAGTCTTGGTAGGTTTGCAATGATTGCTGCAAATCTTGCCGTTGCTGCTTCACCATCGCTATTTCCTGCCGCAACCCAGGAATCAGCAGCAGTCCCATCTTGGAGGAATGGGAGGTTAACGGTCGGAGTAAGCGCCCCAGGTAGCGGTTAAGTTGAACCTGTTGCCAAACCCAAAACCCAATGCCTACCGCTAAACCCAGAGAAAATCCCAATAAAAGCATTTGAGTTGTTAGTTTCTTGGTGACTACTAAAAACTAACAACTATCCCAACTAATTATCCAAACCTATAGCCAAAACCTCGTACAGTCACAATATATTCGGGATGACTGGGGTCTTGCTCTAGTTTTTCGCGCAACCACCGAATATGAACGTCTACGGTTTTACTATCACCAACGAAATCTGGCCCCCAAACCTGATCGAGCAATTGTTCTCGCGACCATACCCGACGGGCGTAACTCATAAACAGTTCTAGCAAGCGGAACTCTTTAGGCGAAAGGCTCACCTCTTGACCGCGAACTAGCACCCGACATTCTTGAGGATTCAAGGTGACATCCTTGAATTTTAATACTGGTATTGGTGGTAAATTACTTAGGCGTTGGCGGCGGAGTAAAGCGCGACAACGAGCCACTAACTCACGCATACTAAAAGGTTTGGTCAGATAGTCATCTGCTCCCACCTCTAACCCCAGAACGCGGTCAGTTTCACTACCCTTCGCACTGAGCATTAAAATAGGTACTGGGTTGCCTTGATGACGCAGCAAACGGCAAATATCTAACCCATTGATTTGCGGTAGCATCAAATCAAGAACGATCAGATCGAAGGGAACTTCCCCTGAGTTGGTTTCAAAACTTTTGAGATACTCTATAGCAGACCGCCCATCGGGGGCAGTTATCACCCCGTAACCTTCCTCTTCCAGGGCTACAGCTAGCATTTCCTGGATTAATTCTTCATCTTCTACTACTAGAATACGGCTGGTTTGCCCAATGTCCGTTCTGGCAGAGTATTTGGTCGATTCAGTGGTATACATTGATATCACAAAAGTCTAGGACTGTGCTTGTATCAATTGGCATGATTAAATCTATTATCTCGTCTTAGTGCAACGGCGTTTCTGCTAGAGTTAATTCTTTTAGATTTTCTTTACAAAAAGTGACACACACTACGTCACTCTTTTAAATCACTGTGACTGCCAGTTTTTAAGATTTTGTTGTGTGACGCAATTACATGAAAGATTGTCTTGACAAGAAGAGATTACGTTGGGTATATTTATTTTAGTACAAAAATACTATAAAAACTTAAAGGGAAAACTATACAGCGCTTCCTGCTGTTATGAAGTACAGTTTCTCCCCTCCCCGCTACCTCCTCTAGCCTTTTCTAGTTTTTCAGGACTAAGAACGTACCTCACAATAGCGGGAACTGCTATACCTAAAAACAGAAGGACAAATATGTGGAAAATTCGGATCACCTAAGTGTCATCTGTTGATCATTTCAGTATTTACACTGCGTTAAAATGTCAATTCAAAGGCTACTCTGATGTCTGCATAGGGTAGTCCTTGGTATGGCTTGCTACCCAATAAATCATTTGCCTATTGAAGGGAGTTGGAAGATGACTACAGTTGGAGTCAAGGACAGCAAACAACAACTAATGCAAGCATTTCAACAAATTATTATCCAAAGAAAAAAGCTGGAATCTAAAATAGCAACCAAACAAGAGGAAGCAGATAAGGCAAAAAGTCAAGAAATTCTGCAAGTAGCTTCTGCATATACGGTTGATAGTATTGTCAAAGGTTTAGCTGATTTACAATTAGAGTTTGGCAGTATTCTCAACGGATTATCTGAAAAACTAGCTCAGGAAAATTCCAAGCTAGATGAATTGAACCGAGGTATAGAAATTGAAACGCAACGCTTACAAGAGCTTCAACAAATCAGAGTTGTAGCGGATACTCTAGATATTCTAAGTCAAGAACACCAAGAAAAATTAAAAACCCTAGAACAAGATACTATCAGCAAAAGGGAAGCATTAGAGAAAGAAATTACAATTAGGCGGAAAGAATGGCAAAAAGAACAAGCCGAGTATGAAGAAAAACTGCAAGCATATAATGATTTATTAGCTAAAGATCGCCAACAAGAACAAGAAGAATCTCTATATAAGTTAGAAACTACTCGTAAACTCAATACAGACAGCTACAAAGCAGTAAAACGTCAACAACAAAGAGAAATCCAAGAAAATTCTCAAAAGAAAGAGAAAGATTGGGCAGAACGAGAGAAGATATTCGCTGAACGCCAACCACTATTTGGAGAGTATCAACAAAAAGTAGCTATATTTCCTAACGAACTGGAAGAATCCGTTAAGAAAGCTAGGGAAGAAGCAATTAAAGAAACAAGCCAAAAAGCTAAAATTGAGGCTGATTTATTTGAGAGAGAATGGGAATCTAACAAACAGAGTTACGAGCAAAAAATTCAATCTCTAGAAGAAACAATTAAGAAACAATCTGAGCAAATAGAAGGGATTTCTGCTCAATTGCAGACAGCATTAAAACAATCACAAGACTTAGCTATGAGGGCTTTTGGTAGTTCTAATCCTAAATAGTTACAAGTTCTTAGCATCTTAACCATTTTTAATTCCTGAAGAGGAGGTTTGTTGTGGTGGTGAAAAAGCCGACTGATAAGAATACTAAAGTAGAAATTCTTCAGGCATTTGAGGAGTTAGCTAAAGAAAAAACAGCGCTGAAATCGGAACTTGAAAAAGTTGCCAAAGAAAACCAGTCTGTAACTAAAGAACAGCCAAAATTAGAACAAAAAATAGCTATGAATCAGCTTTCTAGCGTCCAACAGAAGATGAACAATACAATTGAAAGCTTGGCGAAGATTCAATTAGGTTTTGGCAGTGCTGCTAATGAATTATCAGAACAGCTAACCACAAAAGCCTCTAAGTTAGAAGAAATCAGGCGAAATTTAGAAGAGGAAATCCAACAATTAACACAACTGCACAAGTTGGAAGTTTCTGATGATATATTGGATACTCTCATCCAAGCTTATGAAGATAATACGAAAGCTTATCAGGAAGAATCTAGCCAGCGTTCTGAAGTGTTATTCCAAGAAATATTAGAACAAAGGAATACTTGGGTAAAAGAACAGGAGGAACATCAACGAACGATAAAAGAACGAAATGAAAACTTGAATAAAACTCGGCAACGCGATGCATCAGAGTATAAATATAATTTAGAACTTCAACGTCAGCTACAAAGTGACGAATACGAACAACAGCAGAAAGCACTATATAAACAACTGGAAGAATTACTACAAGAAACAGAGAAACAGTGGGCTGAACGAGAGAAAGCAATTGCTGAAAGAGAGAAACAATTTGAAGAATTAAAAGCTAAGGTAGAGGCTTTTCCGAAAGATAAAGAAGCAGCTATCAAGAAAGCTACAGAAGAAGGCAAAGGCATCGCCCACTACCAAGCTAAAGTAAAATCAGATTTATATTCTAAGGAAGTGGAAGGGCAAAAGCGTTTTTATGAACAGAGACTGCAATCTCTAGAACAAACTATTACTAACCAAGAGACGCGGATTCAAAATCTTTCTAAACAACTTGAATCTGCTCTCAAACAAGTTCAGGATTTGGCAGTGAAAGCGATTGAAGGTACTTCAAATGTTAATTCCTATCAGGCAATCAAAGAAATAGCTTTAGAACAGGCAAAAACTCAAGCGAAAAATAAATAAGCTGATTTCTTTTTGATGATATTAGTAGAGACTTAATTTAAATTAAGTCTCTACTACGAACTATATATAACGTTTCTTATTCGGTTTTCTTTGGTTTTTTGATGTCTGGGGGGGGTTGTAGTTTCTTCTTTGTTCCGGTAGCCTGTGTTTGCTGAAATGCTTGCTTAGAATTTGGCTCTTGACTAGACATAATACTGAATTTGAAAATTTACTACAATATTATCTACATCACGAGTATTGTTGATTACAGAAATATATCATATAAAATTTAAGTTTCGCTAAAAAAAGTTAGTAAATAATATTACCACTGTAAGAACCTTAAGTTTGAACGGGATAAATATAAATCTTAATGTAGGAATCGGATTTGATTAATGAAAAAATTTAAGTATATGTAGGGAAGCCACTCCTGTGGGCGGGTTTCCCTGTTTCCCTGGGAGCATCTCACTTTTGCAAATATAGGTGTAATTGAGGGAAGATAGTTACACTCACAATACCCAGGCAAGTGCAATTACTATGAACCCTGAAG
>NZ_JBALDK010000140.1:0-2779 GCF_036917455.1 Nostoc sp. | reverse complement strand
AGTTAAGATGGCGGGAAAAAGTACGTTAAATCGTCTTGAACATGCAAGAGAAAATGTTTCTTCAAAAGCCGATAGCCGATATCATCGTCTTGAACTTGTTGACATACTCTCACCCGCCAAGCGGTAACTTTCCGCTTTACAGCCAGATTTGAGGATTTTGTGATACTCTTCTATCCGCCAGCGATACGTATACCACCGAAGGATTTGAGATGCTTCTGCCTGTGTTGTTACTAACTCGTTTGTCAGTAGCATCCACGTAACTGGTTCGCATCCGTCTGGCACATTAATCTCTGTCGCAAAGAGCGCATAAACGTTAAAGTTGCCTGACTTTTTTAACCGATAAGGAGGATTTATTGATACTGGACAATACCTGATTTCTAAAGTCGCAGTTCTTTCAGAGCGCTTTTTAGTTTCAGGTAATTCGACCTCTTTTATAAACTGCACTTCCTGGGATGTTACATACTCCCATAAATAAGAATTTTCTCCCTCTAAACAACGATTTTGAGCGGCTCTGACAACTACACCTGTATTTTTATTTTTACCTTGAAGTGCGAATACTTCTGCAATATCTCCTTCACGGTCAAAGACATGAATCACTCTTGTAAGTATTCCACCATCAGGCATTTCTAAACCCTTAAATAATTTGTTTACTTTTTGAAAAGCTTCAACCCATCGATAAGATTCTTTCTCTTTAAAAGCTCTATTCTTGGCGATTAAACGTTCTTTTTTTAACCGCTTTTTTTTTTGCCGTAGATGTTTCCCCTGGTGGTGGAGATGCTTTGTGTTGTCGATGCCACAATTTCTCCCATAATAGTCCTAGTGGCTGACCAAAGTCTGGGTCTAGTGCTAAAGAACATTGAATAACAAAATGGATATTCACAACTCAGTTACTTTTGTGGTCGGAGTTATTACGATATTTTCGGCTATTTACAAGCTGGCTCAAATTGAATCAAGCATCAATACTAAAATTGCAAACTTAGAATCGAATATGAATTCTAAAATTGCAAATCTAGAAGCCGCCAATTTTATTACAATTGATAACTTAAAAGATAAATTCAATGATAAATTTATTGCCTTGGATAGAAAAGTAGACATTCATTTACAAGATTATACTAACTATAAAGATGCTCTTCTTTTACAACACAATGGACTGATTGACATAATCAAGCACAATTGGAGCAAGACTGAAAAGCTCTTTAATAATGAAAGACAAAAATAAAATAAGTCTACGCGGGAGTTAACCCGGGAGCTTACTGGCTGGCTTGTATCGTGTGGGGATTTCTTCCAAAGTACAAATTCAAGCCCAGAACATCACCTAACTGACCACATTCTTTCTGAAAAGCTGGTCATCATGTCCCAGATAATTTGTTTAGGATCTTCTGCAATCATTGGTTTGTAGTTATGAATTATGAGTTGGTTGGATTGTTGATTGGGGCTGCCTTCGGCGTGGGACTAATGAAATTTAATCTCTATTTAGGAATTGCTTGGGAGCTAGGAATGGTATTTAATCTAGGATTTTGGATGACAAAAAATTCTAAATTGCGATAAGCTCCACTGGGCATTCAGGGTAACTGAAACTTTTATAGGAATTTTAGACAATGAAGATTAAGATTTTGGAACCAGAGCAAACTCTTCCTCGGCTGAAAAGAATTTCAGCTAGAGCATTGAGAGAGGCACAGGCCCAAGAAAGGCGTAAACAATTCCGTGACACATTAGAACGGATTAGACGGCTTTCTCGCCCATAGACTCACTGGGGATTCCTTACAACACAGTTCCAATAAACCCACAGCCAGTTGCTACCATACGGAAGCCTTTCTCTATTCAATGCTGTGCGAATTCCTGAATCGTATTCATAGAGTTCCCTGGCTTGAGTAAAAAGTAACAACTAGCGATCGCTCCTACAGCACGGCTAATCAGACATAATGCGAATAGTTTTTTAACAAAGATTGAATGACAGATATTGATTTTTGTCATTTGACTGATATTATAGTTTTATCACCACAGTGGAGAAGTTGCTATGTTGTCGCGTCAACTCGGAAAAAACGGTTCAACAATATCGGCGCTTGGGCTTGGCTGTATGGGTATGTCTGATGTTTATGGGCTAGCCGATCGCAACGAAAGTATTGCAACAATTCATGCAGCCCTTGATGCAGGTATTAACTTACTGGATACAGGCGACTTTTACGGCATGGGGCACAATGAACTGCTACTCAACGAAGCCTTAACAGGACGGCGGGAAAATGTCTTCATTGCTGTTAAATTCGGTGCGCTGCGCTCTCCTGATGGCAACTTTATTGGCTTCGATGGTCGCCCTGAAGCCGTAAAGACCTCACTTGCCTATACACTGAAACGACTGGGAACCGATTACATTGACCTTTACCAACCAGCCCGGCTCGATCCGAAAGTGCCTATTGAAGAGACTATTGGGGCGATTAGCGAAATGGTGAAAGCTGGATATGTTCGCCAGATTGGTTTATCTGAAGTGGGTGCAGATGTAATTCGCCGCGCTCATAGGACTCATCCAATCGCTTCGCTTCAGATCGAATATTCCCTGATGAGTCGTGGCATTGAAGATGACATCCTGCCAACCGTGAGAGAATTGGGCATTGCTGTCACCGCTTATGGAGTCCTCTCACGGGGATTGTTGAGCGGTCACTGGTCGAAAGAACGCTCTGAGCAAGTGCAAGACCATCCGTGAGAGGTTAGAATAAAGCGCCTTTTGTCAATCAGCTAAAATACTCAAAACAGTCTTAACAAGAATGATAATCGTGTATGGGGA
>NZ_JBALDK010000139.1:0-6215 GCF_036917455.1 Nostoc sp. | reverse complement strand
ATTTTGTATTAAGAAAGATGTTTATAATGGATAGCTTAAAAAGGGGGGAACCGGAGTCAAAGTCCCCCTTTTTAAGGGGGATTTAGGGGGATCTAAAGCTTTTGATACCGACAAGAGGACTTTTCAAACATCCTCTAAGCTAGTCGCAACCCATATTCATCCTGAAAAAAGTTTACCAGCCAGTCTTTGACTCTGTGGGTAGCGCGACAGTCATCTTCGTTGTAGCTTTGGATAATTTCTAGTAAGGTGCGATCGCCTGTTTCTAGCCACTGATCGTACCAGTAAATACATTTAGCACCACTAGCTTCTTTTTCTCGCCACTCAAATCCTAACCAACGTGCGATCGCTTTCAAGGCATAACTTTCTATAGGTAATGCTACACTTTCGGTTAATTGTTCATACACATCCACAAAGCGATTCAGTACTGGACGCACTGAGGAGTATGGAGTGTTGTAAAGCTTTGCCAGCCGTTTAACCGTATCAAACTCGTAGGCACAAAAATGATAAATTGGCGCTTCGGGATATTGCCAAACCAAATCCAAAAATTGCTGCCAAATTAATTCTTCGTCTTCTGGTTTATCTGCTAAAAACGAATAAAACTTTTCTGTGTTAGCAAGTCTATCAACGACTAAAACCCCCAAAAGATAATCTAAATCTAAGTCTGGCTGTGCCTCAATATCAAAGTAAAGTTCTATCGGTGCTGTGAATGTAATATTTTCTATCGGTAACGGGTAGGGTAAAACTATGGGTCGTTTTTCCAATGCAGATTGAGCTTGTACTACTAGCTTTGGTGCTACTTTTCGGTCGAAACCAAGGAGGTTTTCTAAGGTGCTGGGACTGGTATTAGCAAGAGATTCTAGTGTGGCGATCGCTACGTCTTGGAGTTGAGTGT
Organism: Nostoc sp.; assembly: GCF_036917455.1. Classification (GTDB taxonomy): domain Bacteria; phylum Cyanobacteriota; class Cyanobacteriia; order Cyanobacteriales; family Nostocaceae; genus Nostoc. The sequence continues at coordinate 5,323 of NZ_JBALDK010000139.1, read as the reverse complement.
AGCGAAGAGGTGTTACACCTGGTAATAGTGAGAGATGTTTTTCAGATTGAGCGATCGCGTAACATTGACTATACCAATGGCAAAAATTGCACTTTTGCCGAGAAATAAACACCTCTGGCGGATTCGGTAACTCTAAAACTCCAATAAACTCCTCCAGAATTTGCTGCATCCGTGGCATCCATTTGAACAAATCCACGAAATAATTGCTGTTTTTAGTTCGCAATATCAGCAAAGCAGTATCTGGTACAACTCCCTGTATCGTTGCCAAAACTTGGGTATGAAATGCAGCGACAACCTGATATTCTTGCTTAGGGCGCTTACCCAGTTCAATACTAGCCGGAACATACATCCAATCTCCAAAACTCGACTGTCCAGGCTGCTTTACCAGTAAATTTGGGCGACTCAGCAGGGTATATGCTTCAGAATAATTTGCTAGCAGTACTCCTTTATAGATGTACTCAACCCCACGTTCCATCAATTCTAAAGTTGCCTTCTCTGCCTTTTCCCAGTTTCCATAAGAATAATCTGGTTGGTGGTAAGTCATCTGTGCCAAAGCACTCATCTGATGAGCGATTTTATCCTGTTGCAGTTTCCGCAGCAACTCATTAGGGGCATCGCGCTGACTTCTGTCACCGTGGATATCTAGAAAAGTCCGGCGTTTACAGCGTTGGTATTGCAGTAGGAGTTCAGCATTAATTAGCATCCTTTTAAGTTAACAAGATTTAGCACAATCTGGGAGTAACTTAGACAATTAATAATGAAGTGGGAGAATGAGGAAGATGAGAAACTAATGACTAATCTAAAATCTAAAATCTAAAATTGGTATGACTAGTATTTCTGTTGCCCAAACCAAGTTGCATAGCCATCGAGAGCAATTTCCAGCTTTAGCGAATAAGACTTATTTCAATTATGGCGGACAAGGCCCTATGCCCCAAAGGGCAATGGATGCGATGACCGAAACTCAGGCTTATGTTCAGCAAATAGGCCCCTTTGGTAATGAGGCGTATCGCTGGATAGCACCGCAGACTCAAGCCGCTAGAGTTGCGATCGCTTCTGAGTTAAATGCACCAAGCGAAACAATTACCCTGACTCAGAATGTCACGGTTGGCTGTAATATCGCTATGTGGGGCATCGATTGGCATTGTGGCGACCATATATTGCTCTCAGACTGCGAACATCCAGGCGTAATTGCCACCACACAAGAAATCGCCCGGAGATTTGCGGTAGAAGTTACCACGTGTCCCCTGAAGGCGACTTTAAATGAGGGCGATTCTGTAAAAATTATTGCCCAACACTTACGCCCTAATACCCGTCTTGTAATATTAAGTCATGTTTTCTGGAATACTGGTCAAGTTTTACCGCTTGATAAAATTGCCGAAGTATGCAGAAACAATCATTCTTTTTTATTGATAGATGCTGCCCAATCTGTTGGTTTGCTGCCTTTAAACTTGACAGAATTGGGTGTAGATTTTTATGCTTTCACTGGTCACAAATGGTTATGCGGCCCTGCGGGTGCTGGTGGTTTGTATGTTCGCCCAGAAGCGCGAGAAAGCCTGAAACCTACATTTATTGGCTTGAATGGCATTGTTGTAGATAGTCAATCTCAGCCTGTGGACTGGCTTCCAGATGGGCGACGGTATGAAGTGTCTACATTAGCTTATCCATTGTACGTTGGCTTAAAGGAAGCGATCGCAATTCATCAGCAATGGGGAACATCACAGGAACGTTACGAGCAAATTTGTCAAAACAGCGAGTATCTTTGGCAGCGCTTAGTGGCGTTACCCGATGTTAAATGTTTGCGAACTTCCCCACCGGAAAGCGGTATAGTATCATTCCAACTTGTAAATAATCAGCCCCAAGCTAATCTCAAGTTAGTACAATTTTTAGACTCGCAAAACATATTAACTCGGACAATTGCCGATCCTAGCTGTATACGCGCCACCATCCATTACCTGACTTTAGAATTGGAAATCGACCAATTAGTTGAGGCGATTCAAGGTTTTTGCAAAAATAGTTAGTCATTATTCATTAGGAGTTAAAATCATAATTCCTAATGACAAATGACAAACATAAACATGGAACGCCCCATCTTATACTTGGCCATCACTAACCACGGCTTTGGACATGCTACCCGCATGGCTTCTGTCGCTGCGACAATCCAAAAATTATGTCCAGAAGTCCTGCTAATTCTCGTAACCACTGCCCCGCGCTGGTTGCTAGAGTGCTATATAGAAGGCGATTTTATCTATCGTCCCCGTGCATTTGATTTGGGTGTGGTACAAACCGATAGTTTGACAATGGATAAAGTAGCGACTTTAGAAAAGTTGCTAGATATTAAAAAACATCAAAATTCGCTCATTGCTTCAGAAGTAAATTTTATTCGCCAAAATCGCGTTAATCTGATTTTGGCAGATATTCCCTTCCTGACTCCTGGTTTTGCCAAAGGTGCAAATATCCCTTGCTGGATGATGAGTAACTTTGGCTGGGACTTTATCTACCGAGATTGGGGGGGTGAATTTACAGCAGTTGCAGATTGGATTAGTGATTGGTACTCAAAATGCGATCGCTTATTTCGTCTTCCCTTCCACGAACCGATGCAAGCTTTTCACAATATCACAGATGTTGGTCTAACAGGTGGTTCCCCCCGTCACTCTACTGATGATTTACGTTCTCTTTGGGGAATAACCGCACCTGTCGAAAAAACTATTTTATTGACATTTGGCGGCTTGGGTTTGCAGCAAATACCCTACGATAACCTGCGGCGATTCCCAGATTGGCAATTTATCGTCTTCGATCAATCTGCGCCTGATTTACCTAATATAGTGAAAATTAGCGGTCGCAAATACCGCCCTGTAGATTTTATGCCGATTTGTGGGCGAGTAGTCTCTAAACCAGGTTTCAGTACTTTTGCTGAAGCCACAATATTAGGAGTACCTATTATTACTATTCCTCGTGAGGATTTTGCCGAAGCAGCTTTTATCGTAGAAGGCATAACAAATTATAACCAGCATCAAATCATCACCCCATCTGAGTTTTTTCAAGGTACTTGGGATTTTCTGCATAAGTTACCCCAAGCACCAAAGCAATCTCAGCCAATTGCTAAGGATGGTAATGAAGCGATCGCTAATGCTATTCTCAATTATTTACACAATAAATAAAGTTATTCAAAATAATATAAATTAATATATGAATGCTAGCCATGACGATCTGACAACCAAATTAAGCAAATTCAACTGCTAATTAGCTTTTACTGTCATCAATAATTACTGTTTTAAATGAGTCATTACCAAAAGTTACTAAAAATTTCCACTGCTGCCAAATCTTTTTACAATATCACCCCTAAGATTGAAGCCGCAGTTGCAGAATCGGGAGTTGAAACTGGTCTTTGTACTTTATTTTTACGCCACACTTCAGCCAGTTTAGTCATCCAAGAAAATGCCGATCCTGATGTTCTTGTGGATCTAGCTAATTTTATGGCAAAACTCGTCCCCGAATCAGGCAAATACATCCATGATGCAGAAGGCCCCGATGATATGCCAGCACATATTCGTACCGCACTCACCCACACTTCTGAACATATCCCCATTAATAAAGGTCATCTAGTACTAGGAACTTGGCAGGGAATTTATATCTGGGAACATCGCCAGCGCAGTCATTTAAGAGAATTAGTTATCCACATTTCTGGATAGCCGATTCTCAAGTTTTATTTAAGGTAGAGTTTAAATACTCTGGTTATTTTACCTACCCTTTGGATATAATCTCATAAGCTCGCGGCGATCTGTATTAAACAACTTTCGCCGTGATAGTTTTGCAATGAGAATTATTGATGTGGAATTAATTAGATATAATCTATTAAAGAATTATAGGACTATTATTGAATTTTTGAAATCCATGTATGGTGCGTTACGCTACGCTAACGCACCATCTCAAGCTTAGAGGATGAATGAACAAGTCCTCTTGTCGGTATCAAAAGTTCTATGATCCCCCTAAATCCACGCCACATGCTCCACTTGGGGAGACCCCAAGACCGCAGTGGCTCCCCGATAAATTGGGGGACTTTGATTCCAGTTCCCCCCTTTTTAAGTGGGGTTAGGGGGGATCTAAAAGTGTCTAAAGTCACAGTGAAAAAATTGTTCATTCAACCTCTTATGGTGCGTTACGACTACAGATACTTATCTTTTTCAAAAATCAAATATGATTCCTATCGTATAACTTTGTAAAGTTAAAGGTTAAGTTTATTTTTGCTTATTTAATAATTTTCTTATTTCGATATACACTAATAATTAGTGTAAGCTGTTTGGGTTATTTCAATTACTATGAAGCAAGAACTGACACCAACTCATACTTTCCAATATATTGATGAAATACTTGCCCAACAGTCTATTCAGTTGTTATCACTTAACCCCCAAAAGAAATTAGTTACTAACTTCGCAGAATTAGAAAATTTAATTGTTGAAAAAAGCAGCAATATTCAAATCCTTACAACCCTTCAGGAAACTCTCGAATCTATAGTCCGTACTCAGTTACAAAACTTCCCAGAGAACATATTCTGGGATTTGGATTTTATGGTAAGCAGTATGCTCAGGCAGGCTTTGATTGCAGATGAGGGTGCTATTGCTTTTTTAAAGCTTTTTGGTGAAAAAATGGTTTCTCTGATGGAGATGTTCGGGATTAATACAGAAATCCGCTTCCGTTACGTTCACGATTTTATGTATGGGTTTGATTGGGCTAGGTGGGTACAAAAGGAGCCGCAAAATCGTGCATCTGTAGAGCCTTTTAGTCTAATCTTTTTGGATTATTTGCTTGTCAAAGGTAAGGAACTTGTACAACGGATTAATCACGGTCAGGTCGTATCTTATAAACTATGTGATACAGGCTACCGCAATCCTTTCACCTTTTCTCGTGAACCAGAAGATGAATATCGTCTGCTAACTTATCTAGCTGAAGAGCAACTTATCCCAGTAGCGGTATGGAATTGGAATGCTAGCCCTGTATGGAACAAACCTTTTCAAGAAATGCGCCAGCAATTAGCATTAAAATTAGATATTCAACCACAGAAACACTAGACCTCTTGCATAAATCAAAAATAAAGAACCCCACCCCGCATTTACTGACGCAAATACTCCCATCCCCGTAAGCCTACGGTGTATACACAAGTCGTATTACCCCCCTTAATCCCCCCTTATGAAGGGGGAAAATAATATTTCCGGTTCCCTCCCTTTATAAGGCTTGTCATTACCAACATTTTTTCAAAGATTGGGTTGAAAAATCAATAGCCCAGCACATATCCATTAATCGACACCATCCACGCCATAGAGTTTGC
>NZ_JBALDK010000138.1:0-54155 GCF_036917455.1 Nostoc sp. | reverse complement strand
AGATTTGCCCTGTGTCAGGCGCAAAATCAACCAGATACTCACTAAAAAGTAACCCGATGTGAGAAAGCTATTCAGGATAAATAGACGTAGCGGAAAAAAATCTGAAGTTGCTGCTCCGGTACTTAATAATAAATATCCCAACAGCCAAGTAAATGCCAAAGTAATAGACAGGCGACTAATAGCAAGTTGTTCCCGACTACCCTGGCCACGATAAAGAGCCCACAAAGATGGAAAAAAGCCGATAATCGGAATCAAATATAAAAGCAACTGGGTTTTGGGGATTGGGGATTGGGGATTGGGGATTGGGGATTGGGTACTGGGTATTGGGGATTGGGGATTGGGAGGAGATAAAGGAGAGACTTCTTCAATCATTCTTCCTTGTTCCCCTTGTCCCCCTTGTTCCTGATCCCCAGTCCCCAGTCCCCAGTCCCCAGTCCCCAGTCCCAAGTCCCAAGTCCCCTTTGGTTCAAAATTCTCCATGCGTTTTAGTCTAACTCCTAAACTAGAAGGATGAATAAGACTCATATAGTTAGAGATAATAAGCTGTAAAGAAAGATTTAACTTAGTTCTATCCAGCAATCAGCTCAAAATGCAGACACGCAAGCTACTCGACTGGTGGCAAACATTCACACCAATAGCGCGAATCGGGGCGATCGCGTTATTCGTTCCGCTGCTAGTTCTAAATGGTTGGGCACTTTCGGTCTTTTTTAATTATTTCCATTCTCTCATAGTCATTTTAGTCGGAGCCTCAGTTTTAGCATTTCTGCTCAACTACCCTGTGAGTTGGCTGGAACATCATGGTGCTAAACGAGATCAAGTTGCCATCCTAGTATTTCTCCTGGCTTTATCGATTTTATTGGCGTTGGGTGTGACACTTTTTCCGTTGGCCCTTACCCAAGCTCAACAACTGGTGGCTCGTTTGCCAGAGTTGATCGACTCTGGACGCTCTCAGCTAATGATATTAAACCAAAAAGCTGAGACTTTTAATTTACCGATTAACCTTGATGCTCTGGTAGTGCAAATCAACGATCGCGTCAAGGGGCAATTACAAGCGATCGCTGGACAAGTTTTAAATCTGGCGGTAGTTACAGTCACCAGCCTGCTAGATATCCTCTTGACGATGGTTTTGACTTTCTACCTTTTACAGCATGGGAGTGAACTCTGGGAAAGTTTAGTGGAATGGCTACCTGCTAAATTTCGCGATCCTTTCTCGAAAACAGTCCGCATGAGCTTTCAAAATTTCTTTATCACCCAGTTGATTTTATCTACCTGCATGGCCTCAGCTCTCATTCCTACCTTTTTGTGGCTAAAAGTGCCATTTGGTCTGCTATTCGGCTTAACTATTGGTCTGATGGCTCTCGTGCCCTTTGGTGGTTCTGTAGGCATCGCCTTGACTACACTATTGGTAGCACTGCAAGATTTCTCAATGGGTGTGAGAGTGTTGATTGCAGCAGTAATTGTCCAGCAAATTCTCGAAAACTTAATTGCTCCCAGAATTTTAGGCAGTTTTACAGGTTTAAATCCAGTTTGGATTTTAATTTCAGTTTTAACAGGGGCAAGAATTGGCGGATTGTTGGGTGTAATTGTGGCAGTACCTACGGCTGTTGTCATTAAGACTGCCTTAAGTGCCTTGCGTCCTGATAGCCTAACCAGCGAGATTAACGACAGCACCACTGGGGAGATAACTGCACCCCTTGCAGCAAACGAGTCCCCGAAAGCTGACGCTAACAACACATTGAGTATTTCTGAAGCGACATTACCTTAAAATTAAATTTAAAATTCAAAATCAAAATATTTTGATTTTGAATTTTTTACCATGCCAATTTTAGATTTGAGATTACTTGCTAAAAGCCCTACCTACAAGTGACGTGAAACAAACTAAAATCATCAATCTCTTAGCTGACTTTTCACGGCATGTGTGTGGAAAAAACCATTTTGAGGGTTTTCCAAGCCCTTATTTTTCCGTTAGCTATTTTCATTAACTTAGAGCTATTGAGAATTCGCCTGTGGAAAAAGTCACGCTTTTTTGGGGCTTGAGGACTTCCCGTAAAAAGTCAGAATCTCTTAGTTGGTTATCTAGAGAAGCATTGTTAAGGAAGTTTCCGCAGTGAAGGATATACTTGTGTGGATAGGGCGTTAGTTGGTTGGAACAGGTAAGCGATCGCTAACCTTTCACAGATGAGCCTTTATTAATGAATTTACCTACAAGATTATCCACCCTGATAAACTTAGTTGAATCTTCTTCTGGGGTGTCGAAGTTACAAGCGATGGTGCTGTAGTCTAGTGTGCTAGTGCCGCTATAGGTAAAGTTATTGTAAATGCCGCCACCTTTACCAGACTCTTTTTTACCAGAACTGAGTTCAATCCCGAAAGCTCTATTGTGTTTGATAATGCTCTTGCTTACTATGAGGGCACCTTCATTGTAGATGCCAGCGCCAAAGTGTGCCTGATTGTTACTAAGGGTGCTATCACTCACGTTCAGAAAAATCTGAGAATCAACACCAGCAAGATATACATATATTCCTCCACCCTGTTCTTTAGCCGTGTTATCACTGATGATACTATGACTTACGGTGCCATCACTATATGCGTAAATGCCGCCGCCATCTTGTGCCGAATTGCCACTGATGATGCTATGACTTATTATGTCATTACCTTCTGTGTAGATGCCACCGCCGTTCTCACCCGCCGAATTACCACTGATGGTGCTGTAACTTATTGTACCTCCAGATGAAAAGATACCGCCGCCGTTCTCACCCGCCGAATTACCACTGATGGTGCTGTAACTTATTGTACCTCCAGATGAAAAGATACCGCCGCCGTTAGCAGGAACCGAATTATTAGTGATAGTGCTGTAACTAAGGGTTACATTTATTAAATAAAGACCGCCGCCAAAGTCTGCCGAATTACCACTGATAGTGCTGTGACTCACTATTCCATTTTCTAAATAAATACCACCACCAAATTCTCCCGAATTGTTCGTAATGGTGCTATTTATCACAAGTACGCTGTTAGAGTTGATACCATTTTTCAAAGGTTGGACAGAATAGATACCACCACCAGAGCTATCAAGTTCGTCACCTATTATATTACCAGTGATGTTGCTACCTTTCACTATGAGGCTGCCAGTGTTGTAAATACCACCACCATCGCTGTAGTAAGAGTAAGAATCACCAGCCGAGTTGTTACTAATAGTACTGTAGTTGACTGTAAGTCTGCCAGTGTTGTAAATACCACCACCCGCGCTGATAGTGTTTTCTTGTGTATCTAATACATTGTGGTATACAGTATTGCCAGTGATGATGCTGTTATTTAATGTTAGAGTACCTTCATTGGAAATACCACCACCCCCTGCCGTGCCATTATTGTAGCCATTATATGTATTGGTAACAGTCAGCCCGTTGATTACAGCAGTTACAGCAGTGGTAATATCAAAGACACGTGTAGCACTATTATCACTAATAGTTAGTAAGTTGGGATTTCTGCCTTGAATGATTGTGTCATCTGTGATACTTAGACCACTACCAGTCAGACTGATGGTATGAGCAAGTCCATCGTTAAACAGTCCACCAAAATTGATGATGTCTTTTCCTTTTAGGGCATTAGCATCTAGAATTTCCTGCCGCAGTGAACCAGCACCACTATTGTTGGTATTAGTAACGGTGAATGTAGCCATTATTACTACTCCGATTTTTTATTGAAGTGTATAAAAATTGTGTTCAAGTAGCATCTTGATAATACTATGACTTGTAACTATTTCTTCAACTTCAGAAGGAGTATTTAGGTATGAGTTTTTTAAATAGATCAACTATTACGACGAAGGCAGATTGCTCCTGAGTAAGCCAATGGTGAAGTATGCACGGTGGGATAGCTTGTGTGGATAGGTGAGGTGTTGGTTAATTTGAATGGGTAAGCGATCGCCTATGATAGAAAGAAATCGCTTCAGCAATGCAAGTTATGTCTTATGTCTCTAACAATCAAAGACTTAAAACAATTTTAATTACAAATTACGTTAAATTATTTGGTCATTGTGGCTCAATGATGGAACCCATAAATAAAATGTTTCCCGTCTGATTATCCCTAATGGCACAGAAGAAAGGACGGTCAACAATCATTCGGAATGGTTCTGGTTCCTCCCTCAAAGATGTTGCTACTATTCCCACAGAAGTAGCCGCAGACGCTTCAGTGCCTTCTTCATTCACTTCGACAAAAGTTTTATGCTTAACTTGGCTAATGGCAAAATTTTTACCCATACCAGAAAAATTGGCTTTGTTGCTGAAAGCCTCTTCCATGCCTAAACTTTTCAAAGCATCATTAAGTGTAACTTCGTAATCTGTTTTGAAGCGGGGTAGGCGGATAAACCCTTTTTGTTTGTTGAACTGAGTCATCCATTTTTCCCAGTTTTCAAAATTCAAGTTTTGATAGAAGGCTTTGAGATTAGAGTTCTGCTTGGGCAGGAAGATATAAAAACTGGTTTTTCCATCTTTACCATAAGGTAAACTAACTGCCTGAGATTCTTCGCTCTCATAATATTTATAGTCACCCTCTTGTGACATCATTGGGTATTGTTTTCGTCTGTTAGGTGTAATGTAAAAAGGGTGTTGAGCAGTTTTATTTTTGTCGAATTCGTTACTCCAATTACCTTTAAAATATATGGCATTAATCAAAAACAATACTTGATTAGGTTCAATTTTTTCGACGACTTTAGTGATTTTTCCCTTAGTATTTTCTTTTACCCAGTTATTTATAATGTTAGATGCGGCGGCATCTTTAAAGTTTAAATTGCTAATCTTAGCTTGATATAAATCCTGGGTTCTCTTAAGAAAATCTGGTGCAAAGCTAACATCTTGATTTGCCCAAAGCGAGTTAGCAATACTCAGTTGTACTTTCGGATCTGGATTTTCTAAAAGCTGCTTTAATACCGCCGCGTAAGAAGAATTAATTTCTGGTAGATTCATCCCCTGTAATTCCAGGGTTTTTGCCATTGCTTGTTGAGTCGAGCCGCTAGCGCCATTGTAGGTCATAGCAAGGGCGCTAGCGACACTCAAAGGTGAGATAAAAACATTCTTCTCACCCGTATCACCTTTCAGAACTTGTGAAAACAGCTTGAAGCCAAACTTATTGCTAGACTCAACTATTTTTGTATTAGTATTGACTGTTTTTTTTTGCAATGGAGTTTCTGGCTGGGGTAAACTAGACTGGGCGAGGGCAGTTTTGTTACTCTCTACTTGAGAACACCCTAATACACTGAATAGAACAACACTTGCAGCTGCTAGAGCATAACGTCTGCCTAGACTAACACCGTATCGTCTTTGCAGAAAATTTTCTTTCGCATCGCTAAACTTTTGTCGATTCATTCTGCTACCTCACTTGCCAAAGATTCCCGATCTGTGCTCATGGTTGACGCAGACACTGTGTCAATGATTAACTATTGCATCTGTTCCAATAGAAAAATGGGACTGTTACAGTTTTTGTAACAGCAAGTTAATAGCTTAGAGAAATGAAACACGACTTTTTCTATCTACTAATTCTTAATTAGAGCGGCTATGCAGAAGAATTATGAAAAACTTCGATTTTTAGGAATTTTTCTATTTATCAATAACAGTATTGTAGACTACCCAATCACAAAATAACCACCGCTATTGGTTTTTAAACATAAAATCACGTTTCTCAGTTCACGAAATACCAAACTTTTTTAGGGACGCACAGCTATGCGTCCCGATAGGAGAATATTGTTCAAATAGATAAAAACGCTGTAATGACACAAATACAAAGATTGAGCGCTCCTCTTCTAATTGATAGGTACACTCCACCAAGCTAAACTATAAGGCTGAGTTGCTTCATTGAGCTTTTGACGAAACTGAACGCGGATTTTGTAATTGCCTGTAGCAGCAACGGGGCAGAAAATATGTTCTACACTATCAATTTGGCTGATTGAAGAGCAAACAGCACCAGCATCTGAATTTTGAGCATCAGCTTTTACTAAGTATAGGTCGAGATTATTTAAGCCGCGATCGCGAAAATTTTCACCCACATCATATTGCTGGTTTTTATTTTTATCGTTGAGTTCCACCAATCGATCCCAACTCAAGGTAACAGCAACAAAACTCCCTGGCTTTAATGGTTTTGCTAACACATAGTCAACAGATGCTCCAACAGCGACTGTGCGATAATCCCAACCAATAGCTGGTACAGTTGCTGATGGCTGCCATTGACCAGCACTAAATTGCTCATAAGCGCGAAATGCGTTCAAATGACCCGCTCCCATTTGAGCATCCAAAGGAATCTTTGGATCTTTATAAGCATCAGAATCTAGCCAGTTTTGATTTTGTTTATCAATTAGCGTCCGGCTCATTCCTAACCGCAAGCCATCACCGCTATCTTGAATTTTGTCTGCTGAATTCAGCAATACAGCTTTCATTACTTGATGATGCCGAGAATCGATGCTCCAGTGGGGTTGTTTTGTTCGTATCTGTCGGTCAGCAAATTCCTGCAATAGAGCAACAGTAGCCGTAACTTGAGGCGCTGCAAAACTGCTACCTGTAACCTTGTTCAATTTGCCATCTGGATTGAGCAAAGGAATATTATTTCCTGGAGCAACTAAACTGATAGCACGACGGCCACCAAGATCGAATTCTCTTCCAGCAAGCCTTCCACTTACTCCTTGGTTAGCACCCGCCAGATTAGCCACATCTACTTTGTTAAAAACTCCCCCTCTGCTGGATGAAAAAGCCACGTTCATTCCGTTAAAATTATCTGTAGGAATGGGAATACCACCCTTACCTTGATTACCTGCGATCGCATACAAAACATCATGAACACGGCTAGACCAGTCAACACATAAAGTTAGCAAAGCATTGCCGTCTAAAACAGCCTCCGGTCTAGGATCGCGGCTCAAAGGTTCACCAAAGCTAAAGTTAATAGCACGGACATCACCACCATTTTGTAGCGCTATGTGCTGGGCCGATAAACACTCTTCTGGCTGACCCATATTTTTAGTGGAACCCACCGCAGACGAATACAGTCGCGCTCCTGGAGCAACTCCCGGCAAAGCTTTGTCTTGGCTTACCATCATACCAGCAACGTTGTAGGCGTGGGAATCAACACCAGTATTTGATTTAGCTGGCCCATTACGTAAGAATACTGCCGCTAATGATATGGCACGATTTTTAGACACTGCCTTATCCCACCCAAACATTCCCGGTCGGCCAATTTCCACTTGACCAATAGCAATTTTACGACCGATTAAATTATAAGGAGCTTGGTGTAGCTTTAGAGCATCAATGCCGTTAGTTCCCAGAGCAGATTCTAAAGCTGAAGCAATTACTGGCGCACTCAAACAAGAAGCACTTAATCCCCAAATTATCCAAGTTAGTTTTTTAGTCATTAGTTATTAGTCATTGGTCATTGGTGATGAAATTAGGGGAGAGGTTACAGGTAGCAGGTGATAGAGAATCTGTACCCTGTAACCTATTCCCTATCTTCCAAAAAAGACTGGGATCAAAGTTATGAGTCTTGCTCAATGTTTTGTTACAATGCGTACAGACGAGGACGCTTAAAAATCCACTAGCCATGACCCAAAACCTATCTCAAAAGCCCATTGTAATTTCTCCATCCATCCTATCAGCCGATTTTAGTCGTCTGGGTGACGAAATTCGTGCCGTAGATGCGGCCGGAGCAGATTGGATTCATGTTGATGTAATGGACGGTCGTTTTGTACCTAATATTACGATAGGCCCTCTGATTGTGGAGGCGATTCGTCCGGTTACAGCCAAGCCACTGGATGTCCACTTGATGATTGTGGAACCAGAAAAGTATGTAGAAGGATTTGCTAAGGCGGGTGCCGATATTATCTCCGTACACTGCGAACATAATGCTTCTCCACACCTACACCGTACTTTGGGGCAAATTAAAGAGCTTGGTAAGAAAGCTGGAGTTGTACTTAATCCTGGTAGCCCTCTAGAGCTAATTGAATACGTTCTAGATTTGTGCGATTTAGTACTGATTATGAGCGTCAACCCTGGTTTTGGTGGTCAAAGCTTTATCCCTGGTGTGTTACCAAAAATCCGCAAGCTGCGTCAAATGTGTGATGAACGCGGTCTTGACCCTTGGATTGAAGTGGATGGAGGATTGAAAGCAAATAATACTTGGCAAGTTTTGGAAGCGGGAGCTAATGCAGTTGTCGCTGGTTCAGCTGTATTTAACGCTAAGGATTATGCTGAGGCGATTACATCAATTCGCAACAGCAAGCGTCCTACCCCTGAATTAGCCAAGGTTTAATTCATTTTTAGATTAACCATTCTCTACAAAAAATAGGGTGGGCAAATTGCTCACCCTATTTTTATTTACACATAAAAAACTGGAAGCTATTCAAATTTTGAACTTCCAGTAGTTGTTATATAAATTGAAAATTTAGAAAGCAGAGATAATCCAGGTTGGGAGGACTAGGATTAGAATAGTTGAAAGAGAAGCGTATGACCTACTAGTTCCACCAGCCACGACAACGATTTCACCATAACTTTTCTGTTTCTGTTCCTGTTATTGGTGTTAAGCGTTTGCTTTATTAACTAAAGCAACACCAACCACAGGATAGAAAGTTCTATAAGCATTACTCACATCGTCTGCAGTCAATGAAAGCTGTGTAAAATTTGGATTGGGGAAATCCACCTGCCCAAATTCTCTTTGCTCAGACTTCCTCAGAAAAAGAACCACCAGTAGCAACGGTTGAATCTTTTGTCTTGGTATAGGAGTTATTTACTCCATGAAATACTGACTACTTTTGTAATCAGCTTGATTTATTTCATAGTCAGAACTAATCATTGATTTTATTTTTTAAATTTAACTTGTTTGCCGCCAATCACCTCTATTTATATTGAAGTTGTAGTTGTTATTAGTTTACCAATGTTGTAAGTATATATATTGCCATTTTGGCAGATTTTTGCAAAAAAAATATCAAATTAATCACTGTGGTCAAAAACCTACCATGCTATAAAGTTTAAACTCGCATGGTAGGCTCTCAGACACTTAATCAAGTCTAGAGCAGAATCTTTTGATTCCAAATTGTTTTTAATTGACTCCACAACGTTTCAAGGAAATATCTTGATTAACTTCTGGTTTTAATGACGATTTCCTTGATTGATTTTCGTTAATTGGCTGTCCCAATCTTTGGTCTAAACCACCACGAATTTCTGTTTTTTGCTTTCCAACTACTTCAAGATAAGCAGGTCTTGAATCATTAGCCTGTTTCAGCATTTTTAGATTTTCACTTTGCTGTTGTTTTATTCTGTTGGCTTGAGAGTTTTCTTTCAGTAATCGATTGTAGGTACGGTACGGAATATAATGGAGAGGATTATAACCAGCAAAACGTAGCATTAAAACACATGCCCAAGAGTATTTTCCAGCAATAATTGCTTCAACTACTTTATCAAATTGTTGAGCCTTCACGGTTGTATCTAAGTTACTACTAATACCAGCAATGTCTTGATTCATCATAGTGTTTAGTTATCTTGGATGAAGTAAACTAGTTATCTTTCTGCGATTATTGGCGTTTCAATTGAGGCTTACAAACTGTACTAACCTTTTTGCCGTTGTTGAATCGCTTTCAGGAAATTATCAGCAATTTGGCGGTGTTGGATGTTGACGTGAGATAAAAACCCATCAATCAACAGATGCGTACATAACTTTCGCAAACTTTGATTAGCTCCCACAGCTTTGAGCGGTAAAGATACAGGCTGAAACTTCTCTGCTGTTTGAGCTTTACCTTGGCGCAGTTAAGCAGGGTTTTAGTGATTTTGGCTGATAACTTCCCTAGTAAACTAGTTTTGGTAAGAGCTAGCTTGTAGTAGGGATACAAATTATATAGATTCATTGCTGAACTGTCCCCTTGGCTTGAGGTTTCGACTGCATTTGACCTGATGGTTCTTTTCTTGAACTAACCTTTAATTAAAAACTTGATTATTTTTAATTAAGTTTGTTGGCTGCTGAGTCCTAATTATCCAGATTCCCTCCGATGAATTGAGGAAATTTTGCTTAGAGCTTGTTAGTAAGTGAAAGGTAAAAATTTATCTTTTGTCTTCTCCTTTGACTGGTCAGACAAAAGTCTCAGCGTAGCTCTTGGTAGATGTAGTTTTGTCGTCTGAAACTTTATTGACTCCTAATTCAATAAATTTCCTCTGTTAAAACGCCTGTATTTCTTACTACTGCTTAATTAAGCAATTTCCGGCAATTTTTTATATTTTTTCGAATAGTGGAAAAAATTTATTTATCCTTGGGCTTTAACAATGTCATTCGTATATATACTATTTTTTGTCGTTAATGTCATCTACTAAATTAGTAGATTTCTAAGTTAAATTTACTGAATGTATTTAGATACGTACTTGTGTGTTGTGCAACTTTTAATTTTGTCCTCCTTTGCAAATTTATGAGGGGTCTTACCCCCCACACAATCTCAATTTAAACCCTTTATTATTGTCGAGTCCCTAAAAAATACTACCATTAACTATGATGTAAAACAACTTCTCAAAATAGTAAAAGCTAAATAAAAAAACGTTCCTAGTTAGATGATTGAACATATTTTTTTAATAAGTTCAATTAGATAATCATATTTGTTATCCTTATATTTCTTGACTTTCAAGAACTACAGCTTCAGCGTATCTAAATAAACTTGCTGTAAACTGCTTGTGAATATTTCATGATTATCAGCTAGTAACCATAGAGAGCCAAGTTTTGAAAAAACTTACTGGTTAAGGATAATATATAGATAACTATTTTTAATTATTATCAATTGAAGAAAGTAATAAATATATAATCGATGGTTATATATGTAAAATATTAGAAAATTTAGTAATAAAGATAAAGCCAATTAACATATAAAACTGTTAAATTCATTCGGCAATAACTTTAATGTGTCTTAATATTAAAAAAAATTATAAAGTTGAGACTAAGAATGTTGCGGCAGTTAGACTAAATACTAATAAAAACCGCCAATTGACATGAGTTAGCGATGAGTGCCTTGCTCAACAAGAATACCTCGGTCTAGAACAAAGATATAGTCGGCATAGAGTAGTCTGGAGTTCTCAATCCTTCAACTCTTACCATTACTGAAATTTTCCTTCGCTTCCGGAAACACTCGGAAAATAAAATCACCAATCTAGACTCTGCTTTCTCAGATTAAAGATAGGCTAAATTTTGCAACACTTCTGCATATATACAATACTATAGCGGTTCTCATTTGAATGTAATCTAGAGCAAAACCCCAGCCCCTTCCCTTGCAGGGAAGGAGAGTAAGATTTAAAGCATCTCTCCTTTTAAGAAAGAGGTTTAGAGAGTTAAAAGTGGATTACATCCAAATGAGAACCGTTTTGATAGCTAATCAATGAATAACTAAGTAAATTCCCCAGATTGCCATTGCCCGTAAGTAAGTGCTAGCACGGAAAGTACCAGTTGCGGTGATAGCTTCAGGGGTGCGAAATTGGAGACCATTGTTATAAATTTGCTGCACTACAGCTTGTGTTAACCTCAAGGCTTCATTCTTCATTCCCATTTGCACAAGAAAAGCCGCTAGCCCAAAGTTTATCCCTGTCCAAACTTCTAGGGGATGAGTAGCTTTAGGGTTTTCTGGTGAACCGTCAGGACGAACACCATTAGCAGCGCCAAACTCTGCATTGCAGAATTTCAAAAAGCACGCTTCATAAACTGTTTTCAGAGCAGAAAGGGCGCGATCGCTCGGTACAATATCTGGTAAGTCCAGGAGTCGGGCGTAAAATTGTCCGCACAATTGATCTGCCATTACCACATCAGAACCACTTTCACTATCAAGTTTGTAATATTGCCCATTCCAGAGTTTTTCTTGATAAATAGGAAGAGATTGTTGTAACCAACTTTCATAAGTGGATTTTTGCACCCTTAACTCCTCTGTGTTCTCTGCGCCTCTGCGGTTCGTTAACAAAACATCACTAATTGCGATCGCAGCCTCCAACGCCGCTAACCACAACCCACCACAATAGGCGCTGACACCTTGTAACCGCCAATCATCAAAGGTTTGATCGGGCGCACCAGAGTTTTCAGGAATTCCATCACCATCAAGGTCAAAGGTTTTCAGGTAGTCGAGGGTTTGAACGATCGCAGTCCAGCAATCTGCTAAGAATTCTACATCGTCAGCACCCGTGAGCAGAAAATCACGGTATACTTGCAAGACAAAATCACTACCCAAATCTTTCCACAAGTTGCAGTCTTGATAGCTGGTGTAATTGGTTTTCTGCCATACGTGTTCATTCGGTGCGCCTAAATCGTGGGGTGTTGCACCTGCAACTTTGCGAACTGCGATCGGACTTTCAGCCTTAATTGTCATGTAATAGCCGATTATTCGGGGTGTCTCATCACCTTGAGGAATCGCCCGTGCAAATGCCCGCATCACCGATTTTTCTAATTCTGGAAATAGCATCAGCAGTCCAAAAGACCCGTACAGCCTCACATCTAGACTTTCATACCAACGGTAATCTAGACACTCCAGCACTGCAAACTGACCGATGGGGTCAAGTTCTGATGCTGCACTCCAGAGAGTACCACCGCTAGTGAGGTC
Organism: Nostoc sp.; assembly: GCF_036917455.1. Classification (GTDB taxonomy): domain Bacteria; phylum Cyanobacteriota; class Cyanobacteriia; order Cyanobacteriales; family Nostocaceae; genus Nostoc. The sequence goes on along the minus strand of NZ_JBALDK010000138.1, from coordinate 41,575 downwards.
GTAAAGCTCATTAAATAGAGCCATTTTAAACCAGTCGGGCAAATCTTCCCGGTCGAGAATGGGTTGTTGCCAACTTTGAATTTGCGATCGCCAGGTTTGGTATTCTTGTAGTGCAGTGGATGCGATCGCCCAAGCATTTTTACCGCTTCGATCAAAAAAATCTGTATATCTGCGATAATAGTTGACTCCGGCGGCAAATTCTGTAATAGGTAAGTCCCAAGCGAGGACAAAGGGGATTTCGAGAGTTTCGCCTGGTTGGAGAGTAAAACGAAGTGCGATCGCAGCCCCTAACTGTTCACCTTCTGCTACTGGATTTGCATCTATATAATTGGGTAAAGAACCATCTTTTGCAAAGCTTTGCCACACCTCATCACCAGTACCATTAGGATTCCAGCGAGTATGTTGAAATACCTCCACTTGGGGATGCTTAAGTGTAGCAATACACCAAGTTCCATTACCTTCTTGCAAAGGTTCATCATTACCAATCCGACCTAAAAGACAGCCAAACTGTTCTGTATTTTCAACTATTTGGTTATAGTTACCTTGACTTTCGCCCCAGCGTGGTTGGTATTCGTAAACCGGACTACCATCATCGCGCACCCGCACTTCGGGAGATTTTAGGGCATTTGTAAACCAGCCCACCATATTTTGCCAAGTGAGCATGATACTGATGGTAATTGTTGCATCTGTGGGGTTGTGGGCATTCCAGAGGAATGTTGCCACAGGATAGCTAGTTTCTTGATAATTACCTGCCCAGACTGGGGAAAATTGCTCACAAGTCAACTGTGCTTGGAATACATTTTCGTACACAAACCAGCTACGTGGGTATAGCGCGTGATAGTTTCCTGTCCCCTCAGTGCGGGGAAGCGTCGGATACCACTGCCAAGCTTTGAGAGTACCATCATTGGGTGCTTGGGTAGATAAAGCGTAGGCTTGGGAAGATGTGCCATTGGATTCAAACACACTGAATTGACAAGCCGGAACGTTTTTGAAGGTATGCTCACCGCCGTCGATGTGCCACAGGTTAAAATCTCCTCGTGAAGAACGACCGATGCAACCTGCACCAAAGCCACCTAAAGGCATACCATGCCAAGGGCCATCATCGATATTACTTGCGTAGCGGACGGTATAAGGTTTGTCCCAGCCTAAGCCGATGGGACGGCTCCAAGTGCAAGAGGGAATTTTCGGAGAGAGTTGATTTGTCATCGCCTAATGTTACAGCGTGCAGTTACGTCAATGAAGACTAGCGCGATGTGCGATTTTTCTCAAGTAAAACGCGGTACGGCATAACATTAAACAATTTTGTATTAGATAAAAACTTTTTAGATAGCATTAAATGTTGTATATATGGGCACTCTAAATTTAAGAAACATACCGGAGATTAATATGTATGTCTAAAGCTCCAATTAGTGCAACACTAGGGCAATTAGAAAGAGATGCTGTATTGCAAGCGATCGCCACCATTAAAGAAAAGCTACCATTTTTGATTGATTTAAGTAACGAGGAGCGGAAAGCTTTGCCCAAGATGGGAGATAAAAGCCGCGCCTTTGTCAGCAAGGCATTAGAGGTAGCGACACAGAACCCCGAGTTTTTAGCGCGATCGTTTGACCTCGAAGAGATGCGGAAGGATGTACAGTTGTTTGAAGCGTTGTATCCAGTATTGCTGTCGCTGTCACAATTACAAGAATTGGTAGATGATACATTTCTGGCGGTGGGTAGTGAAGCCTATGCATCCGCCTTGCAGGTGTATACTTATGCCAAAGCTAGTGGACAAGGCGCTGGTTTAGAGACAGTAGTTGAGGAAATGGGGCAAAGGTTCGCCCGTAAATCTCGGAAATCCAAGCCTCAAGCAGCAGCGTTGTAGAAAATAGCTCGGCGATTGCACTTCAAAGGTGCAATATTGAAGCTAAGAACTCGAATGTTTGAGTAAATTACTCGGCGTTCCGAGTTCTGAACTCAAAGCTTCACCCTCAGAACATGGAATTTCGAGATTAGAACTCGATGCTTCCGGCTCAGAACACCAACGTCCGAGATCCAAAGGTAAATGATGGTAAAAAAAAGGCGAATCTTTTCCTTAAAATCCCCTCTTTATAAACCTAAAAAATAAAGCCACCAAAAATATTTTGCGTAGGGGCACGGCAATGCCGTGCCCAGATAATAAATATGTGTAATGCGTCGAGTTACGGCTTTTTCTTTGCCAAATTATACTTAACTTCTATTTCAAAATTACTCTCCGCCGACCCTTCAGTTAAAAACGGAATGCCAGTTTTACCACCCAGCTTGATACCAAATTTAACTGTTACTTCCTCAGCATCAGGTAAATTCTTGAATGCACCAACAGCTAACTTGGCATAATTACGAATCTTGTCCTGAAATTCGTGAATGTTCAGCGTGGGTAAAAGGTCACGGTATCCTGGTTCCTCTTCTTCTGGAACCTCAGAGGCGGTATTTGATTCTACGTAGATTTCGTACTCTTGATCGTCTTCTTTGATAATTAAACGTTGTATTTCTGTCACAATAACCTCAGTTACTATTTAAGTTATTCTTAGCAATATTACGTAAAAACGGATGCCAGGTGAGATTATATGGCTAGATATGCGCTGGTGTTGGGAATTGCTAAGTATGACAATTTCTCCAATCTACCAAAGGCTATCAATGATGCTGAACACATTGCCCAACTGCTGCGCGAACAAGGTAGATTTGATGTTCAGCCTTTACCTGGCAAGTTAATCGAGAGTGAGAATCGCTGGCAAATCGCACCCGATAAAAAATTAACTGGTAAAGAACTCGGACAAGCACTGAGAATATTTTTGTTAGAAAAGGCCAAAGGTGCAGAGGCATTGATTTATTTTGCCGGACATGGATTTGAAGCACCTAGCCTGACAGGTGAAGCAAAAGGGTATTTGGCAACATCAGATTGTCACAAAGATGGACAAAATGCGATCGCCTTTGATGACCTCAACACATTAATCGCTAAATCTCAACTCAGCAGTTTGGTAGTATTGCTGGATTGCTGCTATGCTGGCTCTTTATTAGAGAGAAGTTTTATCAAGTCTGGTTTCTCTGTTTTCAATAACAAACAAGACTACAGCTTAATTACAGCCTCTCGTGCCTTTGAAAGAGCGCGTGAAGATGCTGAAGGTGGGATTTTTACCAAAGCAATTCTCAAAGGACTTGCTGAAGATAAAGCTGATGAAGCTACGGGGGAAATTAATGTCAATGACTTGATGAGCTTCATTTCACGGGAACTCAAAGGAAGTGGACAAGAACCAATTTACATGGGTGGCGGTAGGTCAATTCCTTTGGTTTGGTATCCACCGAAGCATCCCGTAGCGCTTGCGGTGGTAAGTGAAGAATGTCCCTATCGAGGATTACAAGCTTTTGACAAAGAACACGCCAAGTTCTTTTTTGGTCGGCAAGAAGTAGTTAGCTTAATTCAACAAAAACTTGCTCAAGCTAATTTTATTCCCATCATTGGCGCTTCGGGGAGTGGTAAATCTTCCGTAGTGCGGGCAGGTTTGATTCCAGTGTTAGAAAAAAATGGTTGGCGAATCTTAGAACCAATTTTGCCTGGAATTGAACCCTTAGCAGAGTTAAAACGAGCCTTTACACAGTTATTTGAACGCACGGAAATTAGGGAAATCTCGGCTCTCATTGACACAGAAGGTTTATCTACCGTAATTTCTAGGCTAACTGGTTCGGAGCGTTGCTTGTTGGTGGTAGATCAATTTGAAGAAATTTTTACCCTTGGTTCTCAAGAAGAAGAAAGACAGCGATTTATTGAGTTGTTAACCCAAATTTCTGAAGGACAGTTAGCAGTTGTCACCACGATGCGAGCGGATTTTCTGGAATACTGTTTAAACTATAAATCGCTGACACAACTAATTCAGGATCAGGCTGTGTATATGCCGCCATTACTAGGGGCAGAATTAGAAGAAGCGATCGCATCCCCAGCGAGTTCACAAGGTTATAAGTTGCAAATGGGATTATTGGGAGCGATTCAGCAAGAAGTATTAGGACAAGAGAAAGGCTGCTTACCATTATTGCAGTTTGCTCTGACCGAACTTTGGGAACAGCGCGAGCAACAAACTCACCAGTTGACAGTGGCTAAGTTTAACGAACTTGGTGGGGTGATTGGGACGCTTAATCGTCATGCAGAAAAGCTATATGCAAATTTCACCAAACAGCAGCAACCTTGGGTTCAGCAAATTTTCTTAAAATTAGTGCGTACAGGGGCAGAAGACAAAGATACCCGACAGCGACAACCAAAACAGGAATTGTTAAGTCTTGCTGGTGACAACTCAGATGAGCAGCAAGTGATAAATCAAGTTATAGAAAAGCTGATTCTAGGACGCTTAATAGTAACTTACACAGAAGCCAGAGAAGAAGTTTGGATTGATTTAGCCCATGAAGCCTTAATTGAGGGTTGGCAGACGTTTGCCCAATGGCGACAACGAGACCGAGATTTGCGGCGGTTGAGTGATAGATTAGCAGATGCATTACGCGAGTGGTTGAACAAAAGGAAAAATGAAAAATACTTGATGCAGGGGGGATTATTGGCAGAGGTGCGGGAAAATTGGGAAAAATTAGAGTTTTTATCATCACCTGAAGCCAAAAATTTTTATCAATGCAGTGATGCTTATGAACAGCACCAGATTGCTACATTAGAAAAGGCACTCACTGAATCACGATTGCGAGAGAAAGCCGCGAGAGTAGAGAATTTATTGCTTTTCCAACCCCTAGATAGTTTAGTTTTGGCAATTCAAGCTATGGGTGAGAATCTGGAGAAACTACCTCAGCAGATTCTTGCACCAGTTCAAGAAAGTTTGAATCGAGTAACGAGTAGAGCAAGAGTCTCCATCCCCTTTCGTGGTCATGAGGGTAGTATCTCTTCTGTCGCCATCAGCGCCGATGGGCAGACGATTGTTAGTGGCGGTGATGACGGCACAGTGCGGTTGTGGAACCGTCAAGGTTTTCCCTTAGTTGAACCTTTGCGTGGTCATCAAGGTAAGGTCTATTGTGTCGCCATCAGTGCCGATGGGCAGACGATTGTCAGTGGGGGTAGTGACAGTACAATGCGGTTATGGAACCACCAAGGTCTTCCCTTAGTTGAACCATTCCGTAGTCATGATGTCGCTAAACACTTCCCTGGTGACGGGGTGATCATTTCTATCACCATAAGCGCCGATGGGCAGACGATTGTCAGTGGCGGTGCTGACGGCACAGTGCGGTTGTGGAACCGCCAAGGTCTTCCCTTAGCTGAACCATTCCGTGGTCATCAGCATATTGTCATGTCTGTCGCTATTAGTGGCGATGGGCAAACGATTGTCAGTGGCGGTGGTGACGGCACAGTGCGGTTGTGGAAACGCCAAGGTCTTCCCTTGGCTGAACCATTCCGTGGTCATGAGGGTAGTGTCAATTCTGTCGCCATCAGCGCCGATGGGCAGACGGTTGTCAGTAGTAATCATAACGAGGGCAAGGTGCGGTTGTGGAACCGCCAAGGTCTTCCCTTAGCTGAACCATTCCGTGATCATAAAAATTATGTCAATTCTGTAGCTATCAGCGCCGATGGGCAGACGATTGTCAGTGGTAGTCCTAATGGCACGGTGCAGTTGTGGAATCTTCAAGGTCTTCCCTTAACTGAACCACTGCATGATCAGGGTTGGGTCAATTCTGTCGCCATCAGCGCCGATGGGCAGACGATTATCAGTGGTGGTGGTGACGGTACAGTACGGTTGTGGAACCACCAAGGTCTTTCTTTAGCTGAACCTTTGCATGATCATCAGGGTAAAGTCAATTCTGTAGCCATCAGCGCCAATGGGCAGACGATTGTTAGTGGCGGTGATCAAGGCACAGTACGGTTGTGGAACCTACAAGGTCTTCCTTTGGTTCAACGATTGCGTGGTCATCAGGGTAAAGTCACTTCTGTAGCCATCAGCGCCGATGGACAGACGATTGTCAGTGGGGGTCATGACGGCACGATGCGGTTGTGGAACTGCCAAGGTCTTCACTCAGCTAAACCATCGCGTGGTCATGAAAATTATGTCAATTCTGTAGCCATCAGCGTTGATGGGCAGACAATTGTCAGTGGCGGTGATGACGGCAAGGTGTGGTTATGGAACAACTATCCAGGTCTTCCTCTAGCTAAACCATTGCATGGTCATAAAAATTACGTCAATTCTGTAGCTATCAGCGCCGATGAGCAGACGATTGTCAGTGGCGGTGATGACGGCAAGGTGTGGTTATGGAACCGCCAAGGTGTGACCTTAGCTGAACCATTGCGTGGTCATGAGGGTGTTGTCAATTCTGTCGCCATCAGCGTCGATGGGCAGATGATTGTTAGTGGCGGTGATGACGGCACGGTGCGGTTGTGGAACCGCCAAGGTGTGACCTTAGCTGAACCATTGCGTGGTCACGAGGGTGTTGTCAATTCTGTTGCCATCAGCGTCAATGGGCAGATGATTGTTAGTGGCGGTGATGACGGCACGGTGCGGTTGTGGAACCGCCAAGGTGTGACCTTAGCTGAACCATTGCGTGGTCATGAGGGTAGTGTCAATTCTGTCGCCATCAGCGCGGATGGGCAGACGATTGTCAGTGGCGGTGCTGACGGCACAGTGCGGTTGTGGCGTGGTGGTTGGCGTGCATGGTTGCAAGTCTGTTGCGACAGGTTGCGTTACCATCCCATCTTCACCAATCCGGAAACAGAGGAAGCAAAAGCCGCTTGCGAAGTCTGCCGTAAATATGTTTGGAGTAAAGAAGAAGTTAAAAGCGGGGATTAATGAGAAGAAAACAGGAGAAATAAACCTTTAATCTCCAATATTGAGGCTCAGAACTCCATTTTTTACCTTCAAAACAAAAACGTTCTTGTTCAAAACAAAAACGTTCCTGCTCAAAACGAAAACATTCTTGTTCAGAACTGCAACAACCGAGTTCCAAGGGTGAATGATGGTGAATGAAAGGCGATTATTTAAGAGTGAACCACAATTAATATCAAGTTCGGGTCAACCCTAAAAATAAATCTTGTCATCAACTACCTAAAACTTACTAGTACCGCTTGGCGGAAGTAAGCAGACCATTAAAACCTACAAAAATTCGGCGGACTGCAAGGCTTAAAAATGGTATGTGTATTTCCGCCGTGCTGTACTAGTAATGCGTCCACATCCGCATTATCTTGACTACTTGTTCGGATTCGATGACTTCATATACCAACCGATGCTGTATGTTTATCCTGCGAGAATACGCACCTGATAAATCACCAACTAGCTTTTCATAAGGTGGAGGATTTTGAAAGGGATTTTTTTTAAGAACTACAAACAACTCCTCGGCTTTTTCCTTTAAATTGCTAGAAGCTAACTTCTTGGCATCTTTTTGCGCTTGTTTTGTGTAAACCAACCTCTAACTCACTTCTTCAGAATTCGGAAGTGGCTCTTCATTACTGCACTGACTCACCAATCCAATTCCTCATCACATTCTGGGATCGGAGTTGCTAGTCCTTCTTTTATAGATTCTCGCATTCCAGGTATAGATAACAAGTAAAGAGTCTCCTGAATTGCAGACCAGTCTTTTTCCGCCAGCAGAATGGCATTACCGCGATCGCCCTGAATGATTACGGGTTTACCCTGCTCTGCAACTTGGTCTATCAGTTCTTGTAAATTCTTTTGAGCATCGTTGACGGGAAGCGAAGACATCATGCTTTTTTAGCTCACGATAACTTTACTTTAGTTTATCTACGAATTTATGCAAGTAAGGAGCGTGCGGATTAAATTATAGTGAGTGAAAAGCGATATCTAACGACAAACCCCTTTGAACACGAAATTTCATGCTCAGAACTGCAACAACCGAGATTCAAGGGTGAATGATGGTGAATCAAAGGCGTAGGCGTAGCCCGCACTTCGACAAGCTCAGTGACCATCAGAGACATCGCTTTGATGATCAAAAATGCGATCGCTTGGTATTTACAGCTATTTTCACGTAAATAGACCACGGGGTAAGGGCACAGCAATGCTGTGCCCCTACAACAGATGTGGTTCAAATACTTGAAATCTGCTGTAATGAAGGAGATCGTGAAATCTGGTACAGTGCGATCGCAGATCATCGGTTTGTTGTAGACGGAACCATCAAATCACGCCATACTGCTAACGGAGTTTTAAAACAAGCTGGACTTCCCAAAGCCTTTTAGGGGGGTAAAATTACATATCAATGTATTGGAAATGGGGCTTTAGACTATTAATTGTATTCTTCGGGCTGTGGCTACTCCTCGATCTAGGTTCCCGTTTGGGAGCAGAGATTTTTTGGTTTCAGGAAGTCGGCTACCTCCAAGTATTTCTGTTGAGAATAATGACTCGCGGTATTTTATGGGTAGTTGTCGCTGCGGTAACTGCTGCCTATTTACTGCTAAATCTGGGTTTAGCACAACGATTAAAATATTCCCCGTCTCTGAAGATTGAGGAAGTCAGGCGTGAAGAAGCAGAACTCAGCAGTGAATTAACAAATTTTCTCAGCCCTAATTATCCAAGACGTAACCAAACCCAAAGACTTCCGCGGCCAAGCTTTAAAAAATTGAGATTGCGGGGGTTATTACCTCTAACTCTAGTACTGAGTTTGTTGATTGGGTTGATGGTGGTTCACTATGGCCAAATTGCTCTTTTATACTGGCAGTCTCCAGTTAATCAGGGTATTTTACCTGTTCCTGCCCTGTTTAGACCAGAGACAATCTGGCAACTATTAAAGCAGATTGTCTCTCAAGTCTGGTATCTCGGCTTAATTGGGGGAGTAGCGATCGCAATCTTAATCTATCCCCAATTTTTATTAACTGCGATCGCAATTTTATTCAGTCCCATTTTTGCCTTCATCCTATTCCAACACTGGCCAAAGGTGCTGCAATATTTCCACCCCACCCTTTTCAACAGCACTGACCCTTTATTTGGTCGAGACATCAGCTTTTACATATTTTCTTTACCCGTTTGGGAACTGTTAGAACTTTGGCTGATGGGATTATGTTTGTATGGCTTCGTCGCCGTTACTCTCATTTATCTTTTGTCAGCAGACAGTTTGAGTCAGGGAATTTTCCCTGGTTTTTCGTCCCAGCAGCAGCGTCATTTATTTGGTATGGGTGGCTTGTTGATGCTGGTAGTAGCTCTGAGTTATTGGCAAAGTCGCTATGAACTTGTGTATTCTAGCCGTGGTGTCAGTTATGGTGCTAGTTATACAGATGTGACAACCCAGTTGCCAGCTTACACTTTTTTGGGCGTTGTGGCTGTGGCGATCGCCTTTTACCTACTTTGGCGAACGTTTTTCTGGAAACCTAAATCTCAGCATCGTTCCTTAGTATTTTATGGGTTGGGGATTTATCTAGTACTAGTTGTAGCCGCTGACGTTGTTCTACCTGCTGTGGTGGAATATTTAATTGTCCAACCTAATGAGTTGCAACGAGAGCAACCCTACATTCAGCGTACTATCGCCTTGACTCGCCAAGCATTTGATTTAGAAGCGATCGATGCCAAAGGCTTCAATCCTGAAGGAACACTGACTGAAGCTGATATTCAAAAGAATGACTTGACGATTCGGAATATTCGCCTTTGGGATCAGCGGCCACTCTTAGAAACTAACCGTCAACTGCAACAAATTCGGCCGTATTATCGGTTCCCCGATGCCGATATCGATCGATATACTCTAAAAACAGATGTAACTTCACGTCAACCATCAGAACCGAAGCTAGAAGCAATTGAACCAGCAGAACGGCGGCAAGTACTGATTGCTGCGCGAGAATTAGACTACAATGCTGTACCCCAGGAAGCTCAAACATGGGTTAACCGCCATTTAATTTATACCCACGGTTTCGGGTTTACTGTTAGCCCAGTTAATACAGTTGGGCCAGGTGGACTACCAGAATATTTTGTCAAAGATATTAGTGATAATAGTAGCGCTCTCACAACTTCCAGTAAAGCCATTCGTGAAAGCATTCCCATTGGGCAACCCCGAATTTATTATGGTGAAATAGCCAATACTTATGTCATGACTGGCACAAGAGTTAGAGAGTTAGACTACCCCAGTGGTAGTGACAATGTTTACAACTCTTACGATGGTCTGGGTGGCGTTAAAATCGGTTCAGCATGGCGACGCTGGTTATTTGCTATGCATTTGAAAGATTGGCAGATGGCGCTGACGCAAGACTTTTTACCAGAGACAAAATTGCTACTGCGGCGAAATGTCAAGCAAAGAATTCAAGCGATCGCACCTTTTTTGAAATTTGACAGCGATCCCTATTTAGTAGCTGCTGTTGCTAATCAAGATTTCCCTACTAATCCCAGTTATCTTTACTGGATTATTGATGCCTACACGACGAGCGATCGCTATCCTTACTCAGACACTGGTAACGATGGGATCAACTACATTCGCAATTCTGTCAAAATAGTGGTTGATGCCTACAACGGCAGTGTGAATTTTTATATTGCCGATTCCAGCGATCCGTTAATTGCCACTTGGTCAGCGATATTTCCCCAAATGTTTAAACCGCTCAGTACAATGCCTGTTAATCTCCGCAGTCATACCCGGTATCCGGTGGACTTTTTCAAAATTCAATCTAAGCGGTTGATGACCTACCACATGACCGATCCCCAGGTATTTTACAATCGAGAAGATCAGTGGCAGATTCCTAATGAAATCTATGGCAGTGAACCCCGTCCTGTAGAGCCGTACTATTTGATTACTAGTCTACCCACTGCACCTGTTGTTGGCGCAGTCTCTAGTAGAGAAGAGTTTATTTTGCTTCTGCCATATACTCCCAGACAACGGACTAATTTAATCGCTTGGTTAGCGGCGCGATCGGATGGCGATAATTACGGTAAGTTATTGTTATATACTTTTCCTAAAGAAAGGCTGGTCTACGGGCCAGAGCAAATAGAAGCGCGGATTAACCAAGACCCAGTAATCTCTCAGCAAATTTCCCTCTGGAATCGCCAGGGATCGAAAGCTATTCAAGGCAATCTATTAGTAATTCCTATTGAGCAATCGCTGCTGTATGTCGAGCCAATCTATTTAGAAGCTGCACAAAATAGCTTACCAACCTTGGTGCGAGTAGTAGTGGCTTACGAAAATCGAATTGTCATGGCCCAAACTTTAGAACAAGCATTGCAGGCAATTTTTAAACCAGAAGTTACACCAGCCCCTGCAATTATCCGTCCTTTTGAAGAAGTTGCTCCACCAGGTTAAAGGATTATAAAAAACCTAGTAGGCGACAGGGAGCGATTGCCATTAACAAAATTTATTACAACAGACATAGTTTAATAGTCCAACATAATGTAATAGATACTAAAAGTTAATGAACATGCTACAAAGTAACCAACTAGAGATCCGCCACATTAGTCCAAAAGTGAGGCAGTTGATTAAAATGTACGCCGATGTTAATAACTGTACGCAGTCTGAGATGCTGGAACGGATTATTTTGGAGTGGAACGCCCAACAAAGCGAGAGCGAAAGACCGCCAGGAGACGAAGATGAATAGCTTTCTGATACAATTTTTAGTCTAATTGTAGCGAAGGTCTCTTATTAATTTTGTTCTCTAGCTCAAGAAGAATTTTTCAGAGATTGGGTCTTTTTTGAGGGATTGCATAAAATCCCTCAAAGTCATCATACTGCCCGTTAAGGTGAACTTAGGAGTACCATTTGGAGAAACAATTCTCACTTCACCATCTTGGATCTGAATCTTATTTTTAATGTTATCCCATAGACTATCGAAGCTCTCATTATCTTTGCAACCATCTGCTTCAAGGAATCTTTGATGTATTTCTGTTTTTAATGCTAGTGCTTCTGCTGCTTGAGTCCGCGCCTCAAAGTGCTTAACTACATACATCTTCATAAGCACTTTTTCTGAGAGTTTTGTTCTCAGCCTGAACTTGCTCTAACTGAGTTTTTATAGCTTGCAATTGGGATGCTAAAGCGGCTGATTTCTGGTATTTAAGTTTTAAGGCTTGTTTTGCATTGGCTAACAAAGTTTTATAATCTAGCCGATCTCGATCTTGATTGTTTTCGGATTGCATTATTATCTCTAGATCGATAGATTTTAGATGAGAAGCTCTCGTCAGTTATATGACAAAACTGGCGAGAGCTTAGTAAATATTATGTAGGTTATCTAAGTATTAGTTATTTCACCAATAATGGTGATTCAGAGGTAGGATTCTCCTGGATACTACTCAAACAAGAACTAATATGCAATCGGATAGCTCGCTCATAAACACTAGTCTGTTGTGTGCGTACACCTACAGCCTGATATATTAAGTTAATGTCTGGAAATTCAGACCAATACATCAAAAAAATGTCTTTAGCTGGAGTAATAATTTCATAATTATTCTCTTGTCTTTTCTTTCTGAGCTTACAATTATTTAGTTGTAATTTTTGTCTGAATAGTTTTTCAAATTCTGGAATTAAATCTGAAGTAGTTTTCATGTGTTATACACGTTAAAACGTGTTAATTATGCAAAGACTATCTGGTGATATTACTAAGTATGACACTTCAGATACCTCTTACAATATAGTGTATCAGTTATCGAGTCTTTAAGAATTTGAGGTTAATTTTCTCTTTTTACCATTAGAGAAGAAGGGACTAGGGATTGGGGACTGGGGAAATAGTTAGCAGAGACACCTTAATAATTGCATTGCGAAATTATCTTTGGGGTAGAGTCTTATAGGGCATTAAGTACCTACAGGCTACAGCCTGGGCCTTCAAGACCCTCTGGAAAACAAATTAATTCTAAGTAATCTGGATTTTCCACGAACTTTTTAGCGGCTAGTAATCCGGCAATACTCCAAGTTTGATTGATTCTGGCTTCTTTGCCAATTAAACGACCATTGTTGCCATCGTAGTATTCCGGGAATTTGTCCTTAAATAAACGCTTTTCGGCGATCGCGATCGCCGCTTGAGCAAGTTCTGTTCGTCCGGTTTTCAATGCCGCAGCTGCAAATAACCACAGCAAAACTGGCCAGTTACCACCGTTGTGATAAGACCAAGCGCTGTTCTTAGAGTCACATCCTGTAACAATTCTCCACTCTAAACCTTCTAATGCAGGAAAGCAAATTTTAATCGGCATATAGCCGATCAAATCTTGCCAACGTTGGGCAAATAAATTCATGATGCTTTCAGATTCTTTGTCGCTGGCTAAGGAAGCTAAAATTGCCATTAGATTTCCCAGAGCAAAAAAGCGAAAATCTATCCGTCCCGGCCCTAGATTTCCCGCTAAATATCCTCCAGTTTCGGGCAACCACTCGGTTAACCAAGTGGGGATTGATTCTGAGTGGATATTGAATTTATTAACAATTTCTTTTCCAAATTCGTTACCTTTATAACGATATATTTCCCCCAATCGCTTTAAGTCTAGCCAATAATAGTTGCGGATATGATATTTCAAAGATCCCAATCGCCTATTGACTTTGCTAAGGTAAATATCGCCGTCTCCATCTGATAAAAGCAATTCACAAGCTGCCCTCAGTGATGCGTAGAACAAAGCTTGAATTTCTAGAGGATGTTCGTAGACTCCCATCCGACGGTCAATCATAAACGCGCCATCAGGAACTAACATGGTTGGGTACATGGAAAACCGATGTACTAGGCAAAGATCCAAAATTAGTTTAATTCCGGCTTGAAAATCTGGCTGACGCGCTAGAGATAAATCGCCTGTAGCCTTTTCATAAGCCCGTAGCAAGAGAATCCACCACATACAGGAATCTATTGGGGGAACACGAGCGATCGCTTGCTCACCAAAATCAGCAACCAAAAATTCCTCATTCCCATTAAAATGTACTTTGAAACTTGCAGGCATCAAACCCGCTCCTGCTTCAAAGCAATCCATTTGCTTTTCATGACTTTGTAATTTCAGTGTTTCTACTAAGAAGTTACGGACAATCTCTGCTTTACCGTACATCAGAAACACCAAGGCAGAAGGCACAAAATCGCGGAGAAAGCACTGGTCATAATTGAGTGCATCTACTTCTGGATCGTGGGCAGCTACAGTCCCAATGGGTTTTCCCTGGTAATAGATTATGGACTTTTCCAAAAATTCCCAGGCTTCTGCTTCCAGTTTACTGTTCGGATCGATCGCGCTATTCATGGGCGTTTAATTCCACTACATAATATGTATCGGCTTAATTGTGGAAAGTACGCCAGCCTTATCTCAAGCTGACCGGGTTTTCTAAAAGTCAGCATACAGAATTCATCTCAACAATGTCTGATTTTTGGGAGACATCTGCCTGAAGCAGTAGCGACTTCACACCCCAATTTTTGATATTTACGCAGGCTTTTTGCAATGTCACTTCTTCTGTGTCTACCGCAACTTCAGGGTTTTTGCGGTAATTTATGGCGATATTGCACCCTTGTTGAGCGAGTCTGATAGCGATCGCCTGACTTAAAGCGTTCTTTCCCTATAACTTTATCATATTTCCTCTCTAAGCTGCTTTTGCTTGAATTTGAACTCAGCTAAACAATTTGGGATTTTAGATTATTCTTTTCAATATATCTAGTGGAATTTGTCAAAGAATGAGAGCTAATTTGCTATTGACTGCTATAGAGATTAATACTTTATAGACATGATTTATAGTCCCTTTAAAAGCTTTATTGTCAGTAAAAAAATAGTTACTTCTTCTCTACAGGATGAAAGTAAAATCTTAGTGCAGATATCAAACTTATAAGCCTTGTTATAGAGGCAATCCAGGAATTGCCTCTGTCGAGATTGGTACACCCAACCATTGGTGTCAACTCAAGCCCCAGCGAATATAATTTGCGGCTATACAGGCAAAGTCCGCCTAGGCAGACTTACACGAAATTAAAGCTTTTTAACCCACAGATGTGGATTTTTTTGTGTAGACGCGGTTTCTAACCGCCCATTTCGCGTTAAGTCAACACCAATCACACCCAACCTACCGCTACAAAAAATTATTTCCTAACAATTATCCACACTGCATGAATAATTCCAGGAATGTAACCGAAAAGTGTCAAAACAATATTAATCCAAAAGTCCATACCAAAGCCTACTTGTAAAAAGACTCCCAAAGGCGGTACGAAAATGGCACACAAAATCCGAACTAAATCCATTTAAACCTCCTATTAATCTCAACTAAAATAGCTTGTTGAGGAAGTTATTCACCACTGTTCAAGCATATTTGTACTTTTCAAAGATAACATTCTCTCTCTCAATCGAGGTCACGTTTAAGATGCGGTAAACCGCACTCAAGATTAGCCACCGCTAATTTTGGCTTTATAACCTAGTTTGGTCAAAATCTCAACAATTTTCTGCTTGTGTTCGCCCTGAATTTCAATTTCGTTATCTTTAAGTGTTCCACCTGTCCCACACTGGGTTTTCAACTGCTTCACCAAATCTGCCAAAGTTTCCGGTTTAGCTTGAAAACCGCTAATCACTGTGACAGTTTTGCCTTTGCGTCCTTTGCGAGAAGCTTGTACTTTAAGATTTTGTTGTTGGGGAGGTAGTTCTGGAATTGGTCTTTCTGTAGCGGCAGAATTGTCATTGCCAAATTCGCGGTAAACAAAGCTTTTGTCAGAAGATTTAGAATTGGAAGAAGACATAATAATGTTTGTTAAGAAAAATTTCAAAGACAGTGGAAACTTCTACGCAACCATTCTGCTGGAATATCAATTTCTAGGCTAACATCACAGATCCATTGCGACGAGTTGGGAATTTGTCCCCAGTCCCCAGTCCCCAGTCCTTAGATATACCCCAGGTATACTCCAGATATGCTCCAGACTTTTCTATAATAATTAAGTCATTCCCGTCATCGAAAACAGCCCGTGACTACCACTCCCCTCTCTCCAAGTTCAACTGTTCAGGTTCCCGATGCGCTAGGTCGCTTTGGACGCTTCGGCGGTAAGTATGTACCTGAAACGCTGATGCCTGCGCTTGCTGAATTAGAAACAGCTTATCAGCAATACCGCAATGACCCTTGTTTTCAAGCAGAATTACAGCAGTTGTTACGGGATTATGTAGGACGTGCAACACCATTGTATTTCGCTGAACGCCTGACTACTCATTATGCCCGACCCGATCGCACCGGGCCACAAATTTATTTAAAGCGCGAAGATTTAAATCATACTGGTGCTCACAAAATCAATAATGCCCTTGGTCAGGTATTGTTGGCGAAACGCATGGGTAAGCAACGGATTATTGCCGAAACGGGTGCTGGACAACATGGAGTTGCTACAGCCACTGTTTGCGCTCGTTTTGGGCTGGAATGCGTAATTTATATGGGCGTTCATGATATGGAACGCCAATCTTTAAATGTGTTTAGAATGCGGTTGATGGGGGCAGAAGTGCGTCCGGTGGAAGCGGGAACGGGAACCCTGAAAGATGCCACTTCTGAAGCAATCCGCGATTGGGTAACAAATGTGGAAACAACTCACTACATCCTGGGTTCAGTAGCAGGGCCCCATCCTTACCCGATGATGGTACGTGATTTCCATGCAGTAATTGGTCAAGAAACTCGCGCCCAAGCAATGGAAAAGTGGGGCGCACTTCCTGATATTCTCTTGGCTTGTGTAGGTGGTGGTTCCAATGCGATGGGACTATTCTATGAGTTTATTAATGAGCCTTCTATCCGGTTCATTGGGATTGAGGCCGCCGGAGAAGGTGTTAATACCGAAAAACACGCAGCGACCTTGACAAAAGGACGAGTTGGTGTGTTGCACGGAGCAATGAGTTATCTATTACAAGATGAAGATGGGCAAATCATTGAGGCCCACTCAATTAGTGCGGGGTTAGATTATCCGGGTGTGGGGCCAGAACATAGCTATTTGAAAGACATTGGTCGCGCTGAATACTATAGTGTGACGGATGCAGAAGCTTTAGCAGCATTCCAGAGATTATCGAAATTGGAAGGGATTATCCCGGCATTGGAAACAGCCCATGCGATCGCCTATCTCGAAACCCTATGTCCTCAACTAAGCGGTAGTCCCCGAATTGTAATCAACTGTTCTGGACGCGGTGATAAAGATGTCCAAACGGTAGCTAAGTTATTAGATTAATCGTAAATTTACGTAAAACATTTGGGAGGAAGCAATGATGGCGCAACAATTCCAGCACGCTATGCTACCGCAACCCACTCACGATGAGTTGGCACGCCAAAACTTCATGCAAAGTCTGAAAATGCACATTTTCAAGAATATTTCTCCTGGAAATAAGGTAGTTTATGAAAAACTAGCCAAGCCGAAGTTTGAACAAAAACATCAGCGTCCTCCCCAAAATCGTCATGAAATTCGGGAAGCAATGCAGCATGAACCCTACTACCGATGGACTAGTGCCCTCAAGCGCATCAACCAGGAAATATTATGGGATGCTGTAAATACTAGTGTTGACAGACAACTGCCAGAGTTGATTGAGCGTGCCAAAGATCGGGTTGGTGAACTGGGTACTTTAACCCTCGACCCAAATTTTCAAATACCTAATCATCAAAAGGCTGTAGATATTCACTGTATGCCCGGAGGATATCACGGTGAATTTACTGCTGACGATCTAGCTGCTGGCGCAACTTACGATCGCGGCGTTTACGTTTATGGTCTGGGTTGGTTGGGGCCGCTTAATAATGATATGGGGCTATCTATAGTCCAAAACTACCTTCTACCAGAGTATCCCGACTTTCGACCGAGAAAAATTCTCGATATGGGATGTTCTATTGGTAATAGCACATTACCCTACGTAGATGCTTACCCAAATGCAGAAATTCATGCCATAGATGTAGGCGCACCCATGTTGCGTTATGCTCATGCAAGAGCCGAAGCCTTGGGCAAAGGGGTACACTTCTCGCAACAAAATGCCGAGCATACTAACTTCCCAGATGAATCATTTGACTTAGTAGTTTCTCACATTTTGCTGCATGAAATTCCCCCACCAGCCGTCCGTAAAGTTATGCAAGAATCTTATCGTCTACTGGCTCCTGGCGGCATGATGCTCCATCTGGAAGCACCCTTGTATCGTCACATGGATGTGTATACACAGTTCATTTTTGATTGGGAAACCGCTAATAACAACGAACCATTCTGGAGTGCTGTACGCGATCTGGATTTGGTGACGCTAGCGACTGAAGCGGGTTTTGCCGCAGATAAGACATTCGAGAAGTTTGTCCCTAATGGGGCATGGAAACCAAAAGTCAATAATGATGGCAACTCAGGTAGCCAAGGCAGTTGGTTTGTAGTCGCGGCAACGAAGTAAATACAATTCGTAATTTGTAATTGAGAAAGTCAGATTTTATCTGGGTTTCCCTGTTTTGTGTGTAGTCTTATTTTTGGAGAATTGGTATATGGTAAAAACAGCCAAGGGTAAACGACCTGTTTACTTAGAAAATCCGCAAACGGATAAATTGTTAGCGATCGTTATGGCTTTGACTGGTGAGGTGTCCGTGCTGCATGAGCGGCTAGACACCATTGAACGGTTGCTAGAGGTTAAAGATGTTTTATCGCCTACTGAGATTGAAGCTTACCAGCCGGATGCCAAGATAATTAAGGAGCGGGAACAGTGGCGTGCGGAATATATTGCACGGGTGTTGCGCGTGGTGCAGGAATTAGAACCTCTTAATCAAAGCTAGTTGCACAAAGGTTTTAGTGAAAAAATTATGCTATTTATATGAAACAATCATACTAATGGTAGAGGAAATTTTTTTATAAACAGCACAATCTTTTTGTAAGACTGTGAATTTAAACGTTTGCTGACAGTTTTTGCACATAAAACTGGCATAAAGAGAAGTATATAGACCTATAACCAATTTGTCAGATTGACACTACTTTGGTTAGATTGTCTGGAACTTTACTTTCAGCAAATGATTAAAACAACAATCTCCACTGTTATTTTAGGTACTATTGTTCTCAGTGGTGGAGCGATCGCTACTCCTGTGAAAAATCAAAATTTTCCACCAGTGTTATCAAACGTATCAAGGGATACTTTCAAAATGGCAGCATCTAGTATCAACACTGCTGCTCTAGAACAGTCGGTTTTCATCCAAATTAATAACTACAGAACTTCCCAAGGGCTACCAGCGCTGACTCGTAATGCTGCGATCGATAATCAAGCTAGGATTCACAGTCAGGATATGGCTAATGGGAAAGTTCCCTTTGGACATACAGGATTTTCAGATCGTGTTCAAGCAATTGGTATTTCTTACAGAGCAGCTGGTGAAAATGTCGCTTATAACCAAGGATATAGCGATCCTGCCACGATCGCTGTTCAAGGCTGGCTCAAAAGTCCAGGACATTTAGCCAATATTAAAGGCAATTATGACCAGACGGGGATTGGTGTTGCTGCTACCAGTACAGGCAAAGTTTACTTCACACAAATTTTCCTTCGCTGATAGGTTTAGCGAAATTTAGATTTTTTCTGAAATTCCTCAAACTTCAGTCTGTTGACAAAGCTTTTGTTAGATGTGGAAAAATGTAATTTCCGTGACACTTTTCTGTTGAATACTACATGATTTTTTTGTAATTCATGAAAATCTTAAATTCTCAGCAAAAATAACCGTGATTCTATGAAGTCTATCTATTGAAATATTGACAATTGGAAATGATTATTTGTACTTCCCGTAAGGGATGTAGCCAAATTGCCAAAATTCATCAACCCTTAATAGTATCGTGGTATATATCGTCGGAACAATAAGTTAGAGTAGAAGTCTTATATCTCTACACATAACGCAATTCTCCATGTTCCGACAAACTGCTTTTGGCATCGCTTTAAGTGCGCTTGTCTTTGCTAGTGGATTAACGACTGTTCCGATACCAAATTATCCTTCTACGAATACATCCACCCGTAATAAGCTGTTGTCGCTCTTTTCCAGTCAGGTTGCAATATCGACTCCTACTTTTAAAACTACTGAGTTAGAAAAATCAGTTTTTGAGCAAATTAATCGATATCGGGCTTCTAAAGGACTGCCAAAGTTGACCCTCAATGCAAATATTACTCGACAGGCAAGAATTCATAGTCAAAATATGGCTAAGGGTAAAACCCCATTTAGCCATCAGGGATTTGAAAAGCGAGTTAAAGCTGTCCCTCTTCGCTACAACAGTGCGGCGGAAAATGTTGCTTTCAACCGAGGATATAGCAACCCTGTGGAGGAAGCTGTGACTGGTTGGATCAATAGTCCTGGACATCTAAAGAATCTTAAAGGCAATTACAACCTCACGGGAATTGGCGTTGCTACTAATAATCAAGGCGAAGTCTACCTGACACAAATATTTTTTCGCACTAGGTAGATTTAATTTCTGATTTTTTTGGACAATGATAATGTAGTGTCTGACAAGACTTTTATTTGCTAGACACTGCTATTATTTTTGAACAATTCATGACATTACAAGATTTTCAGGTGAGCGATCGCGATCTCAGTGACGCAGCCCTTGGACAGTATTTAGAATCAACAGCGATCGCTGTTGATACAGAAACGATGGGATTATTACCGCAGCGCGATCGCTTGTGTCTCGTCCAACTGTGCAACCTAGAAGGGAAAGTCACTGCAATTCGTATAGCCAAAGGACAAGACAACGCCCCAAACTTAAAAAAACTCTTGGAAGCGGCGAATGTCGTAAAAGTATTTCACTTTGCGCGTTTTGACCTTGCGACTTTGCGAGCTAATTTAGGAATTCAGGTTAACCCTGCTTTTTGCACCAAAATTGCCAGTAAGTTAGCCCGTACTTACACAAATCGCCACGGACTTAAAGATGTAGTGCAAGAGTTAGAAAAAGTGGAACTCGATAAAAGCTCTCAAAGTTCTGATTGGGGTAATGCCACTAACTTATCTGAAGCTCAACTGAGTTATGCTGCCAATGATGTGCGCTATTTACTTAGCGTGCAACATAAATTAACAGAAATGCTCAAACGAGAGGAACGTTGGGAAATTGCTCAAGAATGTTTTAAATTTCTGCCAACAATAGTTTCTTTGGATTTATTGCAATTTAAAGATTTGTTTGAACATTGATCGATTAAATGGGCATTCAGAGCAAACGCATCTAAGGTACTCTTTGATCGCGAGCAAGATTAAGACCCAACGAAAAAATAACTGTTTCTGGCTTGATTTATTTTCCAAGGCTCAAAGCGATCGCTAAAATTTTTGTCAATAAGCAAGAATTAATGAGATTATTTTAAACCTATTGAGAATACATTAGTCTTATTGACATGATGCGGCTGCTCTGAATCGACATTGAGCAAAATAAAATAGTTGCTCTTTTGTGTTGGCGGTAGGCCACGGTTATCTCGTTCCCAGTGCTGAGTAAAGAAGTGAGATTCCCTACTCAGCATAATTTTCTAAGTTCTTGTTGGTCTAAGAGCCAACATTGGAATCATCTCTGTCTGTGGAATTTTTAGATTCTTTAATGCCTTCTTTGACGTTACTAGCTCCCTCTTGAATGCTTTCTTTAAGGTTACTAGCTCCCTCTTGAATACCTTCTTTGAGGTTACTAGCTCCTTTTTTAATGGCTTCTGTGGTGCTAGTGCCTCCCTTTTGCAGATTCTCTTGGTGATTTTTTAGCCGATCTACAACGTTGTAGTCATCTGCACCTGCGGGAGTTTTTGATTCAACAATACCTTCTGTTGGGCCACCGATCGATTTCCATGCCTCAAGACCACCTTTGAGTTGGGAGACATGCTGAAATCCATTAGAACGAAGTTGCTGTGCGGCTTGGGCAGTTTCTTCTTCGTTAGCACCGTAAACGTAGATATCACGACTTTGATCCAAAGAAGGTACTGCACGCTCTACCAATTCATCTATTGGCATGGGCATTGCTCCCATAATGTGACCTTGGTTGAAGGTGTTGCGATCGCGCACATCTAGGATTGTAAAAGCTGGTTCGCCCCATTCTAGACGAGACTTCAGGACATGAGCATCAGATTGTGCTTCTATTGGTTGTTGTGGAGGAATGATGCCGCCGACTAAATTGTTTACCATAACTTTTTCTTGTTGACGATATTAAAAGCAATCTAACGGACTCAACATATTTAATTGCTCTTTCTCTGGGATGAATATCCTCAAACTATTTCTTTAGATAGACTGGATAATTCAAATATTTTCTCCCATTTAATCCATTGCCAATATAGACAATATATAGTATATAGGAAAAAGATTTTTTCTTAACTTGATTAAATATATTTTGAAGTTACATTTTTGATATTTAATTATTGAAACACATTATAAAGATATGTAAAGTGATTAAATTTTCTACCTAATTAATCAAAAATATTCAGCCATTTTTCTAGGAATTACGTACCTTTTTTATATCTGCAATCGTTTACAATAATGTCTCTTCAATTTCTTGCCGTACTATTTCAGTTAAGCCAAGCCAGTAACCTTTTATCAAAATAACCCTAACTGTTGGCAAATTTGTACCAAACAAGAGCGGGAAACCGATTCACCTGCAAAAAATTTGGAACCTGGTTGACGTGTAAGACCTAAAGCTATTGCTAATTTATGCTGACTCCAATTTTTATCTGTTAAAGCTGTTTTTGCTGCTCTTATACCTTCTGATGATGCTCTCAGTCCTTGGCTTGTAATAGTCTCAGGCTGAAACTTGTAGTATAGTGTATGCTTAGAAGGGTAGCTACATGTAGATGCACGCTGAGTAAATTTTCGTAGTCCCTGTTCAGAAGGAGATACCCATTGCTTAAAGTCCGCTTGAGTAGGTAGAATTGAAAATCTAGATTGGCTTGTGGCTAGGTTTGTAAGCCTTTGTGAAGAACTAATTAGTCAGGGAATGCGTTGTTTTTCCAGATTTGTATCAACTGCTGTAGTATCTGGCTTCTGTCTAAAATATTTGTGGTTGGAGAAATGCTCTTCAATTACACTTACTCTTAAGTATAAAAGTCAAAAAATATACATTAAAAGAATCAAAATTATACACAAATCATACACAAACTATACATTTTATCGGCATTCCACTAGCTGAACTTTTCATAAACTTCATCGAAAATTAATTGTACACAAGTACTACAGTAGCGATCGGACTCAGCAGAGACGCGCGTGAATCCACTCTCAACAGAAACACGTAAAGCAAAACTGGCGCAACAGCGAATCGCCCAATCTACAATAGGCAGCATTATGGTTATGATTACCGCGACTACTCCCAAAATTATGATTGTTGATGACGATTTCGGTGTGAGAAATCTCGTTCATCGTTATTTGAGTCGAAAATATCAAATAGAGGCGGCAGCTGATGGTAAAACTGCCTTATCAATGTTTGAACAATTCAACCCAGCTTTAGTAATTCTGGATTGGAATTTGCCGGATGCTAACGGTTATAGCCTCTGCCAAGAAATGCAGAGTCGTACTAATGTTTTAGTACTGATACTGACTAGTAGAACTGATGAGGCTGATAAAATTAAAATCTTGAGTGCAGGGGCTGATGATTTCATGACTAAACCGTTTAGTCTTGCAGAAATAGAAGTGAGAGTAGAAGCTCTTTTGAGGCGGATACGCTACATCAACCCTTCACCAACACAACGAATTATTTTTAAGCATCTAGTAATTAATCCAGAGGGTCGGGAGGTAACACTTAACGATAAGCCTCTGGCTTTAACAGCGCTAGAATTTAATATCTTACATTTTTTGGCAAGTCATCCTAATCAAGCTTGGAGTCGCCCACAGTTAATCCAAAAAATCTGGGGTTGCGACTACATAGGAGATGGCCGGGTGGTTGATGTGCATATTGGTCAGCTTCGCAAGAAGATGGAAGTCGATCCTAGCGTACCAGAGTTTATTAAAACTGTACGCGGCTATGGTTATAAGTTTGAAGCTACCGACGAAAATACTAATTCCTGAGCTTTCCAATTTTAGGGGTAGTTTATAAAATGAGACAGAAATGGCTGGTAAAATTAAGATCCAAGGCAGGTTTGGTGATTAGGAACAGCTATTTATTCCTTTACGATAAGTTGTATTTCTAGACAGAATCATTCATCACATTCCTTTTAGCCAACTTTTGACTAACCAACTCAGCCGCTAAATGTATTGCTGCTTTCATACTCGTAGCATCAGCAATTCCCTTACCTGCAATATCAAACGCTGTTCCATGATCGGGTGAAGTCCGAACGAAAGGAAGACCTATGGAAGTATTAACTGCCCGATCGAACGCCATCAACTTCACAGGAATTAAACCTTGGTCGTGATAAAGTGCCAAATAAGCATCAGCAGGATTTTGTACTACAGAATTTCCATACCAAGCTTGACCAGGCTTAACCCACATTGTATCTGGTGGTATCGGGCCATTTAACTGTAATTGGGGTCGTTTTCGCCGCTCTTGCTCCAACCAGGGAATTAACCAATCTTGTTCTTCACGTCCAAGTTGTCCCTGTTCGCCACTATGGGGATTCAAACCTGCGATCGCAATTCTCCCATTTCTTATCCCAAAATCACTCTCCAAACACTCCACCAATAAAT
Source organism: Nostoc sp. (assembly GCF_036917455.1). Lineage (GTDB taxonomy): Bacteria > Cyanobacteriota > Cyanobacteriia > Cyanobacteriales > Nostocaceae > Nostoc. Next base: position 17,176 of record NZ_JBALDK010000138.1, on the reverse strand, counting down.
CCAGTTTTTGTGTCAACAACTGCGGTGTCAATGTATCCGCTACTTGATGTAGAGGTATATGTGTGGTGGCTAGTATTGTGCGGAGTGTCCAATTAGTATGGGGCGATCGCGCTACAAATAACATCCCAAAACAGTCAACACCTGATTTTTCTGCCAAAAGTTCCGTTTGCCCTGGATAATTATACCCTGCGGCTTTCCAAGCAGATTTTGCGATTGGCCCTGTGACTATCCCATCAAATTTACCAGCGAGTGTTTGAGCGATCGCATATTCCATATAGCCAAAACTAGCTGCACCACTAGCCGCATTACCTGTTCCTGGGATAATTTGACCTTTAATTTCCCTACCCACCTGCACATCAATCACTGACAACTCATCTGGATTTGCCAGAGGTGCTAAATTCTCAGTTAAATTTAATTTGTGATAAGTCTGTGTCAGCAAATCCCAGTTACCCACCACTGTAACGTCATATTTTTTACTAATTTCCGGTTCTGCTAAAGCTTTCAAAATCACCTCCGGCCCAATCCCAGCCGGATCTCCCAGCGTCAACGCCAAACGCGGGCGGTTATCTTGGCGAAAATTCACTAAATTACCTTGGTTATTTTGATACATATAATTTATTCATAATAATTATCATCAAGTTTTTCGGCATTTCCCCATCTTCTCCGCTCCCCAGTAGGGATTGCCCCCCAAACCAGTAGGGATTACTTGCTAAACTAGTTTAAAATTATTTACACAGGTCTAATCCTACAGCAACTCTTGAAAAGCTTCTGCTAGACCTAGTTTACACACACTAATTTGCATAAGGAGAATCACACCAATGGGCGGCGAAATTTTGAATGCAGCTCTATTGTCCTTCGGTTTAATCTTCGTGGGCTGGGGCTTAGGTGCTTTGTTACTGAAAATTCAAGGCACAGAAGAGTAATTGAGTGCTGAATTAGGAGTTAGAAGTTAGGAGTTCTTAATTCTCCCCATTTCCGACTCCCTTTTTCATTGAAAAGTTCTGTTCGTCCCAAGTCGGCATTCATACTTTTCGCTAACTGGGAAAAAAGCTCGTTCGGTAAACGGACAGCGATTTTCCCATGAATTTTTCCATAAAAAATGATTTTCTGAGAAAAGATGTAAACTTTTGTTTGCATAGGTTATTCTGATAACATTCTTTTCATAAAACATTAAAATTTATTACAAACCTCATGACATTATTAATCGTCGGTGCCACTGGCACCTTAGGAAGACAAGTGGCTCGTCGTGCAATCGATGAGGGATATAAAGTGCGCTGCCTCGTGCGGAGTAGCAAAAAAGCAGCTTTTCTTAAAGAATGGGGTGCAGAACTCGTACCAGGAAATTTACGTTACCCGGATACCTTAGCGGAAGCTTTAGTTGGTGTAACCCAAGTTATTGATGCCTCTACATCTCGCCCTACGGATTCACTGAGTATCAAACAAGTAGACTGGGAGGGCAAAGTAGCATTAATTCAAGCAGCAATTGCAGCAGGTGTAGAACGTTTTATCTTCTTTTCAATTTTGGATGCCGATAAATATCCAGAAGTACCGCTAATGGAAATTAAGCGATGTACAGAATTATTCTTAGCTGAATCAGGCTTAAATTATACCATCTTGCGGTTAGCTGGTTTTATGCAAGGGTTAATCGGTCAGTATGGGATTCCAATTTTGGAAGCACAGCCAGTTTGGGTTACAGGTAATTCTTCTCCCATCGCCTATATGGATACTCAAGACATTGCTAAGTTTGCAATCCGTGCATTGAGTGTGTCCGAAACGGAAAACCAAGCTTTTCCTGTAGTTGGTACTCGTGCATGGAGTGCAGAAGAAATTATCAACCTGTGCGAACGCTTATCTGGAAAAGATGCCAGGGTAACGCGGATGCCGATAAGCGTACTGCGTGCCGTGCGGGGCTTAATGCGGTCTTTTCAGTGGGGATGGAACGTAGCCGACAGGCTAGCGTTTACAGAAGTATTGGCTAGTGGTAAACAGCTAAATGCTTCAATGGATGAAGTATATACAGTTTTTGGTTTAGATCCACAACAAACCACAACCCTAGAAAGCTATTTACAAGAGTACTTCAGCCGAATTATGAAGAAGCTCAAAGAGGTAGACTACCAGAAAAATAAGAATAAAAAGCAGAAACCTAAAAAAACTCCTTTTAAACAGTCTTCAAAAGCCAATAGTCAATAGTCATTACAAAACAGACATTAGTCATGAAACTCTACATTCTGGATATTTGACTCTAGATTAATGACTACATGACCAAAAATGTGTAACGATTACATAATACAAAGCATCGCCTAAACTTGGATATTTGAGTGTGCCGAAAGCAGGCATTATCTACAATGACATTAAGCCGATAGCGGGTCGTGTCGCTATCGAGTTGAAAGACAAGCTAACCGCAGCCGGTTGGGATGTGTGTATCACATCAAGTATCGGTGGAATATTGGGCTACTCTAATCCAGATAGCCCTGTATGCCACACCCCCATTGACGGTCTAACGCCCCCTGGTTTTGACTCAGATATGGAATTTGCAGTGGTGTTAGGGGGAGACGGCACTGTTTTAGCAGCGTCTCGTCAGGTAGCCCCCTGTGGTATTCCACTATTAACAGTGAATACCGGTCACATGGGATTTTTGACAGAAACTTTCCTGAATCAATTGCCCCAAGCACTAGAACAGGCAATGACAGGTGAGTATGAAATTGAAGAACGAGCCATGCTCACCGTCAAAGTATTTCGGGGAGATGCAGTACTGTGGGAAGCCCTCTGCTTGAATGAAATGGTACTGCACCGAGAACCTTTGACCTCTATGTGCCATTTTGAAATTGCCATAGGTCGTCATGCACCAGTAGATATTGCGGCGGATGGTGTGATTGTTTCTACCCCTACTGGTTCTACAGCTTACTCATTGAGTGCTGGTGGCCCAGTTGTGACTCCTGGCGTACCTGTTTTACAGCTAGTACCTATTTGCCCACATTCTTTAGCTTCTAGAGCATTAGTATTTCCAGATACTGAATCGGTCAACATTTACCCAGTTAACATTCCTCGGCTGGTGATGGTGGTAGATGGTAATGGAGGGTGCTATGTCTTTCCAGAAGATAGAGTATATATGGAGCGATCGCAATATACTGTCCGATTTATTCGCCTGCAACCCCCTGAGTTTTTCCGAATTTTGCGAGAAAAATTAGGTTGGGGTTTGCCACATATCGCCAAACCAACTTCGGTAGAATTGCCGTAGTTATTGGGAATGGGGAATTGGGCATTGGGCATTGTTAAAGAGACAACTGACCAAACAGAAAATTATTTCTCCATTCCCCGTTTGCTAATTTCCTGCCAGAATCACTGGTGTACGGATAGGTATTTGGAGTGAGTTATTAAGATTGCATCGAAGAATCGATGGCTGACACCTGAACGTGCTAAAACATCCTTAACAGCATGTCAAATCAGGGTTGATCCATCACTAAAAACTCGTAATTGCACTTTATAACTGATGTAAAGATTTTCTCTGGAATATCTTTACAATCTCAAATCCAATATCCCAAATTGTTATGACAGTTGCTCTAAGTCCCTGTGTTTTGGTGATTGAAACCGATGAGAGCCTAGCAAATCAGCTTTCTTGCGATTTGCAAGAAGCTGGCTATGAATCAATTTTGGCTCATGATGCTACCAGTGGTTTGCAATACTGTCGCGATCGCCAACCTGCTTTAATTGTTTTAGATCGGATGCTAGCAGGAGAATCAGGACTCTCATTGTGTAAAAATCTGAGAAGCACTGGTATGCGATCGCCTGTGTTGGTTTTAATGGCAAGAGATACCGTTGACGATCGTGTAGCTTGTCTAGAAGCCGGAGCGGATGATTACATCCTCAAGCCTTACCGCTCAGAAGACTTTTTAAAGTTAATTCGCCTCTACTTAAAACCTGATGTGGATACCACGGAGCAATTACGCTTTGGGGATCTAATTTTAGACATCGCAACTCGCCGTGCTATCCACGGGGGACGGGCAATTGACTTGACAATGAAGGAATTTGAACTATTAAAATTCTTAATGGAACATCCCCGTGAGGTATTAACTCGCGAACAAATTTTAGAAAATGTTTGGGGTTATGACTTTCTGGGTGAATCGAATGTCATTGAAGTGTACATCCGCTACTTGCGCCTCAAAATTGAAGATGAAGGTCAAAAGCGGCTTATTCAGACAGTGCGCGGCGTAGGTTACGTTTTAAGAGAATCCTAGTACAGAAGTTTACCTACTTTTGACAATTTGCTCAAGTGCATTGTCTAGTTATAGAACTTACGTAAAACTACAGGCGGTAGGGTCAATTCATGAATTGCTCCTACCTAATAAGGGTTTTGACTATTATTTGCGTAAGTCCTGGTTAATTAAGGCTAAAAAAGGCTGTGTATTACCGGACAAATAAAAGCCGTGGGTTTTATAGCTTAAATTCTGTAAAATTGAAATCTAAATCACAAAATCAAAAAGAATTATGACTCGTTGGCTAGGTTTACTCTCGATGTTGCTGAGTGTTTTGTTGATGGGTTGTTCTGTACCAACAACAGCTAAACCTCCAACCCCTACGCCTGCTTCTCAAACTCCAGCACCAGAGAGTTTAGGCCAAAAACTACCAATTTCTGCTAAAGCCATTGTTCCTAATGGAACAATTATTCAGCTAGAAGTGGCGAAGACACCACAACAGCAAGAGATGGGGTTGATGTATCGACCAGCTTTACCAGATAACCAAGGGATGCTGTTTACTTTCTCTTCTCCACAATCAATTAGTTTCTGGATGAAGAATGTACCTGTAGCCTTGGATATGGTATTTTTACGGGACGGTGTAGTTAAATACATTCAGGCTGCTGCACCCCCTTGTGCAAGTGAGCGTTGTCCTACCTATGGCTCCAATACACCAATCGATAAGGTAATTGAACTTCGCTCTGGAAGAGCTGCCGAATTGAAGTTGAAAGTAGGCGATACTATCAAAATTCAGTATTGAGACTTAGCTGTATTGTATTGCGGTGATAAAGATTTGGATGATTGCTCTGTTCAGAGCCTATACTACCGAAGTATGTGTTTTTTTTGTAAAAAATGTCACGTGTTGTAGCAAGAAAGTCATCTGTAACGCTACTATTTAAAAACTGTGGTAATGATGTAAAATTCTACTGTCTCCAAGCTGAAATCGCACTCTTAAAGTTTGGTTGCAAAAATATTCCCTTGGGCGCAAGTGTAAATAGTCGCCAATAAGAGAGTATAGGCTATGGAATCTTTATTACTACATGTGTCATTAAATAAAGCACAAAAGCAAACAAGATGGAGCCAATTTAATTTAGTAAAAATGCTGCTTGAGAATCGAGCAGATGATTTGTACGAAAAGTTCTATTTCTCAGACTTTCTATAATAAGCCTGGTTTAAAGGCAAATTTCAAAAACTGTGCTGGGGTGTATAGCCGATAACGGCAAAGTGACAGATAAAATACTGGCTACTAGCTACCAAGCAATGGTGAACTCATATATGACAATACATTCGGTACAAGGAGGTGAGATCGAAATGTCACCATCGAAATATTCTCGACTGATTAATTTTTTGCAAGAAGATTTGGCAATTTCCACAGCATCGCTGGCGGTTGCACTACGCCATCGGGAGCAAGACCCAGGCCCTTTGGCAATGATTCTTTGGCAGTATGGTTTGATTACTCTAGAGCAGTTAGAACAAATTTATGATTGGCTGGAGACGGCATAGATGATGCCAATTTTGGATTTTAGATTTTGGATTTTGGATTTTGGATTAAAAGTCTCTAGCAAACGGTTATTACTGGAATCTCAAGCCTTAATAGTATCTATTATGCAAATTTGGGATTATACTAAGTTGCCAAAGTTAGTATTATCTGGTGTAAAAGGAGCTGTGTGACTATCTCCGAAGCAAATAATATTATCTAGGGCAACTTGGTATAATTTAAGAAAACTAAAGCATGTCACATCAACTCTAATCTATACAAAGATTGATATATAAGTTTATTAACTCTGACGGTTTATACTCATTTATATACAAATAAAAAGAGCAAGTTAAATTATTAACTCGCTCTTTTTATTTAGTTCGGATTAATTAGGACTGACTAAACACTTTAACTGCTGCTGCTATACCAGAACCAGGCGTAAAGTCTTCGTAGCCAAGTTCTGTGAGGGTAACTTCTAAGGATGCGATACAGCTAAGGATATCGCGATCGCTCACAAAGCCCAAGTGACCAATACGGAAAATCTTATTACTCAAATGGTCTTGACCACCTGCTAGGGCAATATCAAAGCGTTTTTTCATCAATGACCGAATCTTATCAGATTCAATTCCCTGTGGTGCTACAGCTGTAATTGCTGGACTAGCAGAACTATCTGCTGCGAACAGGGGTAAATTCAACCCTTGAATGGCGGCGCGGGTAGCATTTTTTAGCCGTTCGTGTCGAGCAAATATTGACTCCAAGCCTTCCTCTTTCATAATTCGTAACGTGGTGTGCAGCGCTACGATCAAGTTTACTGGGGGAGTAAATGGAGTTGTATTTTTGGCTGTGGCTTTGCGATATTTGCCTAAATCCAAATAATATTTCGGTAGCTTCGCAGTTTTGTAAGCTTCCCAAGATTTGGGACTGACAGAGACAAAACCCAATCCCGGCGGAATCATATAACCTTTTTGAGAACCGGAGGCGACTATATCCAAACCCCAAGCATCCACGGGGAGATTGAACGCACCCAAGCTAGTCACAGCATCAACGATAATTAAAGCTTCACCGTGTTCTTTGACGTGGCGGTTGATGGTTTCTAAATCATTCAACACACCCGTTGAGGTTTCACTGTGAGTAATAATTACAGCTTTAATTTCCTTTTGGGTATCTGCTTGGAGTTTTTCGGCAAATACTGCGGGGTCTAATGGTTTTCCCCATTCCACCTTAACTTCTTCTACATTCAAACCGTAGGCCTGGCCAACTTCTACCCAACGTTCGCCAAATTTACCATTAGAGCCAACTAAAATGCGATCGCCTGGAGAGAGAAAATTAATTATTCCAGCTTCTACAGCACCCGTACCACTGACATTTAATGTCAGCACATCACTTTGAGTTTGATGCAACCACTTGAGGTTTTCTGTCACCTCTGCCAATATGTTGCTAAATTCACTGGTACGGTGTCCAATCGGATGCTTGGCTAATGCCAGTAAGGCAGCTTCTGGCACCGGGGTTGGGCCTGGAATCATTAGCATCAGCTTATCGTTCATGTGTCTATCCTAAAAGTCAAATAAAAGTCAAAATTGTGGGAAGTTGGTTTATTCTGGTAGCGAATTCTAGATATTTACCTACAAATTACACTCAGATGACCATCAGTCTTGTTGTATATTTTCCAAATTCATAGGAAAAGTATCGTGGGAGTTAATCATCGGTCAGCTTGACCTTTGCAATTTATACGAGACTCCAACTTAGATAAAACCTCTGTTCTAGGCAATCTTACCATACACTTAGACACCAGGCTAAGACCTTGGTTGTAAGTGAGTGCCGATTGGAGACTAGCGGGAATCGTCGGTGAAAAAGCTATGTTTTGCTTCAACGAAGGAAGTAACCGCCTACACTATGCGGAAGAGTTGGATGTCGCCGTTTGTGAAGATATAAAAGATACCAAACATAAACTTTTCAATCTGCTTTCGTGGAGGATTGATTCTTGAATTGCGATTCTCTAAGGAATACCTCTATCTATTGAGGAGTTGATGATTTATTTCCGTCTAAATCGCTTTTATATCAATATCCAAGCCATTTATAGCTTACTGAATGATGATTTTTAACTGATAATTTACCCTTCATTTGCCACCAAATTTGAGATATCTATGCTACTAATTGCTGTACATTTTGAAATCGTACCCAGTGGTAGATGATAGCTAATCAACTATCCGTTTTTATACTACACTTAGAAACTTGCTACATTTGTGCTTAGTTTTATTAGTTACTATTCATGGTGAGTCGTTTTTAACTAGTGTTCAGTTTATAAACTGTCACTCACCAGATCCCTTGTTTTCTCGTAAAAGAGATATTCTTAGTTAGTGCAAGGAGTGATACCATTTCACCAGATGTTTGTCACAAGTTATCCCCGCAATGCTCCCCGTTCAGGGGGTGTTGTAGATTTCAAATGTTGCATCAAACGAGTGAGTTGGTATAAGCTTTTACGGAGAAGCGCTTGAGTGAGCAAAACTCTCAAGCGCTTTTTCGTGTATAAATTAGAAGATGGCACTATTATTTACATTGAAGCCACAAAGAAGGGTAGAGTCTTTATTTTCTAACCAACTGGAAAAGAAAACTCAGCAATCATGAGTCAGAATATTGATGCTGCCAAAATTTCTATTATCATTGCGGCTATTAATGAAGCGAGGAATATTAAAGAAACAATTGCTACTACTCAAAGTCGTCTAAATATAGAAGTCATTTTAGTAGATGGTGGCTCTCAAGATGATACTGTAGCGATCGCTCAGTCATTAGGTGTCAAAGTTATCTCATCATCTCCCGGTCGTGCTGTGCAAATGAACGCGGGTGCTGTAGCGTCTGTCGGTGAGATTCTGCTATTTCTCCATGCAGATACCCGTTTACCGACTGGGTTTGATGAGATGATTTGCACAGCGCTACAACAGCCTGGGACTGTAGCTGGTGCATTTAATTTGCGGATTGATGCCCCACTTTTGAGTTTAAGGTGGGTGGAGTTGGGTGTAAAGTGGCGATCGCATTTTTGCCAAATGCCCTACGGCGACCAAGCAATTTTTTTAACTAAGGAATCATTTCAGCAAATTGGTGGTTTTCCTGAATTGCCTATCATGGAAGATTTTGAACTCATCCGTCGGTTAAAACGCATCGGACGCATTGTAATTATCCCTACACCAGTTCTTACTTCAGCGCGTAGATGGTTGCAAAAGGGAGTATTCAAAACTACACTACTTAATCAATTAGTCATTATTGCTTATCTACTCGGCGTTTCACCTGAGCGAATTCGTAGCTGGTATCGCCGAGAAAAATTTAAGGGAATTAAACTGTTTCTCATGTAGGTAGTATATCTTAGAGGCATTGGATTGGAGGTGTAGGTTTTAAACTTGAGCTTCAGAAGGTCAACGTCGAGCCTCAGAAGGTCAACGTCGAGCCTCAGAAGGTCAACGTCGAGCCTCAGAAGGTCAACATTGAGCTTCAGAAGGTCAACGTCGAGCTTCAGAAGGTCAACATTGAGCCTCAGAAGGTCAACATTGAGCTTCAGAAGGTCAACATTGAGCTTCAGAAGGTCAACATTGAGCCTCAGAAGGTCAAATTTATAAAAATGAAGAAGCGTTTATTAGCTTCCAAACTTAAACTGCTACTCCTAAGTTGCCTAATTCTCACTCTAATAATTGTCGCTAAACAGTTGAACATTCAGGGACTTCTACAGACCTCAGTCATTTGGGTTGAGAGTCTTGGGATTTTAGGGCCTATCGCTTACATAGTCATTTACAACTTAGCAACATTACTGTTTATACCAGGTTCCCTCTTAACGCTCCAAAGTGGTTTTCTGTTTGGAGTATTTTGGGGGTCAATATATGTGCTAATTGCTGCAATGCTTGGAGCAACCTTGGCTTTTATCGTTGGCCGCTACCTTTCGCGAGATTGGGTTTCTCGACAAATGGACAAACATCCTAAATTTAAAGCGATTGATTTAGCAGTTGCTAAAGAAGGATGGAAAATTGTCTTGCTAACTCGTCTCTCTCCCGTTTTTCCTTTCAATTTATTGAATTACGCTTTTGGAGTAACACAAGTTTCTCTGAAAGACTATATATTAGGTTCCTTTGGTATTATTCCCGGTACTGTAATGTACGTTTATATTGGTTCTTTAGCTGGTAATCTTGCCATGATTAACACGACTCATCAACCAAATACTCTAGAAACTCAAGTTTGGCAATGGGTAATGCGAGTAGTTGGGTTAATTGCTACTGTTGCCGTAACTGTATATATCACAAAAGTTGCTCAAAAAGCATTAGCTCAAAGTGTAGCAATCCAAGAAATAACAATTCATGACAAAACTAACAATCATTCAGATATTTAAAAGTATTGATTTTAAACACTTGCAAAAATTTTTTAGTCTAAGTACATTAATATTATTGATATTGGTAAGCGCTTTTTTATTAAATACAGACTCGGCTTCTGCACAAGAATCTCTAAATCCAAATTCTTTTAATCCCCAAGCTATTTTACGCGAAGCCTTACAGTGGATTGATAGCTTGGGTGCGTTGGGAGCTATAGCTTTTATTGCCATTTATATTATCGCTACCGTCGCTTTTTTCCCAGGTTCTATTCTCACATTGGGAGCAGGTGTAATTTTTGGTGCAATTTGGGGTTCTCTCTACGTATTTATCGGTGCGACCCTTGGCGCTACTGCTGCTTTCCTTGTGGGACGTTATTTAGCAAGGGGCTGGGTCGCTGGTAAAATTGCAGATAACAAAAAATTTGCCGCCATTGACCAAGCAGTTGGTGGAGAAGGATTAAAAATTGTCCTGTTAACGCGACTCTCACCCATATTTCCTTTCAATTTATTAAATTATACCTTTGGCATCACGGGAGTATCACTTAAAGATTACTTCATCGGCTCTATAGGGATGATTCCCGGAACTATTATGTACGTTTATATAGGTTCCCTTGCAGGTAATCTAGCCATGATTGGTACTGAAGCTCAACCTAGCAACCCAACTTTACAATGGGTAATTCGGATTTTGGGTTTAATTGCGACAGTCGCCGTTACAGTTTATGTCACCCGAATTGCACGCAAAGCTTTAGAAGAGGAATTGTAGGACAGCATAATTGTGCTACCCCACTGTGGTCTGTTCAACAGCAAATTGCTGTAAATTATCGATTGTTAAAAGGTTTATACAGGAAAGCTTCAATCGAATCTGTCAATTCCCAAACGGACAAAATAATTCAAAGGCTGTATTCCTTATTAAACAAGCATAAAAAATAAAAGACTGAGCCGCCTTAATTTATCGGGATTCCTAATTTTGAATTCCCCAAAAGGCAGTTGACTTTAGTATTTACAATTCTTAGAAGAGGTTTAACTAATGACCAATTCAGATTTAGAGAGAGTCACGGTTCGCCCAACGGATGAGTATAACCAAAAGTTAGTGTCTTACGTCCATCCGCCAAATTGGGTTAATCCTCAACCGGCAGATATTTACGATTTGGTAGTAATTGGGGCTGGTACGGCCGGATTAGTGGTAGCTGCGGGGGCTGCGGGTTTGGATTTGGGTTTAAAAGTGGCGTTAATAGAAAAGCATCTCATGGGTGGAGATTGCTTAAATGTTGGTTGCGTACCATCTAAAACTATTATTCGGTCTGCCCGCGTCGTTGGCGAAATCTGGGATGCTAAAGAATTGGGAGTTAATATTCCCCAACATAATATTGATGTTGATTTTCCCAAAGTCATGGCCAGGATGCGGCGGGTAAGGGCTGATATTAGTCATAATGACTCGGCGGAGCGGTTTCAAAAGTTAGGTGTCGATGTCTTTTTAGGTAGCGGTCGATTTGCAAGTAAAAATACCGTGGAAGTTGGCGACCAAACCCTCCGGTTTAAAAAAGCTGTAATTGCTACTGGCGCAAGAGCCGCACAACTGTCGATTCCGGGAATTGAAAAGGCGGGTTATCTAACTAATGAGACGGTTTTTTCCCTAATTCAACGACCGGAACGTTTGGCGGTGATTGGTGGCGGCCCCATTGGTTGCGAATTAGCGCAAGCTTTCCGGCGCTTGGGTTCTGAGGTGGTACTTTTCCATAGCGGTTCTCATCTGTTGAATAAAGAAGACGCTGAAGCTGCTGAAATTCTGCAAAAGGTTTTAATTAGCGAAGGAATTCGCGTGGTTTTGAATTCCAAATTAGAAGAAGTGGTAACTGTTACTCAGGGGAAACGGCTTTACTTTTCCTCCAATGGTCATCGAGATTCGGTGACAGTAGATGAAATTTTAGTCGGTGCAGGGCGATCGCCAAATGTGGAAGGTTTAAATTTAGAATCAGTGGGGGTGAAATACGACAAGCGCCAAGGTGTAAAGGTAAATGATTACCTCCAGACGACCAATCCCAAAATTTATGCGGCTGGCGATATCTGCATGAACTGGAAATTTACCCATGCTGCTGATGCGGCGGCGCGGATTGTAATTAAAAATACGCTGTTTTCTCCCTTTGGTTTAGGGCGCTCGAAACTCAGTAATCTAGTGATGCCGTGGGTAACTTATACCGATCCAGAGATTGCCCACGTAGGCATCTACGAACACGAGGCGCAGAAATTAGGTATTGAAGTGACGACAATCAAGATACCTTTTAATAGTGTAGACCGAGCGATCGCAGATGGTGAAGAATCAGGATTTCTCAAAATCCACCATAAAAAGGGGTCTGATGAAATTATCGGTGCAACTATTGTCGCCAGTCATGCGGGTGAAACGATCTCAGAAATAACTACAGCAATGGTGAATAAAATCGGCTTGAGTAAATTAAGCAGTGTGATTCATCCTTATCCCACTCAAGCCGAAGCTATAAAAAAGGCGGCTGATGCTTATCGCCGCACACTCTTAACATCAAATACCAAAAAACTATTGGGATTTCTGACAAAGTTATCTTGAGCAAAATCAGCGAATAGTTACATAACTATTCGCTGATATGTCATCTCTAAACAAATCGGAAGCGATCGATCTCGCCTGTGACGAAGTTTGAAAAATACAGATTACCATCTTGTCCAGTGGTAATTTGTGTAAATACTCCTTGGTCTGCCGTCAGGGTCGCAAACCGATTAACTGAGACAACTTTGCCGCTACTATCGAATTTCAAAGCATCGATAGTTCCTTGACTGAAATCACCAACGAATAAAGATCCTTGATAGATTGAGGGGAAAGTACTACCTGTGTAAAAGTCACCCACAATAATCGAATTGGAAGAAAAATGCTTGTAGGTGTAAGCTGGCGCTGTAACTGCTTTGCCACTATTATAAAAATCTTGCGCCGCATCTAGGACAGCATATTTTGGTTGTTTCAGACTGACAATATTGCCATTGGCATCAAGACCACCTTCATAGAATGGCCAGCCAAAGTTTTGTCCTGGTTTTCCGATATTCACCTCTTCGTAAGTACTGAAGCCAACATCACCAATATAGGGGGTATTAGTGTTCTTATCAATTGTGAACCGGAAGGGGTTACGCAGACCAAAGTCATAGACCTTGGAACGATTGCTATTGGGATCGCCATTGTAGAAAGGATTACTTGATAAACCTTGACCTGTAATCGCATCAATATGCAAAAGCTTACCGGACAGATTATCGATATCCTGGACGCGAATTGCTCGCGGATCTATGCCATTGTAAGAAGTGCCATCTCCGAAGCTAACAAACAGAGAACCATCAGTACCAAACTTTACAGTACCAACTGAGTGAGAGGCGCTATCGTTGGCGACAAAATTCTGGATATTTTGGACTTTATCAAGATTATTGAGATAATCTTGCAAGCTGGTGAACATCTTACCAGTATCTTTGTTGATAATTCCTGATGGTGCGTAGCCAAGTGTGACATCTGTGCTGTCTCCATCTGGGTGGCTGATATTATCCCAAGTGCCATTTGTGCCTATCAGCACAACTTCGCTGCCAGCAATGGCAGTAGTGTAATTAGTGTTGGGATCGGCTGTGACGCGAGTTAGCCTTCCAGTCCGATTCGCTCTCTTGTCGCGATCGTCCAATGTGGTATTGGGGTTGTTCTTAGGGTTTTTTGGATCGGTTTCTGGTGGATCGTAACTATACAACAGGTAAACGTAGTTGTTACCGTTTGGATTTTTGCCAAAATCTGGGTGTACGGCAATGCTTAACAAACCGCGATCGTTAACATCACTTACCTCGTCAGAAATATCGATAAATGGTGTTGCTAATAAACTGCCGTTTTTCATTATTCGCACTACCCCATCTTTCTGGGCAATGAACATGGTATTACCGTCAGATGTCCAGTCAAAAGCTGTGGGTTGAGTCAAACCAGAAGCTACCGAATCTATAGCAAACTTACCAGAGTCATCATCAAGAATAGTGATAGTTGTCTGTTGATTAGTTAGTTGGACTCCAACTGCGTTACTAAACTTCAAAGTAAATGCTTCATTTGATTCCGCAACATTGTCATTAATTATAGGGATAACAATTGTGTTGCTGACTTGTCCTGCTGCAAAAGACAAGGTTCCAGATACAGTCTGGTAGTCAGATCCCGCTTTCGCAGTTCCATCCATAGTTACGTAGTTCACACTAGCAGCTCCGATAGCGTTACCGCGTGTAGCTGTAACCGTAGCAGTACCATCACCCTCATTAACTACTGGCTGACTGAAATCGATGCCAGAGCGATCGTTATCTTGAATCGTAATTTGGAGAGTTCTTTGGAGTCCTAGTGCTGCCCCATCTGGCTGCTCAATAACAAAATTAAACGTTTCATCTGCTTCTATTAAAGAATCGTCATTGATGGGAATAGCTACCTGTCTGCTGCTTTGTCCTGGTGCAAAAATAACTGTTCCACCGCTTTCAGTGCCTTCACTTCCGTAGTCAACTCCTGCTGTGGCAGTCCCAGAGAAGGTGGCATACTTAATTGAAGATGTGCCACTTAGATCACCTGTCCTCAGTAATGTGATGATGGCATTACCAGCACCTTCGTTTACAGTCGTGGAAGCCGATCCTAATGTGATGGTGGTTGGAGATTCCGGCGAATACAGTTGAGATTGAGGAATGATTTGCTTTGTCTGAGAATTGCTTGACCAAGATAGTTGCGAAACGGCACTATATTGATTGTCGTAGTATTCGAGTTTGATATCATACTTCTGACCTGCAACTAATGCGATCGAGCCACTGTATTCTGTGGCAGATTGATCGACAAACTTATTGATGAGTAGTTGATTATTTACCCACAGTCGCACACCATCATCACTAGTGGTATAGAAGTTGTAAGTCTCGTTGTACTTGGCTTGCACCTGACCTGTCCAACGGGCTGAGAAGGTATCGACACCGATAGACGGATCTGGAGAACCAGCGCCCCAGTTAAAGTTTACCGTCGGATCTGTGCGAGTTACCTTCAGGTTGGTAAAGTCGGCGTTGTCGTAATACTGGGCTTGTAGTCCGTTGCCATTACCAGGTGCGTTGAGATTACTATACAGTTGTGACTGAGGAATGATTTGCTTTGTCTGAGAATTGCTTGACCAAGACAGCTGGGAAACAGCACTGTATTGATTTTCGTAGTATTCGAGTTTAATATCGTACTTTTGACCAGCAACTAGTGCGATCGAGCCACTTGATTCTGTGGCAGATTGATCGACAAACTTATTGATGATTTGCTGACCATTCACTGACAGTCGTACACCATCATCAGCAGTGGTGTAAAAGTTGTAAGTCTCGCTATACTTGGCTTCTACTTGACCTGTCCAACGGGCTGAGAAGGTATCTGCACCTATGGAAGGATCTGGAGAACCCCCGCCCCAGTTAAAGTTTACCGTCGGATCTATGCGAGTTACCTTCAGGTTTGTAAAGTCGATATTATCGTAGTACTCTGCTTTCAGTCCATTTCCCTGAGAGAGCGCAGTGGCGCTAGCCCGAGCAATACTGGATTGTGTTGGATCGATGGTTTGTAGAGCTGATGGAGTAACTGTTGAACTTGCAGCTACTGACAACGGTTGATTAAGAACCTGTGAATCACTCATTGAGATATATGCCTCACAATAGTACTAAAACTAATTCCACAATCAATGCTTGTAGATTAGTTTTATGTTGAATGGTTTCAAAAAAATGCAGAATGATTTGAACTTAAACATATTGATAAGCGGAGCCTTATTTGCCTATTAATATATTTATTAATTTCAACACTATTTCCCTCAGTTGCTAATACAAATTATTTATATTTATGCTCCTTTACTGCCTATTTGTATCAATGCAAATAAAACAATATGAGGCTATATACGTTGCTATATCTTCTTTAAAAGCATGTATATAGAAAAACACTTATGAGCAAGAAGCGCTAGAGACTACTTTAAGGGCATATTAGTCCTTATGAATCTTTATCTTCTTTCAAGAAATTTCTGAATTTTTGATGTATGTAAATTCCGTTTGGTGAATTTAAAAAATCATAAATTACCTCTCTTGAGAGCTTCTAATCTCACCTTTGTGCTAATGCATAAAGTTGAGGCAAAGGAATACCCGATTACAGAATATACATACTTAAGTAATAAAAAGCGTAATTTGACATATCTATTTTTACGTATTGTTCTATGATTAATCAATTACACATTTGACACCAGAACACCGTGTTATGTCTATCTTTTTTGTGGAACTTTGTTTAAATATTCACATTGCTCTATCCTTTTTTAAAGGAAGATCAAAGTTTTGATGATTTTTAAATAAAAATTACCAACACACTGGATGATCTCATGTTTTTTGGTTGCATAGTTATTAATTACATGAAAATTCTATAAAGAAAAGTTTTAATATTTAAAGATTTGAAAAAGTGTTATTTATCTATGCTTGATATTGACTATCAATTTATATATTTGCTAAGTAGATCGGCGCAATTAAAGCTAACTGGGAAAAACTGTCATTTATCCTTTGTCGTCAGTCATTAATCAGGTTTTAAGCATGTTTATCTTTCTTAACATAAGTTGATTTATTCCCGCCAAGTTACTTACGATAAGCACTAGCTAGGTTATTTGATGAATTACTGGCCATAAATCGTCAATCATCCCTTAAAACAACGGAGTTCAGCAGAATGCCAAGCTATAACCCTAATATTGGGTTATTAAGCTGATACTGTTGGGCGAATCATGACGCTAGAGTTAATTTCCTTGAAAGAAAACTTTACAGTATCTCAAATCCTAGAGCGAATTCACAATTTAGCTAATCCCAGTGAGATAATTTATTATCTTTATGTCACTGATGCGGAGAGGCATTTAATAGGGATTGATATGGTTGCAGGAGTTAGTCTACATCCCAGCCTGAGTAAAATATTGGCGAAATTATGACCCGTAATATGGTGTTTATCCACACTTATATAGACTAAGAAGAAGTTGCAAGATGAAGCCAAAGATATGATTTTCTGGCTGTATCTGTGGTAGATATAAAATAGGTATAGTAAGTATTATTACTATTAATGATGTAATTTATATT
>NZ_JBALDK010000137.1:0-941 GCF_036917455.1 Nostoc sp. | reverse complement strand
TTATTGATTTAATCAAATTTGTGCTTTCCACTAATCACCAAAATCACGTAAAACCCACTGCAAGCATTTAATACCCGCGCATATTTGTAATCAATATCTGTGAATATATTTCGCTCTGTCTCTTCAATGCTCTCAATGGGTTGATTCTTGGAGTGTTTGATAAATGCTAGGCGAGAGCCATTGCCAAAATAAGTAGCCCTTGAATTACGGATTTTTACAGATTTTTGAAATCATAAGCCATTTTTCCAATTTAGTTACGCACAATGAAGAAAACGCTTTTTGGGGTGTTGACGACGGCGATTGTTAGCAGCACCCTGATTCCTGGTGTCCAAGCAATCAGTCTCGGAAATACAACTGCCCGCTTTAGTCATGTTCTGATTATTTCGATTGATGGATTGCACAACTCGGATCTATCAGTTGCTAATCTGCAATCTTCTTTGAAAAATATCAAGCGTTTGCAGAGAGTTGGTGTGACATACACCAATGCTTTTGCTTCTGCACCATCAGATTCCTTTCCTGGGGAGCTAAACTATATCACTGGTGCTAACCCCGGTACGACTGGTGTATTTTATGATAAATCCTACAGTCGCGCCTTGTATGCCCCAGGCACTACTGCTGCCCAAATCACCACAGGCATCGCTAAACCGGGTACTGTCGTAGAATTTGCTGAAAACGTTGATGCATCTTGGACTAATGGTAAGGGTGGCACTTTAGATGGCGGTCAAGGATTTGATCAAACCCAATTGCCAGTTGATCGCAATGGCAACCCTGTTTACCCCAACCAGTACCTGAAAGTAAATACCATTTTTGACGTAGCTAGCGCGGCAGGACTACGTACTGCTTGGTCTGACAAACATCCCGCAGCTTACACCATCCTCGCTGGAAATACACAAGACCCAACGAAGTTTAATTTGGCAAAGGGTCGGGTTGGTAGCATTAGC
>NZ_JBALDK010000136.1:0-8096 GCF_036917455.1 Nostoc sp. | reverse complement strand
AGAGGGGACAATTTGTAATATCTTCATTTGTTTGTCATTTGTTATTTATTAATGACTAATGACTAAATCTTGATAAAACTCTAATTGTTGTTTAGCCAAAGCTTTATTTGTATATTTAACCATTGCTTTCTGATAACCCATTTCACCCAGAGTGTGAGCCAAATCTGGTTTATCCATTAATTGAACTAAGCAATTAGCAAGGGCTTGGGCATCACCTTCAGGAAATACTAAACCAGCATCGCCAATTACATAGGGAATTTCACCAGAGTTAGAACCAATCACAGGTACTTGGCAAGCCATCGCTTCAATTATTACATGACCAAATTGTTCTTTCCAGCCAGCAGAAGTTAAGGTTTTAAATTTGTAAGTTGTTTCTGAGGGCAGTACTAACGTACTCATTAAATTGATATAGTTTGCAACCTCATCATGAGGGACGCTTTCTATTAAGATTAGCCGTTCTTGAATATTATTTTCTGCCGCAACTTTGATTAATTCAGCTTGTAATTCTCCCCGTCCCAGCAGCAATAATTTCCAAGGTTTATTTTTCAGTGCAATTAAGGCTTCTAAAAGCGTTAACAAACCCTTTTCTTGCACAAATCTACCAACAAAACCTACTACAAAATCTTCTTTATCAATACCAAACTTAGCTGCTAACTCTGGTTGGACTTTGGGAGTAAATAAACTTTCATCTACACCCAATTGCGGCATAACTTTAATTGCCCCTTTATATCCTCGTTGTCGCAAAACTTCTGCCCCGTCTTGATTGCCAGAAATAATGCCGTGGCTGTGGTTGAGGTTATATTTTTCTAATAAAGCAATTGGTAGTTTTAGATTATATGGTAGATTCCACCAGGTAAAAAATACATTTTTTGCATTGAGTCCTAATAGCTGATTTAAGGCAATCATCTGAGTATAAGCCAGTCCCCTAGACCCTTGTTCTACTTGGATGATTTGCGGACGAAATTGTTTTAGCAAAGATATCAAATCAGCGCCAAAAGTAAGAAGTCCCTGATGATTTTGACTAAAATTAGAAACGGGAACTATTCTAAATGTGCCTTCATCACGGTATTCAGTTTCAATAATTCTGTTTTGTACGCCGCCTGGTTTCCAGCGCTTTGGGACTACAACTGTCACTTCAACTCCCGGTTCTAGTTGAGACAAAGCGCGTAATTTCTCACAGTTGAGGTCTACGATATAAGTGTGACTAGCAACTAAGATTTTCATTGATATTTATTAATTGTCATTTGTCATTCACTAACTCCTGATTTATAACTCTTAACTCTAACTAAACTTGTTCATCCAATCGACTGTAAATTTGACCATCGTTCCATAACGATTGGATGACACTACCCAAGGCTTTGAAAAAACCCAAAATGTAGAATATAGCGCGAGTGGCAATTTTGATGGGAGAACCACTTTTATGGCAAGGTGGTCGTCCCAGAACGTGACAGTCAAATAAACGACCGTATAAGCGTAAAGCTTGAGTCACAGTCAGGTTTTTCAGCCCTAGTAGGAAATGGTTGTGGTAGAAGGTCAGTTGATATTTTAGCGATCGCATACTAATATCATGACAACCCCCTGTTTCTTCGCCTAAATGCACCAAATGGGCTTCTGGGTCGTACCAAATCTTATATCCCGTCTTTCGCACCCGCAAACAAAAATCTGACTCTTCCCGCACTGCACTACCGCGAAACCTTTCATCAAACCTTAGCCCATACTTAGTAAAAATTTCGCGGCGAAATGACATATTACAACCCCTCGCTGTCAGCACTTGCTGGGGTTTTATTGTATGTACTAAATCAATATGATACCAAGCAATTCCTGGATCCATAGCTTCGGGAGGCAGATATTCAATCTGTAAATCTCCTCCAGAATCACCTAATTTCATTCTGTCAAATACCCGTCCGGCGACAGCCCCCACTTCAGGACTTTGCACATAATTTTTTGCATGGGCTGCTAACAATCCAGCGGTTAGCTGAACATCATCATCAATAAATAATATTATTTCACCAGAAGCCCGCCGCACAGCATAATTTCGCGCCCCTGGTAAACTTGCCCAATCTAAGCGCAACCATTTGATTTTACCTGCCCCTGCCATCTCTTCTAGGTAAGCTTGAATCTCTGGTTGGTGGGTTTGGGTTTGGTCTACTACTAAAACTTCAAAATTTGGATAGTCTTGTTTCAGGACATCTACAATACTATCCCGTAGCGCTTCCTCTCGACCATAAGTCGGGATAACTACAGAAATTAAAGGATAATTATTCATGATTTTTATTAAGTACTTTTTCTACTTTGAGAGTAACCTGATAAATTTTTATTAAAATTTATCAGCTACTATTGCCTTAATTTATATTCAGTCAATAACCGAAAAACTAGTTACAACTGCTTTTAATTTTTTATCCTCCCGCCGCAGCCGCGTAGAGATTATCAAATAACTCATTTTGCTTTTCGGAGTTATGTACAATTTGCGCTTGAGCTAATGCTCCTGCACTTAAAAATTCATAATGTTCTCGTTTATCACTTCTATCAAGAAAGTGAATGATTTGTTGCAATGCTTGTTCTGCTAAATAATCGTATGTACTATTGACAATTTCCCAATATTCATCGCTTTTAGTTTTCTCTCCATGTACCCAATTGCTCCAGTGCCTAATTTCATTAATTGGTAACTCTAAAATATAACCATTTTCGCCATGACGAACTAACTCTGGTAAAGCACATACATTTGTCGTAATTGCAGGAGTTGCAACAGAAAAGCCTTCAATGATACTATAGCCATAAGTATCATGTAATGTCGCCATTAATTGAAAATGACTTTGCGATAATAACTCAAGAACTTTTTCATTAGGAATATTTTTGTGAAAAATAACGTTATTTAACTTCAGTAACTTTAAATCCTCTACATATTTACTGCGATCGGGAAAATCAGTCGGAACTCCTGAACCATGTCCTAGTTCTGAAACTATGTGTACAGTAATCGGTAAACCTAATTTTTCAGCTTTCTTAGCGAGTCTTAAAGCAACAATTCCACCTTTACGGGCAATATGGTTTCCGATAAATATAAGCTGGAGATTTTGCTGTTCCTGATAAAATTTTGATTTGCTAACTCTGACTGGGAAGTTGGGATGAATAACCTGCAATTTCTTACTTACTTTCTCTTCTATATTCCAACCTACTATCCGCTTAATTAATCTCAACTTAGCATAATCAGAAATAGCGATAATTTTTTGACAATTATCTAGTGCTAATCGATTATTTAAGATTTCATAAATTGCCGCATCACCTTGATTGTGGGGATTTCTAAATAAAACACGATGATCCTCAAAGGTGAGAAACCAAGGTTTATTTGTATATAAAATTCTGTTGAAAGAATGAATAGCTTGGTATCTCTCCCATACAGGTTGCCAAGCCATAAAGCTGCCTAAAGGATACCAAATTTTTTCTATAGGATATCTACCTGCCGGGAAAGGCTTGGGGCGGATGAGTGTATGCTGAGAATTTCGAGGTAGGTTAGGAATGCTGAGGTGTTTTTGACCTCCTATGACAACTTTTGCCATTTTTCTTTCATTTAAATTGTTTTTAGACGTTTTTTCTGGTTTTTGTGCTGAGGATTAGCATCTTCTTTATCTTGTTTCTCCAGTTCTGGCAATTTAAAAAGAACTCCCGCAAAAAACCAATAATAGACAGCAACAGGATCGACATCCAGAGGATAGTAGTAGGTGTTGTAGCTAATAAACAATATAAACACCCACAAAGCCGCTCCGTAACTGCGGAAATTACGGTTCTTTATGGAACGATAGGTTTTAAAGCCAATAATTGTTAAAGTTGTTACCAAACTTAGAAAAGCTAGTACTCCAACAATTCCAACTTCAAAAAGGACTTTAGGATAGTAGGTTTCCACGAGTTTAGTTTTACCCATTGCGCGAGCAGAGTTAGTTGCTCGACCTAAGCCACTTCCCAAAGGCCCATCGACGTTTTTCCAATTCTCTTCAAATTGCTGGACGATAAAATCTTGAGGTGGTGAAGCGTCCCAACGACTAGTAAAACTCTCAGTTCTCTCTTGGACGACAGTAGGGTTAGTCACCATTGCTATTCCTAAAATAAAGGCAAGTCCTATTCCTATGGGAATAAACCGTTTAAGGTTGCCAATTTGACCAGTCAGCAATAGCAAAATCCCGAAGCAGATGGGTACTAAGGCTAAGGCGATTCTTTGTCCAGAAATTACAGCATTGATAAAGACTGCCACCAAAGAACCTAAACCTAACACCCGCCATAATGTGGAAGAGTCAGCGAAGCCAGTCGCAAAGCTAAAAAAGGTGCTGGAAATTAGGAACCACGCCCATTGCCAAGGGGCTACAAATGTTCCTGGTAGACGAATCACTCCTTCTTCGGGACTATATAAGAGCGCTCCACCAAAATAACATCGGGCTTCTAGTGATGTGACAAATAGGGCATTTCCTTCAAGACCTCTAGTGCCTTTACATATACCAGTTAGTAGTAACAGGTATTGGATAAATCCCAGCACACAGCAAACTAGTATCAGGACAATCTGGAGGCGCGATAAAAAGAGAAAATCCCGCTTATCCCGAATTAGATAGTAAGCACAACCAAGCAAAGGGACATAGCCTAAAAATACTTTCAGTCCCAGAATTCCCATACCTAAAGGTATTTCTTTCTCTGCTTTTTCCAATAATCCCACGCTAGGCGGGTTAAACTGCTGTCCACCATTGACAAATATTAGTGTTAGTATGCTGCAACCCAAGACAATATAAAGTGGGATTTTAATGCCTTGGGGAATAATTAGGGGTAATCCCTGCTTTCGACAAGTTTGCCAAAGTCCAACTAGCGCTGGAACATAAAAGGCATCTTTAGCTAATTGGAGTATAGGACTACTGCCCAAGTAGTAAGTGATAGTACCCCCAACAGGTACATAAATGATGAAGGCATATAGCGCTTGGCGCGGGTATTTGTAAGAAAGGGACATGATGATTATCCCTAAAACACCAGGAAGTGCTGCTTTAATTCCACCTACGAAAAAAAGTACAATCCCAACGAAGACACCGCAAGAAGTGGCGGTGGTCAGTAAACTAATGAGTTCTTTACGTGCTAGGGCTGCTTTGCGTTTTTGGGCTAACTGTTCTTTAAGGCTAAGGGTAGAAGTTTCCTTGGAACCCTTTTTTTTCGACTTTTTAGATGTCTTGGATTTTGACTTTATTTTCGGCATAGTAGTGCTGTAGCCTATCAGCATCGGGGTAATACATTATACTTGACAAATCTTTTGGGATTGCTGTAAGTTGTACAATCCAAATTCGTCTTTAACTGATTGATTTAATAATTTGCGATTAAAAATACTAAATCTCAATCTTTTTGAATTATCAAAAAGGTTTTCTCCTGTATCCAGGATATAAACTGCTCCTGCAAATGGTAATGATTTAATAGCTTTTCCTTGGTTCTTTAAAATATCCCTAACTTTGCCGTGATCTATATAATATCTATAATATCCGTAGCCCCGATTATATTCAGCGTTTTCGGGTAAATAGTTCAAATTATAGCGAAGAATGTTACAACTACCGCACATTTTATAAAAGTTTTTTCTTTTAATATATATATATTCACTGCCTTCTTGATATTTATAACCTTTATTGATAACCCATCCATCAGATTCGGGATGTTGTTGAATAAATTTGGCTAAATTTTTGCTAACACAATCATCAGCATCAATTGCCATAGTGTGAGTAGGAGAAAATTGTTTAGCATAAATCAGTCCTTTCATAATTTTACGCCCTTTATCTGTATCTCCTTTAGCTACAGGATCAGTCTCGTTGGGAGGGGAAAAATCCACTGTAACGTATGTGATATGAGAATTTTTGAATTCTATTTTTGGCTTTTCGTGACAAACAACAATAACGTGAAAGTTAGGTGAGGTTTGATTGCAAACTGATTTAATACATCTTTCAAATAATTGTGTAACACGTTCCCAGGATTTGGAAACTTTTGCACTTTTAAGTGGGATAACAAAAACAAGCATGATATTATCCTTAAAATAAATATAGGAATCAGCTTTGATTTCTGGAGTTACTTGGCTTAACAGGCAACAGTTACTTTTGAAAAATCTGAGTATTTTTCAAAAGCAAAATGTGAGTTTTATAGTTAAGAATCTCGAAGTAAATAATAACATGTTCCGACTTAGCTCGACTTTATCCAAAATTAATAACTCGGTTTTATTTATCCAGCAAAACCCTGGCTTTTTGGCAGATGTTTTTTCCACTCAAAAATTAAAACGACTGTCTTATATAGGTTTCGGCATTTTTGCAACGTCTTTGCCGGAGTATCGCGTTGTGAAAAACTGGATAAAGTCTAGATAACAATACAAATACAAATGTCACAGCTTTTACAGATAACCAAGGCTGGCTAATTTGTAGAAGCTGTGACGAAAAATTGACGCTTGTTAAAAGCTGAGATAATAGCTAATTTAGTCCATTAGATATTGCTGGACTTTTGAAACTAATTCATTTGTCCAGTAGTTGGTAAGTTCGGCATTGGCAGCTTCTACCATGACTCTAATTACTGGTTCTGTACCAGAGGCGCGAACCAAGATTCTGCCGGAATTACCCATTGCTGCTTCAGCAAGAGCGATCGCTTGTTGCACCGGTTCGCAATCTTGCCATCCCAAACGGCGATCGCGATCTACAACTCGCACGTTCCGCAATAGTTGCGGATATGTCTGGAAGCTTTGATCTACTAATTCGCTAAAGGGAACACTCGCCTCTTTCACCAAAGATGCTATGTGTAATGCTGTTAACAAACCATCTCCAGTTACGGCATAGTGACGGCAAAGAATATGGCCTGATTGTTCGCCGCCTAGCATTCCCCCAGTTCGCTGCATTTCGGCTTGGACATATTGATCGCCGACTGCGGTACGAATTAAGTTACCACCAATTTGTTGCCAAGCTTTTTCAAAGCCTAAGTTAGCCATGACTGTAGATACAATCAGGTTGTCTGGCAGTTGTTGGTTTTGTTGTAAATGCCGTCCCCACAGGTAGAGAATGTAATCACCGTTAACTTGCCTACCAGTATTGTCTACTGCTAAGACGCGATCAGCATCGCCATCGAAGGCAAAGCCGATGTCGGCGTTGAATTCTTGAACTGTGGCGGCAAGAATATCTAGGTGGGTGGAACCGCAGTTAACATTAATGCGATCGCCATCTGCTTCGTTATGCAAGCAGATTACCTCTGCCCCCATTTCTGTAAATACTGATGGTGCTAACCCGACTGCTGCACCCCACGCCAAGTCTAAAACAATCTTCATTCCATGAAGATTTAGGGCACTGTTCAAGGGTTTTTTCAACGCCTCGCCATAATGCCCCACTAACTCGAAACGTGAGTAATGCCGTCCGCAATTATTGACTTTAGCGATCGATGATATTTTCCCACGCAGCCCCGCTTCTATTTCTGCCTGCAATATTTGCGGTAACTTCCCACCATCGCCACCAAAAACCTTAATTCCATTGTCCTCTGGGGGATTGTGACTAGCAGAAATCATCACTCCACCGATGGCATCACTGATGCTGGTGAGATAGGCAACGCAAGGAGTAGGACATAATCCCAAATACCAAACCTCTAAGCCTGCTGCTGTTAACCCTGCACTCAAAGCCATTGCCAGCATATCGCTGGAGTTTCTAGAGTCCTGTCCGAGAATGACTGGCCCTATTTGAGTAGCATGGTTACGTAAAACAATTCCCGTCCAAAAACCAACTTGTAATGCTAAAGGCGCACTTAGTAATTCTCCGACTCGTCCGCGAATCCCATCTGTACCAAATAAAGGATTTGCTGGTAGTGGGATTGAATTTAGCCCAAAACTGCTCTCAATCCCTTTGCCCAATCCTTCAACTTCGGAAGCAGAACCCCCAGGAATGCCCGGTGTGCAAGTTATAGATGAAACCATATATTTAAACACTCCACACAATCACACTGAAAAATAGCACTTAAGACTTTGATTCAGCAATTTTGACATGCTTTTTCTCTTTAGAAATTTATTCTATTCAAACTATCTTTACGTAGTTATACTGAATTAATGCTTTTAAAATTGTAAATATTTC
>NZ_JBALDK010000135.1:0-7553 GCF_036917455.1 Nostoc sp. | reverse complement strand
TAATGGGAATATAAATTATAAATTCTGTTCCTTTTCCTAAAACAGAATTAACTTCAATTCTACCCCCATGTATTTCTTCCACAATTTGCTGTGCGATCGCTAGTCCCAATCCTGTGCCTTTGCCAACTCCTTTTGTAGTAAATAAATGGTCAAATATGCGTACCTTGACATCTTCGCTTATTCCTGGTCCATTATCAGCAATTGATATTTTTAAGGTATGATTTTCAATTGTAGTTCTTACTATAATTTTGTGAGGATTTAGCTTTATATACTTAAAGCTTTGTCCTATACTTGACTCATCTAAAGCATCAATAGCATTAGCTAGAATATTCATAAATACCTGATTTAATTGTCCAGGAAAGCATTCGATTGGCTGGAAATTATCGGACTCAGTTATAACTACAATTTCTGGACGTTGCTCATTCGCTTTGAGGCGATGTTTGAGAATTAAAATTGTACTATCAATGCCTTCATTAATGTTAAATAGCACTTTATGAGCTTTATCGGCACGGGAGAAAGTTCTTAAGTTGATGCTGATATTTTTTAATCGCTCAGAAGCCATATCCATTGCGTCGATCATGTTTGGTAGGTCTTCTAAGCTATAGTCTAAGTCAATTTCTTCAGCATGATCGAGAATTTCTGCTTCCGGATTTGGTAGAGCTTTTTGATATAGTTTTAGGTGTTCAGTGATATCTGCCAAGGTAGGTTTAGCTTGTTTGAGGCTAGCCGAGATAAAGCCGAGGGGATTGTTCATTTCATGAGCTATCCCTGCAACTAAGTTACCTAGTGCAGACATTTTTTCCTGTTGTATCATTTGCAGTTGGGCTTGTTGTAGTTCTTGAAGAGCATTTTCTAGTTCTTGAGATTTTTGCTCAATGGCAGCTTCAGCAAGTTTGCGTTCCCGAAGTGCAGCTTGCTGTTCGCTAATGTCAATCAGAATTCCATCCCATACCATTTCACCATCCTCACCGTGTTCTGGCTGAGAAGCCGCTTTTACCCACTTGATATTTCCATTAGGTGTAATAATGCGCCACTCATGTTGAAATGGGGTAAGATTTTGTGCTGACTCGACAACTGCCTGAAAAGCCTCTGCTTCATCATCGGGATGTTCAAAATCACGCAGGCTACATTTCCCTGACAGGAAATCTTCTGCTGGGACTTCGTAAAGAGTTTGACACCCAGAACTGACATAGGGAACTGAAGCTGAACCATCGGCTTTAATTCGGATCTGATAAATCATTCCAGGAACATTATCTGCTAGTTTCTGAAAGCGGGCTTCACTGAGGCGTAATTTTTCCAAAGATTGTTCTAACTGTTGAGCATAAATTTGTGAATCTTGATAAAGACGGGCATTTTCCAGAGAAATGGCTGCTTGGGTACAAAGAAAGTTGAGAATGAGGATGCGATCGCTTGTAAACACACTACTAGTGGAGCGATTCTTTAAATACAAAATCCCAATTATGTGTCCTTGATTGAGAATTGGCAAGCACAACAAACTTTTTGGTTGTCGTTGACTTAAATACTCATCAATTACAGGTAAATTAGTTTTGAGTTCGTTAATAACCACAAGTTCTTGAGTGTTTTTGACGTACTGTATCAACTTAATTGGTAAGTTGGCGTTGTTCTCTAAAGGTTCGGTACACAGTTCTGTGGTTTCGGGTGTAGCAATGGCTCTTACCAACCATTTTCCTTGAGTATTAGGTAGGATTAAAGCACAGCGCTCGCCCCCAGAATGTTGCAGAATAATCTGTGTTAATTTGTGCAGTAGTTCATCCAGTTGAATCGTGCCGGAAATAGCTTGAGAGGCTTTAAGGATAGCAGCAAAATCAAAGCTACTAATGTCAGTGCTAGAAGAACGACCCAAATTAGTGGAATTATGAACCGAGATAACACAGCTAACGCTGCTCGATAGTGTTTCAAGCATATGCAGTGATTGTACTCTCTGCTGGAGAATGACGCGCAGTAAATCGGGATAGCGGTTTTCCAGATCCTGAGTTTTGGCCTTTGCGCCCCAATGAGCGTAACAGTAGTATGCCTCTTGCATATAGCCTGCTGCGACTTTCTGTTTGCCCCAACTTAGATAAAATTTGGCGGCCAGTTCATTGCTGACTGCTTCATCTTGCACATAACCATGCGTTTTGGCTTGGGCAATAGCTAAATCGTAATGTTCCATCGCCTCAGTAAATTGACCAAGCACTCGATAGCGTTCTGCTGCTACAAGTTGCCAACGATGTTGATGATTGAATGGGGCATGAGTAGCCCAAATTTGTAGTTTTTCTTGATGGGCATTGATTCGCTTTAAAATAGCTGATTGTTCTTCGGCATTAACATCGGTGTAGCGTGCTAAATGAATTAAAGCATCATAAAAAACTCGGATAACTACGACGAAGTAGCCAGTTACAGCATTACTATACTGTTCTGCTAAGGCTGCTTGTTCTGACGCTGCTTGGTATTCTCCGAACAAATAACAGAGGACAGCTTGATTGAGATAAAGATAGAATAATCCCGTGCGATTGCTAGCAGCTTGTAAGCTGGGTAAGATTTGGGCGGCATTGAAGACTTTGCCCTCTAAACAATAGGGAATTTCCGCTTGTCCTAATAAATTGAGAATCGCTTGCTGGTAACACTCTTGATATTTTAACGTTGCTTCTTGTTTGCCTTGGCTGATAACTTGCCGATAAGTCTCCATTTCTTCAGCCAAATCATTTAATTCTCGACCACTCCAATAGCTACACTGACTATATGACACTAAGTTCAACGCCATGCATACCCAATCTCCGGTTTCTAAGCCGCTCTGATAAGCCTCTAACAAAAATGGGATACTGTGATTTAATGGTTCTTTCCAATGCCGAATAAAGCTGTTGACAATAAAATATGCTCTGCTTTTAAAAGCGTTAATCTGGTATTGTTCTAGTAACTTTAATGAAAGCTGTCCAAACTCATACCCAGCATCAATATCTCCAATAAAACCACAAAGAGTTACTCCGTAGTCTGCATAAGAAAAGATAGCAATAGATGAATTGCCAAACTGGATAGCCATCTCCACTTGCTTAGATGTAAGTAGTGGTAACAGTGTCGGTTTACCAATGTACGCAGAGGACACTAGTGTAGTCATTATTTGCATGGCTGCCATTTGATGCGGATCGCTCATCGCAGGCAAATCCAGCAAACTTAGGGGTGCGCGCCCCATCCATAGTTGCCTTGTCTGTTGAGTTGCTGCGCTAATATCTGCCATAGTTGGCTGTTCGGGAAATTCCACACCGAGTAATTTCAACACTTGCAACCCAGTCTCAACTACTTTGGCAAATTGACCTTGAGACCGGAATGCCGTCATTCGGGTTTCATAGACTTTGATAGTATCAAGCAAAGAAGTAGCAGATTGCAACACAACGTCACCCCATGCTGCCAGCTTGTCAAAATCTGTATTTAGGCAGGCAGCTTCTAAACGCTCATTATGCAGATTCAGGGTTAATTTGTAATGTTCTGTCCAGGCATCGGAAGGCAGTAAGTCAATACCTTGGGTGCAATATTTGACAGCAGCATTATAGGCGATCGTTGCTTTGGCTTTGCGCCCCGCCAGCAAATTCAGTTGCACTAGCTCCAGTTTTTTGTCAGGCTGAGTTATCAAATCAATGCCTATATTCAGGTGATTGACAATTTCAAAGATATATGTTTCTAGTTTAGTTGCAGGTGTATTAGCGTGCAATAATTGACCGATAGCTAAATGAGTAGCTTGTTTTTGGTCTTGGGGAATTAAACAATAAGCAGCTTGTTGGACGCGATCGTGCAGAAAGCGATAAGCAACATTTTCGATATTGTTAGTATTAACTTCTTGCTCATGGCTGAGATAAAACTTATAAACTTGACTTTGCGGTAAAATCAATCCTTCCTGCAAAACCTTCCACAAAGCATCTGCCGCTGACTGTGGCGACTGTTGTGAAACAATTGCCAAAGTAGTTAAATCAAAAGAGTTACCAATAAAACCAGCTAACTTCAGGACATTTTGCGTTTGCTGGGGCAATTTCTGTAACTGAGTAGTCATAAATTCCACCACATCATCAGTTACAGATAGCGCATTTACTTGAGCAAAATCACATTCCCAATAACCTTGCTGGTGATTAAATTTAATTTGTTTATCTTCGTATAAAGCCTTAAGAAACTGCGTGATAAAAAAGGGATTGCCTTTAGTTTTGCGATTAATTAATTCTGTTAGGGGATGCGATATCTGTGTCGTACAATGTAAAGTATCAGCCACTAACTGATTAGTATCACTCAAGTCAAGGGGGGCAAGAGTAATAGTATTGACAGTCTTACCAGCTTTCTTTAGTTCCTCCACCTTCAACATAAATGGATGTGTGAGTGACACTTCATTATCTCGATAAGCACCTAACAAAAGAAGATATTTTTGATTTTCTATCAGCAGTTTAATTAACTGTAGCGAAGCCAAATCTGCCCATTGTAAATCATCCAGAAATATCACCAGTGGATGTTCCCTTGTGGTGAAGACAGCAATAAACTTTTGAAAGAGTAAATTAAACCGATTTTGTACCGCCGTTCCCGATAGTTCTGGTGCAGACGGTTGTTTACCAATTACCTGTTCTAATTCTGGAATTATTTCAATCAAAACTTGCCCGTTTTCTCCGACAACTTGAAGAATTTGATTGCGCCAATGTACCAATTGTGCGTCTGATTCTGACAACAATTGCGCTATTAAGTCACGTATTGCTTGCACAAAGGCGGATAAGGGAATATTACGATTGAATTGATCAAACTTACCTTTGATGAAATAACCCTTCTGACGGGTAATTGGCTTGTGGACTTCATTCACCACAGCAGTTTTCCCAATCCCCGAAAATCCCGCTACTAGCATGATTTCTGATGCGCCGTGAGTCACATGCTCAAATGCTTGTAATAAGCTAGCTACTTCTGCTTCTCTGCCATACAACTTTTCCGGGATGAGGAAGCGAGCGCAGACATCCCACTGACCGATTTCAAAATCTCTAATTTCTCCTGTATTTTGGATTTGGGCTAAACAAAGTTCTAAATCATGCTTTAATCCCAAGGCACTTTGATATCTATCTTCGGCGTTTTTCGCCATTAACTTCATGACAATATTCCATAAGACTTTTGGTATTTCTTTACTTCTGCCTTCTAACTGCGATGGCATTTTTGCCAGATGACAATGCACCAACTCCATCGGGTCGTTACAATTAAATGGTAACTTTCCTGTAAATATTTCATACAATGTTATACCCAGAGAATAATAATCGCTGCGGTAGTCGATGCCACGGTTCATTCTACCTGTTTGTTCTGGGGAAATATAGGCGAGAGTTCCTTCTAAAACATTTAGACTTTTAAGTTCTTGGGTTTCTTTAGGTAGTAATGAAGCAATACTAAAGTCAATGAGTTGAATTTGTTTTGTTTGGGGATGAATCAGAATATTTGCTGGTTTAATATCTTTATGAATAATGCGATTTTCGTGTAGATTGTGGATAATACGGACTAGTTGAATAGCAATATTTAAAACTTCTATTAAGGATAAACTTGAGTTTTTAATGTATTCTCTTAAAGAAATTTCTCCGGTATCTGCCATCACCAAAATATAGCCATTGCCATAGGTTTCTAGCGATAAGGGATGAATAATTCCAGCAATATTGAGATTTTTACTGATTGTATACTGATGGCGAAATTGTAGTAATTCGTTAAAACTGGGATACTCTAAGGTCAGAAGTTTAATAACGACTGGAAGTTGGTCTGATTGGCGGATAGCTCGATATACGTTGGTTCTGGAGCCAGCGTACAGTTGAAAGTTAATTTGATATCCTGGAATGATGGGGATAGAGTTCACAGTCGCCATCTATATACCTTATTACAGAATTTGGTTTTCCTTACTGACATTAGTATTCCCATCAACTTGATGTTGGATAACGCTATCGAGAGTAATTAATAGTGGGACTTAGACAAAAAACACCTATAAGAGAGCCTCAAATTTATATGTAGAAAGACTTTGACATCGTTTTACTTAGTTGATTGACATATCTGGGTTTGGAGCTTTAAATTGCACCATTTTCATGGTAGTAAAAGGTGCAAACCCTCTCCCTTGCTCTCTGCCCCCTGCCCCCTGCCCCCCTGCGATCTCAATGTGCAATCTTATTTGCTTAACAGCTTATTTGGTGTATTTCCTTTACCCTCTATGGGTCTAAAGCTTGTTTGTTCCTCAAAAATGTTTAAGTCTCACTAGAAAAATTATCCATGTAGACATGGACGTTTTCTACGCATCGGTAGAGCAGAGGGATAACCCTAGCTACCGAGGTAAACCGTTAGTAGTTGGTGGCAGCGCCAATCAACGAGGCGTGGTTGCAGCAGCCAGTTATGAAGCCAGAAAATTTGGTATTTATTCCGCGATGCCCTCAGTAACAGCGATCGCTAAATATCCTGGGCTTATCTTTGTCAGACTGAGATTCGACGTTTACCGAGAGATTTCTACTTTAATCCACGCTATATTCAAACACTACACTGATTTAGTGGAAGGGGTTGCTTTAGACGAGGCATACTTAGATGTGACGGAGAATAAGCAAAATATTCTCTACGCCTCTACGATTGCAAGACATATCAAAACTGCAATTGTCCAGGAAACGAAGTTAACGGCAACTGCGGGTGTGTCAATTAACAAGTTTCTTGCAAAAATGGCATCAGGGCAGAACAAGCCCAATGGACTAACGGTGATTTTACCCCAAGATGCGATCGCATTTGTAGAGCAACTGCCGATTGAAAAATTCCCCGGCATTGGAGAGGTGACTGCGGCTAAGATGCATTCACTCGGCATTCATACTGGCGCAGATTTGAAAGAGCGATCGCTGACTGAGCTAATACACCACTTTGGTAAAGCAGGTCATTATTACTACAAAATTGCTAAGGCAGAAGATGACCGTCCAGTAGAGGCGAATCGGGTTCGCAAATCCATCGGTGCAGAAAATTCGTTTGCACAAGACTTAAGCGATATAAGTCAAATTTTACAAGAACTCGAACAGATTGCCTCTCTTGTCGAGCAACGGTTAGAGCAACACGAAACGCGAGGACATACATTAACCCTAAAAGTCAAGTTTTCTGATTATCGCCAGATAACACGTAGTAAGACAGCGATCGCTCCAATTAGTGAAATAGATACAATTTTTGAGATAGCGAAAATACTGTTTTTATCGATTGACTTAGAGAACCGCAGTATCAGGTTACTGGGAATTTTCTTGTCCAATCTGGATAATGCCAAACAGACCCAAGTGATTCAATTGCCATTATTTCAGAATGGGAACATCATATTTTAGCGTAGGTGTAGTCTGTTCAGACGCTGACAACTTGGTTATTGTCAAAGAGCGAATTAACTCCCGAATCACATCAGTTGCAGGTCTACCCGTACTTGCACAATATTTTTCAAGTTTTTCGCTTTCAGTTGATGCAAGATTTATTGTGATTCGTTTGACAGCCCATTTTTTGTTCATAACTGCTTTATTGATAAAATTTAATGAATTATCCAGACTTTAAATGCCTTGTGCAAT
>NZ_JBALDK010000134.1:0-1906 GCF_036917455.1 Nostoc sp. | reverse complement strand
TAACTGGACGTTCGCTCATTTTGACCTTGTGAGTGAGAATTATGTCTTACAGGGCTTAAGTTCAAGCTCATAAATGGATTCAGGAATTTTCATCAATAAAAGAATCTGTTTTTGAAGCTGGTTGATAGGGGTAATGAAGACCGTAGAATCAGGGAGGAAGTAAAGAGTTAGGTGACAAAAAGCTTTAAGCATAAGTTCTGCCGAAGGACGAGGGGTTTTTCGTTTGGGATTGCCATCATAAAGACCTTGCAAAGAATCTTCAGCTTGTTGAAGTGCCTGCCTGACAACAAACTCCATAAGGGTAAAAACGCGCAAAGCAATGTTTAATAAAAACATCAAGCCAGTGATTCGGTTTTGATTCTGGAAGTAAATCGGTAAAGCAGGCAAAGAACCCCTCTTAAAGCGATGAAAACCGCGTTCAAGAAGCCATTCATCTCGGTAATACATTACCGACTCAGATAAAGTTAGCTGTTCGGTAGGTGCATTAGTTACGTACAATCGCCAACCAGCCAAAGTTTCTGCTTCAACAATTGCACTATCAATTTTCTCAAATTGGAGTTGAAGCCGTGTCGAAGTAACCTGTTGTTGTAGAGTATTCTTCGAGGGTCGTCCTCGTCTTTGATGGCGAGTTTCTGTTAGTGTTTGTTCTGTAATCGTAGTTGATAAAAAATCAGTAACGCGATGG
The DNA here is from genome assembly GCF_036917455.1 of Nostoc sp. GTDB lineage: Bacteria > Cyanobacteriota > Cyanobacteriia > Cyanobacteriales > Nostocaceae > Nostoc. The sequence goes on along the minus strand of NZ_JBALDK010000134.1, from coordinate 1,221 downwards.
CGTTTGAGGATATTCTCAACCTTATGAGTAAGCACATCTAGCTCGGTCCCTGGTTTATTGGCTAATTTCTCCAAGGCAAGTTGAGCTTGATTGATGCGTTTGTTTTGACTATCAATCGCTCCTAGAGCAAGCTTGTGGGAATAAACTACCAAATAGCGTTCGTGCCAACGAACCCATTTATTTGTTTCTGGATTTAACCAAAACTTACCCAACTCAATCTCAAAACCTTTACCAACAGCAGTTTCGTGTTCTTCTTGTTGGGGTAAACGAATATCGATGATTTCTGTTGATGGTTGTTTTACCCATTGTTTGAGCAATTGGGGGTTTTGTCCGCTCATTGGCAAGGGAACACAGTAAAATCCTCCATTTAATGCGATGTTGGCACGGGTTGAGATCGAACCAGCCTTACAGTCAGCGATGAAGACAAAATGTTTGTGCCCAATTACTTTTTGTATCTTTTGCCAGGTGGGAAAATATAAAGGGTCATCGGCTCCATTGCCTTCAAGAGTGGCGCTGACTAACGGCATTCCCATCGGGTCGAGCGTTGCTAGTAACTGACGATATTGCAATAAGTCTGGGCGTTTATCTTTGGAGTAGCCATGACGCAATAGATTGTCTTCTAAATGACTTGTATTTTCATGATTTACACTGAAGCTTGTTGTGTCTGTGCGTGCAATTTTTGTCGGTAATTCGTATGCTCTAATTATCTGCCTTCCTAATTTAATTTCTATTTCCTGTCTAGCAAGTGATTGCTTGCCTAATTCTTCTATTACCCTTGCCAATCGGTCATCACTGACATCTTTGTTTCCTATCGACCACCCCGTTGTCAATTCCAAAATCTTTCGATGTGTTTCTACCCATGCTTCAACTGCACATAGCCGATGGTCTGATTGAGTGATTATATACGTTAGTAATAATACACTCAACTGCCCGTAGCTCATTCCTTGGTGGTTTCCGTGCGGTTTCTTCAGTTTTTGGTCGATATGTTTGGCTATCTCTATCTGAGCAAGCCATTCAACTATTAATGGAATATCGTCTATCCGCTCGGAGCTTATTTTTACTTCTGTCTCCCTCATCGATGAACCACCACCTGACACAATTCTCTACTCACACTACCCCCAAATCCACTCTCATCAGGGAGTTGCTTCAAAAATCCTCTTAACCATTACCTCTCAAGGAATTAATTCCTTTGACTGCCTTAAAATCAGCGAACGCACAGTA
>NZ_JBALDK010000133.1:0-9236 GCF_036917455.1 Nostoc sp. | reverse complement strand
ATTTTGACATGCTTTTTCTCTTTAGAAATTTATTCTATTCAAACTATCTTTACGTAGTTATACTGAATTAATGCTTTTAAAATTGTAAATATTTCATGAAGTCAGTATTAGTTTTTACATTATTAGTAAAGTTTCCACATTTTAGCTAATTATTCGTTTTATGCCATCAACTTGAGTTTTGATTATCTGTATTAGTTCACACTTTGCAATGCTATTAATAAACAATAAAGTGTAACAAATATTACTTTGCTTTATGATTAGTGTTTTTCAGGAAAGCTGAGAATGAAAGCGGAAGTTAGCTAACAACAACAAAAAAATCAAAATGCCGAAATGTAAAGTTATATTTTCATAGTCTTTCGCTGTGTAAAAAAGCACAAAATAATCGCGGCTTAAAAAATTTTAATATAAATTCTCATCAAATAGTTTTAAGGTAACGTTTTAATGGCTTTTTTAGCCGTTCGGAAATTAAAACTCCGGCAGTTACCTTTTTAAAGTTGAGAAATTTAGCATGAGCAGCAATTTAGCAACCAAATTACGTGTAGGCACTAAAAAAGCCCACACAATGGCAGAAAATGTAGGTTTTGTCAAGTGCTTTTTAAGAGGAGTAGTCGAGAAAAACTCTTACCGGAAACTAGTTGCTAACTTCTACTTCGTCTACTCAGCGATGGAAGAAGAAATGGAAAAGCATAGCCAGCACCCAATTCTTTCTAAAATCAACTTTCCCCAGCTAAACCGCAAGTATACCTTAGAGCAAGACCTGAGTTATTACTTTGGTGCTAACTGGAGAGAGCAAATCAAACTATCTCCCGCAGGTGAAGCTTATGTACAGCGCATCCGGGAAATATCTGCAACAGAACCAGAACTGTTAATTGCTCATTCATATACTCGTTACCTGGGTGACTTATCTGGGGGACAAATTCTCAAAAACATTGCTGTAACGGCGATGAATTTGTCTGATGGGCAAGGAACAGCTTTTTATGAGTTTCCAGAAATTCCTGATGAGAAGGCATTCAAAGCGAAATATCGCCAAAATTTGGATGAATTACCCCTTGATGATGCGACAACCGATCGCATCGTTGATGAAGCTAACGCCGCCTTTGGCACGAACATGAAGATGTTTCAGGAGTTGGAAGGCAATTTGATCAAGGCGATCGGTGTAATGTTGTACAATAGCCTCACACGGCGACGGACACGCGGCAGTACTGAACTCGTCACTGCTGAGTAATTAGTAACTGTGTTGAGATTGCGGAGTATGGTGTGTGGAATCTAAGCCCAGATAGCCTAATGAAAGATAATTAATAGGTGTTTCTGGAGAAAGAGCGATTAACGCTCAAAATATTTAGGGGCAATAGCCCTGTGACTGCTTTGGATTGGTAAAAGCAAGCATGGGGAGATTGCCCCTCAATTTATGCGTTCTACAAATTACCCGTGAGTTTGCCAAAGTTGTAGGAAAGTGGGCGTTAAATGATGAACTGCCAAAACCCAACTTTTATTCTTAGTTATAGCGATTCTTTCATCAAGCCAAAGGCGCTCATGTTAGCCACTTCACAAGATTGGATAATTTATTTGTTGAAAATCCTTTAAGAAGCGATTAAGTTCTTGAGAGCATCTTGAGCATCAGTGTTTTCTGGATCTATTTTTAATACTTCCCGAAAAACTGCTGCTGCTTCTTGTTTTGAACCTTCACCAGATTCACCATAGGAAATCTCTCTGCCAAGTTTGATGTAAAGTTCTGCCATTTGGCGACGTGGTATTAGATTTGCCAAGGGCCGATAAAATTCCATTACGCCTGCAAATCCTTTTTGCTTGTGAAGTAGTAAATTTATATTGGAGCAGGTGTCATAACTGCCTTCACCATTTTTGATCACCTTTTGGCAAATTGCCAGAGCTTCATCTAGATTTTCCTGTTGAGCTAGTGCTTTAGTTAATTTACTGTAATAATAATCTGTAGATTCTTTGGCAACAGCTTGGCGGTAGGCTACGATCGCTTCTTCGGGTTTTTTTTGTGTCATCAGCACATCGGCCAGTTCCATATACGTTGAAGCGTCAGGCTCAATTTTAATTAGTTGGCGGTAAGCTGCGATCGCTTCGTTCACAAAACCGCGCTTTAATGAGAGTTCAGCTAACTTTTTATAAAAAACCTTACTATTGGGGTCATCTTTACTTAATTGACGATAGATAGTGACTGCTTCTGAATATTCCAGGAATTCACCGAGCTTCTCATAAGCGTTGTCAGATGAAAGATAACCATTATTATCAAGTTTAATGGCTTGGCGGTAAGCTGCGATCGCTTCTTGTCGTTTACCTGCTTTGAAGAGGATCTCGGCTAAATAATAGTAATTATTGGAATCAGGACTGAGTTTAACTGCTTGACGGTAAGCCATTAATGCTTCCTCTATGCTGCCAACTTCCTGCAACTTATTGGCTAAAGTAATGTAGTTACTATCAGTTTTCGGATCGAGTTTGACAGCTTGACGGTAAGAGGCGATCGCTTCTTGGATTTGTCCCTTTTCTGCCAAAAAATTCCCTAATTTTAGGTAAATTGCGCCATTGGGGGTTAATTGCAATGCTTGGCGATAGGTAGCGATCGTCTCTGCAATCTTGCCTTGGTTAGATAAGACATCTGCCAGTTTCACGTAAGCATAGCTGTTTTTGGGATCGCGCTTAATGAAACTCCGCCAAATATTAGCAGCTTCTTCATAATTTTTCACTTCTTCGGCAGATGTCGCTTTTTGTTCCAACTCCTCTACCGTTTGTGCCACAGTGATTTGAGGAATCAAAGCCAAACCTAAACTCAACAACAACGGCAATATTTTCCGGCTTACCATAGACTTTCAGCTTAAAATAACTAAGTCAATCTTCAAACCAAGCTTAATCTCAGTATTTAAGTTTGTAACCCCTAAAACTTACCATACTGGGTAAATCAGGCAAAAATATGGCTACGAAAATTCCTGTCACAGTGATCACAGGCTTCTTAGGTAGTGGAAAAACCAGCCTAATTCGCCACCTGCTACAAAACAACCAAGGCCGCCGCATTGCCGTTTTAGTCAATGAATTTGGCGAACTCGGTATTGATGGCGAATTGTTAAAATCTTGTCAAATTTGCCCGGAAGATGCTGAGGGCGACATTAATATCTTTGAATTAACCAACGGCTGTTTGTGTTGCACCGTGCAGGAAGAGTTTTACCCGACGATGCAAGAGTTAATCAAGCGGCGAGATAGTATTGATTGCATTTTGATTGAAACCTCGGGTTTAGCCTTACCAAAACCATTGGTGAAGGCTTTTCGCTGGCAAGAAATTCGCAACGCCGCCACTGTGGATGCTGTGATTACTGTGGTGGATTGTGCAGCAGTAGCGACGGGGACATTTGCTAGCGATCCAGATGCGATCGCAGCCCAACGGCAAGCAGATGATAATTTAGAACATGAAACACCTTTGCAAGAACTGTTTGAAGACCAACTTGCTTGTGCAGACTTGGTGGTGTTGAATAAAATTGACTTGGTGGATGCCGAAACAAAAGCCAGAGTTGAGGAACTAATTAAGCAAGAGTTACCCAAAGTGGTGAAGATTGTCGAGAGCGATCGTTCTCAACTAGACGCATCTATATTATTAGGATTTCAAGCCGCAGTTGAAGACAATTTAGATTCTCGTCCCAGTCATCACGATACCGAAGAAGACCACAATCACGACGAAGAAATTATCTCAACTAATTTAATTTTGGATCGTACTTTTGATCCAGACAAGCTGCAACAGCAGTTAGAGAAATTAGCACAACAACAAGAAATTTACCGGATTAAAGGCTTTGTGGCAGTGCCAAATAAATCCATGCGTTTGGTAATGCAAGGCGTAGGAACCCGATTTGATAAATTTTACGATCGCCCCTGGAAACCCGAAGAGGCGCGGCAAACCCGCTTAGTTTTCATCGGACGTGATTTGAAGTCTTCAGAAATTGAATCACAACTTGTAGCTTTGTAAGTATACCCAGATCCCCAATTGATTAGAGAAATGGGGGATCTATATCCTGATAGTTACGAGTTATGAATAATTAGTTAATTCAAAACAATAACTCAAAATTCTTCACTTTACAACAATATGACGATCTCTCAACTTTTTAACGCCGCCAATATTTTTGTGTTACCCTTTTGGGTGTTGATGATTTTATTGCCAAATTGGAAAGTTACACGGCAGATAATGTCATCATATTTACCCTTTGTGCTGTTAGCTGGGGCATATTTGTATTTATTTATCAACAGCATTACGCCAGAAAATGCCCAAGCTTTATCGAATCCTCAATTAGCTGATATTGCCCGATTTTTCGCAGATGAAACGGCTGCTGCGACAGGTTGGATTCATTTTTTAGTAATGGATTTATTCGTCGGGCGCTGGATTTATTGGGAAGGGCAAAAAACAGGTGTTTGGACAATTCACTCTCTTGCATTGTGTTTGTTTGCTGGCCCTATGGGATTACTTTCTCACATCTTGACTTACTGGATTGTTAAGACATTTTTCCCAAAATTTCAGCATAATGAAACAGTGACGGGAGAAGAAAAAGCTGCCTCATAATCTGGCACGTAGTCACACATTAATTATTTTGCCCCAGAAGATCCCCCCATCTCCCTTAAAAAGCTTGTCAACGAAGAGGCAGGGGGCAGGGGGGAATGGCAGTAAGTTAATCACAAAGCCCTGATATAACAGGCTTTTTGGGTGTGGGATAGTGGGGGATAGAAAAAAGCAACAAACCTCCCACACCTTGCCCTGACCAGGTTTCAGCTTTTCTTAGTGCCATTCGGACAGGGGGAAATAGGGTTTTCCGATTTTTGCACAGATATGGGAATCATAACTAATTAACCGGACATGATAAGCTGTCGCGCCTACAAGTTGCCTCATAATCTTTTAGGTAAAACCTGTAAACCCTCTCCTCTGCGCCTCTGCTCCCCTGCTGTCTCAATGTGCAAATTAAAAACACAACAGCGAGATATTCTTGGATGTAAATCAACCGCTTCACCTGACTAACTGCGCGGCGGAATTGAAAAATTGACGACACAATCCTTTCGTGACTAAAACTGTTGTCAACAAGTTAGCGAAAGCCACCATGAACATAATTAAAATTTCGTAAGATACTGCATCGAGAGGTTTTACGCCAGCTAGTAACTGTCCGGTGGTAATGCCTGGTATTGCCACCATGCCTATAAGTATCATTTGATTCAGAGTCGGAATCAATCCGGCTCTGATAGCGTCTTTGCGGTATTGGCTAACTGCTTGCTGGGGCGTTGCACCTAAACTCAAGTGGGTTTCTATTTCGAGATGGCTGGAATTAATGGTGCTGACAAGACGTTCGCCTGCTAACGCAGCTGCATTAGTAGCGTTACCTAAGACTATCCCTGCTAGGGGAATTATATACTGTGGTTCGTACCATCTTTCTGGTTGAATAATCAAGAAGTTGATGTAAAACACCGTCAGGGCAGTACTAATTAAAATTGAACCCCATACCAAAGGCAATAGATGAGGAATTTTTTGGCTGATGCGATTTCGTGCGACAATCGCCGTAATTGTCAGCATTATTGCTAATAGCGCCAAAACTGCCCAAGCATTGTCTAAAGCCAAGATGAAATCTAAAATGTATCCCAATACAAGAAGTTGTAAGATAGTTCTCCCAGTAGCAAGGGCTAGGTTCAACTCTAATCCTAATTTTTCCCAGGCAGATAAACCAATGGCGATCGCCATCAATCCCACAGCAATAGCTAAATCCACGAAATTCAGCTCGATCAGATCCTGCATGGGTTCTCTATCTCCTAGTATTTTCTTTTCAAAGCAACCCACACACCTGGAACTTTGATCCGATGTGTTGGATCTTGGTTGATATATATCACTTTGATCAATTCAAATTTCAAAAATGGTACAACCTTAACATGACAAACTCCTAGTATGTCTACTATCTGTAAATTAAATGTGCGGCAGTCTAGCTCGCCAAAATTTAAGTAAAAACCCTAATAGATGCGTATCTTGGGCGATAGTCTTTTAGTTGCTTCTTTTTGATTAATAATTCAATCAGCAAAAATTGACTCTCGAAGTGCATCCTTTGTATCTTCCGATAAAATGAGAACTCATGATCCAAAGTGTAAATCCCATCCCTGCCTTTGATATTAAGCAGCAATACACCACCATCGAAGCAGAAGTAAGTGCAGCCGTCTTAGAAGTTCTGGCTTCTGGGCGCTATATCGGCGGCCCTCTAGTAGAAGGCTTTGAGCAACAGTTTGCTGCTTATAATACTGTTACTGAATGTGTGGCTTGTAATTCTGGTACTGATGCGCTCTACTTAGCGTTACGAGTCTTGGAAATCGGTGCAGGCGATGAAGTGATTACAACGCCTTTCACCTTTATTGCTACCTCTGAAGTAATTAGCGCCGTCGGTGCAAAGCCTGTTTTCGTTGATATTGATGCTACTACGTTTAATTTGGATGTGGAGCAAGTAGCGGCGGCGATTACACCCAAAACTAAAGCGATTATCCCGGTTCACCTATTTGGACAACCTGTGGATATGACATCATTAATGGCGATCGCTCAATCTCACAATTTGTCAATCATTGAAGATTGCGCTCAGTCTACAGGCGCAAGGTGGGCTGATACAAAAGTAGGAAGTATTGGACATATTGGTTGCTTTAGTTTCTACCCTACCAAAAATCTTGGTGGTTGCGGTGATGGCGGAGCAATAACGACTAAAGATCCTGCGATCGCTACTAAACTGCGAATCTTACGAGATCATGGTAGTAAAGTTCGATATTTACACGAGAAAATCGGTGTAAATAGCCGCTTGGATGCTCTCCAAGCAGCCATCTTGCAGATTAAGCTGCGTTATTTAGATATTTGGAACGATCGCCGCCGAGATATCGCCAATTATTACTATCAGTTCCTGAGCCAAATTCCGGGAATCGTCCCGCCTCAAGAATTACCTGAGGGTATTGGGGTATGGAATCAATACACTATTCGCATTTCAGGCGAAGGGCGAAATGGTTCTACCGCCAAATATCGAGATTGGGTGCGTAGTCAATTACAAGAACAGGGTGTGAGTTCAATGATTTACTACCCCCACCCTTTACATTTGCAGCCAGTTTATCAAAATCTAGGTTATCAAATTGGGGACTTACCAATAGCAGAGCAAGCTTGCCATGAAGTCATAGCTTTGCCCATGTTCCCAGAATTGACACAACACCAGCAAGACCAAGTGATTTATGCGTTGAAAGAAGTTATGAGTTAGAAGTAGAGACGCGATTAATCGCGTCTCTACAGTTAGGAGTTTTGAATGAATAAGTTTCTTCAACTCATCACTCATCCCTCCCAACTCCTAACTTATTTCACTACTACATTCGCAGCTGCCAAGGCTTCCACCAAGCCACGCACAGCCGCAATCATTGCTATTTCACTATTAAGTTGGTTGATGGCGGAACCAACACCAACACCAGCCGCACCAGATGCGATCGCTAATGGTGCAGTAACGCTAGAAATGCCGGAAGCACACAATACTGGTACTGACACCACACGGGATATTTCAAAAGCTGCTGCCAAGGTGGGAGCAGCTTTTTCAATTAATCCTAAAGTTCCAGGATGAACTGGGTTACTGCTAGTACCGCCTTCGGTTTGGATAATATCTGCTCCAGCTTTCACCAATTCTTCGGCTAACTGTACCTGTTGATCTAGTTCCAAAATGTGGGGAACGGTGACAGATAAGGTGATTTCTGGGAGAAGGGCGCGGGTTTGCTTAGTCAACGCTAGCACTTCTAGAGCCTCAAAGCGGCGACCTTGAGCATAAAAAGAATCGAAATTCCCGATTTCAATTAAATCAGCACCAGCTGCCACAGCTTGCACAAATTTTTCTGGCTCTACGGCTGAAACACAAATTGGCAGTCTTGTCAAGCTTTTAGCTAATTGTACCAAAGCGCGATCGGCGGCAATATCGACAAAAGTAGCACCACCAAATTCAGCAGCTTTAACAGTAGCAGCAACGCTAGCAGCGTCGAAGTTATTTAAGCCGCTAATTACTTTCAGAACGCGGCGGTTAGTAAATGCACGTTGGAGTGTAGGATGCATCGTCATGGTTAGGCTTTTGAAGCTATGAGAATTATAAATTAGGTATATTCTACCGTCACTCAGTTGATGAGGAACTAAATCACTATGGCAGTTGCCAAATTTTGAGTTCTGCAAGCCGCACCGAGAGCGATCGCATAAACTTAGGCTGAACGTCGATTAAAAGTTTACTCTCCCAATTCAGCTAGGAATTAAATGCAGCACAACACTACAATGAAACATAAAGTTCAGTCAATATCCATGTGAAAATAATTAAGTTCTATTAGGTTATTCTTTTCAGAAGTGAAGATATGACGGCAAATTTTGACGATAACGAAATACTTGAACTCTGGGATAATAGAGCTAAAGACTGGGATATTCAAGTTGGCGATGATGGTGACAGCAATCGAATTCTGAACTCAGATCCAGTACTATGGAGTTTCGCTGGTGATGTTGCTGGATTGTCTGTCCTTGATGCTGGTTGTGGCACAGGATATCTAGCACGCCAACTTTGCCTGAAAGGGGCCAGTGTAACTGGTATAGATTTTTCACCTCAGATGATAGAAATTGCCCAATTCAGAGCTAGCCAAAATAATCTAGATATAGATTTTCATTTGGATTCATGCACTGAACTTAATTCGCTTCCAGATGAAAAATTTGATGCGATCGTCTCGAATTATGTTCTGATGGATTTGCTCGATATCGAAGGAGCAGTCAAGGCATTTAATCGTGTTCTTAAACCTGGTGGTATTGCAATTCTTGTGTTCTCACATCCTTGCTTTCCTCAAGGCAAATCGACAACTGTAAATGAGGATGGGACGGTTATTTATGGTTGGGATTCTTCCTATTTTGAAAGGATACAACACAACGACGAACCTTGGAACCATTTTACAACACCATTTATCTGGTTTCACCGCCCTCTTTCCGATTACTGGAAAGTCTTCAAGGCAGCAGGTTTTTCTGTAGACGAATTTGAAGAGCCAAGAATTACTCCAGAGCGATATCATCTTGCAGAAAATGACCGAAAGCTTTTCAATTCCAAAACACGTCCCTATTCGGTAGTTTTTAAACTCCTGAAGGTTAAATAATTACATAGCAACCCAAAAAATTATATTACAGCAAGATACAAATAAACCACCCATTTAAAATATCTAAAATCGTACTTCCGATAATT
>NZ_JBALDK010000132.1:0-8941 GCF_036917455.1 Nostoc sp. | reverse complement strand
TTAAGTTGTTCAATACCTAATAAGGTAAGGGGATTGGGGATTTGTATAGTATCTCGGTGATATTGACTAACAACAGAGATTATACTGCATGACTTAAGATGAATATATACTCCCATTGAAATGGATTCCCAGTATGCTCTGTTGTGTGAATCCCGATTGCCAAAAACCCCTAAATCCTGATAAAAACAACTATTGTCACAGTTGTAGAGCGGAATTGCTCCCCCTGCTGGGAGGTCGCTATCGTCCGACTCAGATGTTGTCAGATGAGGGTGGATTTGGTAGAACCTATTTGGCAGAAGATATACACAAGCTGAATGAATGCTGTGTCGTTAAGCAATTTGCCCCAAAAGTTCAGGGAACTGGGCCATTAACAAAGGCCATTGAGCTATTTAAACAAGAAGCAAGCCGACTACAAGAACTCGCAGAACATCCGCAAATACCAACTTTGTTGGCTTATTTTGAGCAAAATGGCTATCTGTTTTTGGTACAGCAGTTTATCGATGGGCAAAACTTGCTTAAGGAATGGCAGATGTGGGGAAGCTATAGCGAAACAAAAATTCGCGAACTTTTGCTAGATTTATTGCCAGTTCTGGAGTTTATTCATCTGAAAGGAGTGATTCATCGGGATATCAAACCACAAAATATTATTCGCCGTCAAAGTGACGGGCGGTTAGTGCTAATTGATTTTGGAGCCTCCAAGCAGTTGGCGGCAACGGTGCAGACTAAGATGGGCACTGTTATTGGCTCACACGGTTACACTCCACTTGAACAAATGCAAGATGGAAAAGCTTACCCAGCTAGTGATTTATTCAGTTTGGGGGCGACTTGTTTTCATTTACTAACAGGGGTTCGCCCATCTAACCTGTGGATACAGGAGGGCTATAGTTGGGTAGGATCTTGGCGACAACATTTGAGCAGTGTTGGGAAGGAAAAGGTTTCTGTATCTATAGAGTTGGGTGAAGTTTTGGATAAGCTGTTGCAACGAGACATCCAAAAGCGTTACCAATCGGCTGATGAAGTCATAGCTGACTTGACACTTGGGCTACCACTTTTGTCATCAGTGCCTCATACTATACTTTCAACAACATTTACACCTACAGCAACAAATCAGGAGCCAGTTTCACCAAAACTCAATAAAACGCTAAAAAGTAAACTGCTATTAGGTTCTAGCATTTTGGTGTTGGGATTGGGAGGAGTTTGGTATTTCCAGAGTCCCTCAAATCAAAAAACTGAACCTTCTTTGCCTATTTCTCAGCCGATTCCGTCACCAAAAAGCGTCTCGGAAAATTATCTTCTGCCCAAACCCCTGAAGGGGCATTCCAGCGATGTCAATTCTGTAGCTTTCAGTCCTGATGGTACAACCCTTGCCAGTGCTAGTGATGATAAGACAATCAAGCTATGGAATCCGGTAAGTAGAGAGGAAATTCACACTTTACAAGGACATTCCAATTGGATTTGGACTGTAGCCTTCAGTCCAGATAACAAGATCCTCGCCAGTGGTAGTGCGGATAAGACAATCAAACTGTGGAATGTGAAGACAGGAAAGTTAATTCGGACTTTAGAGGGAAATACCGATGGAGTGACTTCTGTAGCTTTCAGTCCTGATGGTAAAACTCTTGCCAGTGGCACTGCTAGTAAGGATATGAAAATCAAACTGTGGAATTTGAAGACAGGAAAGTTAATCCGCACATTACAGGGACATACTAATGGTGTCGGATCTGTGGCTTTTAGTCCTGATGGTAAAACTCTGGCCAGTGGTAGCTGGGACAAGACAATTAAATTATGGAATCTGAAGACAGGAAAATTAATCTGCACTTTGGCGGGAAATGCAGACTCAATTCTTTCAGTTGCTTTTGCCCCGGATGGTGTCACTCTTGCCAGTGGCAGTAAAGATAAAACAATTAAATTGTGGAATCTGAAGACAGAGAAGGAAATCCGCACCTTAAAGGGGCATAAAGATAAGGTTAATTCTGTCGCCTTTTTACCAAGAAGCGTAAATCCAAATGGTGTAATCCTTGTCAGTGGCAGCAGTGACAAGACAATTAAACTGTGGAATCCGGTAACAGGAAAACAAATCCGCACTTTAGAGACGGGTTCTGGATATATTTATGCGATCGCCATTAGTCCAGATGGGCAAACTATTGCCGGTGGTGGAAGTGGTGAGAATATTCTTAAGCTTTGGGAGACGATTCACTAAAAATGATTCTGACTTCTGTTAGCAGATAGCTAAGGTTTAGCCCATTCTGACTTTTAAATTATTCTTCAATTTCCAGTTTTTGTATATATGTAATTGGTGAAAAATGGAAGATTCAGTATTCATTATATTTCTTTCCTTTGGGTTTATTTGGGTTTTGATGGGAGTTGTAGGTTGGATTGCGTTTCTAAAATCTGAGGGTGAAGAAATTAAGTTTGGGAAGTGGGGACTTATAGTTGCTATTCCAATCCTAATACCAATAATTTTTACTTTGATTATTGGTATTTTTTATCATAAGTAAATAAGTTATAGCAATCCGATTTGATTTCTGAATCACTCGTAGAGGTAAGGGATTGGGGACTGGGGACTGGGGAACTCGGGGCCCCCTTTGGGGATTAGGGGCAATGGGGACTGGGAAGAAGGAATAAAAGTGTACTGAGTTTTTTTCAAAAATCAAATATGAGTCCTATAGTAGTTCACTTGTGAATTGATTTCTGACTCAAGGCTTACATACCCAACTTCCTAGATAAATCAGGGATCTTATTGTTCATAAATGATCTATTTAGGATTGCTATGCAAAAGCACTCTCCCAAATTACAAATTACGTTAGCGAGTATTCGTTCGCTTTTAGCGTCTCGTAGAGAGCGTCATTACGAATTACGTTAGCGAAGCGGGGCGTAGCCCATTACGATTTAATTGTTTCTCCCCGTGGTAGATAGTCCTTCTACTATCAGAGATGGAGTATAACAAGAACCATTCCAATCACCATCGTTGCCCAATGCAACCAATTGCTTCAGGGCTGTGTAAACATTACCTGCAACCATCGTATCCTTAACACGCCCAATTACTTGACCATTTTGGACGCGGTAGCCTAAATCGACATTGATCGAAAAATCTCCAGAAATACTGCCGTCACCACCCAGCATTTGATCCACAATCAAGCCATTATCTAGTTGTGTAATTAAATCTGGTAGTGATACCGAACCTGGCTGGATCAGAAAATTAAATAATCCAGGAGTGGGATAGCTACCTAAACCAGGGCGAAAACCATTTCCAGTGGTGTCAGTACCCAGTTGGCGGCCAGTGGTGCGATCGCCATAAAAATTCTGTAAAGTACCATTTTGGATAAATACTAAAGATTTAGTCGGAGTGCCTTCATCATCAAAAGGGCAACTGTAAGGCCCGGCTTCTGGATCTTGGTAAAGGGTAAGACTGGGTGCAACTACTTGGTTCCCCAGGCGTTCTGCCCAGGGAGAAGCTACTTCTAAGACTAGCTTGCCATTCAAAGCTGCTTGCACAGTACCCCAAAGCATATCGGCAGCTTTAGAAGTGAACAAAATCGGGACACGACCAGTAGGGGGTGAGACATTTTCTTTAGCCCAAATTAACCGTTGTAAAATTTGGTTAGCTAATATCTTCGGGTGGAGTTTCCCCCGCTTGGTTTGACCATCAGAAACACTCAAAAAATCATCGCCCCGTACCCATTCTGCTGATACATAGCAGCTGAGGGTAGTATCGGTATAGTGACAATCTAAACCTTTAGTGTTGACTAGTCTGGTGGTTTCAATATCACATTCCCAGTCACCATTGCATACAACATCGGGATAGGCATCGCGGATGAGTGCGATCGCTTCCTTGCCCCAATTTACCAAAATCTCTACTGGTACAATTTTCCCTAAATCTTGGTAGATGGGCTGAAAGTTAGAGCCTAATTCTACAGTTTCCGGTTCATTCAGTTGACTTAATGCCAGAGCTTTTTCCACCATTACTTCGGCTAAGACAGAACCGTAAGCCACCGTGAGTCCCGGACGACCGTTTCGCCAAAGCCGTAATGCTGTACCTTCAGATTGGTTAGTTTCTAGCTGTTTGAGTCGGTTTGCCTCAAAAAACACTGGACGAGAAAGCGATCGCGACTGATACACCTCAGCAGCTTCTGCTCCAGATTTTATAGCTAGTTCCAGCAACTGTTCGGCTAGTGTATCTTGTGACAAATTTTCAGAATCCATGACCCTTAGTGAATTGTGGATTTTGAACCGCATATCAACGCTGAAAGAGAAAGTGCGATCGCTAAAAGCCGGCGATCGGGCTTTCTGCTGATGGACGCAGATAACTATCCAAAAATCATCAGCGTTTCCCTACAGTTACGATTTGAAACCACAGATCAACACTGATAGACGCAGTTAATTATCCCAAATCATTGTCATGTCTCAACGAATCTAGTCATTTGTCATTGGTCATTGGTCATTGGGCATGGTTATTCTTCTTTTCCCCCTTGTCTTTCCCAATCCCCATTTTCAAAGATTAATCTCTTGCAACAGCCAAAAACCAGCAAAAGATTGTGCTTTGGGATCGGACTGCACACCAATAAAATGCACTCCGTTAGCTTTTTGCTTGGCTTCTTCAAAACCTTTAGCCTCTGCTAAGACTTGAGGTTTTTTGATATTTGCCACAATCCAGCTTTCATTAACGCCGGTTTCTAAAAGCAATCTCGCCTCTTCACTGGTATCAAATCTCAAGAAAGCCAACTCCAAACCAGACATCCAGCCAGCCAAGGGTAACGCTCTCGGTGAGAAAATCAAAATACCAGGAATCCGGGCTTCAGGTGAAACTTTCGCCAACTCTAAAGGGAAAGCTTCACCAAAGCCAATTTCCCACTCTGGCATCTCTGCAAAATCCGCAGCATCTAAGGTAACAAATACCCACTGTTGTCCTTCTAAAGCATCTGGTAAACGTTGCGGTAAAGGTTTTTCCAAGCGGACTGAGGGATTAGTCCCTCCTTGATACCCTGGTTCTTGAGGATACACTTCCTCCATGCGCTCTTCTAACCATTGGTTGAGAACCAAAGTGCGCCGGCTAGGCTGGGCGGGAATGCCTATATCTTGGCAGGCTTTAGTAATCATGTTGTTCATTTGGCGACGGAAAAAGCGGATTTTAATTGGTGCTTTTCCAGCTTGGTCAATAGCCTCCTGCAACGCTGTCCGCAACCAGCCCGAATTTACCTGGGTACTGGGACAATATTGAGCATAGCGAAACAAAGAATCTGGTTTTGTGCCGATGTCCAAGGGGCTTTCACAGACTAAGACTTCCCAAATTTTTTTCTGATTATCGTCCAATATCGGACGGGAGTAAAAATCGATTTCCCAAATACTGCCCATGTTTTGCGGTAAAAATCTGGCTGTTATGTTTTCCTGATATCTCGATCATACGAGTCTTAGGCCAGCATTGGAAATTGGGAATTGGGCATTGGGAATTGAGATGAACAGAGTTCTGAGGCGGATGTTTCAAATCTTAACTTTTCACCATCTCTCTTATTTTGATCGGGCGATCGCTCTTAACAAATCTTGTTAGCCGATTAACTGGGCTGAAACTGTAATTTTTGCGAAAGTTTGTGAAAGTTTGTGAAAGTTTGCGATCTACTGACGATCGATCCAAATGCCTCTGAGTCCAGCTGCTTTAGCTGCATAGTAGTCTTCTACAATGCTATCGCCAATATGCCATGCTGCCTCTGGAGAACATTTATGTTTATCTAAGGCAATAGCAAAAATTTGCGGGTCGGGTTTAGCTGCACGGACCTGGGTAGAAATGGTAACGGAGGTAAAAAACTCTCTCAATCCCAAACTTTGCAATACAGAGTAAATTCGGGAATCAAAATTGGATAGTACCCCCAAAGTAATCCCTAACCGCCGCCAGTTGATTAAAGCTGGTAAAACATCAGGATAGATAAACCACGGTTCGCCAGTGCCAAAGTGGATGTAAAGTTCGCTAAAAAAAGCCGAAAAGTCAGAAAATTCCTTGAGAACACCTGCATTTTCAAAAGTGTTCAGGGCAATTATCCGCCACCAATCAAACTCGCGTTGAGGAATATCTTGCAGTTCTGCATCTGGAAATATCGGCTGCGGCGCTGTTTTAAAGCTTTTGATGAAGGCTGTATTCAATGTTTCGGCCGGAACTGTTACACCAAATTCCTCGGCTATCTGACTATAAACTTTACCCACACTGCCTTTAACATCGAAGAGTGTACCCACAGCATCTAAAAAAATAACTTTCGGTTGTTCCATCAAAGTTTGAAGATTTTGAATGTGGAATTTTAGATTTTGGCTTGTTAGGAGCTTCTGTGGGTAGAGTTTAGCATCTCCTAACCCGGATTTCTCACTACATCTCTCAAAACTTTGTGCAGGGGAGCAGGGGAGCAGGGGAGAGAATACCAAGTTTTTTCTTTCCCCTCTGCCCCTCAAGCTTGTGAGAAATGCGGGCTAAGTAAGTTGGCGGAAATAAAGCAAATCATTGTCATTGGTCATTGGTCATTTGTTCTCATTCCCAATTTCCAATTCCCTATTCCCAATGCCCAACCTTCAGTTATCGAGAAAGCGTGTCGATGATTGGACGCACCAGCCAATTAAAACCAACTTTGAGTTGATGGTCTAAAGTTGGCAACCTATATAAATAAGCCATCCGCCGGGCGACAGATGCTAAGGGCCCATCTAGTTTAATTCCCAAACCAGTAAGGGTGGCGTTGTCTTTGCCTAATGCCATCATTTCTCCTAACTGTTGGTAGTGGAAGGGAAGGAGGGGACGATTAGTAAGACTTGCCCAGATATTCCAAGCAGTATAATCAGCTTGTTGAAAAGCCGCTTGTGCCGTAGCGGGAACTTGCTGTCCTTCAACATCATGACAGTCTGCTAAATCTCCCAAGGCAAAGATTTCTGGACGATCGATTACTTGCAGATTGGGTGTAGTGCTGATTTGACCACGCTGGTTTTGCTTGAGGGGAAGAGATTTCACTACGGGCGCGACTTTATTTCCCACAGTCCAAATTACCAAATCTACGGGAATCGTATCTAACTGGTTTTTGTACTCTAGTGAAATGCTATCTTGCTCTATTGATTCGATTTTGGTTTCTAAATCGACAAATATGCCCCGGGCTTCTATTGCTTTTTTTGCTGCTTCCCGATTAAACTCTGGGGAAGTTCGCAAAATTTGATCGGCGATTTCAACGATCCGAAAGCGTCCTCTTTCACCGAGTCTGTCAGCTAACTTACAGGCTAACTCTACACCACTGTAGCCAGCGCCAATAATTGCCACCCGAATTTTATCAGCATCGGATTCTTCTAAAAATCGCAGGCGTTCTTCTAAACGATAGGCATCAGAGATGGTGCGGAATGGGTAGCCATAAGCTGTTGCACCGGGGACTAAATCTAGCGGTGTCTCGCCTCCCAAGGCCAGCACTAAGCGATCGTAAGGGATTTGTGGCCCTTCATCTATATTTACCCGTTGCTGGTCGATGTCAATTCCAGACACAACCCCTTGATAAAAACGTACCCCAGTGCCTTGTAAAAGTTCTTCAAAGGGTGGGGCAATTTCCCAGGTTTGCAGTTCGCCAGTGAGTAATTCGTAAAGTAAAGGGGAGAATAGAAAGCGATCGCTTTGATCTACTAGAACAATTTCGGGTTTTTGCGTAGATTCCCAAGGTAACTGGCTTAAGCGCAAGGCTGTATAAAGACCACCAAAGCCTCCACCAAGGATACAAATTCTAGAAGTTTGTTGAGTCATGGATTTTATCTATAAAAGGATCAATACTAGTTGGGCAATTAACTTCAGTCTAGTCAGTTAAAGCGGACTTTTCAAAATCCCATCCAGTTTTTGAGAGATTAATCATTAATTGTCACAGTTATCTAACGGTCGATCCGCTATAGTTAACGGTTAACAGGCAATGGCTAAAAGGAGTTAAAGAGATGGAAATTAAGCCAACTGACCCATCGCTAGCACTCATGGATATTCTCCCTGGCTATCTCAACATTATGGGTTACGTCGATCAATCAGAAGTTAATGGCCCTGGTTGTCGTGCAGTTGTCTGGGTACAAGGTTGTCTTCGTGAGTGTCCTGGCTGCTTTAATATTAACTCTTGGTCATTTGAGGCTAACCAACTGATTGCTGTTGATACTCTTGCCGAAAATATTCTCAGCAATTCGCACAACACTGGTGTAACATTTTCTGGTGGAGAACCCTTTTGGCAAGCAACTGCACTAGCGTCTTTAGCCCGTAAGGTAAAAGCTGCTGGGTTAAATGTAATGTCTTTTTCTGGGTTCACTCTCAAGCAACTACAGTCTCAATCTGCGCCGCCTGGTTCCCAAGAATTATTAGAACAACTTGATATCCTGATTGACGGGCCTTTTGTGCAATCTCTGGCAATTAATTCTCCTAACTCTCCAGTTTCTTCTAGCAATCAACGGGTTCGTGTGTTAAACCCGGCTTTTCAAGACCAGATTACTTGGGCTAGCGACCAGATAGAAATCCACATCCTCAAGGATGGTGGGCGCATCGTCACCGGTTATCAAGGTGGACTGGAATTAGTATAAGTCACTTTAGATAGTTGAGTGATCGCGCCTATGATATTTTACGTACCCAGCATCAACCTTTAGATGCAATATTTGCTGTTATTAAGCTCAATCAAATTTAGCTGCTCTTAGTGTCTGTAGTGTCTGCTCCAAAAACCCCCTTTTTCGCGGATATAGGACACCAAACACCACAGACATTAAACTTTGAAACGCTTATACAGTATAGATATTGACAGACACCGCTACAGACACGACTTAGAGGTTGAATGAACAAGTGTTTCGCTGTGACTTTAGGCACTTTTAGATCCCCCCTAAATCCCCCTTTTGAAGCTATCCATTATAAACATCTTTCTTAATACAAAATTTGACAAAAGTCAGCAGTTATGGGGAGGAGGATGAAGGAAAAAAATCA
>NZ_JBALDK010000131.1:0-13928 GCF_036917455.1 Nostoc sp. | reverse complement strand
CCCATTTACTATGTCCTGCCATAATCCGAAATTATCAAAACTCTATTCCAGATTAAGATATAAATGCTTGCAAAAACCATAACTATAGCCGAACCGATCGATAATGAAGACGCGATCGCATCCCGTTTAAATCACAAAAGGTTCAAGTTCACGGTTACACCACTCATCTTCAACCCGTTCAGTAACCAATGGTCTGATAACAAACTTGGGTGGGCTACCATCCAAAACATCAATTCGCACGCATGAATAAGGCAAGCGGTTCTGAGAATTGTAGTCGTGACGGCCCACAAAAAGCATTGAATCCGCAACTTTCCGAGTGGGTTTACCTGCAATTTCGGTAAAAGTCTCCATCAATTCAGTTCCCTTTCGCCGTTGATAGCGGGGACGATGACCACTACCACCAGAGATAATGCAGTTAATGTGAGAGTCAGCAAATCCGGTATCAGTTGTGCAAAGATGCTCCAAACAGTGAGCGTGACCATTTAAAATCAAATCGACTATGGGACGTTCTTTAATTAGAGAACCAAGAGTTTCTGCCACTTGTTCAAACACCCAGCGCAAACGGTGGCGAACCGCTAAGGTTTGTGCCTGATTCCACTTAGTAGCCTCAGTGACATAAGGCGGATGGTGGAAAAAGATTACACGTCCGCGCACTTCGGAGGTGTTCCAAGATTCAATAAGTCTGCTTCGCAACCATTCAAGCTGTTCAAAATCGATCTCAGGCATTTTCTCAGATGCCAATTGTTTTTCAATATCGATTTTGATCTCGTCTATTTGGTCTAATTTGGCGGTAAGTTCATCAAGTTGTTCTGCTTCGGCGGGTTTATCCGGGTTGAGGCGATCGCATATTTCCAAAATCTGCAATTCTTCTCGACCTATTTCCTGGCGGCGCTTTTGCAATTCCTGGCGATAAATTTCCCCCTCTTGAGTTGCAGGTAAAGGTGATGGTGTATTAAAGGTATTAGAATCTAGTGCAAAAAAGTCAATCCCGCCATAACGAAAAGTGTAATAGCGATTGGGTAAACGAGTAAACTGTCCGGGTTCGTAACGCAAACACCGCCCTGTGTCAGTTTTAGCAGTATAATGTCGATCTAAATGGCGTTCTAATTCTTGTGGAGAAGCGATCGCTTGGGTATAATCCATAAATGCCCGTGCATAAGCATTCCCTTGATACGATCCATGCCAGCCAATCTCGATATCTTTGTAGCGGAACAGGCGACGTAATGAAGATGTTGTTCCAGTAACTAAACGGTACATCAACGGTACATCGTAGTAATCATGATTACCTGGCACTGGCAAGAACGGCAGATTAAACACCATCCGGTCATAAGGAATGCTGTTCGGGTTGTTACCACCAACAAGAAATTCGCGGTAAGGCTCAATAAAGTTTGTTGAATAATACTCTTGGGAACCCACCACATAGATTACATCACCTGTGTGCAACACAAAGCTGCAATCATTGCGGTGAGTCAGCATCAGTTCGGCAACCTTTCGTTGGGGGTGGTGTCGATAATGGGATTGAGTACCAGAATCACCGATAACCATAAAGGAAAATTCTGGACTATCTTCCCTGCCATCGTCAATAACCATACTGGTTTGGTCAATTCCCCGTTGCACAAAACTTGGATGCATCCACCGCACCCGTTCCTTCATTTTTTGAATTTTTACAGGAATCGGTGGATCGGAAATCAATTTCATGGCTGATAACTCTTGAATGCCTAACGCACAAGCTGATTGTAACGAAATATTTAGTTGTCATTAGTCATTAGTCATTAGTCATTTGTAAATTCTCTATTCCCAATCACCAATTCCCAATCATGAAGGCAAGTTTTCTCGTAGTAATGCTCGAAAACCTGCTTGTTGAAAATGCTCATCAGCAGTCAGGGCTTCAGTGATTCCGCTATATTGCATCACAATAAAAGATACGCAATCCACAAATCCCCATTCTTTCTCAGTTTGTTCCCGATATAGCTCGAAAGCACGTTCGTAAAGTTCCTGGGAGAGAGGGACAATTTCTACGTTGGAGTCTGCTACTAGAGAATTTAATAATATGATTGCCGCCTGACGATAAGGTTGTTGGGATAAGGCATTGCCAATTTCTAACATTACCGCCTGTGTTGTCACCAAACGAGTTTCTGCTGCTTGTAACATTTTAGCCAGATGTAAGGCTCGGTCATGCAAGCGATCGCTCGGTGCAGATAAAGCAATGGCAAATGATGTATCAAGAAAGACTTCAGAATGCATGGAAAGTTTATTTACTGTACAAGTATTTATCTATATTGGTAGACCAGTCAGGTGGCCCATCTAAGTTGAGCGATCGCGCCGTTTGCAGAAATGATACCGTTTCATGTTCGTTTGGCGGTAAAATTTCAATACTAATTCGCACGCGGGTATTGATTGGCAGTGCGATCGGTTCAGCCGGATAGAACACTTTGCCATTAAACAAAGCTGTGATTTTTTCTACCATTTTTTGCGAAAAGTACTTTTAGTCTATCCTAAGCTGGTTGTAACAATAGAGGTAGAGTATACGACGTAATAACTAGTGAAGTTACTTATATCAATTTTACGAATTATATCGATTTTTGAGAATTCTCGAAGCCAACAGATGAACTAATGTTACGTGAAGGCAACGAACTTTTTTAAAGTTCAATTCTTTCCCTCTCCGACTCGCAGATGGACAGGTTTTGGGTAGTAAAACCTCTTAGTAGTCTTTTATGGACAAAAGGGAGAAACTTTTTTAGCTTTTCCCCAATTCTTAACAATAAATTATTGGGGCAATTCTATACAAAAGTAACGTATGTATGCTGTAAACAAATCAGCTTTTTGGAGTTTGGCAGAACGCAGAGTTTAGATCCTACTTTTGCTACTTGTAAAAAAAAATTGAATCCAGATGATAAATATTATTCTATATATCCTATAATCTTTTTAATTACGGTATTCATCTACAAATACCGTAGATTTAGGGGTGATTCTGATGAGCCAGTCGCAACAATCAACACATTTAAGCAAATTACTCATTGAGAGAATACAGTCTTATGTCATGAAAGCTTGGCAGACCATACAATTCTCATATCAACACACAATTAGAAATTGGTTGAATAGACACACTCTACAAAGCTTTGTGAGTCTATTTTTAATAGGTGCTTTTTTGAGTATCACAGTTGCCTCCTGCTCTGGAAGCAGTTCAGCTAGCAAAAATGATGTTAAGCTGAAACTCGTTTCTTTCTCTGTCACCAAAGCGGCTCATGACCAAATAATCCCCAAATTCGTAGAAAAGTGGAAGCAAGAACATAATCAAAACGTCACATTTGAGCAAAGTTATGGCGGTTCTGGCGCTCAAGCGGCGGCTGTGATTGCTGGTTCACAAGAAGCAGATATAGTACATTTGGCACTTCCTCTGGATGTCAACAAAATTGCTCTTGCAGGTTTGATTAAAACGGGTTGGGAAACCAAAGCTCCGAGAAGTGGTATTGTTAGTAGATCGGTTGCTGCGATCGTTACCCGCGAAGGCAATCCCAAAGGCATCAATACTTGGGCAGACTTAGCAAAAGATGGCGTGAAAGTGATTGCGGCTAATCCAAAAACTTCTGGTATTGCTATCTGGGAATTCTTGGCTTTTTGGGGTTCAGTAACTCTAAAGGGAGGCGACGAAGCCACAGCATTAGATTATGTAACCAAAGTTTATAAAAATACTCCTATTCTGACGAAAGATGCTCGTGAAGCTAGCGATTTATTTTTCCAAAAAAATCAGGGTGATGTCTTAATAAACTACGAGAATGAGATAATTTTAGCAGGAAAAAATGGAAATAAATTACCTTATGTTGTACCCCAAGTGAATATTTCCATTGATAATCCTGTAGCCTTAGTTGATAAAAACGTTGATAAACACGGTACAAGGCAAATTGCCCAAGCATTTGTTGATTTTCTTTACTCTACAGAAGCTCAACGCGAATTTGCTAAATTACAATATCGTCCTGTGAATCCTACTGTCAACCAAGAAGTAGCATCGCAATATCAACCAATTCAAACTTTATTCACATCTCAAGATTTAGGCGGCTGGGATATTATCCAGAAAAAGTTTTTTGGAGATGGGGCAATTTTTGACAAAATTCAAGCTGCCAGCAAAGCATGACATCTATATTTTTTGCTCAGTCTAATAGCAGATAGCCAAGCATAAAGAATTGTTCAGTAATTTTACTAAATTGATAATTTATGAGCCTTCGTAGCAGATTTAAGGATAGCTTTATCATTACGTTTCTAATGATTATTGCCACCACTATTACTGCTTGTAGCAGCAGCGAGGAAAAGAAAAGCCAGGTAAGTATTGATGGTGCAGTTGTAGGTTTTCCTATTTCTTTAGCAGTTGCAGAAGAATACGGTAAAGTCAAACCGGAAGCGAAAGTAAGTGTTGCCTCAAGTGGTACTGGTGGTGGTTTTAGTAAATTTTGTAATGGCGATATTGATATAGCTGGTGCTTCTCGCACCATTAGAGATGAAGAAATCAAAAAATGTCAAAGTAAGAATATTAAATTTGTCGAGTTGCCTGTAGCTTTAGATGGTATCGCCGTGATTGCCAACCGCCAAAATAACTTTGCCAAATGTTTAACTATTAAGGAACTAGGTAAAATTTGGGGCGGGAAATCAGACGGGAAAATTTTGAAATGGAATCAAGTTAATTCTAAGTTTCCTAACGAAAATCTGAAGTTGTATGCTCCATCTTCTGATACGGGAACATTCGATTATATGACTCAAGCTGTGACTGGCAAAGCCAAGAATGGCCGTACAGATTATACTGCCACTCAAAATCAAAACCTTCTCGTACAAGGAGTCTCAGGTGATGCAACAGCTTTGGGATATGTAGGGATATCTTACTATATTCAAAATCAAGAAAAACTGAATTTAGTTGCTGTAGAAAGTCCTACAGGAAAGTGCGAAAAACCAGTTCCAGTAGATAATGTAATTAAAAATGTCTATACACCTTTATCTCGTCCTCTCTTCCTCTATGTCAGTAAAAAATCCTTAGATACTAAGCCAGCAGTCAAAGAATTTGTAGATTTTTATCTAGAAAATTCCTGGAAGTGGGTAGATAGTGTTGGTTATGTAGCGCTACCTGATGAAGCTTATGTCAAGGTAAAACGAAAATTTGCTACTGGCGAAACTGGGACAAAGTTTAAAAAAGCAAAACCCGGTGAACCAATCACAAACTTTATTTAAATAAAGTTTGAGTCATTGTAGTCTGATTGTAGTCAAAAATTAACTGTTTATGCAGAATACTAATTATCAAGACGATCCTTATCTATTATCCAGACAGTCACTGGATAAAAATCCATCTGAAGATATATCAGAAAAGATTGTGGCGGCAATTTTATTTGCTTGTGCTTTAGTTTCGGTTTTGACTACCTTTGGTATTGTCCTAATTATCTTTCAGGAGACATTCAGTTTTTTCCAAGAAGTATCTTTTGCCCAATTCTTTCTTGATACTAAATGGACACCTCTATTTGCTAATAAACATTTTGGCGTTTGGCCTTTGATTAATGGCACTTTCTTGACTACAGCTATTGCGATGGCGGTTGCTATTCCTTTGGGTTTATCTTCTGCTATTTATTTGAGTGAGTATGCTCAACCCAAAGTGGCAGCAATTTTACGTCCAGCAGTAGAACTTTTGGCAGGAATCCCAACGGTAGTATATGGTTACTTTGCGCTGTTGTTCCTTACACCATTGCTGCGGAATCTTATACCTTTGGAAATATTCAACGCTTTGAGTGCAGGGCTAATGATGGGGATAATGATTACTCCTACTGTTGGTTCTATCAGCTTAGATGCTATTAAAGCAGTTCCAGGTTCCTTGCGAGAAGGAGCTTATGCTTTAGGTATTACTAAACTGGAAACCATTTTTAAAGTAGTTCTACCCGCTGCACTTTCTGGAATCATAGCCTCGATTATTTTGGGTATTTCTCGCGCTGTGGGTGAAACAATGACTGTTCTCATCGCCGCCGGACAACAACCAAGATTAACTGTTAATTTCATGGAATCAGTAGAAACCATGACAGCTTACATGGCGCAAATTTCTGGTGGAGATAGTCCGCGTGGTAGCCTGAATTTCAAGACATTATATGCTGTAGGCGCTGTTCTATTTATACTTACCCTAGCTTTGAATATTGTTAGCTATTGGGTTGCTAATCGCTTTAAAGAAAAATACGATTAATTAAGTATGACTACAAGTTATCAACAAGATGATTCTCTAGATTCGTCGGCAGAATTTACCGATAATGTTGAAAGTAGAGACACATTAGGCAAAGTATTTGAAGTCATTTTTTTGTTAGGATTACTGGTTGGCTTATTTGTGCTAGCATTGCTACTTTTTGATATTTTTCGAGACGGATTAGGCAGATTTTTATCACCTGGCTTTCTCACGGAAACTCCTTCTCGTTTTCCTGACCAAGGTGGTATTCGTCCTGCGATTATCAGCAGCATTCTTTTAGGAATTGTTGTGATTTTCGTGACTGTCCCTATTGGTGTCGGAGCAGCTTTATATCTAGAAGAGTATGCACCTAAAGCTTGGTGGACAGTGATTATTGAGATTAATATCAGTAATCTGGCAGGAGTGCCTTCTATTGTCTATGGATTGCTAGGTTTAGGAGTTTTCAATTATTTACTTGGGTTTGGCCCCGCTTTGATTTCTGGTGCATTAACTTTATCTTTATTGTCTTTACCAGTAATTATTGTGACAGCTAGAGAAGCAATTCGCGCTGTCCCAGATTCCCTGAGAAATGCTTCTTACGGATTAGGTGTGACTAAATGGCGAACTATCAGCAATCATGTCATACCTTATGCCATTCCGGGTATTTTGACAGGGGTGATTATCTCTGTATCCCGCGCTATTGGTGATGCAGCTTCTCTAATTGTTGTCGGTGCTGTGGGTTTTCTTACCTTTAACCCTGGTTTGTTTCAGAGATTTATGGCATTACCCATTCAAATCTATAGTTATATCACTCGTCCTGAACCAGGTTTTGCTAGTGCAGCAGCAGCGACAATTATTGCGTTGTTAGTCTTGATTTTACTTTTAAATGGTGTAGCGATTTATATTAGACAACGTTTCTCAATACGTTAGGTAATTAAATATCTAATTGGATAAATTCACGAATATTAGGAGAACACTCAAATGACTTATAGCAACAGTAGAAGTAAATCAGATAGTGCGACAATCGACCAAGATAATGGTGTCTTTAATGTTGAAGGTGTGAAGGTCTTTTATGGGGGATTTTTGGCGCTTTTAGATGTCTACCTAAAGATTCCTGATAAACAAATTATTGCTTTTATTGGGCCTTCAGGATGTGGTAAAAGTACTTTACTGCGTTGCTTCAACCGGATGAATGATTTAATCCCGGGAGCTAAGGTTGAGGGTAGACTTAATTACCGCGATCGCAATATTTACGATCCTAAGATAAATTCTGTAAAATTACGCCGCCAAGTCGGAATGGTTTTTCAAAGACCGAATCCTTTCCCGAAGTCAATCTACGAAAATATCTCCTTTGGGCCGCGTGCTAACGGTTATAAAGGTAACATTGATGAATTAGTGGAAGATTCCCTAAGACGCGCTGCTATCTGGGATGAAGTCAAAGATAAACTCAAAGAGAAGGGAACTGCATTATCTGGGGGACAACAGCAACGACTTTGCATAGCTCGTGCGATCGCCATGAAGCCAGATGTATTATTAATGGATGAACCATGTTCTGCTCTCGACCCAATTTCTAGCCGCCAAGTCGAAGAACTCTGCTTAGAACTCAAGCAGCAATACACCATTATTATGGTGACACACAATATGCAGCAAGCCTCCAGAGTGGCAGATTTCACGGCTTTCTTCAATACAGAAATTGACGAGCATGGTAAACGTCGCGGAAAATTAGTTGAGTTTAATCCTACAGCGCAAATGTTCAGTTCTCCTCAAACCAAAGAAGCTGAGGATTATATCAGTGGGCGCTTCGGTTAAAAAGATATCACAGTTATAATTCTGGAAAATATGCTGAGGCTTGATAGTACTAAACTGAAGTAATATTTCAGTTTAGTACTTATACTGTGTATTATGTTTAAGCCTTTGTCATTTGCTTTAGTTGCAGCTACCGTTTTAGTGACATCAATCAATAATCCTAGTAATACTTTAGCTCGAACTTGTGCTTCTAAGTGTGGGTCACACCCAATTCAGTTTACCCCTGGGCAACATATTAGAGTTGAAGTTATAAATAGCACACCTAACCTGATTAAAATCCAAAAACCCTCTGGGACTGATGCAATTTCCTTGAGTCCAGGGCAAAAATTAAATTTAGAACAAATAGAAGGTACAGAACCAAATACATCTTTGATATTTTGGAGCGAAAAGGGTTTATCACTACAAGCAATTGTCTCGAAACCTAACTTTGGCACATTGCGGCTGGAACTCCGTCCGACTTTACGCTCTCCAGGCGATCGCTCGTTATATATTATGGATGATGGCAGAATAAATGTGTTTTAGATAGCAAATAGTGTTATTAGTTATGAGTTAAGAAACAACTTTCAATTCGACACTCATAACTAAAAACTCCTAACTTTTTATTGTGCTAGACCGAGCTGTATCTGAACTATCAAAACCTAGCAGGCGCTTACCTAATCAGCGCTGGCAAATCTATCCACAAAAACCAGAATTTGCCCAAAAGCTGGCGGTTTTGACAAATATTTCACCCATTATCAGCCAGTTGTTGATTAATCGGGGGATCGAAACACCAGAACAGGTACAAGCATTTTTAAATCCAGAGTCTTTAGTCTTACCTTCACCGTTGGAAGATTTCCCAGATTTGGCGATTAGTTTGGAGTTGTTGCAAAATGCGATCGCTTCTCAAACAAAAATTGCTATTTGTGGTGACTATGATGCTGATGGAATGACTAGCACTGCTCTACTTTTGCGTAGTCTCCACACTTTAGGCGCACAGGTAGATTATGCGATTCCCAGCCGGATGCACGAAGGTTACGGTATTAATAAACGCATAGTTGAAGAATTCCACAGCGAAGGTGTAGGGCTAATTCTGACTGTCGATAATGGTATCTCTGCGTTTGAACCAGTCGCTAGAGCTAGAGAACTTGGTTTAGCAGTGATTATCACCGATCATCACGATATCCCCCAAAAATTACCCCCAGCTAATGCTATCCTCAACCCTAAACTAATAGCCGAATCGTCACCTTATCGGGGTGTTGCTGGTGTTGGTGTTGCCTACATTTTGGCAGTGTCTTTAGCACAACAGCTAGGGGAGACTAAGGGATTAATCCAGCCGATGCTAGCACTATTTACACTAGGAACGATCGCAGATTTAGCCCCGTTAACTGGCGTAAATCGCCGTTGGGTAAAACGTGGTTTACAGCATTTACCCAAATCCAACTTAGCTGGGATACAAGCGTTGATTCAGGTAGGTGGCGTGCAGGCGAGGGATGAGGGAGCAGGGGAGCAGGGGAGCAGGGGAGCAGAGGAGAAAATTGCCAATCCAAAATCCAAAATCCAAAATCCAAAATCGCTCAAGCCTGAAGATATCGGGTTTCGCTTGGGGCCGCGAATTAATGCTATTGGTCGGATTGGTAATCCCCAAACTGTTATTGAAATGCTGACTACAGATGATATGGGAGTAGCGCTGGAAAGAGCAATGCAGTGCGAACAAATCAACGCCTCTCGCCAGGAGATGTGTCAGCAAATTGAACAAGAAGCGATCGCTTATGTAGAAGCAGAATTTGTTGCATCTCTACAACAAGACCGGGTATTAATTGTTGTTCAACCCAATTGGCATCACGGCGTTATTGGTATCGTCGCCTCCCGCTTGGTAGAACGCTATGGTGTTCCTGTATTTATTGGTACTTATGAGGATGAAAAACATATACGCGGTTCAGCACGCTCAATTCCAGAGTTTCATGTGTTTGAAGCTTTGGAATATTGTCACGATTTACTAGGAAAATTTGGCGGACACAAAGCCGCTGGGGGATTCTCTTTACCAGCAGAGAATTTACAGGTGTTGCGATCGCGTTTGATTGAGTTTGCTAACCAGTGTCTTGAACCGCAGCATCTCAAGCCTCTCTTAAAAATTGATGCTGAAGTCAGTCTCAATCAAATCAATCAGCAGCTTTATCAACAGCTTAATGCTCTCCACCCCTGCGGTATGGACAACCCCGATCCAGTCTTCTGGACACCTAATGTCCAAGTGGTTGAGCAAAAAATTGTTGGTAAGGGTCACATTAAACTGACAATTGCCCAAACTATTGATAATCAGGAGTATAGAATTAAAGCGATCGCTTGGCGTTGGGGCGACTACTTCCGCTTACCAGCGCGAGTGGATGTAGCTTACAAACTGCGAGAAAATTATTTTAACGGTAACACCAGCATTGAGCTAGAGTTAATCGGTGTTAGACTGCCAATTCAGCTTCAACAGTTTTTTGCTTCGCCACCTATCCCGTCAAGTACCACCTTTGCGTACAACCAGCGACAGTATACTTGTGGTTTCTATAAAAACGGTATTGGGGCAGAATTAAGAATTAAAAACCCTGAAGGCAAGGTGTTAGTCATGCAGCCAGGACATATAATCGGTCTACTAGGAATTAATCGTCAAAATGCCAAAGAAGTTGATATTTCTCAGCCACAGTATGACAGTATTATTCAAGCTGCACTTCAAGCGTTATCAGTTAAGAGTTAGAAGTTCTTAATTAACTTGTCAGTTGTCACTGTGACACTGTTAGTGCTGATTTCTGAGTTATAAGTATGAGTTGAGAATAAAATTTCATTCCTAACTTTTCACTCCTAACTCTCAGTCAGCACTCATCACTCAGAACTCTTATAGATTGCCGTTGCGAAATGCCAACAAAAAGATTACTGCTGGGCCAGCAATTACGATTAGCGCCACAGATAGTAATTGGAAGATAACTTCCCAATTGATACTGGTAAAAGCGTTAAACAAGTCAGATACAGCGTCAAACATTTTCCTTTTCTCCTTTCAATTGTCTTAAAAAATTCAATAACTTAATTACAAAGCCCGAAATCGATCATATCTGGCTATGGACTGCTAGATTTAATTTACTTAACAAAATTATAAGAAAAGATATAAAAACGTAAAATAGAGAATTGGGAACTGGGCACTGGGGAGTTTAAAGGAAAGATAATTACTTCGATCTTTGAACTAGGAACCTCAGCCTCAGAACTCGAAACTTCGGTCTTTGAACACAAAGCGTCAAGCTTAGAACTTACTATTCCCTAGTCCTCAGTCCCTAATCCCCATTCCCCATTCCCTAATTCAAAATGGCAACCTGGCAATGTGTAAAGCAATGTGGAGCCTGCTGTAATCTCGAACCAGCAGATCGTCCAGATTTGGATGAGTATCTCTCTCCACCAGAACTAGAAATCTACCTCAGTATGGTAGGTGAAGATGGATGGTGCATTAATTTCGACCATACCACGCGAGAATGTCGCATCTACGCAGATCGTCCTCGCTTCTGCCGCGTGGAATCAGAAGTTTTTCAAGATATGTATGGGGTTGAACCTGAAGAAGTCAACAATTTTGCTATTGACTGCTGTCGTCAGCAAATAGAAGGAGTATACGGCGATCGCAGTTTAGAAATACTACGCTTTGACAAAGCTGTTGGCCTTTGACACTTCCACCCTCCTTTTTTGTATGTAGTTGCAATTTATGACAAAAATATGAGAAAATGATAGAAATATGAAAAGACCCTAGCAACCAAAACTACTGCCTAATGAAACTTGACTCTGTACCTTTGGAGATTTCTGGCATATCTCAGACTGAGGTTGAGCTAGAACTGGAAGACAGCAATGATTTTAACTTAACTCCTGCGATCGCCCAGCCAGTTCAGCCTGTAATTGCCGATAGTCTTCAAAAGCAGGAATCAGTGTTAGTAGTTTTTGGTACAACTTTTGTAACCATTTTTCTAGCAGAAATTGGAGATAAAACTCAGCTATCGACTCTGTTAATGAGCGCACAATCTCATTCGCCGTGGGTGGTATTTATCGGATCGGCGGCGGCACTGATAACCACCAGCTTATTAGGTGTGCTTTTAGGTAGTTGGATATCCAACCGACTCAGCCCAAAAACTGTAGAAAAATCAGCAGGCGTGATGTTGTTGGTAATTTCCCTAATGTTGTTTTGGGATGTATTTACTAGTCATTAGTCATTTGTCATTAGAAAAACTCCCCTATTCCCCATTCCCCCTGATAATAATATGGATTGGCATCTTTTAGGACTGAGCTTTATTACAGTTTTTTTATCAGAATTGGGTGACAAAAGTCAGCTAGCAGCGATCGCACTTTCGGGGCGTTCTAATTCTCCGCGTGCAGTATTTTTTGGTGCAGCAGGCGCATTGCTGTTGACAAGCTTATTGGGAGCATTAGCAGGGGGAGCAGTAGCTGAATTATTACCCACACGCATGTTAAAAGCGATCGCTGCTGTCGGATTTGCCATTCTTGCTGCACGTCTGCTGTTCTTTAACAATGAACCATCGGTAGATTCTGAAGAAACACCATAAAAGGAAATCAGGAGTCAGAATTCAGAATTCAGAATACTCCATTGCTTCATGGATGGAGTTTTAACAAGGAAAAATGTTGAAATTTTGTTTTACTCAAATTCATCCTGTTAGCGGATAGCTATGGTTTAGCCCATTCTGACTCCTGAGTTCTGAATTCTCCTTTACAAAAGTTCCCAACCAGTTCCTTTATAGCCGTATTGAAAAATTTCTGGATGCAAAATTTCAGCCAAAATTTCTAGAGAATCTACCAGTCGCGGCCCTGGACGATTGAAGTAAGAATTGCCATCAGTGATGTAGA
This sequence comes from Nostoc sp., assembly GCF_036917455.1. GTDB lineage: Bacteria > Cyanobacteriota > Cyanobacteriia > Cyanobacteriales > Nostocaceae > Nostoc. Next base: position 1,090 of record NZ_JBALDK010000131.1, on the reverse strand, counting down.
CCCTACCAGCTTTAGTAGCGTGCAGTTTTTCCCACTCTGGACGTTGAGTTAACAAATTCGCTTCTTTGCGAGTGCGATTTAAATCAAAGCCACAAGGCATAAAAACAATGATATCTGGATTACTTGTTAATAGTGTTTCCCAGGGCAAGATAGGAGAAGGCTGACCTGTAACACAAAATAGAGAATGTCCTCCTGCCAAGTTAACTAATTCAGGAATCCAATTTGCGGCAACCATCAAAGGATCGAGCCACTCTATACAGGCGACAGTAGGCTGTTCGTGTAAAGAAAGTCCTTGGATTCTTTGCTGACAAATTTTGACACGAGCTTCTAAATTTTCTAAGATTTTTACCGAGTCTACCTCAAAAGCGTGGCTGACTCGCTCAATATCAGCCCAAACGTCTTGAAGAATATTAGGTTGTAAAGAAATAATCTGCGGTTTACTGTCAACAAGTGTAGCAACTGCCTTTTCAACTTCGTCTAGGCTGACAGCACAAACATCGCACTGATCTTGAGTGAGAATGTGGGTAGGCTGCAACTGCTCTAAAACATCTGTTTTAATTTCATAAATACTGAGAGCAGATTGCAATAAACTATTCACATCATTATGAATTTGGCTACTAGAGGCATTGGAGTCTAAGCGGGCTTGGGTACAAACGGGGCGATTGAGAATTTCTGGAGGGTAATCACATTCGTGCGATCGCCCCACAATAGCATTAACCAACCCTAGTGCCGCTAAAATCTCTGTTCCACCGGGAATCAGGGAAACTATTCTTAAATTACTATCCGTCATCGCTCCACCTCCATAAAAGCTGCTGTCAGCTTAATATTCGCAAAATTTGAGTAATTAAGTATCTTTCTCCAGGAGAATCAATGGTGTTTTGGTAGTCATACCAATTATCTGTGAGATTGCAGTGTAACAAGGAAGGGGAGCTTAAAGATATTGTTTTATTTTTTGCCATCTTCATGATATAATTACTTAGTGATTTTTTTTTTAAATATTAGTTATACTTAGTAAAAAATACTTGCATAAAGTATTAAAATTAACTATTGTAATTATATTTGATTTATGAAAATTGAAAGTGACAGATCC
>NZ_JBALDK010000130.1:0-81661 GCF_036917455.1 Nostoc sp. | reverse complement strand
TTAAAAACCCCATATTTTTAGATTATTTCCATTAAGTACTTACTTTATATCCAGCAAACTTTGTATGGATATAAAGATGAGTCTACTTGTAGGAACTTGGCTTCGTCGTCTGTAAAATTAGTTACGCAATTGCACTGATATAGATAATTAGTAAGATTTTTTAAATAACTACAGAGGCACAGAGAACGCGGAGATAAGAGAAATAATTTTCAATAATTCTAAATTTATGTGAATTCTATTCTCTGTGTACTCTGCGTCTCTGCGGTTGATTAAAAATTGTAGTTACCCATGAATATGAATAAAGAGTGAATAACCACTGGCAGCAAAAATAAAAAGGATGGAGGCAGGAAAAATTACTACATCCCTGACAATAAATAAAATCCAATCTTTTCTTAGTTCCTGTTTAAACTTGAGTTCCCGTAATTTTCGCTCAAGTTCTATGTCTTCTTCTGAATGCAAATTTTCAGTTGACATAATGAGTGGATTATCGCTTTTACTGGCAATTATTTTTGATAAATCTTTTATATCTGTCATGCTGTTTAAATACCAAGAATTTCAGTTTTAAGATTGTAGTTATGATCATTCTGCTCTGTACGATTTTTCATACGGAATATGGCATTTAATGTAGAGCTTCATTTATCCGCATCAATTCCGTTTCACACCTTACCAAAAGCACATCAGCAATTGAGCAAACACTTTACCCACATTGAAGCTGGCTATATGATGCTCTAGACTCGACCTTAAGACACCTTTATCAGATCATGAAGAATGATTAAGAAAAACGAGTAGAGACAAACATGATAGAAATATTAGCTGAAAACTTGATGGGAATTGAGGCAGGATTACAAACTAATTGGGTTTGGCTAAATGCCAGCTTGCAGTTTGTTAGCTGGGGACTTTTTTCACTTTTGCTTGCTGAGGTCTTGAGAGACAGTTACCATGCCTTGTGTCACCAAGTCAACTGGCTTGCTAAATGGCATAACAAGCATCACATGGCCTATCGCCGCGATTTATCGATAGTTTCCCCGAAAATTTACCAAGAATCCCAACTCTATCACGATATTTTGGAGTCGAGTCTACTGCTGGTGGTATTGGTGGTAATTGCCTTGATTGTTCAACAGATGGGGTTCTGGCTGGGAGTAGCTTATGGTTGCACCTTTTTGTATGGCGCGTCTGTGCGATATTTCCAGGGAAAAATTGATACAGATTTCAACCACCTACCCGGCCCTTTAGAAACAATTCCCTCGATTTGGTGGGTGAATCGGTCTTACCATTGGCGGCATCATTTTGATGATGTCAACGCTTATTACAGTGGTGTGTTTCCTCTGGTGGATAAAATTCTTGGAACAGGACTGTCTCTCAAGGGGAAAACCATCGCTTTAACCGGAGCATCAGGAGCGTTAGGGCAAGCGCTGGCGGCTGAACTTGTCAAGAATAATGCTAAAGTTGTCGCATTAACCACTAATCCAGAAAAATTAGTAGAGCAAGTTGGGGTGAAGGTAGTTCCCTGGCAGTTGGGTAATGAAGCCGAACTGAGGAATAGTTTAGAAAAAGTAGATATTTTAATTATCAACCACGGAATCAATGTCTACGCCAGCCGTACACCAGAGGCTATCAACTCCTCTTATGAGGTGAACACTTTTTCAGCATTACGGCTGATGGATATATTTTTGACAACTGTAACAGGGCCACAAGCAAAAGCAACCAAGGAAGTCTGGGTAAACACTTCGGAGGCTGAGGTGTCTCCAGCGCTGAGTCCGCTTTATGAACTCAGCAAAAGAGCGCTAGGAGATATTGTTACCCTCAAGCGTTTGGACGGGGATTGTGTAATTCGCAAGTTAATTCTTGGCCCATTTAAGAGTCAACTTAATCCCTATGGTGTGATGTCTGCACAGCAAGTTGCTCGTGCAATCGTGTTTTTCGCTCGGCGAGACTTCCGAAATATTATTGTGGCAATAAATCCTCTTACCTATCTGCTGTTTCCCTTAAAGGAAACTACTGCGTCGCTATACTATCGAGTCTTCAGCCGGACAGCGAAAAGCGAACAGGATTTAGGTAAACAATAGCCGAAACCCTTATTTTCAGGTAGGGGCAGTTTATGAATTGCCCCTGAGTGGGTGTAGTTTGCGTAGGCGTAGCCCGCCGCAGGCGATCGCTTATGAGTTTTTCTGCACCTAAGTCTATATATAAATCTCTTGTACCTCATTTGAGAATAAATGGATCTTTGGTGATTTGCCAACTATATCTTTTTCTAGGGCATTTCTAACGGCATTATGGTAAATGTCTCTAGCTGGCATAGGGGTAAATTTATATTACAATAGATAAATTTTTAATTGAAATAGACAGAACGAAAATGTTTTAATTCTACTCTCTACTGAGAATTTATATCTCCCATACAAAAAAAAGGGATAAGCTTTTTGCCTATCCCCAAAAAATCAATTAATCAATGTATCAAGTTCCACTTGTCCAAGAGTTGATGTACTCAATTTGATCTGCTGTTAAGCTATCAATTGTGATACCAATAGCCTGTAACTTCAACCGAGCAATTTCTTGATCGACTTCAACTGGAATTGAGTGCAAACCAGGTTGCAACTTACCTTTATTTTTCACGAGGAATTCACAAGCCAAAGCTTGGTTCGCAAAACTCATATCCATTACCGCGCTGGGGTGTCCTTCAGCCGCAGCTAGGTTAATCAAGCGTCCTTGTCCGAGAACGACAACTGATTTACCATTTTTCAATTTATATTCTTCAGTGAAAGGACGAACTTCTTTGACTTCTTTAGCTTGTGCAGCTAAGTATTTCAAATCAAGTTCTAAGTCAAAGTGACCGGAGTTACAAACGATCGCACCGTCTTTCATGACATCGAAGTGTTCGCCACGAACGACGTGCTTGTTACCAGTCACAGTGATAAAGATATCACCTTCAGGTGCAGCTTTAGCCATTGGCAGAACGCGGAAGCCATCCATTACGGCTTCGATTGCCTTGATGGGGTCGATTTCGGTGACGATGACGTTAGCACCCATCCCACGGGCGCGGAGGGCTGTACCTTTACCACACCAGCCATAACCGACGACAACAACGTTCTTCCCAGCCAACAAAATATTTGTGGCGCGGATAATGCCATCTAGGGTTGATTGCCCAGTACCATAGCGATTATCAAAGAAGTGTTTGGTATCAGCGTCGTTGACGTTGACTGCGGGGAAGGTGAGAACGCCTTCTCTAAACATGGCGCGTAACCGCACAATACCGGTTGTGGTTTCTTCAGTGCTACCAATCAAATCAGCGATTTGGTGTTGGCGTTCTTGTACTAAAGTTGCAACCACATCGCTACCGTCATCAACAATAATGTTGGGGCGATGATCTAAAGCTATTTGAACGTGGCGGTTATAAGTTGCGTTATCTTCGCCTTTTTGAGCAAAGACGGGAATTTCATGATCGGCGACGAGGCTAGCTGCTACGTCATCTTGGGTTGATAAAGGGTTGCTAGCAATTAAAAGCGCGTCTGCACCACCGGCTTTCAATGCGATCGCCAAGTGTGCTGTTTCTGTTGTAATGTGGGCGCAAGCTACAAGGCGTAAACCAGCGAATGGCTTTTCGATCGCAAAGCGATCGCGGATTTGCTTCAAAACTGGCATTTCGCGTCCAGCCCATTCAATGCGCTGTCTACCCAAGGCAGCTAGGCCGAGGTCTTTAACCTCGTGCTTTAATCGGGGAGAAGTTGCGGTCATCAAAAGTTACCTCAAAAAATTAAAAAAGGTACGTAAAATTTACGCACTCTACTAGGTTATTCTACTACTGGCGATTTTTGCTTGGATGAAAGCAAATCACTAGTTAATAGCCCTCAAAACTAGCTTGACGTTTGATCGGTGGAATGTCAACTTTCTCTCCAGGTTCTTCCTTTTTGTTTTATCTTTGGTAAGAGCAAGACTCTTATCAGCCTTACACGCTGATTGTAAATACCTTGTCACCTGTCTAAAGATAGATGACAACAAAAAAAACATCAAAATTTCATCGTCTAAAGGGAAAACCTCAACTTTAGATAGGTACATCTACCCAAAGTTATTGCGGAGGATAGTTATAGAAGTAGTCACCAGTAGATTTGATTTAAGGAGGTGTTTAAGTGCGTGTTCAATTTTTGGCGATCGCCAGTTCAGTAGCCATAGGCGTTGTATCTGTGCCAAAAGCCACAGCCCAGATTCCTTTTTTACCGCAATTGCAAGCTCCCAGCAGTGTGAGCAATGATTCAGATAACAGAGTTGTTTCGGGCTGGATTTATTTAGATGGTCGTCGGTTATTTCAAATAGCGGCATCAAAAACCAACTTTCCTGAACGTTCAGAAGATATTCAAAAGAAGTTGGAGAAAATTGGTCAAAATTACTTTCAGTCACCAGCAAAAACAGCAATCAAGGTAGAAGTTCGGAAAGTCAACGAATTACCAGTAATTTATGTCAATGACCAATATCTGATGACCGTTACTTCGGAGGATGCTGGACTGCGACAAGTAGATATATCGACATCGGCAAATCAAGTCGCTGAATCGTTACAAGAAGACTTGCAACAAGCAAAGCTAGAAAGACAAACTCAATCTTTAATCGACCAAGGTAAAATTGCTACGGGTACTGGAGTAGTAATGGTGATTATGAGTTTGGGTCTATATGGCTGGCAGCGACGTTCCCAAAAGGATTCAGATTCAGTCAATCCTATCGCCTCCCAACCCCCCAAAGAGCTGCTAAACTCCCCAATTTCACCAGCAGCAAATCAACCAATTACAACACAACTGAATCAACAGCAAAAGAAGCATCTTCAAGAAGTCAAAAGACGATTATTTCAGCTAAGTCAAGCAGCGATTTGGGGAGGTGGAAGCTTTTTTATTTTGGGTCTATTTCCCTATACACGAGGGTTTCAGGTAGGAATTCTTAATGCTTTCCAATTCCCTTTGCGATTAGGTGTCGTATGCTTGGGAATCTATGTAGCAATCCGTTTGACATACGCCCTAATTGACCGCTTCGCCTCCACTCTGATCAGCAGTAGTGCTTTCCTGACCCCAGAAAGTTCTGCACGGCTGCAACTGCGAGTTTCCACATTTTCTGGTGTGACTAAAAGTATCACTACTGCTATCTGGGTAGGAGTAGGTTTCTTGCTAGCGTTGGTATCCTTGGGGATAGATATTGTTCCCTTGCTAGCGGGTGCTAGTTTAGTTGGTGTTGCATTATCTTTAGCCTCGCAAAACTTAATTAAAGATGCGATTAACGGTTTTCTGATTATTTTAGAAGACCAATACGCTTTAGGCGATGTGATTAATGTGGGAAATGTGGGAGGCTTAGTAGAAAATCTAAATCTGCGGATGACTCAAGTGCGGGATTCAGAAGGGCGCTTGATCACAATTCCCAATGGTGAAATTAAAGTTGTTGCCAATCTTTCTAGTCGTTGGTCACGAGCCGATTTAACAATTCCCATCGCCTACCAAGCTGATACAGAAGAGGCTTTGAAGCTGATTGCAACTATTGGCGATAAGATGAATCAAGAAATGCAATGGCAGTCTCAAATTTTGGAACCGCCGCAAGTTTTGGGAATAGATCAATTTGGCGATCGCGGTTTGATTATTCGTGTCTGGATTAAAACACAACCTCTTAAGCAATGGGATGTAGCACGGGAGTTTCGCCGCCGCCTGAAAGTTGCCCTAGACCAAGCCGGAATTTCCATTTCTGTACCTCAACAAGCGATTTGGGTAAATGACGAGCAGTCGTTAAATTTTCAGGGTAACGGCAAATCTCATTAGAAATAGGACTTACGCATTTAAAACCTGAATGAAACCTCGATCCTCCCTTTTTTAAGGGGGGATTATGCTCCAAACTAGGGAAAAAAGGAGAATAACCCATACCCAGGATCTAAAATTTTGTGCGATCGCCAACACTAAACCTTAATAAATTCTTATATTAATAACAAGCTACTCTGTCCATAACCAGTATTAAACTGTTCCTGGATTTATGTTTGTCAATACCTTCATCAAACGTCCAGTCCTAACTACGGTCTGTACGTTCATTATCTTGCTGCTGGGAAGCATCTGTATTCCGATCCTTCCCATTTCTCAGCTACCAGACCTCGCTCCGGTGCAAATCACCGTTAGCTCTAACAATACTGGTGCGGATGCTCAAACAACAGAAAATACTGTCACCAACATTATTGAGCGACAGATTAATGGTGTTAAAGATGTATCTTATATATCTTCTAATACGGGTAATGATGGTTCTAGCAATATAACTGTCTCCTTCCCAACTAATGTCAATAGCGATATTGCTCAAGTAAACGTTCAAAATAAACAAGCACTTGCTGAACCTCAACTGCCAGATACTGTTCAACGAACAGGTGTCACCGTTGAAACGGCATCGAGCAGTCTCCTTCTGGTCTATGGGTTTTACTCAGATAATAATGAGTATGACAACATTTTTATCAGTAACTATGTCGATCTGTATATTTTTGATCAGATCAAACGCCTTCCTGGTGTAGGAAGTGCCAGGGTTTTTGGGGAGCGCAAATATGCCATGCGTCTTTGGCTCGATCCCAACAAGCTTGCCCAACATCAACTAACTCCTCAAGATGTGACAACTGCCCTGCAAGAACAAAATATTCAGGTGGGTGCAGGGGCCATTGGTAAGGAACCAGCACCAGATAATCAAAGCTTTGAATTTGCTTTACGGGCAACGAGTCGATTTAAAGATGCGGCTGAATTTGAGGATATGGTGCTGAAGGTGAGTCAAGGTGGGACTAATAGCACCACTAAGAACACCACTAATAACACTACTAATAGCATCACTAATAGCACTCTAGTTAAGCTTAGAGATATCGGTAGAGTTGAACTAGGTGCAGAGAGCTATCTGGCTGATGCCAAATTCACCATCCCCGGAAATGCTCCCAAAGCAGCCGTGGGTTTGGGGATATATCAACTTCCGGGTAGTAATGCCCTCAACGTTGCTCATGCTGTTGAAGAGCAGATCAAAATATTAGAGAAGAGTTTTCCCCCTGGACTCAAAGCACAGCTGGCATTTGATACCACTCCGTTTGTAGAAATTTCTTTAGAAGAAGTTTTACATACTCTGGTTGAGGCAATTGTCCTAGTGGTCTTGGTAATTTTCGTCTTTTTGCAAGACTGGCGTACCACGATCATTCCTACTGTTGCGATCCCCGTTTCCCTGATTGGGACGTGTGCGGCTCTGTTGGTTTTAGGATTTCAAATTAATACACTGACCTTATTTGGTTTCGTTCTTGCGATCGGTATTGTTGTTGATGATGCCATTATTGTAGTGGAGGCAGTTGCAGTCAAACTAGAGCAGGGTATGAGACCCTTTGAGGCAGCTGTCGAAGCCATGAAAGAGTTGACTGGGGCAATTATTGCCACTTCACTTGTACTCATGGCGGTATTTATTCCAGTTGCATTTATTCCAGGCACTACTGGGATTGTTTACAAACAATTTGCGTTAACCGTTGCTTGCTCCATTGCCATTTCGACCTTCAATGCTTTAACATTCTCCCCAAGTATGGCAGCCATCCTCATGCGCCCGGCTCAGACTCCACGGGGCCCTTTGGGGTGGTTTTTTACGCAGTTTAATCGGGGATTTAGCTGGTTCACACGCCGATATGTCAGGTTTGTTAGCTACCTCACCCATATTAAACCGATTGTAATTGGGGTTTTTATTACTGGTTTAGTCGCAACGGTTTTGATGTACAAAGCAGTACCTACCGGATTTATTCCAGAGGAAGATCAAGGTTACTTCTTTGTCGTTGTCCAGGGCCCTGATGGGGTTTCTTTGAAATATACCGAATCTGTAATGAACAAGGTTGTCAAAGAAGTAACATCGGCTCCCGAAGTTAGAGCTAGTTTTATGATCAGTGGCTTTGGTTTCGATGGCAATGCTTCTAATTTAGGCATTGCTTTTGCGAACCTGAAACCCTGGAAAGAGAGAACTAAAGAATCTGAGTCCGTCTATGGAATACTTCAGAGGTTGAACCAAAAGCTCTCTGCAATTACAGAAGCCAGAGCGATCGCTGTGAATGCTCCTCCGGTTAGAGGGTTAAGTAGTACGGGTGGTTTTGAGTTTATCATTCAAGACAAAACTGGAAGTGCGCCAATTCAAACCCTGGTTGATACTGCTCAAAAATTCATTGCGGCGGCAAATAAAAAGCCTGTTTTACAAAGAGTCTTCACTCAGTTCACCGCCGATACTCCTCAGTTTGACATCCAAGTGAACCGTAACCAAGCGAAAGCTCTAAATGTCGAACTCAACGACATCTTTGGGACATTGCAAAGTTACTTAGGATCGCAATATGTGAATGACTTTGTGCAGGGACAGCGACAGTATCGGGTATATGTGCAAGCGGATGGAATTTTCCGTTCTAATCCAGATGATATTGGCAAGCTGTATGTTCGCTCTGCAAGTGGGGCAATGATTCCATTGAGTAATTTGGTGACAGTTACTCCCTTTGTAGGGCCGAAAACCATCTCCCATTACAACTTGTATCGGTCAATCAAAGTCCAGGGCGCTCCTGCTCCCGGTTCTAGTTCGGGAGAAGCGATTAAAGCGATGGAGGAAGTAGCAGCAGAGGTCTTACCTCAAGGTTTTGGTTACGAGTGGACAGGGACTTATCTCCAGGAAAAGACATCAGGGGGATCTACGGGCTTGATTTTTGCCTTAGCGATCGTTATTGTCTTTCTGGTGCTATCGGCTCAGTATGAAAGCTACGTTGACCCGATCATTATTTTGCTGACAGTTCCCCTAGCAGTTTTGGGAGCGATGACCGCGATTTGGCTACGTTCCAATATTTTCATGGCAGATAGCCTCTTCCCGAAAGTTGTAGATGACATCTATTGCCAAGTAGGTTTAGTAACTTTGATTGGTTTAGCCGCAAAGAACGCGATTTTAGTCGTGGAATTTGCCAATCAGTTGCACGAGCAAGGCATGAGCTACACGCGGGCGGCTGTAAAAGCAGGGGAAGAACGTCTGCGACCTATCTTAATGACTTCCTTTGCCGCCTTGTTAGGGTTTTTGCCCTTGGTGATCTCTCAGGGGGCTGGAGCCAGCAGCCGTTGGTCTTTAGGAACAGCGCTTTTTGGGGGGCTGATGCTTGCGACATTCTTGAGTTTGTTCCTAGTGCCAATTTTGTACATCTTAGTCAAGACGTTGGCTCAGGCTATATTTTCTCGGAAGCGATCGCGTGGTTCAAAGCCTCCAGATTCTCCAGATGGAACTTCGGCATCTGAACATAGGGTTTTACCTTCTGGTTCAAGTCTGCCAGAGACACAACTCAGGTCTCAGCAAGATGGGATAACCTAAATTTTATCATTCACCCTTTCCCCGAAACCCGCTAGAAAATGGCTTTGACAAAGAGTACTGGCCTGAATCTAAGCGGATTACATTATGGGTGAAGCCTTAATAAGACTTACGCAAACAATAGCCAAAAAGAAAAATTTTTTCTTAGAGCAATTCATAAATTGCCCCTAGTGCGTTAACTTTTGCGTAAGTCCTACTTAAGTAGTGAGAGCGTGATGTTCATAACATCCTCCAACTTTGATACCATTTTCTGTAATTTCCTGCTTACTAAAAAAGTTAGTCGAATAGAAATTAAGTACTTAGATAAGGAAAAGTGAAATGGGACTTAGCGAAGGACTTTCAAACCCGACCAAAAAGGCTATGGTCATAGATGAATGTTGCAACATGATAGAAGTACAACTGGCATCCAAGTCAGGTATGAGTGGTATTGCTTTGAAAACTGCCTTCGCCGCCCTGAAGGGAGTCAAGCCAGGGTATATCCCCTACGTAGTTGAGCAGATCCTGCCGCAGTGCTTCACGGCACTCGATCCCATTTGGAGTGAAGGCGTAGAGAAAGGCGATCCGATTGGACACCTGAGTAAAAATCGCTCTCATACAGCAGATGCCCTACTGAGTGTCACTGATGCTAGGGTCAAGAACGCCAAACGCCAAATTGTGCGAGGAACCTACGAAAAATTTCGCGGTTCAGCTAAAAAACACGTGGAAGAAGCAGTGCCAGATTTAGCCAAAGTAATCGATAATTACACTAAGATTTAAGGCAGAAGGTAGGAGTAATTTGAAGAAGAAAACAGATACGCCAGAATGGGCTAAATCTTAGCTATCCGCTAACAGGAGCGGAGCCGGAGACGCTCCGCCTCCGGTCAGAATCAAGACGCTCCACGATGAGCTAACGCTGCGCTATTAGTCAGGGATTCAGACCTGCAACAATTCCGCTTATTCATCCGCCAGTCGTACAGAATTCAGAATGAATTCTGACTCCTGAATTCTGTTTCGATAATCTTATAAGATTTGACACTTCTGTAAGCTCAGTGACCGCCCCTCTTAAAGTAAGAAGGAAGCTGACGCAACATTGGGAGTCTTAAACCCTTGTTCTCTAGCGATTGATAAACGTATGCTGCCATTCGGTGCGCCGATGGCTGGCATACGGGGCAAATATTGTACTTGTAGTACCAAGGTGTTTGGTGAGGATCTCGATTTTAAAGATGCTATATCTGCTAAACGTCCTGATATTTTCTGAGTTAGCTTGAAACAGCAAATAATCAGAAACTATCTGAATTATTGTTTTAATAAGCTTGCAATTTATGAAAAAAATTACTGTTTATCGATACCGCACTTATGGATTAATTGGGTTAATATCCTTAACCGTTGTATTAAATACAACTACATCTGCCCTAACACAGTTAGCAAGTGATTCTCCAATACAGCATACTCCTATCCCTGCTTCTAATCTGATCTGGCCAACCCAAGGGTTTATTTCTCAAGGCTTTCGCAAATATCAACATGAAGGAATTGATATTGCAGGGGCATCTGGAACTCCGATTCTTGCTGCTGCATCGGGTAGGGTTGTAAAAGCAGGTTGGGATAATTGGGGATTAGGCAATGCCATAACTATTAAACATCTTGATGGCAGTATTACTATCTATGGTCACAATCGCCGTTTGTTGGTGAGCAAGGGTCAACAGGTTATTCAAGGTCAAATTATTGCTGAGATGGGATCTACGGGCAATAGTACAGCACCTCATCTCCATTTTGAGGTTCATCCAAATGGTCAAATAGCAGTTGATCCCCTTCGTCTGTTGACATCCTTAACTGCAAGTGTTTTTCCTGCTTCTAAAGTTCAACAAGTTGATAACCCTAACCACCCAGTCTCGACACCCCTAGTAGCAAAGCAAGCTTCACCTTCACAGCTAATTCCAATAGCTTTTGCACCTATTAATAATATTCAGTGTAATGGAGTTATCATCATTGAGGGTGAGACTGCAAATATTCGTGTAAAAGTATGTGAAGAAAATGGTCAGTTCTTTTATATTGGGCAGTTGAAGCAAGACCCAAGCAAGCCGATAAAAATTGCAGCTTTAAATATTGGTCAAGGCAAATATCGAGCAGATAATGGTAGTTTTTATTATCTAGTCAGTCCTGAAAAAGTGGAAGTTTGGCGAAATGGCACTCAGATGCGTTCTGATAGATTTTATACTTTAACTAAATCGCCATAAAGTTAGCATCTAAGATTCGTTAATAGGGATTTTAGTTGATTGCGATGTTGCGGTGATAGATTTCAGAATTACATACCGGTTTCAATCCCTAATAGGGATTTTTAGTTGATTGCGATTTATCGTTTTCCTTCACTAAATCAATCACCCTGCTGTTTCAATCCCTAATAGGGATTTTAGTTGATTGCGATCTCATGCCACACAACAACGGCATCACACATTACTAAGTTTCAATCCCTAATAGGGATTTTAGTTGATTGCGATGGATACATTCCTGCCAATGTTTCTCAAAATGCCTGTTTCAATCCCTAATAGGGATTTTAGTTGATTGCGATTATTAATTGAAATTTCTAACCATACTCAGTTAGAGTTTCAATCCCTAATAGGGATTTTAGTTGATTGCGATCTTTCAATCCAACGATTGAAGTAAACCAAGTCATGATGTTTCAATCCCTAATAGGGATTTTAGTTGATTGCGATCTTAAATGCTAATATCTCAAACTGAGGTGAGGATGTTTCAATCCCTAATAGGGATTTTAGTTGATTGCGATGTTATGTCTTTTTCATCGTCGGGACTGGTTGCAGTTCCCGTTTCAATCCCTAATAGGGATTTTAGTTGATTGCGATGAATTGACCATCAATGAAGTACAGGAAATAGCGCGTTTCAATCCCTAATAGGGATTTTAGTTGATTGCGATTGATCGATCCAAAATGAAACGCCATGCATCTCAATGTTTCAATCCCTAATAGGGATTTTAGTTGATTGCGATCGCTGGCATCTGGAAGCCTTCTGTTATTTGGTTTTCAAGGTTCAATAGCGCGAATAGGAAAATCATAACATGAAGAGTGGCAATTGTGCCAGACAAAAATAGCTGAAAGTCAGTCTATATAAGGTGCGCGGATGGCTTAAGATTCTACAGCCGTCAAGTTCTTGTATACACGACAATTCAGACATTTTTATAGTAACCTTTTCACCAACAACTACCCATTCGCGCACTTGGCAAAAAAACTAGTCTGATTGCAAAGCGGTTTACGATCTATGAGCTTACTACAGATGGGAGCATCCCAATTTGGCAAAAATATACGGAACTGACGCAAAAACACTTTTAAATCCTCTTTCCCTTGTGTCCTTTGAGGTTCGTTTTTTATCCTCCAAGGTAAGTCAAAATTCCGTATGTAAATTAAACTTGCACATTTGGGATGCTCCCACTATAGACTTTCTTTTATTTCTAGCCAAAACAATTGCCACCTCTCAAACTTCTGCATTCTAGTTTGTAATCCTCAATTTGTTATAAAACTTAAAATTTTTCCTTAGCAGCTAACATTTGTAAAATCTTTTCTACATGATCCAACTCTCCAACAATTCGCCGAATTGGGTGAGGCCAAACCTTGACAAGGGTAGGCGTTGCAGAAACCTGATTGAGTTCTGCTTGTTCTGGATGACTTAAAACATCAATCACTTTCAAAGTATAAGGATGTCCCAGCGATCGCTCCAACAATTCGTGTAAATTTTGCAGAATGCGTTCGGTTGTACTGCTATGTCCTGCTACAAACAAACGGAGAACATAGCCTTGTGTAATTACTTCCTTTTTTTGTACTATTACTGGCTGGTGGTATTTTGGTACAGGTTCAGAAAGGTCAAGACGAACAATTAAATCGCGATCTTCCCAAAGCTGCGGGAATGAGGAACGATAAGTTGTTAGCACCATGCGATCGCACAATCCCTCTTGCCAAGGAGCTGCTTGCCATACTAACTCCCCTGTGCCAAAAACGGCATTAAGCAAAGCTTGATGTCTAACTACAGCCGGATAAGCTTCAGCAAAAGTTCGCACTTGTTGAGTGCGCGGATCTAACCAGTGGTCAATAGTCGCAGTATAACAAGGCACTAAAAAGTGCGGTGGCTCTGGTAAATCTAGGATTTCTTGCAAAGCTGAACATAAATGCAAGTGCCATCGACCCTGCTTGCTAGGATCGATGCAGTAAATTAAATCTCCTCCAGGTGTAAATAGGGCAATGCCTTTAAACAACTGGGGTGTAGATAGTTTGTTTGTTGTCAAGTTATTCACAAAGGTTAGCTAAAAGTAAAAATTCTCTCTTTTACCTTTTACCTTAGCTATAACTGCAACCAGGATCGGAAAGATATTTGAAATTGGAGACTAGGGCCTGGGGACTGGGGACTAGGCAATATTTAGTAGCCAGGAATTATTCTCCTCTAATCCCCAATCCTTAATCCCCAGTATCCCACTTAAACTCGACCTCGGAGAAACTGGGCCATTTCATTAGGAGTTGGCGACATTTCTAAAGCAGTTTCTTCAGTTATACGACCGTCTTGATAGAGATTAAGCAATGACTGATTCATCGTAATCATCCCGTCAAAGCTAGCTTGTTTCATCAACTCGCCAATTTCATCATACTTACCGTCTTTAATCCATTCTTTAATTGCTTCAGTATTAATCAGTACATCGTGGAAAGCAGCCCGCTTCCCGTCAGTTGTACGACACAAACCTTGAGCAATTACTGCCACTAAAGACTCAGAAATTGCTACCCGCATTGCATCCTGTTCATCACCAGAGTAGAGGTTGAGAATCCGCTCAATGGTTTTGACAGCGCTATTAGTGTGCAGGGTTCCCATAACTAAGTGACCAGTCTGGGCGGCTTTTAGGGCGGTGTTGACTGTTTCCTTATCCCGCATTTCCCCCACCAAAATCAAATCTGGGTCTTCCCGCAAAGCTGCTTTCAAAGCGTTGTCAAATTTCCGGGTATGCATTCCCACTTCCCTCTGTTTGACTAAAGACTTGCGGCTTTGATGGATAAATTCGATCGGATCTTCAATGGTGATGATATGCTTGGCCATCTCCTTATTGATATAGTCAACCATCGCTGCCATTGTGGTGGACTTACCAGAACCAGTGGGCCCAGTCACTAAAATCAAACCTTTGTGATGATGGCAAATATCCCGAAAAATCGGCGGTAATCTCAACTGTTCCATAGTTAAGATTTTTAAAGGAATCAACCGCAATACCATTGCAGGTCCTTTAAGGGTACCAAAAACATTAATCCGCACGCGAGCAAAGTCATATTGAGTTGCTCCGTCAAATTCTAAATGTTCTTCAAAGCGCTGAATTTCCGCCTCACTCATTACCTCCCGCAACCAACTCATAAAAGCTTCTTTATCTGCTTCTGGATAATCCCATGATTGAATTTCTCCTCGGCTACGGAAGCGGGGTACTTCACCTACACCCAAGTGCAAGTCAGAATATCCTTGATCGTAAGCTTCCCTGATCAACTTCTCTAAAGTGGGCCCCGCACTGCTGTTTTTAGAGGTAACTGAACTAGGTATTGGCGGAGGAGCAACCGGACGATGACCTGCAACAGGAGCGTTAGTACTCCTCTCCATTGACATATCCAATGTTTGTGTCATCTGCCTCTGTGTATTAAAGGTTGGCGGAGGTGGCGGCATTGGGGGCAGGTTACGTTCGGTAACAGAGTTAGAATTTGATAGAGACTGTGATTCTGTCATATATCTTCACATTTGGCGGTTAAAAAGTTGAATTAGTGAGAAGTCAAGTCACTTACTTTGATGACTTTTGGAAAATGCTTGCGTGTAAGCTCTCATGGTGATGGGAGGCGATTGAAATTCTAGAACCACGGTCAATCCATTTCATCCACCTCAATTTGTATCTTTTTGTTCAGAAATTTTGCTAATCAGAAAATTTAGAGAAATTATTTAACCTATCTAAACTGGTTTAACACACCCAATGGCTCAAAAGACCTCAGGAATAACACAGAGGTTGTTTTGTGTTTTATATAACAGTTATTTAAACATAAATATTTTCAGCCCTTAGATGAGAAATTTATCCTAGACATGGACGCGAATTACCAGCAATTAACAACACAAATACTGATTGTTCATTTATTCAGCCCATTTAAAAATTATGAGAATGGCTATTAATTTTTATAAGAAATGTTAAGCTGACTAGGAGTAACATCTGGGGATCAAGGTTAAAAGCTCATACCTTTGAGGTTATACACCTGAAGATAGATGCAGAAAACAAGTTCTTTTAATAGATGTAAGCTTGACTTTACATCCACAATTAGAAAAAACTAACTGTAAAGTTTAGTAAACAAATGCTCATTTTTATGATTAGTTTTTATATACTGGATTTCACTGAGAAACAAAATCAGTTGACTCGCAAAAAGCAAAATCTAACTGAAATTAAAAATTGTTGTGTATCGTTGGGAGGAAAAGTCAATGGTTTCTGCTCAAAGCTCTAATCTAGGAAAGACCTACTCCTTGTTGATGATTAAAAGCTTTTTAATATGGACTTTTACATTAGCAGTATGCTTGTTAGTTGTGGGTTTTCCACTAGTTGTCTTGATGGCTACGGTCGGATGTCTGTTGTCAATCGTTTTGCAATCTGTGATGCCTGTTAGTGCTGTTTTGCTTGTAGCAGGCGCTTTAATCATGTTTAATGTCATGGCAGTTGTATTGGCTGCGGGTGTGCTAACTCTTAAAGGAGTTCATCCTAATGAAGTCAAATGGTTAAGCTGGCTGCATGGAGAGGCAGACCAAATGCAGGCTACTGTTTACGCTGCTTGCCCTTTAACTTGTGAGATTAAAATTTAGTCATTACAGGTAAATACGACAAACAGTGCGTCTGCCCGGTTAAGCCGGGTTTTTTCATGCTTTTTAGTTATGCGATCGCATTTTAATTCGATAAACAGTGCATATACCCGATTAAGCCGGGTTTTTTCATGCTTTTTATATAATTTATGCTTTTATATTTATGATTTGTGTGATGATTGACTGCCAACTCTTGACTATTTACCATAGACCATTGACTATAACCATTGGCAAATGACAGATGACTAATGACTAATGACTAATCAAAAACGGGTTTGCATTATCTTGGGTACTCGTCCCGAAGCGATTAAACTCGCTCCAGTGATTCAGGTTTTCCAGAAGTCTTCAGCTTTTGAGTCGCAAGTAATTTTAACTGGACAGCATCGGGAGATGGTTGAGCAAGTTATGCAACTGTTCAACATCAAGGCAGATAATAATTTAGAAATTATGCAGGTTCAGCAATCTCTAAATGATATTACCTGCCGTAGTTTACAAGGGTTAGAAGCGTTATTTAAAGATAAAAAGCCAGATTTAGTGGTGGTGCAGGGAGATACTACAACGGCTTTTGCGGCAGCTTTGGCAGCGTTTTATCAAAAAATTCCTATTGGTCATGTGGAAGCAGGTTTAAGAACTGATGATATCTTCAATCCTTATCCAGAAGAAGCTAATCGGCGGTTGATTTCTCAAATTACTCAGTTGCACTTTGCGCCGACTCCTTGGGCTGTGGAAAATTTGCACCGTTCTGGTGTTTTGGGTGAAATTCACATGACGGGTAACACGGTAATTGATGCGCTATTGAATGTCGCTGCAACCCAAGCTGTTTGTAATGTACCAGGCTTAGACTGGGATTCATATCGCGTTCTGCTAGCAACAGTTCATCGGCGGGAGAATTGGGGAGAACCCCTCTTAGCGATCGCTCAGGGCTTTTTACAAATCTTAGACAAGTTTCCTGATACAGCAATGCTCTTACCATTACACCGCAATCCGACGGTGCGAGTCCCATTACAAGAGCTTTTAGGGAATCATCCGCGAATTTTCTTAACGGAACCTCTAGATTATGGCGAATTGGTGGGAGCAATTGGGCGATCGCATCTTTTGCTCACTGACTCTGGTGGCTTGCAAGAAGAAGCCCCCAGCTTGGGAAAACCAGTACTAGTTTTGAGAGACACCACCGAAAGACCAGAGGCTGTTACAGCCGGTACAGCCAAACTTGTAGGAACTATGAGTGAGAACATTTTTGCTGCTGCTGCTGAATTACTGAGCAATTCAGATGCTTATGAAGCAATGGCAAATGCAATTAATCCCTTTGGAGATGGTCATGCAGCAGAGCGCATTTTACAGATTGTACAAAATTACTTGGGTCTTTTATCAGAAACATCAACTTAGAAACTTAGATTAAACTTCCCGCCAAATTTCTGTTTTTTAGGGTGCTTGAAGAAGAATTCAGGAGTCATAATCGGCTAAACCTGAGCTATCCGCTAACAGGAGTCAGAATATTTGTTACTCTCCCAGAAACCACTTTGCATCTACAAGACATGACACGCTGATTAAATCCCCATAAATAAATTTAGGGGGATTATGTTTTTACCTATTAAAAACAGCATAGAAAAAGTAATTAGCTACAAAACCACAAAATAAGGCGGATTTTTGTGTATGCTTTGTGACTAAGTGCCTTAGCGATACTTTTCTGGGAGTAAATATGGAACGCGCCATCTCTGCGTTGGGAATTTTAGTTTTTATCGGTATATCCTACGCTTTCTCGGTTAATCGTCAGGCGGTACGTTGGCGGATAGTGGGGTGGGGTTTGGGATTAGAATTTGCTTTGGCACTAGTGATTCTTAAAACTCCTTGGGGTTTGAATGTATTTAAATTTCTGGGAGATTTTGTCGGCAAATTTTTAGCATTTTCTGATGTTGGTGCCAAATTTGTCTTTGGAGAAAATTTTAAGGATCATTTCTTTGCCTTCCAAGTGCTACCGACAATTATCTTTTTCTCTGCCTTCATCAGCGTCTTGTATTACTACGGCATTTTACAGCGAGTGGTAAATGTGATGGCGTGGGTAATGATGAAAACAATGAAAACATCGGGTTCTGAATCTTTATCCTGTGCAGGTAACATCTTTTTAGGGCCAACAGAGTCGGCGCTGATGGTTAAACCATACATAGCGAAGATGACGCAATCAGAACTTCATGCTGTGATGACGGGTGGTTTTGCCACAATTGCGGCTGGGGTACTAGGGGCATACCTTTCCTTTGGGATACCAGCAGAACACTTAATTGCAGCTTTTTTTATGACTGCTCCCACATCGTTAGTGGTATCAAAATTACTCTATCCAGAAACAGAAGTATCAGAAACGGTTGGAAAAGCAAAAGCAAATGTCGAAACCAATTATGTAAATGTAATTGATGCTGCTACTACCGGAGCAATTGACGGCGTGAAGCTAGCAGTTAATGTTGGGGTGATGATTATCGCCTTTTTGGGATTATTGGCTGCTTTAAATGCACTGCTGGGATGGTTGGGGGCATTTGTAGGTTTACAACAACTGTCATTACAGTGGATTTTATCTTTTGTTATGGCTCCAGTGGCGTGGCTGATGGGCGTACCTTGGGCTGATTGTCGGCAAGTGGGGGCGTTATTGGGTACAAAGACAATTCTCAATGAGTTTATTGCTTTTCTGGATTTGAAGGCATTAATTGAAAGTGGTAAAATTTCTCAGCGTGCAGTAATTATTGCGACTTACGCCTTATGTAATTTTGCAAATATAGGTTCAATTGGCATTACAATTGGTGGCATTACTGGGATAGCACCTAATCGCCAGCATGATTTAGCTCGGATGGGTGTAAGAGCGATGATTGGCGGATTGTTAGCGGGTTTTATCACCGCTTGTATTGCTGGGATATTGATTTGAAAAAGATCAAAATCTATAAAAATAAAAGTTGATGATTTTTATTTGAGGAGAGTAATAAAAAGGGATAAACTACCCACCGATCAAGAAATAAACCAGCGATCGCAGTAGCAACAGAAGTCTTCAGTCATAATACCCACTAGCTAGGAATATTTAGGCTAAAATTGACAGAAATTGCCCTAAAATCTATGTAAACACGATCTGCTAAATCCTACGTTAAATTTAAATTTATTTAACTTTATAGAATGCCAGACGCGGAAAAGTCCCAAAGTCAGATGGCTAATGAGAAGCTGCTGCACCAGCAAGTTAGTAACAAAGCAGATTATTCGCTGCAAGCCTGGAAAGAAGAGGGAATGATGCTTCTGTTGGCTGATGGCACTATTCAGGCTTGCAATCCAGCTGGTAATCGCATTCTGGGACTAACCGCAGAACAGCTTGTAGGGCAAAATTTACTCAATCTCAAGTGGCAATTTATTCATGAAAATGGCTCTCCAATGCTGCGTGAGACTCACCCGGCGATCGCTGCTCAGAAAACAGGTAAACCTTACTTGAATGTCGGATGTGGCTTTTATAAGCCCAATGGCGAGCTAATCTGGCTATTGTTGTCTTCACAACCTCTATTCCAAAGTGGAGGAACCACTCCCTACGCGATCGTCACAACTTTTTCGGATATTACAGGATCTGAGCCCACACAACTTGAGGAAAACTGTAACTGTACTGAAGATACTAAACAAGTTGATGGAAATGAATTTCAGGCCCTGTGGGATAGTCAAAGTTTGTTTAAAAAAATTGCTGCCACTCTTCCAGGGATACTCTATATATATGACCTAATTGAGCAGCGAAATACTTACGTTAATTACGAAATTGCTCAAGGTTGGGGCTACACACCAGCACAAATCCAGGCAATGGGAAAGGAGTTATTTACCCAGCTTCTCCATCCTGAAGATTTAGCCCGACTCCCTACGTATCTTGAAAAATTTAATTCTACTTGTCAGGGCGAAGTCCTCAGTTTTGAATATCGGATTCGACATGCTAATGGAGAGTGGCGTTGGTTTTGTAGCTATGACACTGTGTATAGCAGAACTGCTGAAGGATTCCCACAATATCTTTTGGGAATCGCTTTTGATATTACAGAGCGACTACACACAGAAATTTCCCTGCGCCAAAGTAATGAAAGATTTGAGCTAGCGGCGGCGGCGGTTAATTGCCTAATCTATGACTGGGAGATGCAAAGAAATACTGTGGAAAGAACTCAGGGTCTAACTGAGGTTTTTGGCTACCTGCAACAAGAAGCTGAACCAACCTTTGAGTGGTGGCAAAAACTCATCCACCCTGATGACCAAGAAAGAGTTAATGACCAGTTCATGGCTAGTATGGCCAATAGCAACCGTTATAGCATTGAGTATCGAGTCCGTCACAAAGATGGCCGCTATTTGTGGGTGAAAGACCAAGGGTTTGCTGTCCGAGATGGAAATGGTCAGGTAGTTCGGGTAGTTGGTGCTAGTACTGATATTACCGAACAGCAAGTTGCGCTACGCGATCGCCAACAAATTGAAACAAACCTGCGCGAAAGTGAAGAAAGGATTCGGTTAGCGACTACCGCCGCAGAACTGGGTATGTGGTTTTGGAATATCAATACCAACGAGTTAATTTGGACAGAGAAATGTAAGCAGTTGTTTGGACTAAACCCAGAAGTTGAAATGGACTATGAGGTTTTCCTCAACTGTGTACATCCAGAAGACCATCAATGCATCAATCAAGCGATCGCCCGTTCTTTTAAAGAAAAGGTTGAGTATGACATTGAATACCGCAGCCTTTGGTCTGATGGTAGCATTCATTGGATTGCTGCTAAAGGTCGTATTTTCTGTGATGCTGAGGGGAAGCCAGTCAAAATGATGGGTACTGCTCAGGATATTACCCAGCGCAAACAGGTAGAAAATGATTTGCGCCAGCGTGAAACTCAGTTAAGGCGCTTAGTTGATTCCAATATTATTGGCATTATGTTCGCCAATCTTGACCACATTACTGAGGCGAACGAGGCTTTTTTAGAAATGGTGGGTTATACGCGAGAGGAACTATTAGCAGGTAAGGTACGCAGACAACAAATGACTCCACCGGAATATCACGCCCTCGATGGGCAGGGGCTAGAGCAACTTTTAACGGTTGGAGTATGTAATCCTTTTGAAAAAGAATACATCCGCAAAGATGGCTCGCGCATTCCGATACTAATTGGTGGTGCTTTGGTGGAAGAAGATCCGGTATCTTGGATCAGTTTTATTCTTGACTTAACCCCAAGGAAGCAATTAGAAAAGGCACTTAGACAACAAGCAGAAGAACTCAAACAGGCAAATCGGAACAAAGATGAGTTTCTCGCTATTCTCTCTCATGAATTGCGATCGCCCCTCAACCCCATTCTCGGCTGGTCATCCCTCCTCAGAAGCCGCAAGTTTGATGAAGTCACCACAAATCGGGCCTTGGAAACCATCGAAAGAAATGCTCAATTGCAGATTCAATTAATTGATGAGTTACTGGATGTCTCCCGAATTATTCGCGGTAAGTTGAACCTAACTTTTGCCACTGTTAATCTGGCATCTGTAATTAATTCTGCATTAGAAACAGTCCGGTTAATAGCAGAGAGCAAATCTATTCAGATAAAAATACAGCTTGACTCCAATGTTGGTAAAGTATCAGGCGATCATTATCGCTTACAGCAAGTTGTGGGGAATTTACTCTCCAATGCTGTCAAGTTCACTCCTGTCAATGGTTCAGTGGAAGTCAACCTATCATTGAGTCGGGAACTGACTTCTCATTCAGCGCTGATTCAAGTTAAAGACACAGGTCAAGGTATTTCCCCCGAATTCCTACCCCATGTATTTGAACATTTTCGTCAAGCTGATAGCAGCACAACCAAAAAAGTTGGTGGGCTGGGACTGGGATTGGCAATAGTTCGCCATCTGGTAGAGTTGCATGGTGGTATTGTCACCGCAGATAGTCCAGGAATTGGACAGGGAGCAACTTTTACTGTTACACTGCCCCTGATGCCAGAAAGTCGGGTGACAGAACAAGCAGAGGAAACAGAGAAGAAATTTAACTCGTCAGCGATCGCCGGAATACGGATATTGATTGTCGATGATGATGCTGACACACGGGAGTTTTTGCATTTTTTACTACAACAAAATGGGGCGCTGACAAAAGTTGCAGCATCGGCAAATGAGGCGATAGCTGTCATCGTCAAGACCGTACCTGATTTATTAATTAGCGATCTAGGAATGCCGGAGATAGATGGCTACAACCTAATTAAGCTACTTAGAGCTATGCCCAATGAAAAAGGAGGGAAAATCCCTGCGATCGCTCTTACCGCTTATGCTGGAGAAAGCGATCGCGAGCGAGTCTTAGCCGCTGGTTTCCAGAAACACATTGCCAAACCAGTAAAACCAACTGAATTACTAACCTCAATTGCAGATTTGCTAGAGCAAAGATAAGTAAAGCTTCTGACTTGCTCAAAACACGAAGAGACGTTGCACTTCTATGAAATTCAAAAATCCTAGTTTATCCTTGGGTTGATTTTTAGAAAACTGTCTTTTGCAAAAGATTGAAGAAGAATTTAGAAGTCAGAATCAAGACGCTCCAGGATGAGCTAACGCAACGCTTACAGTTGGGGATTCAGATCCTTGACTGATTGATGACCACCAAATTTTCTTGTTTTGTGGGGGTCTTAAACCCATTTATTCATCCGCCAGTCGTACAGAATACCCAACTAAATTTTGACTCCTGACTCCTGAATTTTGTTTCGATAATTCTTAGCCAAAAATCCCGGCACAATCATACCCCTAATTTCTGATTGCGATCGCTAATTTTCAGTCTATTACTTGAAATTTTACCATCAAGGACAACTATCTAAAGAGTGAAAGTTTTTTCTCAAAATCCAGCCATTAGTTAGTTGTATAATATTAATCAAAGATTAATAATACAGCATATCGCCAAGACACATTTTATTTCTTAAATCTTGCTAAAGATCGTGGTACATTGAGCTTGACGGTATTAACCATCCTCGGCAATTATAAAGATCCGGCTATTAAAAGCCAATGACCTTGCTGCTCGACTGCGATTTTATAACTGATAAAATCGCCTACTTGCACTAATTGTCTTTGTAGTTGCAACATATTACTTTACCACAGGAACGCTGCTTATCGTTATTAGTGTGACCTGCGATTGTTTAAAAATCAAATAGGAATCCTAATACTATGTGTGGTGAACATTTGGATAAATGTGGTGAGGTATCAGAGCAGCTACTCATAATGTCCAACATTTAAATTTTCCAGAGTTAAGGGTTGTATTTGTGGTTCCCATGTCGAGGTAAACCAAGCAACCATCTGGATACTTAATATTCACTTAACCTTGCATCCAGTATTTTTCAACATTCAATCCAAGAATTTCAAAAGAGGGTATTCCATGTTTAGTTTTTTTCGTTGGCCATCAGCAAGGGTTGCTTTACTAGTTCTGGGAATGACAGCGGCTACAATAACTCCTATCGTAATTTCTACCCCAGCTTCATCTCAAAATACCGTTCCATCAGCGACACCATCCCCTACTTCAACAGTTAACTTGTCTGATGTCTCCACAGATTATTGGGCGCATCCCTTCATTCAAGCCCTAGCTGACAATAATGTTATTGCTGGCTTTCCTGATGGTAGCTTCAGACCAAATCAAGCTGTAACTCGTGCTGAATTTGCTGCCCTGATTCAAAAAGCTTTCCCTAATCAGAACCGAGTTCGACAATTAACCGCAGGCGGATTTAGTGATGTTCCTGCTGGCTATTGGGCGGTTTCTGCAATTCAGTTCGCCTACGAAACTGGATTTTTGGCAGGCTATCCTGGGAACGTATTTTCACCAAATCAACAAATACCCAAGGTACAGGCGATCGTTGCTTTAACAAGTGGTTTGGGTTTGACTGCTAGCAGCACTGGAACCAGTAGTGACCTCAGCACCTACTACACTGATGCCTCAAGTATCCCGAACTATGCTGTTGCAAGTGTTACTGCTGCCACACAATCCAATATTGTTGTTAATTATCCAGATGTCAAACAACTCAATCCGCAACAGTCCCTGACTCGTGCTGAAGCTGCGGCACTCTTATATCAAGCTTTGGCTAAACAGGGACGGGTGCAACCCATTGCTAGCAATCTTTCAGCTAGTCAGTATATTGTCGGTGGAACTCAAACCGGTAGCGATATTGTGGCTCTTGCTTCATCCAGTAGTTCTCTTACAACTCTGACTTCTTTATTAAAGACAGCTGGTTTAACAGATATTCTTCAACAGGCAGGCCCTTATACAGTCTTCGCTCCCACCGATCAAGCATTTGCCGCTTTACCTGCTGCGACATTACAGCAGTTACAGCAACCAGAAAACAAACAAGCATTGATTAAGATTTTGACATACCATGTCGTTCCTGGTGCAGTAACTTCTAGTCAACTTACAGCAGGGCAACTGAATACTGCTGAAGAAAAACCGGTAAATATTCAAATCGATCGCGCTAGCAATCAAATCTCGGTGAATAATGCCAGAATTATCCAAGCAGACGTTAAAGCAAGCAATGGTGTTATCCATGCAATTAACCAAGTTCTTGTCCCGCCTGATGTTAACATCAGTCAATTAAATCAACCACCAACAGGAAACACAGATGGCACAACGCCTAGTGTTAGACCAGGTAGAACTACTCTTGGTGGCCCTAGCTATATTGGGGTTGGTGGTAACATTGGTTTGAGCGGTAACGATTCAGCTTTAAGCGATAGTAACTTTGCAGTATTCAGCAAAATTGGTCTGACACGCAATATCTCAGTGCGGCCATCAGTCATCTTTGGCGATGATACATTGTTTATGGTTCCCTTGACTTTGGATTTTACTCCTCGCGCAAGTGCTGAGGTGGGTCAACGAAGCTTTTTTATATCTCCTTATATCGGCGCTGGCGTAGCCATTGAAATTAATAACAATACCGATATTGGATTACTTCTAACTGGTGGTGTAGACATTCCCCTCGGTTCTCGATTTACGTTAAATGGGGCTGTAAATGCTGCTTTTTTGGATGATACTGATGTCGGGCTACAATTAGGGCTTGGCTACAACTTCTAACTGAAGATACTACTAGGGGCAATTGATGAATTGCCCCTAGGTGGAAATAATGGTTTTGGCTATTGTTTTGCTAAGTAATTTGGAATCAAGCTATATTAAGGTCGCTTGATAGCTAAAGTCAGCCCATCGGCGATCGGAACAATGGAGAGTGTAACCCGCTCATCGTAATGTAACTTTTCGTTAAGCGCCCGGATAGCTTGGGTGCTTTCATCTTGGTTTTGCGGGTCAGCAACTTGTCCTGACCATAAAACATTATCAATAGCGATCAATCCGCCTGGACGAACTAATTGCAGCGATCGCTCATAATATCCATCATAATTTTCTTTATCAGCATCAATAAAGGCAAAATCAAATGTCTCGGCTTGGTCAGTTGCCAACAGTCGATCTAAAGTTTCTAAACCTGGTGCTAGTCGCAGATCGATTTTATCAGCAACTCCGGCTTGCTGCCAATATCGCCTGGCGATCGCAGTAAATTCTTCACTCACATCAGCAGCGATAATCTTACCATCTTCAGGAAGTGCTAAGGCTACTGAGAGGGAACTATAACCTGTAAATACGCCAATTTCCAGGGTTTTCTTGGCTCCAATCAGCTGCACCAGTAGTCTCATAAATTGTCCTTGTTCTGGTGAAATCTGCATTGTGCTTCTGGGATGGCTTGCGGTTTCTTGGCGCAACTTCAAAAGAATCTCTGGTTCCCGCAGCGAAACGGATAAAAGGTAATTATAGAGTTGGTTATCAAGACCTAGAGACTGTTTTGGCATGATAGATGAGATAATTTCAAGAATCTACAGCTATACTATCGTCTAAGAGCAGTTTAATAATATACTAACTAAATTTTAGAATTTATCTGCTAAACAGTCGCTACTTTTACACTTTATTTAATCCACGTTCCTTAGAACAATTAATAAAGTTTTGTAATACTCATATTTGAGGCTTGGACAACAGCTAGTGTTACCGCTCCTGGTTGCCCTTTTAGCTGGAAAATTTGTTTAGGAACTAAGAATTTCACTCCCAATGCTTCTGTGTTGTTAAAAGGGGAAGCAGTTAGATTAGCTGCAAGAATAGCAGCCGCCTCTGCTACGCTAGGTGTACCTACTTTGTGGTCGGTAATTGTCGCAGGGTTGGGGACACACACGGAGCAAAGGCTTTCCGCAGAAAAGGTTTTTAGCGGTAGATTGCGTAGACGACAGAGTTCTACTAAGCCAATTTCCGAGGCTTTAATGTCAATGGTAGCAATCCCTGCGATCGCACTTTTAAAAAGTTGATTTTCTCGAAACACTTGCTCAATAGCCCAATCAATCAACTGCCATGAGGTTCCTCGTTTACAACCGATTCCTACCCATAAAACCTGTTGCACTTGGTATATTTCCTGAATAAAATCGTTATGGTTTACTCCAACAGCCAACCAAATAAATCTCCTACTATCAGCCTCAACTCAGTAGCAAAATCTGGCACAGGAATTAAAGCTTCTAATTCATCCAACATGATTGGCTGTTGATTGCGGATGTACACAAATACCGTTTGTTCTTCTGGATCGATCAGCCAACCCATTTGTGTTTCAGAATTCAGGCAATGCAAAATATTTTTTGTAACTTTCGTTTGTCTTTGATCGGGCGATAGAATCTCAATAGTCCAATCAGGAGATGCTTGGAATACGTTGGCAACTTCACCATTTTTATCACGGGGAATTCTTTGCCAAGTAAATACAGCAACATCTGGCACTATTGACCTTCCACCAAAAGTACACCGCAGTTCTGGAAAAGCACGAGCAATTCGTTTGGGCTTGACCGTTAAGTTTACAGTGCTAACCATTTCACCTTGAATTATACTGTGCTTTCCCTGTGGCATAGGTTTTTGAAGAATTTGTCCATCGATATATTCACTAGCCGGCTCCGTTTTTGGTAATATTAGAAACTCTGCCAAAGTTATATTTTTCGATGGTGTCCGTACCATAAGCGATCGCCTCCAGGTCTAAAAATTATGATTAACGAACCGCAAAGACGCAAAGGACACCAAGAAGAAATTAAGTTAACCCTTACTTAGCGTACCTTTGCGTTAAAAAATATTACATCCTCTCTAAAACCTGAATTCCTAACAAAGATAATCCCAGTTTCAGAGTTCTAGCAGTCAAATCACATAAAACCAATCGGGATGTACGCTGTGGTTCCTCTGCCTCCAAAACCTGAACTCCTTGATTCCGGTCATAAAACTGATTAAACTTCTTACTTAGTTCGTACAAATACTCACATAAACGATTAGGTAACAAGTCTTGTTCTACACTACTAATAACTTCATCCAGTTGAAGTAAATATTTTGCTAACGCTAATTCTGTTTCATGCTGTAACAGAACGGCATTGTTTCCTAACTCCTCAAAGTTAATATCACCCTTGCGGCTAATCCCCTGAATCCGCGCATAAGCATATAGCATATAAGGTGCAGTATTACCTTTGAAATCCAGCATTTTGTCGTAGCTGAAAATGTAGTTACTAGTGCGGTTTTGGCTTAAGTCTGCATATTTAACTGCACTGATGCCAACTACCCTAGCAACTTCATTAATAAATTCTTCAGTTTCTTGGCGTTCTTCTTCTTGTAACCTAGTTTTTAAGTCAGCATGGGCACGAGAAACAGCTTCATCTAATAAATCCCGCAACCGCACAGTATCCCCAGAACGAGTTTTGAATTTCTTCCCATCTTCTCCTAACACCAACCCAAAGGGCACATGCACTAATTCCACGTCATCGGGAATCCATCCAGCTTTGCGTGCTACCTGGAAAAATTGGGCAAAATGGTTTCCTTGTCCAGCATCGGTTACATAAACTATCCGCTTTGCTTGATCTTGCTGAATTCGGTAACGGAGGGATGCTAAATCAGTTGTGGCGTAGTTATAACCACCATCTGATTTTTGCACAATCAAGGGTAAAGGTTCACCTTCTCTATTGGTAAACCCTTCTAGAAAAACGCATTTTGCACCCTGATTTTCTACCAGTAATCCAGATTTTTCTAAATCTTCCACAACGCCAGATAGTAAAGGGTTATAGAAAGATTCTCCACGTTCAATTAATTTGATATCAAGCAACTCATAAATTATTTGAAACTCCCGCCGCGACTGTTCGCACAACAGTTTCCAAGCATGGAGTGTATCTTCTGCACCAGCTTGTAATCTCACAACTTCTTGCCGTGCTGTTTCTTGAAAAGCTTCATCTGCATCAAACCGCAATTTGGCTTTGCGATAAAAAGAGACTAAATCACCAATATCTAAAGCATTAGCAGTGGTAAGCGCATCTGGGTAAACTTCCCGCAAATAGGCGATTAACATCCCAAACTGCGTACCCCAGTCACCCACATGATTTAACCGCAGCACATCATGTCCTTGGAATTCTAAAATCCGGGCGATCGCATCACCAATAATCGTAGAACGCAAGTGTCCGACGTGCATTTCTTTGGCAATATTCGGGCTGGAAAAATCAACAATTTCCTGCTTCGGCGTTTTCGCCGCTGGAAGTCCCAACCGGGGATCGGCTTGAATATTGTTCAGTTGTGCTTCTAGATATGCCGTTTTTAGTTTCAGATTGATAAATCCTGGCCCAGCAATTTCTGGCGGTTCGCAGATTTCGGATACATCTAGTTTCTCAGCGATCGCAGCTGCGATCGCTCTTGGTTGCTTTCCTAACTTTTTACTCAGCGATAAAGCTACATTCGCCTGATAATCACCAAATTTAGGATTGCTAGCAGAAACCAATATTGGATCTACTCCCGCGAAATCAGCGCCAAAAGCCGCAACTATTGCCTGTTCAAGCTGAACTTTTAGTTTTTCTTGTGTAGCGTTCATATATAAATTTTATCTTTGAGAGAGGGAATGTAGCTCTGAAAAACCTTGATTCTTCACTTTAGAAATCTGGAGATTCTGAAGAGGGAGAAAAAATCAACACGCTGTTTGCAAAAGTATCTTTTTTGACAAAACTGTGTCTAGCTGACCATATTTTGCAATTTCAAGTCTTCACGCGCTACGAGGTCGCTAAACATAAATAATAACCTTGCTGTTTATTACAACAAAGTGTTAGAGGATGCTTGAAAAGTCCTTAGTGATGTATCAAATACTTTTAGATCCCCCTAAATCCCCCTTAAAAAGGGGGACTTTGATTCCGTTTCCCCACTTAAAAAGGGGGGATAGGGGGGATCAATAAATGCCTAATATCACAGCCGACCACTTTTCAAACAACCTTTTAACGCTGGCGACTTACCTTGAAGCGTTTTCGAGCCAATTTCTCTCTAAATTATCACAGGCATTGCTAAAAACTCAACTGCCCCAACGGTTTGATTGGGCTGCGTTTGTAGTAGAAAGGTGCATGATAGTTGGTTAACGCACTCTATAAAATACTCTCCAAATGAGGAAATTTCCCGAAAATAGGAAATATGCTTGACTTTTGACTTCTCAATTAAAGGAAGACTAATGCGTTATACAGTTGTGATTGAAAAGGGAGAAACTAGCTACGGCGCTTATGTCTCTGATTTACCGGGTTGTATCGCTGTGGGTGAAACTTTAGAAGAAGTCAAGCAAATGATTGCAGAAGCTATTGAATTTCATCTAGAAGGAATGCTAGAAGATGATTTATCTATTCCTCAGCCTACAAGCATCGCTCATGAGGTTGAAGTTGCAAAAGAATTATTTTCCACTAATACAAAAAGTGTTAATAATTTTACATAGTTTATTCACTGTGCAACTGCAAGCCACACAGTGAATAAATTATAGGGATGATGAAAGAATCAAGTTGTGTTGAAACTTTGCTCCTGCTGCCCAAGCAATGCACAACTTACGGAAGCGATCGCCCCGCACCTCAAAATTGGGGTACTGATCGAAACTCGCACAAGCTGGAGATAGCAACACTACAGACGCTTGATACTCCTTGGCTAATTCTGCCGATTTGGGGATTGCCCTTTCCATAGTTTCCACAATATGGTAAGAATAATATCCTATTTCTTGAAGGCGTTGAGCAAATGCGGGTGCAGCAGAGCCAATCAATAATACAGCAGCCGCTTTGGTTTGAATTTGTGCTAGCCAGCCAGTATCATCACCTGCTTTGGCTTCGCCACCAGCAATTAAAATCGCTGGACTTTTCACAGATGCTAAACCAACTTCGGCAGCATCGTAGTTAGTGGCTTTGCTGTCGTTAATGAAATCAATACCCTCCCAAGTGCAGATATGCTCCAAACGATGAGCAACACCGGGGAATTCACTAATTGCAAGTGCGATCGCATCACGATTAATTCCTGCTAATCTTGCCGTGGCTACTGCCATTAAGAGATTTTGCTGGTTATGTTCTCCCACCATTCGCAAAGTAGATACTTTCACAATCGCTTCTGGTGCAGAGGTTGCAGTCAATTTCTCCACAACCCAGTCGTCCTCGATGTAAAAACCTTTTTGGCTAATCAGGAAATCTTTTCCTCTGACACTTGTCCAATAAGCATTAGGCCAAGAATTTAAACCTTGTTGTCTCAAGTAGGCATCATCGCCATTGAACACTTGCAACTCAGACTGATGCAATAACTTTGCTTTGATGTTGTAATAGTTCTCTAAAGTCTTATGGCGGCTTAGATGATCTGGTGTGAAAGTCGTCCAAACTCCGATACGAGGTGCAAGAGAACTCGAAGATTCTATTTGATAGCTGCTAAGTTCCGCAATCACCCAATCAATACAATTTTGGATTGGAGTTTCCTCACCTATCCCCCGATCCCCCAGTCCCCTATAAGATAGAGCGACTTCACAGGCGGCGTAGCCAATATTACCGCAGGCGGGCGCGTCTAATTCTGCTGCTTGAAAAATGGCAGCAATTAAAGCCGTGGTAGTAGTTTTGCCGTTAGTCCCGGTAATTCCTACCCAAGGTAACGAGCGCAAATTTCGCCAAGCGAGTTCCATTTCCCCAATGGTTTCTATACCTAATTGCCGTGCCTTAATTAATATGGGAATATCCCAAGGCACGCCAGGACTAACAACTATTAATTGGGGTAAATTATCATCATTCAATTCTAGGGATTGGCCTAGTTTAACGGTTATTTGCTCGGCAGCGAGTTCTTGTTGTTGTAGTAGGAGGGTTTCGGAGGTGTTGCCATCACTTAGCTCTACCTCCCAACCTTCCCGTTTCAACAATCTCGCCGCAGCAACACCGGACTTTCCTAATCCAATTACATGAGCTTTGGACATAGATTGCAGCAGAGTGTCCCTGGTTAAGCACTCCCTATACTAGCGTTTCTTGGTAAAAATTACACAACTTTTTGTTGACCTACGCTACAGATTTTTGACGATCGCCCCAAAGTCAGCTAGAACACGAGCATGATTCCGAACTAATCCTAGTAAGTGTAATCGATTACGCTTAATTTCTGGATCGGAGTCCATAACTAAAACGCTATCTGGCCCATCAAAGAAGTTACTAACTGTCGGAGCAATTTTTGCTAGTGCTGTTACTAACAGTTGATAATTTCGTGTCTGCTGTGCTGTTGAGGAAAGCGGTACTGATTCGATTAAGGCATTATACAAAGCTTCTTCAGAGGGCTTTTGGAATAATTCTGGCCGAACTACCGTTGTCGGTTCTAGCTGTTTTGTATCCAAATCACCTTGAGCGGCTAATCGTGTGGAACGGTTAACGGTTTCGTAGATGTTATCTAGGGTACTATCGTTACGGATTTGTTGTAAGTACAAGGCGCGATCGCGGACATCCAATAAATCCTTTAACGTCCGTTCTGTGTATTCTGGGTCATTGTCGCCCAAAACTGCATTTACCAAATCGTAATCAATCTGTTTTTCTTCTTGCAATAAGGTGCGAATGCGTTGTAAGAAAAACTCTTGTAATGCTGTGGTTAATAATGTCCGATCTTTTTGATATTTCTTTGCAAAATCTGTTGCTATTTGTGCCAATAAACTATCTAAATTTATCGGTAAATTGTAAAACCAAGTAATTTTAACTACAGCATTAGCAGCCCGACGCAAAGCGAAGGGATCGGAAGAACCAGAGGGAATTAAACCTAAACCAAAGATACTTACCAAGGTATCTAATCTATCTGCCAAACCGACAATTTGACCTGTGAGTGTTTCGGGCAGATTGTCACCGGCTCCCGTTGGCAAATAATGTTGATAAATTGCTTTTGCTACTTCGGCATCTTCACCACTAGCTAAGGCATATTTTTCTCCCATAATGCCTTGTAATTCTGGGAATTCATACACCATTTGAGTTACCAAATCTGCTTTACATAATAAAGCAGCACGTTGAATCTTTTGGCTTTGATCTTCTGCTAATTTTAATTGGGTGGTAATTTGTTCAGCAATCTTAACTACTCTATCTACCTTGGCACGCACAGAACCCAATTCTTCTTGAAAAGTGACTTTTTCTAACTGCGGTAAAAAGCTATCTATTGGCTTAGTTGAATCAGCTTCGTAGAAAAATCTGCCATCAGCTAATCTGGCACGAATTACCCTTTCATTCCCAACAGCAACAATATCTGATTTTTTGGGATCGCCGTTAGAAATGGTGATGAAATTAGGCAGTAATTCTTGCTCGGAACTACCTGGTTTGAATACAGGGAAATAACGTTGGTGAGTTACCATGACTTCAGTAATTACCTCAGTTGGTAATTCCAAAAACTCTGGTTCAAATTTCCCAACAACTGTAGAAGGATATTCTACGAGATTAGTTACTTCCGCTAACAAATCGGGGTAAATGACTGTATACCCGCTTAAACTCTCTGCTACTGCCTTTACTTGCTCTTTAATCAGATTTTCGCGTTCTTCTGGGTCAACGGTGACATAAGCAGACTTGAGAGCGGTAACATAATCAGTAGCTTGGGCAATTGTCACAGGTTCAGGATGTAAGACGCGATGACCTTGAGAAATGCGATCGCTCTGAATCGTTTTAGAACCATTTACCAATTCCAACGGTAGCACCGTCTCATCTAATAAAGCTATCAGCCAGCGAATTGGTCGAGAAAATCTCCCATCTCCATCTCCCCAACGCATCAACCGCTTACCTTCTAAACCCCAAATCCACTGGAAAACAAGTTCTGTCAAAATTTCCGCTACAGGACGGCCAGGAATTCTTTTTTGCACAAAAACAAATTCCCCTTTGTCAGTGGGGCGAAGGAAGAGTGCATCTATTTCCACACCTTGCTTTTTGGCAAAACCTACTGCTGCTGCTGTCGGCTGACCATCTTTAAAGGCAGCTTGGGCGGGGGGCCCTTTAATTTCTTCTTCTCGGTCTGCTTGCTGAGATGGTAGACCTGTAATCAATACTGCCAAACGTCGGGGAGTACCGTACACCTGGACACTTTCACCCTGAAGGCTGTTTGCTTCCAAACTTTGAGGAATGCGTTCTCGCCACTGTATTAAGGCATCACTGAGAAAGCTTGCAGGTAATTCTTCTGTACCAACTTCTAATAGAAACGCTAAATTTCCTGATGTATCAACACTCTTAACCTTTGCCATCATAATACTACACAAAAGATATACGATATTAGACTAGTTAAATGTGTAGCGCTACTTATTAAGTATAATAGAATACTTAATTGCGACACAAGTTTTTGTACCACCAAAATTATATATCTGTTGGATATTGAAAGTTTATTGGCTATATATTAATCTCGGACTTGAATCAAAAGATAATTTAAATACATTTACAAGTTTAAAAAGTTTAAAAAGGGGGAAGAATCAAAGTCACCCTTTTTAAGGGGAGCCACTATGTCCCCAAGTCGATCGTGTGGCGTGGATTTAGGGAGATATAGAACGTTTTGATACTTATAATAAGACTTTTCAAACAGCCTTTTCCTACGAGCAAACTTATTTAAAAATATATGATTTAAGTTCTTGCTCGATTTGGTCGCTAATTATTTCAGTTCCCATACCGATTTTATCAAGGTTAACTCTAACAAAATTTGTTTTGTCTTGCTTTGTAAATTTTTTGTCATTATCCGAGTCTTTGATGATTCTTATAAAAATTGCATTTTGACTGGGAACAACAACCCAACTAATTATTCGACTATTATTTGGGGTAATTTGCTGGAGTTGCTTACCTGATAAATCAGAAAGATAACCAATAGTAGCATCTTCGCTGTTGAGTTTTTCATCTGTATTTGTGTCCTGGTCAATTATTCTATATAACCAAAATCTTGTATTTGGCTTGTTTACCGCTTTTACTTCCAATAAATCAAAGGAGGTGATAATGGCTTTTTTATTTAATAAAAGATGAGTTTCACCATCTTGTTTATGATAAAAAATAATATTAGAGAATTGGTTGTTTGTTTCATAAAAACGTGATGAAAAGCTTAAATCAATTCCTTGTTCTTCATTCTGCTTTGGAAGAATAACAGGAATCATCAGATAATCTGATTGTTCTTTAATGATTAAATCACTATAGATAAGATTTGCTTTAGGCTTAGGTTTGTCATCTGATTTTGCCTGTTCTACGTTTCTACTAACAGAAGATTTACAGGAAAAAGAAAGGAAAGAAAGGGTTGCGATAATCATGACTGTAGTAAAATTTTTCAAAAAGCTATAATTTATCATCAAATTCTCCTTGCAGGATAAATTGCTGTCTTATTTTATTCCCTGCTGGGAAATTAGCCAGATTCTAAATTTGAGTTTATCTTGGACAAAAAAGTGAAGTACCCTAAGCAAAATGTTTTAGGTGAATTCTAGTACTTACTGCTGTACGGAGAATAATTATATTAGAGTCATCGTCGGGTGGAACTCTAGCTTTGACTGCCTCAATGAGTTTTTGGCGAAAGCTTGAGTCTTTCATGCTACGGATGATATCGTGTCCGGTTAAACAATTGTCATTGCGATCGCCCTTGGCATTCCCGTTCGCGCAGCGTCTCCGGTAGGAGAAAGAGAAGGGTGCGGTAGGGGCAATTCATTACGGGAGCAATGCGATTTTGTGAGGTGAGTAAGCAGGGGAGGCAGGGGAGGCAGGGGAGGCAGGGGGAGAGAAATAATTTAAGTATATTTTTTAGATTTTTAGTAGTAAAACATACTAGATTTTTTCTAACTCCCCCTGCTCCCCCTGCCTCCCCTGCTCCCCCTGCTCATTAGACGATGATCTCACTTTTTCGCGTTGCTCCCATTCATTACTTGCCCCTACCGTAAAATCAAGGTTGGGGCTATCTTCTGCGTAAGTCCTAAAGGAAAGAAATGCCCCGCTCCCTTATCCAATCCAATTTCAGTTACTCTGAATGACCAAAATAGCTTTATGATTCTCTACAAAAGCATATTTGAAATTATTTCGGTTTAATACCAAAATATTCTCAAGCTCATTCTAGAACATGGTGAATCACTTAAAGGTGATTCCTTGCAATGCGGGTATTGAACGTTCTTCCAAGGTCAAATAAAGTGCAGGGAGATGAAAAATTATGGCTGGACACCCATTTCATGACCAACTGAGTTTAGAAGAACAAGCTGAGAAACTCGGAAAGCAAGCAGTAAGCTTGGGTCTGATTCCCAGTTTTGTAGTGCATTACTTTCCTGATACCTGGATATTTTACATACCTAATGAAAGTCAATCAGAAGCACTGACACCAGAAGAAGCGTACTTTCGTTTAAAGCGACTGGTTAAACAGTAGATATTTTGACGACAGATTTTTGAAGATAACAGCTAGGCACTGCAATTGTTAAGTAACAGTATGTTATGGCGAAACCTGCTATTTTAACCGTCGATGACGATCCAGAAGTATTGCAAGCGGTGTCACGAGACTTGCGGCATCAGTATGGCGATCGCTTCCGTATTGTTCGGGCAGATTCTGGTATTACCGCTCTGGATGCGGTGCAGCAACTCAAATTACGCAATGAAGCAGTTGCTCTATTTTTGGTGGATCAAAGAATGCCGCAGATGGGAGGTGTGGAGTTCCTTGAACAGGCAAAAGACATTTTTCCTGATGCAAAACGTGCTTTGCTGACTGCCTATGCAGATACCGATGCTGCCATTAAGTCAATTAATAGTGCCAAACTTGATTACTACTTACTTAAGCCCTGGAATCCACCAGAAGAGCGACTATATCCAATTTTGGATGATTTGCTAGATGACTGGTTAGCTGGATTCCGTCCACCCTTTGAAGGGATTAGAGTCATTGGTAATCGTTGGTCGCCTTTTTCCCATCAGGTGAAAGACTTTCTGGCGCGTAACCAGATTCCTTACAAGTGGTTGGATATTGAACTGGAGCCGGATGCAGCAAAATTAGTAGAATACGCAGAAGCTGATGGTAGACAGCAATTGCCCTTGGTGCTGTTTCCCGATGGTTCCCGATTAATCCAACCATCTAATTTAGAGATTGCTGCCAAAATTGGACTGCAAACCCACGCAGAGCGCCCATTTTATGACTTGGCGATCGTGGGTGGTGGCCCTGCTGGATTAGCAGCCGCAGTCTATGGCGCTTCTGAGGGATTAAGTACGGTCTTAATTGAGCGTGAGGCCCCAGGGGGTCAAGCAGGCACGAGTTCGCGCATTGAGAACTATTTGGGGTTTCCTGTTGGCTTGAGCGGCAGCGATTTGGCTAGGCGGGGAGTCACTCAAGCGCGGCGATTTGGAGTAGAAATTCTCACTCCTCAAGTAGTAACCGGAGTTAAGCTGCAAGATCCTTATCGGGTTCTGCAATTGGCGGATGGCAGCGAGATTAGTTGCCATGCACTTTTAGTTGCAACCGGTGTTTCCTATCGGTGGCTAAATATCCCAGGAGCCGAGAAGCTAGCAGGAGCCGGAATTTATTACGGTGCTGCAATGACTGAGGCGATCGCCTGTAGCAATGAAGAAGTTTACCTAGTAGGCGGGGCAAATTCTGCCGGACAAGCAGCAATGCATTTTTCTAAGTATGCCAGTAAAGTGATTATGCTGGTGCGGGGTGAGTCTCTTTCATTGAGTATGTCCCAATACTTAATTGACCAGATTGCGGCAACTGCAAATATCCAAGTTTGCACAGATTGCAGCGTTATGGAAGTGAAGGGAGAGGAACATTTAGAAGCAATTGTAATTGCCCATGTCAAGACTGGACAAACTGAAATCATGCCAGCGCGATCGCTTTTTATCTTTATCGGTGCTACCCCTAAAACTGATTGGCTCGATGGGGTTATTCGACGCGATGCTCAGGGGTTTATCATCACAGGCCCCGACTTAATGCCCAATGGCAAATCTCTTCCAAGTTGGCGTTTGGAACGCTCACCTTTTTTACTAGAAACCAGCGTTCCTGGCATCTTTGCAGCCGGAGATGTGCGAGCCGGGTCAATTAAGCGGGTGGCATCCGGGGTTGGTGAAGGTTCAATTGCCATTCAATTCGTTCACCGCTACCTGAGCAATGTTTAGCTGGAGTAGGACAAACTAATTCGTAATTCGTAATTAAGAAGGTTAGCGCTCTTTTATGACTCTGGAGAGAGAATAATTTAAGAGGATGCTTGAAAAGTTCTCTTATCGGTATCAAAAGTTTTAGATCCCCCTAAATCCACGCCACATGCTCCACTTGGGGAGACCCCAAGACCGCAGTGGCTCCCCTTAATAAGGGGGACTTTGATTCCGGTTCCCCCCTTTTTAAGGGGGGTTAGGGGGGATCAATAAGTGCCTAAAATCACAGCCAAAGACTTGTTCATTCAACCTCTAAGTGATTAGAAATTGCGGCTACACAAACTCTCGTTTACCTGTGCGAACTAATGCCAAAATAGGGTTTTAAATTTAATCTGACGAGAGTAATAACAGAGCGTTAGATGTAGTTTGGGTTTTCCGGCTTGCCTCTGTAGTGTTCTTTTGGTGAATTGTTCTAAGGAGGTTGATTGATGTTGTGTATTGAAGAATTGATTGACTTAGACCCGTTTCAACAGCTTCCTCAAGAGCGATTGCAGTGGGTTTGCGATCGCGCTCAAACAGTTGAACTTTCCGCCGGAGATGTGTTGTCCCATGAGGGAGACCCTGCATGTCGCTTATTTATCTTAGTCAAAGGTAAAATCAACATCACCCGCCGCAGTGAAGGAGTTGAAATTCCTATAGGGCAACACGAAGCCCCATCCTTTTTTGGTGAAATTCCAGTCCTCACAGATGAACCTGCACCTGTGACAATGCGGGCGTTGACAAATTGCCACCTTTATGAACTTAAGGGAGAAGATTTCCGTAAACTGCTCCATGAATGCCGCAATTTTGAGCGGATGGTCTTCCGCATTATGGAACGTCGTGTCCGAGGGCTAGAATCTTTCATTCGGGGGCGGGAAAAGATGGCAGCTTTAGGGACACTAGCCGCCGGTTTAGCTCATGAACTCAACAATCCAGCTTCAGCCCTCGTTCGGACTTTAGGGGAAATGCCCGCGGCCATCCTTGAACTACAACGAATGAATTTAGTTTATGGGCAACGTAACGTTGAAGAAGCTCATACTCAAGACTGGTTGAGAGTCAGAGATCGGGGCTATGATGCGATTTTAAATAATCGTCTCGATCCGGTGACACTAAGCGATCGCGAAAGCGTCTTGCTGGAATGGTTAGAAGACTATGGGGTGAAGCAGGCCTGGAAATTAGCAGAACCTTTAGCAGAAGGTGGTGTTGAGGTTGAAACCTTAGATCGGATGATGGAACGTTGGCGCAATGATGAGACTGAATTACGAGAAATCGGATTACACTGGCTATCGCTTTCCTTTGAAGTCATATCAATGATTAAACATGGTTTGCGAGGAGCCGAGAGGATTTCCGAACTTGTGCAAGCCATGAAATCTTATACTTACCTCGATCAAGGCGTTCAGCAAGAAGTGAATGTGCATCAAGGTTTAGAAGATACATTGCGATTATTTGTTCATAAACTCAAGTGCGGCATTCAAGTAGAACGCAATTACGATCGATATATTCCTAAAACCTTTGCTTATGGTAGCGAACTGAATCAGGTGTGGACAAACTTAATTGACAACGCCATTGATGCAATGGATGGTAAGGGACTGCTGGAAATTAGAACACACCATTGCGATCGCTTTGCTCATATTGACATCATCGATTCTGGTAGTGGAATTCCACCTGAAATTAAAACCCGTATTTTTGAACCTTTCTTCACCACCAAATCAGTGGGGCGTGGTTCAGGACTTGGTTTGGAAACCGTTCGCCGGATTGTAGAAAATCGTCATCACGGTACGCTCTCATTTGAGTCGCAGCCAGGTAGAACTTGTTTCACTATTTGCTTACCCTTATCAAATAATTGAATCATTTGAAGAAGGTTAAGGAACGAAAACCCAACACAATCAAGGCTCTATTGGATTTCTTCATTCTGACCTGCAATAAACCTCTTCCTTTCTTCCTTGTTTAAAACAATCCCTCTGATTCAGCAAATTTACGTAAACGCGGTAGACACTGACGCTGATAAAAACTGCTTAATGTTGGAATTGACAGCGCAAATTCCTTAGATAATTCTTTCCAGCTAACTTCCGGGGGTAGGCGTTTAAGAATTAACACCTGACAATTCACATCTGGTCGCCCTTTAATACAAGTACGGCACAGTTCTCCTTCAGAATCGGTCTTAGCCCATATCTCCAAGTCTTCCAGAATGGGAGGTGCTTGGGGGGTAGCTGGAAGGTTATCTATAGGATCAATTGTTTCACTTGTTCCACCCGATGTAGACTGACGAACCCGAAGAGGGGCTGTTGTGGCTTGTTCGCGGTTCTGGTTAATGTAAAAGTCTTGTAGTCTCCTTTTTAGGTAAGCATTCAGCCAAGTGATGACACTGCCATAGGAGGGATCGTAGATTTGACCTGTCAAACCTTCACAAACATTGCGGCAGAAATACAACCAAGTTTGTTGTAGTGCATCTTGATAGTAGGGAGTACTTTCCCTCCAAAGTCTATTTGCTGTCAAGCGAATAATTTGCGTGAGCAACTTCTGACGCTGAGGACTTCCAAGTGCGTGTCCACAGGCTTCGGAAACTAAGCGGCGTAGCTGTTCATCGAATTGAACCATGACAATCTTGGGGCAGAAAGAAAGCAAGAATATCTTAGTATTGCGTATAACAACGCCCTAAAAAAAGATGTTGGGAATTGTGGGGATTGGGAGATTTGAGTCTTTGAGGTAGATGAATCTATTTCAAAGGATGACTGAGGCTTTAATTCTCTTTGTCCCCTAGGGCGTGTTTTCAAAGTCTTAGAGGTTGAATGAACAAGTTTTTCACTGTGACTTTAGACACTTTTAGATCCCCCCTAACCCCCGATAAATTGAGGGGAACTGGAATCAAAGTCCCCCTTAAAAAGGGGGATTTATGGGGATATAAAAAGTTAGGAGGCTAAACGAACAGTTTGAAAACACGCCCTAGTCCCCAGTCTCTAGTCCCTAGTCCCCTGTCCCCGGATTTCTCACCACATCTCTCAAAACCTTGTGCAGGGGAGCAGGGGAGAGTTCAAATACCAAGTTATTTCCCCTCTGCCCCTCTGCCCCCCTGCCCCTCAAGCTTGTGAGAAATGCGGGTGTCGAATAGACCCCCCAAAAGGGGAGAAACTTGAAATCTTGCGCCCTCCTCGATGTGTTGGGGAGGGGTGATTCAAGGATTTTTGCAAGAGGTCTAATATAATCCCAGCCAAGAAAATAAATTTTCCCACCAGTAATATGTCAAATTACCAACACTCAGTTTCATTTTGTTGCGAATGTCTTGGATATTCCAGTTGGTTAGTTTAGCCAGAGTTTGCGCCTCTTGTTCAAAACGCTTAGGCAAAGACCGCTTATATTCTCTACCCGCCTGACATTTGAGTTCCCCTTGGAACGGATGTTGCAAAACATAACGCCCTTGGAAAGATTCACTGTTAGCTGTTTGTTGGAATATCAAGTCTTCAGGGAATTTATCGCGGGTATAGCGGACATGCAACCGGGAGATGAAGACGCTGCTTCTAGGAGAGGGACGACGAAAGCTTGGAGATACTGGTACATTACTTCCAGAATTATCATCTAGCCAAAATACGCCTGCTTGCTTGAGTTCTTCTTGGGTTAGAGGATCGGCTGAACAGGGATCGCAACTACCCATATCCCAAGCGTATTCCAAAAAACCAACTTTCCTGTCTTCTTTGGTGTAGGCAGTTTGAAACATTGATTTGTAAAATTCACCAAATTTATCTTTGACAAACAAGGGAACGTTTGCGTCGGAGGGGATTTTTACCGTCCGGTAGTTGGTGATTTCTGCTTGTCCTTGGGGCGAGAGGATGTAGATAATCAAATCCTGCTCTGTCGTGGCATTGATCATGCCCAAACGAATTGGCAGCATGAACTTGGGTGACTGGTAGGAAATTTGTAGCGGACGAAGGAACTGATAGCCAGATTGCTCAAATTTATCTAAGTTGACTTTGGCAACAAAGAATTTCATTGAGGAGCGGATGTAGGGCTTGAGTAACTGTTTCGCACCTCTGGGGATTTTGTAGCCATTACGTTTGAGCCAAGTTTCTAGTCCGCCAGATTCTTTAGCACTAAGGATCAGGATGTCGTATTCGCCGACGTTGAAACGTGCTTCGACTGTTACACCCAAACTGCGATCGCCTGTTGCACCCTCCGCCTCACTTCTCGCAGCGCCTGGTGCTGGTGCTGCTGATAACTCTTGAGGGTAAACTGGGGCACAAGGATCTGAATCAAAATATTCTACCAATCGCGGCGCACTAAAAGCATCCAAGCGTTCGATAATCTTCGGTTCAGTGACGTGAACTTGCTCTTTTTGCAGCACCGTTGGCACTGGTACTACCATTGCAAAATCTTTGACTTCGCCTTGGAAATCGTTTGCCATTGTTAGGACAGTGCGATCGCCATCTCGTGCGATTACCACCTGAGAAGCTTTGTTATACAGTTTTGTATCAGCC
The DNA here is from genome assembly GCF_036917455.1 of Nostoc sp. Classification (GTDB taxonomy): domain Bacteria; phylum Cyanobacteriota; class Cyanobacteriia; order Cyanobacteriales; family Nostocaceae; genus Nostoc. Next base: position 39,653 of record NZ_JBALDK010000130.1, on the reverse strand, counting down.
TTGGCTACATAAAATCCACAAAATGCCCAAGCTGCGGGTGCAAAGCATAAAACAGCTACAATTGCTAACAATAATGGCGTTAAGAGTCGAAAAAACTTCATTTTATACCTCTGTATTTTTAGTTAGGAGTTAGGAGTTGAGAGTTAGGAGTTAAGAGTTCTTCCTCTGCTTTTCTATCTCCCTCTTGCCAAGAAAACCTTGGGGCTAACCACAGAACATCAAACAGGATGGTCAATGGTGCAAGGGCAAACAGCGCCCAGAAAACTGCTGTGGAAATAAAGAAATAATTTCGCAGAATAAAAGTTAATCCAGCGATACAGATGGCCCAAACTACCCGCCCAATTCGGGAATTGGGAATCGATCGCGGATCTGTAATCATAAATAGGGCGAACAGCAGCAAAGATCCGCTCATTAATCGATGCCAGTAAACATCCCAAGTCCAACCCAACCAGAGATTGCGAATCGCCTCTAGTAAGGAGTAGGAACCCAAAAAAGCTGCTGTGGTGTCCCAACGACCAACGCGCTGCAAAATCATGCCGCCAGTGCCGGCAAATAATAGCCCATACCACCACTCTTCACCCCATTGTCCCGGCGAAACCCAGGCATCGGGGGTGAGAAGCAAGGCAGATATGATGCCGAAATTGGTGGGATTGAAGAAATGTTTATCGCCGATTTTGAAGATAAACTTGCTAGCGATCGCAATTGCTGCGGCTATTGCCATTGTCGTCCAGCAATCAGCCCGTAACAATAAGCCTAGCCCCAAGGAGGTAATTAAAGCACTGCGAAGATTTGCCATTTGTTCTTTGCCAGTAACTAATGACAATATCCATTGAGTTGCTAGACTGGTGGCGATCGCTACCCCAATTAACTCTGGTCGCAGCGTCCAATCTCGTGTACCGATTCCCAATACTAGGAACAAGCCGAGAAAAAGAATTTGATAATCTCGTATATCTTTGAGCAGCATTAATCCTTAAATTCCGGGATTACCCGTAGATTTTTCATCAATCTATACGAGTGCTAGCTCAAATAGTAATGCTGTTACAGATTTTGTTACAAAGCATCCTCTGTACTTCTGCGATCGCCCTGTCAGCAAGCCACTTTGCATTCTCCTTACTAAGGCTAAGGTGTACACAAGTATGATCGGATAGGTTTCAACTCTTTTAGTAGTTTCGTAGGGTGCGTTATGGACACACCTAAATAACAAATCCCTGAGTATGCTGAAATAACAAATGAGTACGCCGAAATAACAAATGAGTATCCCGAAATAACAAATGCGTATCCCGAAATAACAAATGAGTACCCCGAAATACCAAATGCGTACCCCGAAATAACAAATGAGTACCCCGAAATAACAAATGAGTACCCCGAAATAACAAATGCGTACCCCGAAATAACAAATGCGCTGAACTCAATTACGTTAGCCTAACCGTAGCAATTATTTTAATCCCATTACAGAGTGGTTATTCGATACAACATCTCGCCAGCCTTCGCCACAAGCAAGATCCCTTCATCTTCACGGTTAGCCCATTCTGTAGGTCGAATGGTAGCAGGATCTCGATAGTTTAAGTTATGAGCAGCACAGCGTTCAGCAGAAATACCAGTGGCTAAAGTAACGGAAATCCGTGCTTGTTCGCCTTCTATAGCATCAAATGTACCCATACCTTTTAAGTGAGTACTATGAGCCAAGACTCCACCAGGATAGGCTTTAAATTTATCCCACTGTTTGAGGAAGTAGTCACGCACATGATAGCCAATTTGGGACAGGATTTCGCCGTGTGTATAGCTAAACTCGGTAATGTGAGGAGCATATATAATTACTTCGCCTCCATCGGCCACTACTGGCTCTAGCTTATACATTCCTTTAGCGGCTGTCCAAATGTCGTCATACATTTCGGGCATTACTGACAGCACTTGTTTAAAAGGCTTATCTACATAAGTAATATGCAGTTTGTCGGATAATTTTGCGGCGGCTTCCCAGGCTGGCTCTGGTTTATCTATGTAAAGTCCAGCTAGCTGATTTGTTTTAGGTGCAACTACCATCGCCAAGCAAAGTTTGGGCGTAGAAATAAGGTTAGCGGCTCGGTTAATTAAGCGCCGAACTGGTGTTATTCCCGATGTACCAATGATTTCGTAACTGGTGATTAAAGCACCCAGCCAGTGGGATATATCAATTACTTCCTGACCACCAATACCAGGGAAAAAGTATTTATTTCCACCAGAGAAACCGACAACCTCGTGGGGAAAGACGGGGCCACAAATCATTATTAGATCGTACTGATTTACAAGCTTGTTAACACGAACTTCAACGGATTGATGTAGCATTCCCCGGCTAATCTCAGTTATCTCATCTGCTGAAATTACTCCACAAGAAATAAAGGTATCTGGTTCATTCCACAGGTGATTAAAGATGCGAACTTTTTTAAAGGTTGTCTCTCGTTCCTCTTGTGTTACCCCTACTAGGTGATTGATTTGCTCTTGGCTCATGGGATTATGTGTACCCAGAGCAATCAAAAAATCCAGAGTCGCTACCCTTTTACCCAACTCCTGATGCAGCAATCGAAACATTTGCGGGATGGGAGCAGTGCGGGTACTATCTGGAATTAATACTAGGATACGCTGTCCATCTAACTGACGATCTGCTAAAGCTTGATGAACTAGACCAGAAACTTGCTCATCCGAAAGTGTTCCGTTAGTTACAGCTAGTGAATACATAAATCAAACTCCACTGTAAATACTAAATCCACCGTCTACCGGCACAACTACCCCATTGATGAAACTAGAACCAGGACTACATAACCAAATCAAGGTGCTAAGTAATTCATCTGATTTTCCAAAACGTCCGGCGGGGGTATGCTCGATAATTTTTTGTCCGCGTTCGGTCAAACTGCCATCTGTATTTAGGAGTAAATCTCGATTTTGTTCTCCAATAAAAAAACCTGGCGCGATCGCATTTACTCGCATTCCATCCCCATACTTTTGGGCGAGTTCGACGGCTAGCCAACGAGTAAAGTTATCTATCCCGGCTTTAGCGGCTGAATAACCAACTACTCGGCTAATGACTCGGATAGCAGACATAGAAGAAATATTGACAATACAACCTTGGGGCTGTTTTTTTTCGACCATTGCTTGACCGAAAACTTGGCTGGGGAGGAGAGTACCGAGCAAGTTTAGGTTAACTACTTCTTGAAAAGCTGTGTGTGGCATATCAAAAATAGTCGCATCAGGGGTAATTGTGGCAGCCGGAATATTACCACCAGCCGAGTTTACCAGAATGTCTATTTGACCCCAACGCTGTATAATCTTATCTCTGGCTATTTCTAGTTGGGAGCGATCGCTAACATCTGCCAGCACAGCCATACTTTCTCCACCATTGGCGGTAATCTCAGCTACTACCGCTCCCGCCCGTGCTTCATTGCGGCCCAGAACAACTACTCTCGCTCCAGCAAGGGCTAAACCTCGCGCCATAGCTCCACCAAGTACGCCTGAACCGCCTGTGACTACTGCTACCTGCTCTTTTAGGCTAAAAAGTTTATTTAAAATAAAATCTGACATCTTGTTTCAATTCGTAATTCAAAAATCAATACTATGGTGTACACAAGTTGTATTACCTCCCTTAATCCCCCCTTATAAAGGGGGGAAACAGGAAATCCGGTTCCCTCCCCTTTATAAGGGGAGGGTTAGGGTGGGGTAACGCAGATCGCGATCGCAAGTCAATGAACTCAATATCCAATTCTTACAAGGGTTTCACGTTAACTTGACACCAACGGCTTTTCGGCCCACAAGATTGGGTAATTTATTTGTTGGAAGTCCCTTAGTCCAATTTGTAAGCACTCTTAGCGAGGTCGTAAGCTAAAGCGCGAGCCATATCATACCCTTCTTCTTCATCAACCAATCCCCGTGTTACCAATCCGGCTAACCAGTTACAAGCTACCCGCCGCCAAACATTATGACGAGCCGGAATAGAAACGAAAGCGCGGGTATCATCGTTAAATCCAGCAGTATTGTAAATTCCGGCAGTTTCCATTACCTGATTGAAGTAGCGTTCCATACCATTTACGCTGTCATGAAACCACCAAGGCGGCCCGAGCAATATAGTAGGATAATGACCAGCTAAGGGAGCGAGTTCTCGGCTATAAGTGCTTTCATCCATGCCAAAAAGAATTAACCGGAAGCGTTGATCGTTCCCGTAAGCTGACAACAACGGGTGCAGATTTTGAGTCCATTCTATTTTGAGCGGAATATCACCACCTTTATCAGATCCAAATCTCTCAAACAGAACCGGGTTATGGTTACGCATAACACCACAATGCATTTGCATTACCAAGCCATCTTCTACACTCATCCGAGCCATTTCCATGAATATATGACCGGTAAACTGCTCTACATCTCCTGGATTCAGTTTGCCGGTTAATGCTCTTGCAAATATAGCTTCTGCTTCTTGGTCGGAAAGGCGTGTGGTATAAGGTGTAGCTGCACCTTGATCGGTAGCTGTTGCACCCATTTTTTTAAAGAAAGCCCGACGTTCTTCTAAAGCTTGGATAAAAATAGTGTAAGTGCTAATTTCTCTACCGACACTGCTTTCTAATTTGGTCAGATTTTCTCGCCAACCAGGAGCATCTAGATTAACTACTGCATCTGGTCGAAAAGTCGGTCTAATTTGAGTAAAACCTTCTTCGTGGAGCGATCGCTGATTCTCTAGGTTATCACTGGCTGCATCTGTAGTACAAAGCACTTCGATATTAAAGCGTTTGAATAAAGCACGAGGGGAAAACTCAGATAAGGCTAATAAACCTTCTAAATAATCATAGATACGTCCAGCATTACGAGAATTTAAAGGTTCATCTACCCCAAAGACATTAGTTAATTCGTCTTTGAGCCACAATCCTGATGGAGTACCCTGGAATAGATAAAAATGTTCGGCGAACAATTGCCAGATTTTCCGGTGGTCAGTTTCTGCCGGTGCATCGCGTGTAGCTATCCCTAAAGCTTGCAGAGACACACCCCGACTATAAAGCATCCGCAAAATGTAGTGGTCAGGGATAATAAATAATTCGGTTGGGGAACCAAAACGAACTGCTGGATTAGCTAACAAGGCTGGATCTACATGGCCGTGTGGGCAGACCAGGGGTAGCGCAGAGATGCTGTCAAAAAATTGATGGGCTAGTCGTCTTTGAACTGGTTCTGGAGAAAAACAGCGATCGGGAGATAAACTTGGTTTTTTGGTTAACATATTTTTGTTTGATTAGAATTTTTAGTGTTGTTGAGTGTAAATAAGAATTTGTCTTACGCACAGAGTAAGAGTTGTCCATTTTAAAAGCTGAAGTTTTTAATGAGAGTATATTTTCTCTTGTATGTTTAGTCTGATTACACAAAAACTACAGTTTTCAAGCTAGACACGATTTCAAATTATTTTATTAATGTTGCACTACTACCACGCTCTACTAAAAAAGGAGATAAAACGCGGTTTTCCACAGTTTTTTCTTCTAATAAATCGAGTAACATTTGCATGGCATAGCCACCAATTTCTAACATCGGCTGACTGACTGTTGTAAGTGCTGGCGTAACGTAACTACCTAAAGCAATACCATCAAATCCAACCAGGCTTAAATTTCGTGGTACTAAAATACCTAATTCTTGACAAGCTAACAAAGCGCCAACCGCCACCATATCGTTGTAACAAAAGATGCCTGTTACCTCAGCAGCCAATAATTTAGATAGCATATTTTGTCCGGTGGCGACATCGCTGATTCTGGTATTATATTCATCACTAATTGAAACCCAATCAGGATTTTGGGGGAGACCAGCTTCAGCAAGAGCCATTTTATATCCTTCTAGGCGCTGCTGGTTTGACCTGCTGCGATCGCCGACACCCAAATATCCAATGGTGGTGTGTCCCAAACTTATTAAATGCTTTGTGGCTAATCTAGCACCTAAGCGATCGTCTATTGCTACTGAGTGAAATATTTCAGATTGATCTTCAGTCTGGCTATTAATCAGAACTGTTGGTATAGCAATTTGGGTTAGTTGCTTTGTATGCTGTTTGCTAATTCGTGAGTCGGCTACTAATATTCCGTCTACTCTCCGGCGATGAAAAGTATCAATAGCTGCCATTTCTTGCTCAAAATCTCGGTGTGAAGCACTTAACAAAACACTCAAGCCGGCTGGTCTGGCTATCTGTTCAATGCCGTGTACTACCTCGGCAAAAAAGGGATCTGCGATGGAAGTTACTACTACACCAATGGTATTAGTACGTTTGTTTTGCAAGCTTTGAGCAATCGCATTCGGCACATAGTTCATTTCCTGCGCCAGTTGCTTAATTTCTTCTCGCACTTTCGGGCTAATGAGAGCATTATCTCGCAAAGCACGGGAAACTGTGGAATGAGAGACACCTGCTCTCCGAGCAATATCTTCAATTGAAATTCTTCGTTTATTCATTTTTATCTTAGATTTTAAATACTGCACACGTGTGCATTTTATGTATTATAGAAAATAATCGTTATTTGTCAAGAGATTTTAATACAATTCACATTTTGCTCTGTGTTCATTTCAATAACTTAATTTTTCCTCAGAAAAATATGATTATTATCATCATGGGTGTATCTGGTTCTGGTAAAACCACCATAGGAAAACTGCTAGCAGATTCATTAGACTGGGAGTTTAGCGATGCTGATGCTTTCCACTCAGCAGAGAATGTTGAGAAAATGCGGTGCGGTATTGCGTTGAGTGAAGCTGACAGGATACCTTGGCTGCAAGATTTGCAAACAGCGATAAAACATTGGCTACAAGAGAATAAAAATGTCGTGCTGGCCTGTTCTGCTTTAAAAGACAGCTATCGGCAATTTTTGGTATTGGATAGCGATCGCAGCACCAACCCCAAGAGCGATCGCATCAAACTAGTCTACCTCAAAGGGTCTTATGAGTTGATTCAAATACGGTTGCAAGAGCGTAGCAATCATTACATGGGTACAAAACTCCTCAATAGCCAGTTTGAGACTCTTGAAGAACCATTGAACACCATATCTATGGATGTTGCACAACCACCCCAGATAATTGTGCAGAACATTAGAACGGCTTTGAGCATTTAGCTTACTGTTTACACCGCAAGATTAAGATTAATCACGTCTAAAAAAAAACACCAACTTTTGGCAACTAAATACGTCGGATGTCAGTCTAAAGAAGTTTTAAAAGCAACCACATAACTGTAGTAGCAGGAGAAAACTAGTGTTTCTAAGATTAGCGCAACAACATCAAGAATTCGTTCAAGACTTGGTAATGAACCTGCAAGCCTTGACAATTGTACTTGAGCAGCATGGATATCCTGCCTCGTGTTATACGTGCGGCGACCAAATGAAGAGTGCTTCATTCATGGTTAGCCTGCGAGAAAAGCATCTAATTCGCTTTGTAGTGTCTGATTACGGGATTACTTGGATGGAATTGTGGGAGGATCGCGAATTAATGAAGTTGGAGGGTGCTGAAGCAGTAAAACAATTACAAGAGTTGGCTAATATTGTCAAGCATTCGCCCGCAATACAATTGACGACTTAAAAGCTAATTCTGTAAATATAAATCTAAAGACAACTCAATCTGGCTTGAACTCAGGTTATAAGCTAAATCGAGTGTGCGTAGGCGTAGCCCGTCGTAGACATCGCTGATTCTCAGTCGGTGAAAACAACGAAAAGTATATATTACACATGTTTTAGTCAATTAAAATCTACTGGTTTCAATCCCTAATAGGGATTTTAGGTAATTGCAATTTTATTCAAATATCAGAGGAAAGTTCTTTATGGTTGTTTCAATCCCTAATAGGGATTTTAGGTAATTGCAATTTCGCTATCGTTGGGGTTATCTTTCAATTTCTGTAGTTTCAATCCCTAATAGGGATTTTAGGTAATTGCAATGTAGTAAAACTAGGATAGCCAGATGTTATATAGACCGTTTCAATCCCTAATAGGGATTTTAGGTAATTGCAATGCGAGTCGTAGTGTGTTGTGCGGCGATAAAACTTTTTAGTTTCAATCCCTAATAGGGATTTTAGGTAATTGCAATAGAGCATTAAGTTTGTCCGGTTCACAGAAGCGTATGTTTCAATCCCTAATAGGGATTTTAGGTAATTGCAATCAGTGTCAATCAAGATTTGCTCTAAAGCACTTTTGTTTCAATCCCTAATAGGGATTTTAGGTAATTGCAATATCAAAACTTCACAGATGCACTCTACGATTTTCTGTTTCAATCCCTAATAGGGATTTTAGGTAATTGCAATTTCTTTGGCATCGTCTTCTGCTTTTTTAAACCAAGTTTCAATCCCTAATAGGGATTTTAGGTAATTGCAATGCGTTGATGATAAATTATCTGTTCCTAAAGGAACAAGTTTCAATCCCTAATAGGGATTTTAGGTAATTGCAATCAATAACGGGAACTATCTGGTCATGAATGTAATTGTTTCAATCCCTAATAGGGATTTTAGGTAATTGCAATTGCAGGCTTCTGAAAGCCTTGTCTTATTTGGTTTTCAAGGTTCGGTTGCGCGAATAGAGAAATAATAACACGAGGGGTCGGAATTTAGCTAGAGGCAAATGGCTGAAAGCTAGTCCCCATAAGGTGCGTGGGTAGTTTAGAAATGCGATCGCTCTGAAGTTGTTGCATATAGGGCAATTCAGCCATTTTTCTAATTACCCTTTTTCCAACACCTACCCATCCGCGCATTTAGCGAAAAAACTAATTTCATTAAAAAGCTGATTACTCATATATAGCAACAGCCAAGGTGGTTATGACATCAACAGACGATAAAACTTAGACACAAAAAGGCTTTTCACTCAGTCCCCAGTCCCTAGTCCCTTGCTATAAATATCCTACTCGATTAGTTTAGCTGACTCTAGGGCGATGCCTGGGTTGGGCTACGCCTACCCAATACCAGCACCCCCATGACCAACTTTATTTGGCAACGTCTTCAAAGTCTGTTATTGCACAAGCAAACTCTCTAAAAGCTGTTTTAATCAAAACCTCTTTTGTTCCCCTTTCCAACGAAGAATTGCGTATGAGGTCTGTTAATTCTATGAATAACAGAGAGAACATAAAACGATCTTGGCGATCGACTTGTTTCAAGCAAGACGATATAAACTGATAAAGCTCTGTTTTTCTAGGCTTGGTTTGTTCTTCCCATATTTGTAACCCAAGCCGGAAAGTTCTTAAACGGATTTCATTACTATTGAAGGACGCATCTTTGTAGCGGACTGATACGCGCTGGGGTATTTCCATGAGGTTTAGCTATACATATTCAATGTAAAGTAATTATTCACTTATATTTTGGCTCAACCGGAAAAATCTGATATTTTGCACTAATTCTAATAATCGCTGTCGCTTAGAAACGAATTACGACTAAATAATGCCTAATTATCCAGAAACTTTACGTGCAAGTATCTGGTTTGGCATAGTTACCCAGAATTTTTATATCTAATACCCTATTTATAGATATTAGACCGAATAGTTACGTATAAATACCCGATTTTGGTTTTAAACACCTGACTTTAAGTATATTCCTTGGTGATATTCAGGATTTTTCCAGATAACATCCGAATCAGGACATTATACGTAAATTTTCTAGATATTACTCTATGGAAAAACGCCAAAAAAAGCTCCTACAACAGGTACAAGATAAAATTCTGCTTCAGCATTACAGCAGATTGCAAGTTAATGAAGCACAAAAATACCCCTCCCTAACCCTCGTAAGGATGTACTTCATTTAGATGCAAAATGCTGTATTGTTACCAAACAAAAAAAGCTACATTGACTTGATTAGGCATTACATCTGTTTTCACAATCAGCGCCATCCTAAATATCTGCTCAGTGTGGAAATAGAAGCCTTATTAGCACATTTAGCTAAAAAAACGTCGCTGCATCAATTCAAAACCAAGCATTTAAAAGCCTCCCATCATTATGAGATACAAACCCCATCAACAAAAGCTGTTGAGATGGATTGCATTATTCCTAGTTGGAACATTTCTGCAATTATTGTTTTACATCCCAACACCAGTCTTATCCCAAAATTCTAATAGCTGTAGCAATATTACAGCCCCACTGACCCCTGAAGAACAAACTTATGCTCGTGGTGCTTGGCAGTATTTTATCAAAAACTATCAGCCAGCAACGGGGTTTACCAATTCTACAGGGGGTTATCCTTCTGGTACACTCTGGGATATGGGGAATTACTTGATGGCGTTGAATGCTGCACGCTGGTTGAATCTTACTGACCAAGCAGACTTTGACACACGCATCAACAAGTTTTTGACGACTCTCAACAGCCTGAAGTTATTTGAGGATACTTTACCTAATAAAGTCTATAACGCAGCCAATGCACAAATGGTTGATTATGGCAACAATCCCCTTGAGCGAGGTATTGGCTGGTCTGCTTTGGATGTCGGGCGAATACTTGCGGCCTTTGATGTCATCCGCACCTGTCATCCGCAATATAACGATTGGCTCAAAGGAATTGTCGCAAAGTGGCAAGTGGCGCGATCGCTCAAAGATGGACAACTATTTGGCGCTACTGTTCTCCCAGACAACAAAACCTTACTGGTGCAAGAAGGACGACTCGGCTATGAAGAATACGGCGCTAGAGGTTATGAACTTTGGGGTTTCTCTGCACCCAAGGCTATTTCTTTAGAACCATTTAAGTTAGTCGAAATTAATGGTGTGCAAATTCCCGTTGATACCCGTGACTTTAAAAGCACCAACGCTAATAATTACGTTGTTAGTGAGTCTTATATTCTTGATGGGATTGAATTTGGCTTGCAAGGTGAGTTAGCTGATTTTGCTGCCAGGGTTTTAGATGTGCAAAAACGGCGTTTTGATACCACAGGTCAGTTGACTGCTGTCACAGAAGATAATATCGATCAACCGCCTTATTTTCTCTACAACACTGTCTACGCCAATGGTGCAAACTGGGCAACAATCACCGATGCTAATCAACCTTATCCACAACTTCGCAGCATCAGCACCAAAGCTGCTTTCGGTTGGCGCTATCTTTTTCCAGATAATGCTTATGCTCAAAAAGTTTTTGATGTAGTCAAGGATCTTCGCAGTCCTGATGATAGTGGTTACTATGCTGGGATCTATGAAGAATCAAAACAACCCAATAAAGCTTTGACAGGTAATACTAATGGGCTGATTTTAGAGATTTTATACTACAAAGCTAAGGGAAATCACCCCTTAATTACTTCTAGTTCTGCGAGTGTGTCTACTGGTAAGCCCAGTGAAAATGCTTCTCCTGAAACACCCTCAAATCAAGGGAATTCTACTGTTACGCCTCCTACCGCAACCCCTACAGATACTCCTAAAATTGTAGAAGTTGCCGTTGCACCTATTCCACCAGTCGATAGTCCTCAATCATCTAACCTCAAACTAGATCGACCCCTGACGCTGATTGAACGGCGTTATGCAGAAGCTGCTTGGCGATACTTTCAAGCTAATTATCACTCCAAAAATGGGCTGATAGACGATCGCAGTGATTTCAAAGGTGCAACCCTGTGGGGACTAGGAGATTATCTCGCAGCCCTTCATGCAGCGCGATCGCTCGATATAATTACTCCGAAGGAATTTGACCAACGCACTCGACATCTTTTAGCAGCATTGACAAAATTACCGTTATTTGGTACTGAATTGCCGAGTCGGGGTTACGATACGCGATCGCTGCAATTAGTAGATTATGGTGGAAATCCAATTGCAGAAGGTAACGGTTGGTCAGCTTTAGATTTAGGCAGAATGCTGGCAGCGCTTTACAACTTAAAAACCTGTCATCCAGAATATACGGCTGCGGTAGATAAAATTGTGCTGGATTGGTCATACTTGCGTGTGGTGCGCGAAGGTATTCTCTCCAGTGCTACCGTTACCAAAGAGCAAGAAGGGCGATCGCTTACCAGTGTCAACCCCGAAACCCGCTTGGGATATGAAGAATATGCAGCTAGAGCTTTTCAATTATGGGGATTTAATGTTGAACATTCTGCGGTTGGCGGTGAATATCAAACTGCCTTAGTAGAGGGAGTGAAAGTGCCAATTCAACGCCGCCGCACGGATACCAACTCAAAAGTTAACCAATATACAGTTAGCAATCCTTTCTTACTTTATGCCCTGGAGTTTGGACTAGATCCACAAATGCGATCGCTCTTTGAACCAATCTTTCAGGCGCAAGCTGAACGTTACCGTCGCACCGGCAACCTCACCGCCTCAGCTACCACCTTGATCGATCGCAAGCCTTACACTGTCCACAGCACAATTACTGGAAAAGGTGAGCCTTGGGTAGCTTTAGCAGATAATGGGCAAATTGTACCAAAGGGACGATTGGTAAGTACAGCAGTCGCTTTTGCCTATCATGCCCTGCTTCCAGAAAATAAGTATAGTCAAGAGTTACTGCAAGGAACCACTGATTTATACAATCCATTAGCCGGATTTTATGAGGGCTTCTATGAAACCACGGGTAAAACGGCAGTTGGTTTCACCAACAGCACCAACAGTATGATTTTGCAATCCTTGCTGTACAAGGTGATGAATCAACAACCTTTAATTCGTCCGACTATCAACATGAAATCTCCTTGGTGGGAAGAAGTTAATAAGGGAAATTCTGGGCGAGGTTTACCCAATACTGCCAGACAACAAACCAAGTTAATTTCTGATAGTTCTGGAAGTTACTGGATTTCAGGTAGCGAAAAGACTCCGCTAGTAACTGGTACAAAAGTCACAAAGTAAGTTGAAATGCAATTTACTTTAAGCTCATCCCTGAAGGGGTGGGCTTTCACACCGACTTTCTATAATTACCAAGTCGTATTTGTTATTAATCAGTTGTATTTGGGAATACTTGTAAATGATGAAGTAGCTTTCACAAGCAACAGACATCTGGATTCAAAATCCCTGTTTATTCGTTCAAATCTATGGACAAGGTACGGCTGGCGCTGATGATGCTAATTTTACTAGGAAGCATCTTTGCGAATCAAAATCTCATGGCGGTTACTGATGCCTCAAGGCAACTCGAAAACCGGAAATTAAACCAAATTCGCAACCCAACACCTTCCAATACCCCTGTACTACTAGGACTGTATGCCCCAGATTATCTAGGAAATCAAAGTACAATTGACAGCCAATTACGTCAAGTCGATCAATGGGTTGGTAAGCGCCATTCTATTGCTGGATTGTTCTTGGATATCGAGGACTCAAATCCTGCTTACAACATCCCAGTGCCCCTAGAACAACTGAAGCACAACGGATACACAGCTTTTATTAATCTCAAATCTACTCGTTCAGCAGCGCAGATTGCTAGGGGAGACGTAGATAGTTCTCTACAAAAAGTAGCAAAAGCCTACGCTGATTGGGTAAACAAAGGAGAGGGTCGGATGGCGTTTATCGCGCCGTTGCAAGAGATGAACATTCCTGGAGAAGCATACAGCCAAGACCCGCAGAACTTCAAGTTAGCTTTTCAACGCATCCAAAAGATATTTAAAGAGGCTGGTGTATCTTCACAGGCAATACGTTGGGTATTTGCACCTAATGGTTGGAGTAAAAAGAATGAACATCGCTTTGAAAACTACTATCCTGGGGACAAGTCGGTAGATGTTGTTGCCTTTAGTTCGTACAACTGGGGGTATTGTAGTAATTCTTCTTGGAAACACTGGAATAGCCCAAAAGAAGTTTTTGAACCATATATCAAGCGGATGAAGGCTATGGCTGGCAGTAAGCCGATTTTCATCGCTCAAACAGCTAGTACGAGTAATACGCAAAATGGTTTACAAAAGGGTGTCAAAGATCAATGGTTACAAGACTCCTACACTCAGCTAGCTGGAATGGGTCTAAGAGCCATCCTTTACTTCAATATTAATAAGGAATGTGATTGGGCAATTAACAGTAATAGCGGTAAATCTGCTGGCTATAAAGACGCGGTAAATAATCCGGCTTTCGGCTATTTATCGCCTACGGAATTGGCAAAGAAGATATAAATGGCAACAAGCGGCATCAAAAGCATGATTTTGCAATCAGTTTTGTACGCAACGACAAACCAACAACCCCAGCTTTGTCCAATGACGGCGACGTGGCAATGCTCACCTACCCCATTTATGCTCATTGCTGCCCCTGATAACTTTAACCCTGATGTCCAAACACCATCCCCACAAACCGTTCCAGAATCGAATCCTCCTACAGTCACGCCACTACCGCTAAAACCAAAACCGACACCACCAAAACCAACAGCTACACCAGAAAAACCGATTATTCCTTCGCCAACAACTTCTTTCCCACGATTAACCCAAGAAGCGGATCGAATTGCTGCTGGGCGGGCTTGGAAATATTTTGAGCGGAACTGGAATCCCCAAACAGGTTTAGTAAATTCGGGAGACAACTTGCCGTGGACAACTTGGTGGGATCAGGGTAGCGCCTTATTGGGAATTCATGCAGCTTATCAATTAGGGTTATTGCCGCAAGACGTTTTCCAAAAGCGGATGAACACATTGCTACAGACGTTGGAAAAACTGCCGCTACCAGCAACTGGTTTACCCAACAAAGCTTATAGCACCCGGACTGCCGAAATGCGCCAACTCAATGACACCCCCGATCCCAAGGGTAGAAGTGGTTGGTCAGTTTTAGATATGGCGCGATTTTTATTAGGATTGCATGTTATGCGATCGCATTATCCAGAATATAGCGATCGGATTAATCGCATCGTCGCTCGCTGGAATCTAGCGAAACTTGTCAAAGATGGTTGGCTAAATGGTGCTATCCCCAGAGCAGGTAAACTTCTCGAAGTGCAGGAAGGGCGATTAGGCTACGAGCAATATGCTGCTCACAGTTTAAAGCTGTGGAATATTCAAGCTACTAATGCTCTCTCTAATCCACCAGTAAAGACGGTTCAGGTAGATGGTATTACTCTGCAAGTCGATCGACGGAATCTAAAAAACTCTGGGGCTACTAACTACCTAACGAACGATCCTTATTTACTTTGGGGTTTAGAAATCGGTTGGAATGATGCTGTTAAACCTCAAGTGCAAAATCTTTTCAAAGTGCAATTACAACGATTTCAGCGCACTGGAATTTTAACTGCTGTAAATGAAGATTCCTTAGATCGTCCCCCTTACTTTCTGTATTACAGCGTCTACTCTAATGGTCAATCTTGGCAAGCCGTTAACACTAGCGGAAAAGCCTATCCCCAATTGCAGTTTGTTAGTACGAAAGCGGCATTTTCTTGGTTTGCGCTCATGCCAGATGACACTTATACGAAAAGGCTGCGAGATTTTGCTCAAAATTTATCCGATAAAAATCGCGGCTATTTTTCAGGACGATATGAAAATTCCCAACGAGGTATTAATGCTTCAATTGACATTAATACAAATGCGATCGTTTTAGAAAGTTTGCTTTACCAAGCCAGAGGCAGACATCCCCTAGTGCTTGAAGCCATGACCCAGGGGAGGCAACAGAAATAAAAATTTTAATAACTTCTAACTCCCAATTCAGCATTTTTTACCATTGCATTATCCTTTTACATTAATTACTGGTACTAAGATGACTTCAGTTTCTATTAGCGATAATTCCTCAAACTTTTCTGGTAACAGTCGCTCATTACTAAAAAAAAGAACGCTGTTATTTCGCTATCTGGCAGAAATAAATTTAATTTTTGGAATTTGGTATTTGCAATGGCGGATCACCCATTCTATTAATTTTGATGCCCTGTGGATCTCTATTCCTTTGCTAATAGCAGAAATTTATAGCTATTTCGGCGGTGTGATGTTTGTGATTGGGTTATGGCGACCTTTAGTGCGACAGGTTAAGTCTCTCGACCAGATGACCCCACCTCTACCCAGATCGGACTGGCCAACAGTGGATGTGTTTGTAACCTGCTACAACGAGCCGCCGGAAATTGTAGAAGAAACTGCCAAAGCTGCACTGAGAATGGATTACCCGCCAACAAAGTTATGTGTTTATGTTCTAGATGATGGCAACTCTGCTGATATGCGGGCTATGACAGAAAGATTGTGTATTGAAGATTTGCAGTCACCACTACTACAACAAGAAGCAAATCGGATTGATGCAGAACACTCTTATTTGTTGCAGCGCCTAAAGCAACTGGAAAATCTCACACCTAACACTCAAGCCGCAGAAAAATGGCTCCAAGAATCATCAGAACCAGTGGTGAACCCGTTTCCTACTGAATTTGTGCAAAGTCTACGACAGTTTATTCTTTGGCTACCTCCGACTCATCAAAGTATAAGCGATTCTTCTACGGAGACGCTACGCGATCGCCTCACTACCGAACGGAAAGCCTTAGAAGAAACTATTCGTAAGAAAGAACTAGAGCTGTTGGAACTTTCCCGGTTTCGCTACATTGCTCGTCCCAAAACCCCTGGCGTAGCGCATCATGCTAAAGCAGGCAACATCAATTATGCAATTTTTTCTGGAGAAACAGCAGGGACTTTTATTGTTACTTTAGATGCCGATCACATTCCCAAGCCAAATTTTCTCAAGCGAGTTCTGCCTTATTTCTACGCCTATAATCTTTCAACCGGAAAATACGACCAGAATCAAATTGCTTTTGTCCAGACTCGCCAGGATTTTTACAATATTCCTCCAGGCGATCCTTTTGGACATCGAGCAAATTTATTTTATGGGCCGCTTCAACAGGGTAAAGATGGCATGAATGCTGCATTCTATACCGGCACAAATGCAATCTTGAGGCGTGAGGCATTAGTTAATGTTGGACTGCAAAATTTTGCTGATGAATTTGCCAAAAATGAAAAACGTTTAGATGAATTTGATTTAGTTGGTGGGGTATCGAGTAATAGCATTACAGAAGATATGAATACAGCCATGCGTCTGCATAGTGCTGGCTGGAAATCGATTTATCATAATGAACTTTTAGCAGAAGGTTTAGCGCCAGATGACTTGAGTTCTACTCTTAAGCAGCGACTCCGCTGGGCACAAGGAACTATCCAAGTGCTAGTTAGGGAAAATCCACTGACAAAAGCAGGGTTAAGCTTTTGGCAAAGGTTGCAATATTTCAAGACGATGTACAGTTATTTCTCTGGTTTTGCAACTTTGGTGTTTATTTCTTGTCCAATTATCTATTTTTTCACGGATATTGTTCCAGTTAAAACCTACGGATCTGATTTTGCCATCCACTTTTTCCCAGCTTTTATTGTCAACCGTTTGACTTTTTTAGCAGCTACTTGGGGCATTCCAGCTACAGAAGTTTGGCGCTCTGAACAATATGCGATCGCTTTATTTCCCTTGCTAATCCAAGCCGTATGGAGTGTGTTTACAGGACAAAAACTAAATTTTCAAGTCACACCTAAGCAGAGGCAATCTGGTATTTATCTCCGGCTAGTTTGGCCGCAGTTAGTTATCTTTATCCTTACTATCCTGGGGATATTATGGAGTCTTTACCGCTTTGCAATTGGTCATCTAAATAATCCTTGGGTTCATCTCCTCAATGGTGGATGGGCTATCTATAACTTGTTACTTTTATCCGTTATCATCCGCGCATCAGTTTGGCAACCTCCAAAAGAAGTTTAAGAGGATGTTTGAAAAGTCCTATTGTAGGTATCAAAACGTTATAGATCCCCCTAAATCTACGCCACTTGCTTCACTTGGGGAGACCCTAAGTGAAGCAGTGGCTCCTCTTAAAAAGGGGGACTTTTATTCTTCCCCTTTTTGAAAGGGGGTTAGGGGGGATCGCTAAGTGCCTAAAATCACGGCGAATTTCAAACATCCTCAAAGAGAGACACCGTAAAAAGGAAAATAACTCCTAATTTCCTTATAAATCTAATCTAGGAAACATAACTATGAACACTGATTCAGACTCAAAAAACTTTGGTCAACGAACCGTCTTAACAATTTATGCTCATGCTGATGATGAAGTTCTACCTGCTGCTGGCACTCTCAGTCTCATGTCCAAGGCAGGATGGAATATTCGTTGCTTAATTTTGACTGATGGCAGTCTTTCCAGTTCGACTATTAAGGGTACACGTCATCAAGAAGCGGATGCCGCAGGTAAAATCATCGGTGCAACTTACGAGTTTTATGCACTTGAAGAATATAATTTTTCAACCCAAGCAGTGATCAAAGTTACTGAAGAAGCTATTAGGCGTTGCCAACCGGATCTGATTATTACTCATGCACCACAACCTGAAAAATATGGACATAGAGATCATGAAGTGTGTGCGATCGCAGTTTCTAATGTTGCTACCCGTAAAAACATAACTTTGTGGTATTCCGCCCCACCTGTTTTTTTGCGTGGTTTTGAACCCAATTTTTTTGTGGATATTACTTCTGTAATTGAGGAAAAAGTTGCAGCTATCGGTTGTTATGAATCAGAACTCAATAAAACATTTATGCAACTTGATGCCATACTAGTTTTATCTCGTTTTTGGGCACGAGAGTTAGGTCAAAAAGATGGTTATTTTGAAGCTTTTGAAATTTCTAGGCAATGTGTAAATGCTAGCTTTTTTACTGCAATAGCTAATAATCATCAAGCAATTAAACACAGATAAGTGCATAGAAATCACAAAATAATTGCTGTCTCTATTGCAGTTTTTCTAATGTCAATGCCAAAATAGAATTACATTTTTTTAATCAATAAATAGGACAAAATCATGAATTTAAGTGTGAAAGTAGTAGAATTGTCTGGGATTTTAGATGGTATTAAAGGTAATGAACTGCGTCGTGAAGTTAGCGGTATTGTGGCAACCGGAGCCGATATTTTGTTAATTGACATGAAAGAAGTAAAATTTATCGATAGCTCTGGTTTAGGTGCTTTAGTATCAGCAATGCAAATAACGCGAAATGCTAATACTAAACTTTTTATCTGTTCGGTCAGCGATCAAGTCAGGATGTTGTTTGAACTGACTAAAATGGATAGAATTTTTCAAACATTTGCCGATCAAGATGAATTCAACCGCCAAGTATTGGCAACGCAATAAGCTATGAAACCATACTAAGGTTGAATGTTCAGACCTAAATATACTAAGAAAAGTTAACTTTTACCAAAGATAAGTCATCATCAAGATTATCTTGGGCATTTAAGGCGAGAATGTTCGCTAATAGTTCATTTAGGCTATAGGTATCTTTCCTGCTATATTTCGTTAGCAAGTCAATGAAAGCATCAATACCCCAAATTTTACCATCTGACTGATTAATTTCATAAGCACCATCACTAAAGATGTACAGAGTGCTGTTTTCTTCGATATCAAAAACAGCATCTTCAAATTGCACATCAGGTAAAAAGCCAATTGGTAAATCTAAAGAACTTAGCTGGTTAACTTGAATGCTTGTTGTAGAGGTATTAGATAACAGTAAAGCTGGTGGATGTCCGGCGTTGGCATAAAGAAGTTGACGTTTAAGGCGGTGATAAACTCCATACCAAATTGTGAAGTATTTATCACCGTGCTTTGTCATTTGGAAGGCATGATTGAGCGCTTTTAGGACTGCGCTGGGTTGGCAAAAGTTAGTATTCGGTAGAGATTGCGATCGCAAAACATTTAGGACGGATACAGATAGGAGGGCTGAACCTACCCCATGACCTGATACATCCAACAAATAAATTGCCAAATGATCCTCGTCGATCCAATGATGATCGAAGCAATCACCCCCTAGCTGGGCTGAGGGAATAAACAGATTTTCTGTAGTTACTGTTCCTACAAGTGGCGAGGGTAAAAGCGATCGCACATAATCAGCAGCCTCAGCTAATTCTGCTTCCAAAATTTGCTTTTGGGTTTGTAAGTCTTGATTTAGTGTCTCCAAAGCTTCTTTTCGACTTTGTAAATCCTGATTTAGCTGGTGTAATCTTAGTCCTGCTCTTACCCGTGCTTTCAATTCATTCATCTCTATAGGTTTAGAGATAAACTCATCTGCTCCAGCATCAAGTCCCCTAACTCTATCTTCCTCTTCTCCTCGAGCTGCCCCCCTAGCCGTCAATAGAATAAAAAAAGTAGTTGCCAACTCTGGATCTGTTCTAATTCGACGGCACACTTCTAACCCATCGACCTGGGACATCATCCAGTCACAGACAATCAGAGCCGGATGTAGTAATTGGGCTTGTGTAATTCCTTCCTCGCCATTACTAGCTACAGTGATATCGTAACCCTGATTTTGGAGTGTTCTTTTCAGTACTGCTCGTACTATAGGGTCATCATCAATAACCAGAATTTTAAACATAAATTACAGTTGATTAAGTAAAATGATTGGTAAATAGTTGCTTTAACTTAACTTATATGCAATTTAGTTTTTAATATATAGTAGAAATACTCAAATTAAATAAACTAATGAACGAATATGATGATTTCAAAATATTTTTTTGGTTAAGAAGTGAAAAACAAAATTTATCTAAAAGTCAATACAGACCTGACAGCTTCACCTCAAGTTTTAGCTTGGTTTGAGCAAATAAATCAACCACCTATTGCCGATCGACAAATTTGGTGGCAATGTCAAACACTGATGATGGAAGGCTTTACTAATATTGTTGAACACGCACACAGAAATTTACCTATTGAAACTCCTATTGAGATAGAAGCTGTGCGGTTAAATGAATTTATAGAAATTCGTATTTGGTCTAAAGGGGAACCCTTTGACTTAGAGCAGCAATTGCAACAAACATCTGAATTTGAGGAAAATGAGCAAGAACGAGGACGGGGTTTAAAAATTATGTCCGCCATTGCCGACAAATTGAGTTATAAGCCGACAGTAGATAATCGTTGCTGTTTATTTATTAGTAAATCTTACTAAAGTTATAATAGTAATTAGGAGTTAGGAGTCCTGATTAAAAATTCTTGGATGCGTTTCACAAACTCTTCTAAGCCCAAAATTAAGTTATTAGTACCTCGATCCTCTTGGTTATAAGCTAGTTGCTCTAGTTTTTCTGCTAACAGATGCATCGTTGTAGCTCCAATATTGACACTAGCACCTTTAATTTGATGTGATTGAAGCGCTATTTGGTCAAAATCATGAGATGCGATCGCTATTTTAACTGCCTCTAGACGAGGTTGAATATCTTCAATAAATATTTGTAGTAGTTCTAATTCAAATTCTGGGTTGTTTTCTGAGAGTTTATGCAAGCGTTCCCAATCAATTGGGAGGTCAATTGAACCTATATTTGTTGTAGAAACTGTCCGATCTAAGACTTCTGTTTCTTCTACTCTGAATATTAGACTTGCCCAATGCTCTAGAGTCGCCGCCAATTTTTCTTTCATTACTGGCTTGCTCAAATAGTCATCCATTCCTGCATCTAGGCACATTTTTTGATCTTCTTTCATTGCATTAGCTGTCATCGCAACTACTACAGGACGACGACCGCTAGCAAAGTTACTTTCTTGCCAACGATGAATTTCTTTTGTGGTTTCTAATCCGTCAAGAATTGGCATTTGGCAATCCATTAGAATTAAATCGTAAGGAATTTTTTCTAACAGATGCAACGCTTCTTTGCCATTATTTGCAACATCAGCACTATAACCCAGGCTTTGGAGTTGCTTCAAGGCTATTTTCTGATTCACCAGATTATCCTCAGTTAAGAGAATTCTTAATTTAGGCAAGTCAGAAGGACGAGAATCACACTTATTTTCAGAATTTCTCACTTGTAACTCCTGTACTGACGCAAAGACTTGCGCCCCTGCTGACTCCTCTGGAATAACAGAAGCGGCAATCGTAAAGTAAAATGTACTACCTATATTTAGTTCACTTTCAACCCAAATTCTGCCACCCATTAACTCGCACAGTTGCTTGCAGATGGCAAGACCTAATCCAGTGCCGCCATACTCTCGAGTAGTGGAGGAGTTTACTTGACTGAAGGCTTTAAATAAACGTTCCATGCGATCGCTTGGAATACCGATGCCTGTATCTTTAATACTAAACTGAATCTCGTCAGTATTTGCAGCAGAAGAACGATTAATATCCTTATTATTGCGGATGATCACTGAAACTTCTATACTTCCATTTTGGGTAAATTTAATAGCATTACTGAGTAAATTAATCAAGACTTGGCGGAGTCGGGTGATATCTCCCACAATCGTAGTAGGAAGTTTAAGAGTATCTAAAAATGTAATTTTTAAACCTTTTTCTCTAGCTTGAGGCGCAAGTAAATAAAAAGCTTCATTAATGCAACTTTGCAAAATAAAAGGTTCCTCTTCTAGTTCCAAATTACCCGATTGTACTTTAGAGAAATCAAGAAAATCGTTAATAATTTTGAGTAAGGAATTTCCACTGCTGTAAATGATTTCAACAAAGTCTTTCTGCTGACCAATCAATCCACAATCTAGTAACAAACTGGCCATCCCAATTACCGATGCGATTGGAGTCCGAACCTCATGGCTAATCATCGCTAAAAATTCTTGTTTAGCAAGTTCTGCCTGTTTGCGTTCAGTCATGTCTCGCAAAATGTAAACATAGCCTTGAAAATGCTCAATTTCTGTCTTAACAATTGAGTAGGAAAAAGCTACGGAAATTGTTTTTTTACTTTTTGTATAACAAACAGTTTCTACGTCTTTTAGTAAAAGATTTTGGTCTGAATTTGGGAATGTCTCAATATTTTCAATATTTCCTAACTCTAATTTATAGCTATCGACTTCTCTAATAACTTTGGTGATAGGTTGACCGATGAGTTCTATTTCGTCATATTCTAACAATACTTGTGCAGCTAGATTCAGTTTTTTTATCTTTCCTGACAGTGTTGTTACCAACAATGCATCTGCCATTGATGTTACAATTTGGTCAATATATTGTTTAGAAGCCTTTAAATTACGTAATAAAAGATTTGCTTCATTTGCACCTTGAAATAAAGATTGCTCAAGAACCATCCTTTCCGTCGAATCTTCTACAATAATGATGAGGGGATTGATAGAAGAATTTTCTTGTATATTTTTAGTAATGCGAATGTCAATATACAAGGGAGAAGCCGCATCTTGTGAGCGCATGATTCCCTTTAATTCAAAGTTATCTTGCTCGCCATGTCGAATTGCATCAGAAATATCTTCAAGTCCCTCTAATTCGGGAAACGCAATCCGAACATCTTCACCTTGCTTGACTTCATCAAAAATGTTGGCAAAATGATTTAGTCCAACAGATATCTCTACAATTTTAAGGTCTTCATCAAGTATCAAATATTCAATCTTGCATACAGATAATATATTTGTCAACAATGAGTTCATTTTACTAAATTAAACGATGGGCTAAGGTTTTAAATATCTCATCAACATTATTGCCAGTTTTAGCCGAAGTTATATATGTGTCTAATATATTATTTTGATTGGTAAATTCATACATTTTACGGATGTTTTCTAAGTATTCACTCGCAATCATATCTGATTTATTCAGTGCAACCACAATATAGCTTTTAGGATTAACAGCTAAAAAAGTTTGAATATGTTCCCCTATATGATTGAGTGTTTCTGGTTGTGTAACATCACCAACTATCACAGCACCTTTAGAACCTTGAAAATAGTTTTGAGCAACTGCCTTAAACTTATTACTGCCTTCAATATCCCAAATTAGCAACTGTAAATTTTGCCCATCATGCAGGTCTTTTGTAGAAACATTAACTAATTTGCGAGAAATTTTTACCCCTACAGTTGAAAGATATTCATCGCTAAATTGACATTCTACAAATCGATGAATTAGACTGGTTTTGCCAACCCCAAAATCACCAAATAAGCAGATTTTTTTAGAAATTGTAGACATAATTGAATAAATGTAGGTAGGATAATAGAAATTAGAGCTATTTTAACTTAAAGTTGCTTGTTTATCGCTTCTAGAACTACACAACGGCTTAACCATAAGGGATGAGTTGGATCAATCCCTGGTGGTAAGCTTGTCCTACCAATGACCTGTAGACGAGATGGCTCGATACCTAATTTGATCAGTGCTTGTTGTACAGCTTTTGCTCGCGTAAGTGCCAAATTGTGGGATGTGTTTTTACCAGTATGGTCATAACTATAACCAATAATTTTTAAATGTTGATTTGGGTGTTGATTGAGGAAAGATTTGACCTGTTGAACCTTGTATCCTAAATTTGTTTTGATTAAATTTGCTGAGTCGGGTTGAAAATAAAATCGAACTTCAATTCGCAGAGGTTCTACTTGCACCGCGCTAGATACAAATTTTACGCCGGGAATTTGCTCAAATGCATGAGCAATAATCTGAGCATCTGTAATCCGATTGATAGTACCTTCAACAACTACTTTACCAGCACTGTATTGAGTGGAAATAGCTGTACCATTCGTCTGATTTAAAACTATTGTGACTCGTTTAACTTCAGCAGCAGCTAATACAGGATCTGCTGGTACTTCTACTAATAAAATTTGATTGTCAATCAACCAATGGGGGGAAGTTGCTTTAACAATTTGCTCGGCTTTCTGGCGAAGAAGTTGATTAGGTAATAATCCTGTTAATTTTAATCTATTGTGTTCTACCTGCACGTTTAGCCGATATACGGCTAGTTCTGGAACAGAAGTTAAAGCCAACGAAGTTTTACTTTCAATATCACGGATGACTCCACTATGGTGTTGCCAAATGCCCCAAGGAATGATAATGGTGCTAATAACTGTTAAGCCTAATATTAATAACGTTGATAATTGATTTTTTTTCTTTTCCGGTAGAACATCTGTACCTTTAAGTTCTTCTAAAACTGTATGAATTTCAATAGGAATTGTATCTGGAACACCATCAAATTGTTCAATTAAATCACCATATTTTTTAACTATTTGACTAAAAGTTTGCCGCATTTTTAGAATAAAGCTTTTGCTAGCGTCTCCTTGGATAACGATCGCTAAATAACAGTATCCGGCAACTTCTAAAATTATTTTGGATGTACCGTATTCAATTGCGTCTAATTCTGTTATGGTTCCAGATTGATTGATGCAATCATTGGCAAAGCTGCGAATCGCCGTCAGCATTCCTGCTATCATATCAGCCTCTAGCTGCTGTGCATCAGAGCGCTGAATATCTGAGATAACTAAACCAGATGCTTTATGAATCAAGAAAATTGCTTTAATTGTAAATGGGAGAGCTTCTTTAAGAATTAATTCTGCTTCAGAAACTCCTTGTAATTTGGCACGAATTTTACGTTTTATCCCTTCAACACTAAGGGTTTCTTCAACTTGTCGGTTAATGGCACGGATTGTCTCTGCCATATATTTGGCTATGGTACTACCAATAATGGGGTAGAGTGCATCCACAACAATATTCTGTTCAATTTCAATTTGCTTTTTTATGGCTCGTCCGATTGCAGGAGCGATCGCATCTGAAACTTCCTCTGGAGCAACAATAATCTGCTGAGTAATAGCTAGGGGAATAGAAGGTGCGATCGCATCACTCATGCTAATTTTATCTTGTTCAGTGCGACTGCGGATGGTTTGATCGATAATCGGGGCAATTATCTGGACAATTTCCTCTCTAGACTCTGCAATCTTCAGCCTTAAAATCTCAGAAATACATGGAAGGAGTAGATTTATTAGCTCTTTAGGTTCGTAAATTTGATTCTCTATTTTTATTAAATTTTGTTCAAACCTAGCTACAATATTATTTGTTTGTGATAATTCATCTCCGACTAATATATCTTTTAACTTTTGCAATGCATCATCTGAATTATCTGTATTTTCCTCAAAAGTTGCAAATAGCTCAATAGATTTATCTAATTCGTTTTCGACAAACTTTACTGATTTAAATGCATTTTGACGAGAATTAAAAGTCGATTCTAAATAAGCCTCACATATTTCTATTGTCACTGGAGTGAGTTGCAATGCTTCAAATTTTGTTGTAGTTAGATGCTCATCACCACGATCGATTTCAGATGAAAATGAAGAAAAAGATTGCTCAGGTGGTTCGATAATTTTGAGTTCGACAAGTAGATGCACTAAATTGTCAATTTGTACAGCTTCTTCCGGCTTTAACTCGACAGATTGAGAAATTGAATTTTCCACCTGAGTCATATCAGTAAGTTTTGTCTTTAAAAGTGCTGAGTTGAGAGTTAGGAGTGAAGAATTGTCTCTTTCATCTTCCTTTGCCTCTTGAGTTGATTACGAATGTAATTCTGCTGTACTGTTAGAGTGAGCTGACACTTTTGACAACTTTGTAGTTTCTAGAAGCGGTACAGCAGTATAGTTGTCGTTGTGTTCATCGGCTGCTTCTCGTAATTTAGGAATAAATTCAGTTTCTTTTAGGCGCATTCCTAAGGCAAACAAAGTTTCAGCCATATCGTCTTTAGAAACTTTAGTGTCTGTTAACTGTGAAAAGCGTCGATCTATTTCTTCTAAAATCAGATCCCGTAATGCTGTAACATCATCTTGTAAATGGACTTTAGTTTGAAAGATTTCATCTCGAATTGAGTTAGTTTGATTATCTAATGTTTCATCAAGGGACTGAACACTGCTAGAGAACTTTTTATTGAGTCTATCAACCTGTTGCCGTAAGTCAAGAGTTTCTTCTTGAGTTGTCAGGTTGAGTGACTTCAGCTTTTTATCCAGCGCCTCAAGCCCTGCTTTTAGTTCAGCCGAAAAGTTAGACTTGAGTTGTTCAACATGCGATCGCATTTGTTGTTGCAACAGAGATATGTCTGACTCCAGCTTGCTAAATCGATTTTCGTACTCTCTTAGCTGTGTTCCCAAAATAATATCGCGGATCTGATCGATATTGCCAAGCCGTTCTCGTACATCGTCTTTACTCATCTGACTCATCAGAAAAACCTCACTTTTCGGGAATTTATTGGGGATAGGAGGTATGAATTGAACTGGCATTTAGGCTAAAGGTTCTCAGCATAAGATACAGCTAACTCACCGAACCTACATTTGGTATATCAAAGTTATTATTCCCAATTATTCACAAGTTCTATCTTAAAAATAGGAAATGGGTAGTGAGAACTTTAGAATAAGTATTTTTTATACTTACTCATAAAGAAATATCACTTTTGAGAAGTTAATAATATTTATTAACTTCTCATCCTTTTGGGTTATTATCTTCGCCGCTCAAAAATTCTTGGATGCGTTTTACAAACTCTTCTAATTCCGCGATTAAGTTAGTACTACCTCGACGCTCTTGATTGTAAGATAATTGTTCTAGTTTTTCTGCTGCCAGATGCATAGTTGTAGCTCCAACATTAGCGCTAGCACCTTTGATTTGATGGGCTTCTTGCGCTATTTGGTCAAAATTATGAGTTGCGAACGCTATTTTAATTACCTCTAGCCGAGGTTGAATATCTTCAACGAATATTTGCAGTAGTTCCAATTCAAATTCGGGATTGTTTTCTGAGAGTTGATGCAAACGTTCCCAATCAATTGGGAGGTCAACTGAATTTGTATCTGTTGTAGAAACTGTCTGCTCCAAAGTATCTGTTTCTTTTACCATGAATATCAGACTTCCCCAACGCCGTAACGCCGCCGCCAATTTTTCTTTGATTACTGGCTTGCTCAGATAGTCATCCATTCCTGCATCTAGACACATTTGTTGGTCTTCTTTCATAGCATTAGCTGTCATCGCAATTACTATAGGACGACGACCACTAACAAAGCTGCTTTCTTGCCAACGATGAATTTCTTTTGTGGTTTCTAAACCATCGAGAACTGGCATTTGGCAATCCATCAGAATTAAATCGTAGGGGATTTTTTCTAATAACTGTAAAACTTCTTTCCCATTACCAGCAACATCAGCACTATAACCCAGGCTTTGGAGTTGCTTCAAGGCAACTTTCTGATTCACCAAATTATCTTCAGCTAAGAGAATTCTTAATTTATGAGAGTCATAGGTCGGAAGGCGGCAGCTAGGAAATTGATTGTTGCTGTTTTCGTAATTTTTCAGTTTTAACTTCTGACCCCTCAATTCTGATTCCTCTTGTTCCAACTGCGTTCCTAAAATAGTCATGATGGTATCGAGGAGTCGGGACGGTTTAACAGGTTTGACCAAATAAGCTGCAAATCCTATTTTTAGCGCCCGTTGAATTTCATCGCGTTGATTAGTAGAGGTAAGCATAATCATCGGTAGCCCAGCGATCGCTGAATTTGCCTTAATTTGTTCTCCTAAAGTCATGCCATCTATTTCAGGCATCTGCATATCAATCACAGCAATGTCATAGAGGTTTTTTTGCTTGGCAGCCTCCTGAATAGCTTTGAGGGCAATACTAGCCGAAGCAGCTTGATCTACCAACATCCCCCAACGGGTAACTTGATGGTAGATAATTTTGCGATTAGTAGCATTATCATCCACCACTAACAAGCGCCGATTAGTAAGAAGTTCGCGATCGCCCTTGGCGGTAGCGAAGCGATCGCGTTCTGCGGGAATCGGGTCAAGTTGTTGGGGGAGAGTTACTTCAAACCAAAATTTAGATCCTTTCCCCAATTGACTT
This sequence comes from Nostoc sp., assembly GCF_036917455.1. GTDB lineage: Bacteria > Cyanobacteriota > Cyanobacteriia > Cyanobacteriales > Nostocaceae > Nostoc. Next base: position 11,308 of record NZ_JBALDK010000130.1, on the reverse strand, counting down.
TCTACGCCAATTTCTCCTCCCATCAAGCTTACTAGTTGTTTACAGATGGCTAATCCCAAACCTGTGCCGCCATATTTACGAGTTGTGGAAGCATCTACTTGGGTAAATGGGGTAAAGAGTTTGCATTGGTCTTCAGGGGTAATGCCAAGACCGGTATCTGTGATGCCAAAATAAATGGTGGCTGTAGTGGAGTTTTGCGATCGTAATTCTGCCCTTAATACTACCTCTCCATTGCTGGTGAACTTGATCGCATTGCTGATCAGGTTCATGAGAATTTGCCGCAGGCGGCCAGCATCGCCTTGGAGATGGGTGGGAACGTTGGGATAGATTAACGCGGCAATTTCTAATCCCTTATTATGGGCTGGGGGAGCTAATAATTCCAACACCTCTTCCACACAGGTAGATAAGTCAAAATCTAGAGTTTCTAGTGCCATTTCCCCAGCCTCAAGTTTGGACAGATCCAAAATTTCGTTGATGAGGCTTAAAAGAGCGTCTCCACTAATACGAATTGTTTCGATAAAATCCTGTTGCTCCGCGTTTAGGGGAGTTTCTAACATTAAGCCTGTCATCCCCAACACAGCATTCATCGGAGTCCGAATTTCATGACTCATGTTTGCCAAAAAGGCACTTTTGGTTTTAGAAGCTAATTCAGCTTGTTGGCGGGCAACTTCGAGTTCTTTTCGCTGTTGAGTTTCTGCATATAACATTTGGGCTTGGGCTAAGGCAATACCGACTTGATCGGCTATTTGCCGTAAAAGATGAGTTTCAAAGCTAGACCATTGGCGAGAATTGCCGCATTGATGGACAATTAGCAAACCGCAGAGTTCTTCTTTGACAAGAATGGGTATAACCAAATTGGATTTGACCCCAAATTGTTCCAGTAATTCTATATGCCTTTTTTGGACTTCCACTATATCTAAGTCAGCAAGCCCCAAATTGCGTTTTTGACGATACTGCTGTAAATAGTTGTGCTGTGTATATTCCGCTTGAAAGTAAGCATCAGTGAGTTTTTCGTCTTTAATTGGCAGCCAGCCAGAAAGTACTGCCTCAACCACAGTGCTTTCAGATCCATCAGCCAAAGGTTGATAAATCAAAACTCGATCGCTATGGAGAATTTTTTGTACCTCCGTAACACTGATTTGGAGAATTTCTTTGATTTGCAAAGACTGACGAATCTTGAGGGTGATTTCAGTAAATAGTTGCGATCGCAAATTTTGGCGTTGGAGTTCTTCTTCTGCCTGCTTGCGCTCAATAAACTGCCCTACTTGTTCGCCAATAGAATTCATCACTTTAGCCAAATCTGGGTCGGGTTGCTGAATTTCATGGCTAAAGCAGGTAATGACACCAAGAATGTTTTTACCACTATGGATCGGAAAACCAAAAGCCCCGTGTAGTCCTGCTTGGGCAGCGATTTGAGAGCGGATGAAATCGTTATCTTTAACTACATCAACGATCCAAACAGGTTCAGCACTTGCCCAGACACGACCAGGTAGGCCAATTCCTGGTGCAAAGGTGGTCTGCTGACTAAGGATTTCAAATTCTTGTATCTTGGAAGATAGTTTATACCAAGATTTTAGTAGATACAGTAGATTTACTTGCTGATTTACCATCCAAATTTCACTGAAATCCCATCCCAAACTCTCGCAAATTCCTTGCAAAATTTGGGGCATGGCTTCGTTGATTGTAGTGGACTCTGCTAAGACACGTGTTGTAGAATACTGGGCTTTGAGATGCTGTTCTGCTCGTTTGCGTAAGCGAAGCTCGTCGTAGACATCGCTGATGTCAATACCTGTGCTAACGATGTATTCAATACTACCATCTTCGTCTTGCAAAATAGCGTTAGCCCATGAAATCAGCCGCCGACTACCATCCTTTGCTACCCAATAGTTCTCATATTCTTTAAGTCCTTCACCAGTTCGCAACTGCTCAAAAACTGCTTTAACTGGTTCTACTTCTTCTGGAATTAGAAACAGGTTCCAGAAATGCCTTCCTCTCACCTCATCAAATGAGTAACCAGTTGTTTGTTCGCAAGCTTGATTGAAGCGAACGATTTGCCCTTGTGTATCCAGGACTACTACCAAAGCACTGGCTGTATCAAGAACTGCTGAAATAAAGTTGCGTTCTTGGTTGAGTGTTTCCTCTGCTAATTTACGTTCTTTTACCTCCCGATAAATGAAGTAGTAGACTATGGCTAGAATCAGAAAACTTAGGCAAATAGCGATCGGTAGTGTCAAAAGTGTGTTGTTTGCACTGGCTTTTGCAGCTTGTGATTGCTGTTGAAGCAATCTTTTTTCATCATTCTCTATCTCAGAAACGATCTTGCGGATATCATCCATAAGATGTTTTCCCTGATTTGTCTGGATTACCTGCAACGCTGCCTCGAATCCTTGATTTTGACGCAGGTATATAGTCTGCTTGAGTATGGCAAGTTTTGCAGCTATCAAAGATTCAAGGGTTGCTAACTGCTTTTGTTGGCTAGGTTGATCTGCGATTAAATTCTTCAGTTCAGCAATTTCTCGATCGATGTTTGCAACTACTGGTTGATAAGGTTCCAAATAAATTTCTTGTCCAGTGAGGATATAACCACGTTGTCCAGTCTCAGCATCCTTAATCTCGGACAGTAATTCTTCCAGTTTATTAATTTTCGCTTGGGTTTTTTGTACCTGATTACTACTATTAATTAATATGCGTGTGTTTTGATAAGAAATCACGCCAATCAAAACTAAAATTGCCGATGCTAACCCAAACCCTGCGGCTACTCTTTTAAAAAATTGTTTCTGTCCCTTCTGTGCCTGTTTGTGTGTATGATTCGCCAATACTAAACTTGCTAAATTGCGTCGCATTTCTAATTGCTTGATTACTTGACGACCTAAAATTCGTAATGCTTCAACTTGTTCTGGGGAGAGGTCTCTTGGTACACGATCAACTACACAAAGTGTTCCCAGTGCATATCCTTCAGGATTAATCAGAGGTACGCCAGTATAAAATCGAATATTCGCGTCAGAGGTGACAAATGGGTTTGTCGCAAACCTTTCGTCTTTTGTGGCATCAGGCACAACAAAAACCTCCGGTTGCAGAATCGCATGGGCGCAGAATGCCACATCTCGCGGTGTTTCTAGGGCATCCAAACCAACTTTAGACTTGAACCACTGGCGATCGCTATCAACTAAACTGATTAGGGCAATAGGAGTTCCACAAATATATGAGGCGAGACGCGTGAGATCGTCAAAGGCAGCTTCCGAGTGAGTATCGAGAATCTTATACTCCAAAAGAGATTCGATTCGCTGTTTTTCATTATCAGGCAATGGTGCTTTCATTCTTCAGCCTTATCCCATTTTGGATTTTAGATTTTGGATTTTGGATTTTAGATTATTTATAGGGTTTACTCCTGCCCCCTGCCCCCTAAAATCTGACCCGCAATTGTCCTGTCAAGGAATTACCACCGTAGGCACTTCCCCCGGTTTCTTGATTTCGGACATTACTAAAGCTATAGCCAAGGTCTGCCTCTATACTTGGTGAAACCTTTACCGTACATCGCGTTTGATAGGTATTGGCATTGTCAAATTCTCCTTTAAGTCGCTGCTGTCCTAAGTTGGCAGCGAGGCGACAGCGTAAGAAATTAGTAATCTCTCCTTCCCAAGCCACCTCAGCGTTGTAAACTAAAAAATCAGGTGGGGAGAAATAGCCACTTGTGCGTTCTAAATCGCGATCGAAATTCCAAGTGAATAAGTTAGCTGCTAAAGAAAACTGTCCAAACTTGCGCTCTAGCCGACTAAATGACTGCACCTCAGAATTACCATCGTTGTAACTACCCAAACGCAATGATGAAAAGAAACTGGTTTTACGGTCAATCTGCCAGTATAAATCAGGCCCAAATCGCCAAGCAGTAATTTGATTTTCTAAAGTTCGGGCATTGGATTTATAAGGCCCTTGTTCTAAATTACCTGAGAGTACTACTACCGAGAGCAATTGGCCAGATGACGAAACTTGCGGCGGTGAAATGGGAGCTTCCACCTTAGCATTGAGATTAATAGCTGTAGGTAAACGATTGAAGATATCGACTCCGGCTGCTGTTTGCAGAGTCACTTGCCCAATTTTTCCTTGCCATCCAACTTGCAAGGGAAAATTTGTAATTGATTCAACACCACGTTGCTCAAAGAAGTTAAAACCTGTCTTGAAAAATATTTTATTGCCATTACTCAATCGAAACTGAGCCGTTGGTTCAAAAAAGAAGTTGGTTTGACCAAAGTTATCTGTCTCATAGCTATAGTCTGTATCAATGCTTTCCAAAACTGCATCCGGCGTTCTTGGTTCGGTAGAAGTTTTTGGTGGGCTAGAATTCTGGGGTGGTTTGGGTACCACTGGCGGTAATTGCAAATCAGGATTGAAGTTTTCGGGTGCCGCCATCAAAATAGGTGTTGACTCAGGATTTATTTTGGTGACTCCCTCAGTCAATTCTGAAGGTGATTTCCAGGTCTGATGTGCTTGGGCAGCTTGTAACTTAGCTTCTGAAAATGTCCAAATCCCTACGCTACAGATCACTCCCAATTGAACCTGTAGGCATCTCCAAATCAACCCAGTGTACGAACTCTGTCGAGAAATAAAGAGATAAATTATAAAACTATCTGCCATTGGTCGATCTATAGTTGTAAATAAAAAACTTGCTGCCAAAAAGTTTCTGGCTGCTAGTTGATCTATTGGGCTTGGGATTATAATGCCCAAAATATATGCTTGTTAAAACATGGCAAAGGAAAAAGGCTTTACTTTATATAGGGTTGTTCCCTAACTGTCTAATTAATATTGTTTGCGAGTAAGTAAGTCGGCGAGAAGAATTTAATGTATATGAAAAAATATAAATTAGAAGTAGGCTGTGTTGTGCTGTACCCTAACGCACCTTGAATTGATAACCGAGGTCTTGAGCATCAGTAAGAGGTGAAGATAATCTTACTTTTGTCAATTGGAAATTATGCTGAAAATTTGGAAAAAGCAGAAATATTAAGTTAACTATTGTACTGAAATTATGGGTCAACGATGAATGATACAGTAGATTGCAACTTGATGAGGTACAGATGATTTTAAGGGCACAGCACTGCTGTGCCCCTACCTGTGTACTTCATTTACCTGCAATCTACTGTACTTATCAAGATGAGGCGTAGGCGTAGCCCACCCTACGCATCGCCTGCTCAAAAATTCTGTTTCTGACCCCGATTTCATTAATATTTTAAGTACTATTGCTTATTGACAAATGGTATTAAACCTTAACCTCTGACGAATGGGTCTTGAATAGTCTCAATACAGTTCAGATAAGATCAAAACACTTGTAGAGACGGCGATTTATCGCGTCTCGAAAACCCAATATTTTTTACCAGTAGCCTTTAACCCAAGCGTATTTTGAGTGGTCTAAGAAAAATTAAACGAAAAAGGGTAAGGGTTGAAATTCATCCCTTACCCTTTTCCTTTTAACCGATAAGTATTGCCTTTAGTCCTATCGGTAAGTCAAGATAGCAGATTTACGAGATTTGGCCGGATATTCTGGTGAATAGTTACTGTGATTTTGACCCACTGCCAACTGTTATTCTTGAGTCTGCTGTTCCGATTTCAGAGTTTTCAGAATTTTCGACCTCAAGAGTTCGGAGCAATTCCCGAATTACATCTGTTGCTGGCCTTCCTGTCAAAGCACAGTAGTTTTCAAGTTTCTTCATTTCCTCGGTTGTGAGATTTACTGTTAGTCGTTTAACAGCCCATTTTTTATTCATGATCCTATTTTGTCTTTAATATGTTGCTTTGTGTCGAAATCACCAAGTCATTACGATTGCTCCCGCAGTGCATAACCTACACCACGGACTGTATGAATCAAACGCTTTTCATTATTCTCTTCCAATTTGAGTCGTAGATAACGAATATATACTTCAATGATATTAGAATCACCCATGAAATCGTAACCCCAAACTTTCTCTAAAATTTGATCTCTTGTAAATACCTGACGGGGATGTGAGAGGAGATATTCTAATAAATGAAACTCTTTTGCTGTTAACTCAATGCTTCGTTTTTCGCGAAAAACTTCACGAGTGCGGCGATTTAAGCTTAAATCTTCAAATTGCAACACATCTTCGTCTGTTTCTTGGGTGCGGCGCAGATGAGCGCGAATTCTAGCTAGTAATTCCTCAATGCTGAAGGGTTTAACTACATAATCATCGGCTCCTGCGTCTAAACCGGCGACGCGATCGCTCACTTCATCTTTTGCTGTCAACAAAATCACTGGTACTGTACTACCCGTTGCTCGCAAACGGCGACAAATTTCTAAACCCGTTAGTCCTGGTAGCATCCAATCCAAAATCGCTAAATCTGGCGATGAGTCTCGTGCCAAGGTTAAACCGGCAATACCATCATGGGCTACACTTACTTGGTATCCTTCGCTACTTAGTTCTAATTCGACAAATCTTGCCAGTTTGACTTCATCTTCTACCAAAAGGATATGTACTGTCATAAGTTTGTGTATTGGTTTATGGTGCAATTCTGAACTACCCACACTTCCTTAATCAGATAGAACTGCTATATGTAGGTAGACTGATTGTAAACGTACTCCCTTCACCTAACTTTGATTGCACGCTGACACTACCTCCCATACCTTCCACAAGTGTCTTGACAATAGATAAACCCAAACCACAACCCCCAGTAGTGTGAGAGCGGGATTCATCTACGCGGTAAAATCTCTCAAATATCCGTGCTTGCTGTTGCAAAGGAATACCATGACCTTTGTCACAAACTTCAATAATTGCCTTATCTTGAAGTTGATTTAATTTAAAAACTATGGGTGTATCAGCTTCAGAATATTGAATAGCATTATCCATCAAATTTAATAAGACTTGTTTGAGACGGCTATAGTCTGCTTTCACCTCAATTCGGTCAACTTCTGAATCGATTTTAATTATGCGATCGCTATACTTTTCTGCCATCATCACCACTTCTTCAACCAAGTCATTTAGCACATAACATTTCATTTGAAAATATAAGTAACCATTATCGGCTCGTGCTAAATCAAGTAAGTCTTGTAGCAGACGGATGGTGCGTTCTGCTTCCGATGCAGCAGTTTCTAAAGCTTCTTGTTGGGTTGGGGTTAAGTTATTTTGCCTTCGCAAGACGCTTTGCAAGTAACCATGTACGATAGTTAATGGTGTGCGTAATTCATGAGAAACATTACTCACAAATTCTCGTTCTTGCTGCCAAGATTGGGATAAGCGAGATAAGAGCATGGTTAAAGTTTGAGCTAATTCTTTAACTTCGCTCGGTGCATTATCAAGATATAGTTGTGCTTGTCCTAAATCATCAGCCGAAATCACAGAAGCCATTTGATTTAGCTGGCGTAGAGGTTGCAGAGAACGTTTAATATAAAATGCGATCGCAGCAGTTAAAATAATAATTGCTAAAAAACTAATAATAACTAAACTCTGTACCATTACCACAAACATTCTCTGTTCGTGGGTAATATCCTTGACTACAAATAACTCACCCAGTAACTTACCCTGTACTTGTACAGAACTACCACATAAAACAAAATAGCTTTGGTTTATTTGATAAACTTGTGGTTTAATCGGCATCTTAGTCAGGGACATTAACTCAGCTACCGTAGTATCAGACAATAAATTTAAAGTAGCCGATTTCACTAAAATTTTATTATCGGGACTTTTTAGCCATAATAATGTGTTTGTATTTGCCAAGTTATTCATGGCCTTCTGTAATCCAGTCTCAGGCTGCATCATTTCACTATAAATTTGCACATCTTGCGGTAAACGTTTGGCAATTTCTTCTATACCATACTTATGGCTATCAACTAAGATTTGCTGCATTTTCCAACTAGTCCATGTAGCAAAGCTACTTAATACCAAAGCCGAAAATGTAGCGATACCAATTGTGAGGCGTGACTGTAATGAAAATGGGTCTATATTTATTATCAAAAATTTTCTGATTTGCTTCACTGTTCTAGTTACCTTTTAGGTATTGAATCAGGCTACATCAATAATAATTCAAAATTAAAGACAATTTCAGACGGGAATTTCAACCCCGACTGAAACTGAGGCTACCTGTAGAGGTAGGGATCTTAAAAAGTATTTGGCTGTGATTTTAGGCACTTATAGATCCCCCATAGCCCACGCCAGTCGCTCATGGGGGAAAACCCAAAGACCGCGCTGGCTCCCCTTATAAAAGGGAGGAACCAGAATCAAAGTCCCCCAATTTATTGGGGGATTTAGGGGGATCTAAAATGCTTCGCTACCAATGAGAGGACTTTTCAAACAGCCTCTTAAACCCTTTTTTTTACGATAAAATCAGAATCCTAAATATAAAGTTACTATTAACTGCTACATCTTTAGTTATCGCTGACTTAAACTTACCTGTATTGCATATCTATAGTAAAAAGTACAGCCATTCCAAAAAGATTGTGAAAGAATTTTTTTTAATCGATCTCTGAACTCGGTAAATTTTTGTCTAATAATAAATTAAGGTAATTTACTATGAATTAAATTAATTTTATATGAGAATTACCTTAAATTTTCAGTCATTGTATTCAAACAAGAATACAATGACTGAAAATAGCTCTTGCTATTGAATTCAGATATTGTCGGATGAACGGTTGAATATTTTCCTTAACTTTAGATATGGTGAAAGGTTAGCACCCGGATTTCTCACCACATCTCGATTCAGCCTGCGCTTGAGTAGGGGAGAGTTCAAATAGGGAGCAATGCGATTTTGTGAGGTGAGTAAGCAGGGGAGGCAGAGGAGGCAGGGGAGGCAGGGGGAGAGAAATAATTTAAGTATATTTTTTAGCTTTTTAGTAGTAGAAACATACTAAGATTTTTCTTTACTCCCCCTGCTCCCCCTGCTCCCCCTGCTCATTAGACGATGATCTCACTTTTTCGCGTTGCTCCCGTTCAAATACCAAGTTCTTTCCCCTCTACCCCTCTGCCCATCCTTCCCCTCAAGCTTATGAGAAATGCGGGAGCAGTCCATAGTTATTCCCCGCATCAACTCTCTGTTGCAAACCAAGCGCGTAAAATCTCTGCCACTGTCCACGCTTGGGCAATACATCCTCGTGGAGTCATCGGGGCATTACCATCAAAAATTTCGCTAAGACTACCAAGACCGTGTGCAGTAAGATGGTTAGCCATTGGTTCTAAAAATTGACGAGACCGATCGGGATTTTTGTAAACGCGCAGGTGTGCTAAGACAAACGGCCCCAACAACCAACCCCAAACTGTCCCCTGGTGATAAGCTCCATCGCGTTGATACTGATTGCTACCGTATTTACCTTGATATTGGAAATGATTGGAAGCAAGCGATCGCAACCCATGAGAAGTTAGCAACGTTTGCCCGCAAGCTTCCACCACACCCCTTTGCTGGGCAGGTGTTAGCGGGCTTTCTGGTAATGAAACAGCAAATATTTGGTTAGGTCGCAATGCCGCATCATCACCATCAGGACTATCTAAAACGTCATAGCAATAACCTGTCTCCTCATTCCAGAAGCGAGAAAATCTATACTTAGCCCGTTCTGCCATAGCTTCATATTCTTGGTGTGGTTTACCAAGGTGACGGGCAAACTTGGCCATTGTTCGTAAAGCATTATACCAGAGGGCATTAACTTCAATCGGTTTACCAATTCGGGGTGTAACTACCCAATCGTCAACTTTGGCATCCATCCAAGTCAGTTGTACACCTGGAACGCCTGCAAAAAGTAAGCCATCGGCCGGATCGAGATGAATGTTGTAGCGTGTACCGCGACAGTGCCAATTGATGATGTCTGCAAGTACAGGAAAAAGTTCAGCAAGCAAATTATCATCATCTGTAGCGGTGTAGTAGGCGCGAACTGCTTCAAAGTACCAGAGAGTAGCATCGACAGTATTATATTCTGGTCGATCGCCTGCATCGGGAAAGCGATTCGGTAACATTCCTTGGTCTACGTACCTGGCAAAGGTGCGGAGAATTGAGCGTGCTACCTCTGGGCGACCAGTCGAAATTGTCAAACCAGGTAGACTAATCATGGTGTCGCGTCCCCAGTCGCCAAACCAGTGATAACCAGCAATGATGGTTTTGCCGTTGGGGTCTTCTGGCATTGGACGGTCAACAATAAACTGGTCAGCAGCTAGTATTAGTTGCTTGATCCAGATAGGTGATTCCTTCGTTTGGAGTGGTTGATTATTTTTCCAAATTCCTGTGAGCTTCTGCTCTTGAGCGCGACGTAACTTAAGTGCAGCTTCGGCATTGAGATTTGCTTGCTTTTCTGTGCTGGCTACAAATGCGTAGGCGCAGCCCGTCGTAGACATCGCTTCCCCAGGATTCAGTGTAACTTCAAAAGTCGCAGCATGGAGATGGTCTTCTTTATCTCTCAATCCCCGATAGCGTTCAACAGCCAAGTCAAAGCCATAATACCAATCGTGAGCAACAGATGCACTCCCGCCATCGCTCAGTAGATAGACTGGTACAGCACCCGGATAAGCAGTTACACAAATCCCCTGTTCCACTTCCTCAACAGACATCTTCCAGCCATTACTTTGGGTGTCGCTGTGATAATCGCGGTAGTTGACCATTGCCTTGAGCGTCAACTTCAGAGGTTGCGTGGCCCGACGCAGAGTATATTGGACATAAGTTGTATTAACACCTTGTTGCATCCATACCCGTTTTTCTAACAAGGCATCGGCAACAGCAAAACGCCATAAGGGAATTGTACCTTCTAGAGAAAAACGTTCAATATTTTGATAACCGTGAGGGCTAACAGTCCCATCTGCCCAACGATTGGTGTCTAGAGAATAAGAGCGATTGTCATACAGCACAGTTTCGTCTAGTTTTGCCAGCATTAAGGTACGACCCAAAGGTGGTTTCAATGCTCCTACCAGTAGTCCGTGATAGCGGCGGGTCAATAAACCAGCCACAGTTCCTGAAGCATAACCACCAATACCGTTACTAACTAACCATTCCCGTGACTCTGCCGTGTCAAGATTGCCGCAGATTTCCCGCCCAAATTCTATAGACATAAGTCAACACTTTTCCTTGGGATCAATATTTGGATTATCGATTATCAATCCTCTAGTGTGCTGAGAATGATATTAAGAATTCTAAAATTTTAACTGGCGATCGCGGTTAAATAAAATCTGTGACATTAAGTAATACTAAATACTAGTATCTAGGGTAAGATATTTCTGGAAGTAAAAGCTAAAATACCTCTAAACCCGGATTTCTCACAAGTGAGAAAAAATCATTAGCTTGAGCAAAATTTTAGAGGATTTAATTGATACATCCTAAAGTAAGATTCAAAAGC
>NZ_JBALDK010000129.1:0-506 GCF_036917455.1 Nostoc sp. | reverse complement strand
ATTAGCGATTACTCCTCACTAGAAATTAACGCGGCAGTGGCGATTGATCCAACTAAGCCAGGACTTCTCCCAAGCACCCTTGGGGCTTTAGTCGATCAATCTACAGGTACTCCTTACTCCAATACCAACTCTAAAATCACATTCACTTTCTTTAACGACGGGACAAAGGGTAATCCGGCTCTGTTTAAAGCTCCACCTGTTGGTTTTAGCGCCAACCAATTCACAAGTGTGGCAACAACCTCAGCCTACGACGATCTCAAGGTTAAGCAGATATTAAACGAGATTGATGGATTGAACGATTCCGGTACGATCAAAGTAGGCACTCCGGCAATTTTTGGCTTGAATTTCCAAGCTGTCAGCGTCGGCGAGAAAGAGACTGCCTCTCAATTTAATGGTGGCGGGATTGACAAAGATGGCAATGCCCGTCCTGACCTGGTAAGTGCAGTAGCCCACACTGATGCTAGCATCGGTATGATTTTGAATGAACTGAAAAAGAAAGGATTAGA
>NZ_JBALDK010000128.1:0-21834 GCF_036917455.1 Nostoc sp. | reverse complement strand
GCACGGCGGAAATACACATACCATTTTTAAGCCTTGCAGTCCGCCGAATTTTTGTAGGTTTTAATGGTCTGCTTACTTCCGCCAAGCGGTACTAGCTCTGTATTCACCTCGAAGCAGTCGGACTTTTATCCAGGATGTTTACTCAATCGCCTATCTGATATGTAAAATGGTCAGCGTATCAAGCTTTGATCCAGGCGATCGCTTTATGGCCATTACAAAACGGCGACTACCGACATTTTTACAGTTTGGCAAAAGTTCCAATCTTTCCCAAAAACTCATGCTCATCGGGTTAGCCATTACCCTATTTTTCATTTTTCTGGCATTCTTCGCTCCCCTATTCCAGGCTTGGGGATGGCTGCTAAACCCGAAAGATTTTCTCTCTAATCCAATTCACGAGCCACCCTCAGCTAAACATTGGTTTGGCACTAGTCGCTTGGGTTATGATGTGTTCTCCCGGACATTGTTCGGCGCTCAAGCTGCCTTGCAGGTGGTGATTTTGGCAACGGCGCTGAGTATGATTATCGGTGTGCCTCTGGGGATGCTGAGTGGTTATCTCGGCGGAAAATTGGATAAAGTGTTGCTGTTTATGATGGATAGCATCTACACTCTACCGGGATTACTACTTTCTGTGACACTAGCCTTTGTGGTGGGGCGGGGGATATTAAATGCAGCGATCGCTATTAGCATTGCCTACATCCCCCAATATTACCGCGTTGTTCGCAACCACACCGTTAGCGTCAAAACGGAAGTGTTTATCGAAGCGGCTCAAGCAATGGGCGCTTCCACTTGGGTTGTGCTTTCTCGTTATCTATTTTTCAACGTCATTCAAAGCGTACCCGTCTTATTCACACTCAACGCTGCTGATGCAATTTTGGTGTTGGGCGGTTTGGGCTTTTTGGGGCTAGGACTTCCCGAAGAAGTGCCAGAATGGGGACATGATTTAAAACAAGCCTTAGAAGCTCTACCTACTGGCATTTGGTGGACTACGCTTTTCCCTGGTTTAACCATGACATTCATGGTGGTAGGGTTATCACTACTTGGTGAAGGGTTAAACGAATTTGTCAATCCCCGATTGCGGAGAGAAAATGGAATCCGAAAATAGTTAGTAAATAGTGGACACTTATTAGTCAACGGACTAATCATTGATAACTAGTAATTGATAACTGGAGAGATTTGGGTGAAAGATAACCTGACATTAATTGCCGCTGCTACTGGCGGATTTATCCTTTCTGTTGCCCTTGCTGGCATTTTAAGAGGTGCGCCGATTACAGCTTGGCATGAGCAATCGAGTTTTCGCACCACGAATTTCGCTAATTTGCAGAAATCGGAGTTGAAAGCTTCGCGTCTTCTTCCAGGGGGAGATGCTGCACGAACAGATCGGGGATGAAAAAAATGAACTGGAGAATAGGGAATAGGGAATAGCTGTTCACCAATGCCCAATGACAAATGACAAATGACAAATGACAAAATTCAAGTAATTGGCATTGATGTAGGGGGAACAGCAATTAAGCTGGGGCGGTTTACAGCCGATGGTACTTGTGTGCAATCTATGACTGTGGCAGCTCCCCAACCGACAACGCCGGAGGCTGTGCTGGCGGTGCTGGTACATGCGATCGCGCAAATTGATCCAGATAATCAAGCTGTTGCTATTGGCGTTGGGACTCCTGGTCCCTCCGATGCAGCAGGACGCATTGCCAAAATCGCCATTAACTTACCTGGATGGCTCGATGTTCCTTTAGCAGACTGGTTAGAAGCTAAAACTGGCAAACCGACTGCGATCGCTAACGATGCCAATTGCGCTCTTTTGGGAGAAGCTTGGCTGGGAGCCGGTCGCCACTTTCAAAATCTGATTCTGCTAACTTTAGGAACTGGGGTTGGTGGCGCAATTATCCTCAATGGCAAACTATTTGTTGGACATCAGGGAGCCGCTGGGGAATTAGGTTTAATTTCATTAGATCCTGATGGGCCAATTTGTAATAGCGGCAATCAAGGCTCTTTAGAACAACATGCCTGTGTTACTGCCATCCGCCGCCGCACTCTTAAGGAACCCATCGAATTGGGTGTTCTCGCCCAACAAGGAGATGCCGCAGCATTGACTTTTTGGCAAGAGTATGGTAAAAATCTAGGAATTGGTTTGACGAGTTTGATTTATGTACTCACACCGCAAGCGATCGTGATTGGTGGCGGTATAAGTGGCAGTTTTGAGTTTTTCTTACCCGCAGTGAAGGCAGAAATTGAGAAGCGGGTGCAGCCCTTATCACGAGCGGGTTTACAAATTCTGCCAGCCGAATTAGGCAATTTTGCAGGCATTGTGGGTGCAGCAAAGTTGGCATGGCAATGCTATTCAGAGTTTTAGATTATGGTTCAAAATTTTGTAAGTAGTCGGCGCAATTAAAGCTAACTGGCTAAGGCTGTCATTGGTTACTAGTAAGGGCTTTGAGCCTGTTTCTGTTTTATAACATACTTTAGTTTTTTCGCGCCAACTTACTTACCCTGAATTAATTATTGATTAATGCCTAATTTTTCTAATGAATTACGAATTCCGTAAAGCCTGCGGCATAGCTTCGCTTAGAGCGTAGCGGTAGCGAGTCCGCGCAGCCTCTCGTAGAGAGCGTCATTACGAATTATGAATTAGTTAATCCTAAGACAAAAAATATCCTGTTGCTTTGTGAACATATTTCACGACTTTTTCATAAGATTCAGGATTACTCACAGGGTTAATAATGATGGGGATAGTCCCATCTGGCAACCAGAAAGTTATCCTGCCATTTGGTTCATGACAAAAGGAACTGATGCAATTGAGATTAATGACATATTCATTTTTATCGTAAAGGATTTTCACCCAGTGGGCATGGTCTAATTCTAACCTCGTCACACATCCTAAATAATTGAGAATTTTTTGATAGTCTTCCAGATTACTTTGGGGGTTAATTACTATGGGAATGGCACTATCAGGTAGCCAAAAAGTAACTCTGCCATTCAGTTCATAACAAAAAGCATGGACACGTTCAAAATTCACTACATATTCTCTCCTCTCGTAAAGGATTTTCACCCAGTACGCCACAACATCTCCTCAAGTCAAAATTTACGAATGATGCACCCTGTATGTCCAAATCTACCGAAGTTTTAAGTTAATGTTGCCGTGTACCAATTCAAAATCAAAGTAATTTTTTTGAATTAGGAATCGTTATGACACCTCCAATGGTATTGGTGTACCAGATGTTGACAAAGAAAGAGCGATCGCTACTTGAATAAACCCTTTAAATAAAGGATGGGGGGTACTAGGACGCGATTGAAATTCTGGATGAAATTGGCAAGCAAGAAAGAATGGATGCTTGGGTAATTCCACAATTTCAACTAACTGTCCATCAGGAGAAGTACCACTTATTACATAGCCAGACTTTAATAACAGATCGCGGTAAGCATTGTTAAACTCATAGCGATGTCGATGTCGTTCATAAATTACATCTTCTTGATAAAGCTTGAAAGCTAAGGTATCAGGGAGAACACGACAAGGATATAGCCCCAAGCGCATTGTACCCCCTAAATCGACAACTTCCTGCTGTCCTGGCAATAAATTAATTACTGGATCGGTTGTATGGGGGTCAAATTCAGCACTGTTAGCACCTGTTAATCCCCCTACGTGCCTTGCCCATTCAATCACAGAACATTGCATACCCAGGCATAAACCTAAAAAGGGAATTTGGCGATCGCGTGCGTATTTAATGGCGGCAATTTTGCCATCCACCCCCCGAACACCAAAACCCCCTGGTACAACGATGCCATCGACACCCTCAAGATGAGTTTCGGCTGATTCATTTTCTAAATCTTCTGAGTTCACCCAACGCAGACGCAGTTTGCCATAAGTGGAGATTGCAGCATGGTTTAGTGCTTCCACTACAGATAAATAAGCATCACTTAACTGCACATATTTGCCGACAATGGCAATTTCTAGTTCGTGCTTGGGAGTATGTAACCGTTTTACCAAGGTTTGCCACTGCGTCAAATCTGGTTTGCGTTGCTCCATTTGCAGCAGATTCAGCACTTGTTCTGCCATTCCTTCCCGTTCTAGATTCAGGGGTACTTCATAGATACTTTTGGCATCTTGGGAGGTGATGACGCATTCTTCGGGGACATCGCAAAATCCCGATAATTTCTGCTTTAATCCCTTGGGTAAGGGGCGATCGCTCCGACAAACTAAAATATCTGGTTGAATACCAATGGATCTCAGTTCTTTAACTGAATGCTGTGTTGGCTTAGTTTTCATTTCACCCGCAGAAGCAATCCACGGTACCAACGTTACGTGCATATAGAGTACATTCTGCCGTCCCACCTCTTTACGGAACTGGCGAATCGATTCCAAAAACGGCAGTGATTCAATATCTCCCACCGTACCGCCAATTTCTGTAATTACTACAGATGGGTTTGTACTTTTAGCAACTCGCAGAATTCGCTCTTTTATTTCATTGGTAATATGAGGAATAACCTGTACAGTGCCGCCATTATAGTCTCCGCGCCGCTCTTTATTGATGACTGCTTGGTAAATTGAGCCAGTAGTCACACAATTCAAGCGCGACATTGAGGTATCGGTAAAGCGTTCGTAATGCCCCAAGTCCAAATCTGTCTCTGCACCATCTTGGGTAACGAATACTTCTCCATGTTGAAAGGGACTCATTGTGCCAGGATCGATATTAATATAAGGGTCGAGTTTGAGAATCGACACCGAATATTTGCGCGACTTGAGCAAACGTCCTAGACTTGCTGCTACAATGCCCTTACCAATACTGGAAACTACGCCTCCAGTTACGAAAATAAACTTAGTCATAGTAGTTTGAATTTCTCATAACTTCTAAAAATACATCCCGTCATTGTGCCACAGTTGTTGTGGTGTAATCTTCGGTGATTTTGTCGTGAAAAAACTTTTAGGATTAGTAATATTAAGCTGTATTCTCGCATCCTCCATAGCGTTGGCAGAGCCATCTCTTGTAGTCATTTTTCCCGAAACAAACTACCAGACGAGTTCCGAAAAAATCTTTTTTTTGGGAACTGCACCACCAGATGGTCAGGTTTTGATCAATAGTAAGCCAATTACTCGCAGCAAAGCCGGTCATTTTTCCCCTAGTTTCCCCTTGCAGTTGGGAGAGAATCTTTTTACTGTGCGTCGCCAAAATCAAGAACTTAAGATTAAGGTGATTCGGCTGAACACTAACCCGGAACTACCACAGGGGGTAGCCTTTGCGAAAGATTCTTTGACTCCCGCAGTTGACATTGCCAGATTACCGGGAGAACCAATTTGTTTTAGCGCGATCGCACCCCCTAACGCTAATGTCTCTGTAACCCTGGCTAATCAAACCATTGCTCTTTCACCTCAACCTCAACAGGCACAACTACCAAATAATTTGGCAGCTTTAACAGGGCAAAATCAGCCTCATGCCCAGTCTAGCGTAGGCGATTATAAAGGTTGCACCACAGTGGCAACAGCTGCCGATCTGGGAAAACCTCAATTTCAACTAACGCTGAATGGCAAAACCATCGCTCAAACAGGATCTGGTAAAATTCAAATCCTTTCAAGAGCAGAGTTGCCAGTTTCTGAGGTTACAGTAGAGTCAGGCGTTGCTCGCACTGGCCCAAGCACCGATTATTCTCGACTTACACCACTGCCTAAAGGCACACGCGCAACAGTAACAGGTAGAGAAGGTGAATGGTTACGCCTAGACTATGGTGCTTGGATTAATAGTCAGGAAACTCGCATTCTTCCTAATGCAATTCCGCCACAGACAATAATTCGCAGTGTCGGATACCGTCAACTCCCTGGTGCCACAGAGATAGTCTTCCCCTTACAAGTTCCCATACCTGTGAGCGTGCAACAAAGTGAGCAAGCGATCGCTCTCACTCTTTACAATACAACTGCCCAAACGGACATTATTCGTCTGGATGATGACCCCCTAATTTCTCGCCTAGATTGGCAACAGGAAGCTCCAGAACGAGTAAAATACACCTTTAACCTCAAAAAAGCTCAACAGTGGGGATATAAGCTAAGATATGACGGTACAACCCTGGTTTTGGCTTTGCGTCATCCGCCTAAAATTGGGAACACAAGACGCAAGCCTTTAGCTAATTTCAAGATTGTACTCGATCCAGGGCATGGCGGTAAAGAAACTGGTGCCAGTGGCCCAACTGGATATTTAGAAAAAGATGTGAATTTGGTGGTATCTAAGTTGTTGCGCGACGATTTGGTGAAGCGAGGAGCAACGGTAGTGATGACACGGGAAGAGGATCGCGAACTTTCCCTCGCCGAACGTCAGGCAATTATTAGTAAAGAAGAACCTGCGATCGCGATTTCCATACACCATAATTCCCTACCCGATGATGGCGATGCCGAAAAAATCAAGGGATTCGGCGCTTTTTGGTATCAACCCCAAGCCCACAACCTGGCAATGTTTTTACAAAACTATGTAGTCAAAAAACTTGGTAGACCTTCTTATGGTGTGTTTTGGGATAATCTGGCACTGACACGCCCAGCAGCTGCGCCTTCGGTGTTACTGGAATTGGGTTTTATGAGCAATCCCGATGAATTTGAGCAGATAGTCAACCCAGAAGTACAAAAGAAAACGGCAAATGCCATCGCTCAGGGAATTACAGAGTGGTTTAAGAGTGTTAAATAAATTTGCAGGTACAACTAGACTTGACGAAGCCGCTCGTCGTCAAAAGCATTGCTACTGTATCAATCGAGTGAATGCGTCATTACTTAACACCAGAGTTTGCTATATCTTGATTTCAGTGCTTCTACGCTGCCAGAACCGCTTTAATTGCGGGTAGAAATATATGAAATCTTATATTTTGAAAGCGGATGTATTTTAAAATCGGCGGGATGGTGGGAGCGATCGCTATTTTATTAAGTAATGGTAGTGCCATTGCTGCGCCAACACTTTCAGCGATCGCCCAAGATGGACAAAGATATATCACTGTGGGGCATGATAAATTAGGCAACAGTATAGCTCTAGACACAGAAACCATTAAGGGCACGACATACAAGCTTTACGGAATGTACGGAGATGGCATCTTTGAGACTACCTTCGATGCATCATGTACAGAATCGCGGCTTTTTCTGAATCACATTGCGATTTACGGTTCAAAGGGACAGCTACTTCAAGAGGATAAGCAGAAAGGAGAAATACCTTTTGTCGCAAATTCTTCACCAGGCAAAGGAATGAAAATTGTTTGTCAAAAGATTGGGGCTCGTGGTTGGTAGTTGTAAATGGGGAATCGGGAAGAAGCAAGAGAGAGGAATTTTCCCCTCTGCCTCTTTTTAAAGCCCAATTCCTAGTAGAAAATACTAAGGACAAAACAGCGTGTCACGCGTATCTCGTCCTGTGATTGGATTAGTCCCTTTGGCAAGTTTGCACAATTTTTTTTGCTCATCGGGACGCAGTAGAGTATCGGTAAAATCTGCCCCATCAATGATTGCACTATCAAATCTGGCGTTAGCGGCAAACGCACCTTCTAAAAGTGCATTTGTTAAATTTGCTCTCACTAAACGAGCCGAGTCTAAAGTCGCATTTCTTAAATCAGAACCCTCCAAATTCGCAGATTCCAAATTTGCTGCAAAAAAACTGACACCGTTCAAATTAGCGTGGCTGAAGTTACTCTGGCGAAGATTAGCTTTGGTAAAGCTGGAATCTGTTAAATCACGTCCTGAGAAATCAGCCTCAACCAAAATTTCCTTATTATATTCGAGTGCCAAAACCGTTGGAGCAAAACCGAGCGTTGCGGTGATGCCAACTATTCCCCACAGGAATAAGCTGAGTATATTTGCCCAAAAGTGATAGTTTGTTTTACACTTCAACCCGAATTGTCTTCGGGATGAATCGAGTGTAGAACCCTCTGTGCGTAGGCGTAGCCCGCCGCAGGCATCGCTTAACCTAGAATTCATAGAATTCATAATATTTTTTGTCAATGGCTAACCTTCCTCCATCTCATTATCCAGATATTGGTCAATTTAGGAGAAGACCTAGCAGCCCAATGGTTGCAATCTACTGGTTGGATAATTCTCCATCGCCGCTTTTCTAGCCGTTGGGGAGAAATCGATATTATTGCCCAATATGATCCAATAATCAGCGAAGCAGAGGAGCGGGGGGAGAATTTCTCACGGGCTAAATACCCCGCTACCGTTACCAGCACTCAGCACTCATTACTGGCATTTGTTGAAGTCAAAACCCGCAGTTCCGGGAGTTGGGATGCAGGGGGAAGAAGCGCTATCACCCCACAAAAGCAAGTAAAAATCTCGCAGACGGCTGGAATATTCTTAGCCCAGTACCCTGAGAAGGCAGATTATTATTGCCGATTTGATGTTGCTATTGTCTACTGTCAAAGGATATCAAAAAATCTGACTGGAGTTGCAGCAACTCAGGAAGCTCTAGCAACTTCATCAGCCGCCGGATACAAGTTCAAGCTGCAAGAATATATTCCCGCAGCTTTCGACTCTTTGATTGATAATGGTTAATTGGTAATGGATAAAATATCTTGATTACCAATAATCTTTTAATGGCGTTACAACAACATGTCATTACGCCAAAGTTTCAGGACAGTAGCCTAAGCCCCGGACAAACTGTTGTCGGAAAGCTTCGATTTCGTCTCTCTCTGGACTACCATGAGAAACGATCGCTACCTGATAGCGACGCATCACGTCTACAGGGCATTGTCCCGCTTCTAAACTCCAAAGTGCCATTTGCACCCTCATTGGTGGCTCGTAGCTAATTCCTAATTCATTTAGAAAAGCGCGAAAGTCGCCATCTTCTTGGGGCGAAACTTGACCTTTGAGTTTGATCCTAACCACCCAGCCATCAATTTGATGAATTACGGTGACGAACGAAACTGGTGTCTGGGGTCTAGCGTGCAGGTGTTGAACGACCCTCAGGGTTAGACTGGCATTTGCCAGATAATACAAGTATTCCATGTTTAGTTGGTGCTTGGGATCAAAGCCAATCCTACATATCTATATTCGTCAATCAGTGCCTGTTCCCGGTAGGGTAAAAGCCCCCGTTTTTAGATGGGGAGGTTTACCCAATTTTTATGTTAATTTTTCCGTGTTACTTAATAGTAACAATCTTATAGCCTGGCGACAAAATTGGGCAAAGATGCCTTAAAGTTCCAATAGAAGAGAAAACTCAAACCTGCTTTTTTAAGAGAGTATAAATACTAAGATAAAACAAAAACTAGTACCAGCCAATTTGAAAGATACCTCTAGCCCACAAAAAAAAGATTTTGAATTAGATTGCTCGGTAGCAGGCTATGACTACAAACTACCTCCAGAACTCATTGCCCAAAACCCAGCAGTTCCTAGAGATAGTTCCCGGTTACTGGTGGTTAATTCTCCTACTACAGGCACTGAAATAGAACCATCTCACCACATTTTCCATGATTTGCCTGCACTGCTTTGCTCTGGTGATTTGTTAGTTATGAACAATACAAGAGTTATTCCAGCACGGCTTTATGGTCATAAATCTACTGGTGCGAAAATCCAGGTATTGCTATTGGAAGAACGACAGTATAACTGTTGGTTGGCTTTAGTTAAGCCAGGAAAAAGCTTCAAACAGGGAACGAAGATTGTTTTTGAAGCAAGAGGATTGGGGAAATCGGGGCCCCCTCTGGGGATTAGGGGAGATACGGATTTGGAAGATTCTTCCCTAGTCTCCAGTCCCAAACTTACCGCTACGGTTTTAGAAACAGACGCAGCAACTGGCGGACGTTTATTGCAATTTGATGTGCCAGAGGGAAAGCCTTTAGTGCAACTGTTAGACGTATTTGGTGAAGTACCGCTACCACCATACATCACTACCTCGTCGGCTGCTGATGAGCAGTATCAGACAGTTTATGCTAAACAGCCAGGAGCGATCGCAGCTCCGACAGCAGGATTACACTTTACCCCAGAATTATTACAAAAGTTGCGCGATCGCAAAATCAATCAAGCTTTTGTGACGCTACACGTTGGTGTCGGCACTTTTCGTCCTGTAGAAGTGGAGGATGTAACTACCCACCAGATGCATGAAGAATGGATTGAAGTCCCTGCAACCACAGTAGAGCAAATCCGAGCGACTAAAGCAGCTGGCGGTCGGATTATTGCTGTGGGAACAACAGCAGTCCGAGCTTTGGAAGGGGCGGCTCAATCTGGGAATTTACAACCATTTTGCGGTAAAACAGACTTGTTTATTTATCCAGGCTACCAATGGCGGGTGGTGGATGCTTTAATTACCAATTTTCACCTACCGCGTTCCAGTTTGCTGATGTTGGTAAGTGCGCTAATTGGCAGACAACGGTTATTAAATATATACAACGAAGCGATCGCTTCCGAGTATCGTTTCTATTCCTTTGGTGATGCTATGCTAATTTTGCCGGAAGCCATTACAGTCCTCAGTCAGGCGTGAGGATAATAAGGTTCGCTGAAGTTTTAATCCGTTTAATGCCATAATTTGTGCTTTTTGTGAACTACCCACATTTACTCCGTCAGGAGAAGTGTGGGCTTCCGGTTTCATTGACAACAGCCTTTCTACCTTGCGGCTTAAATGATTTTGTTGTCAATTGGTCGTTCAGTCAGTGACCTTAAAGCTCATCTTGTATTGACAACAAAATACCGTCGCCAAGCTATCACGGGTAGGATGCTGGAGCGACTGCACGTTATCCTTGAAGACTTATTAGTTAAATGGGATTGCAAACTTGTAGAGTTTAGTGGTGAGTCAGATCGTGTACATTTATTGTTTCAAGAAAGTAAAAGAGCAGTTGATTTAAACTTGTTTATTAGCAGATTATAAAGCTTGTAGAAAATTACACTAATTAAAGGTATACAGAGCAACTTAACAAGGACAGGGGCACTTTTACAAAAGTTTGAAGCTCCCGGAATGAGGAATTATTAATTTTTTGATTTGTAATTTTTCATGCGGTGGTGGGTATTCTGACTTATAAAGATATGAGCATAAGTACATCCATGTCACTCTTGTCTAAAGAAAATCAAACTCATCAATGGTTACACTGGTTATTTCACCAAAACTCCGTTCAGAAAAAGCCCCTGTTCACACTTCTGTTTGCCTTATCTGCGTTTTTGGTTTTAGCTGCACCGACAATTACTAATTTTCCAGTAAGTAAATTGCTAGCAGAAACTGCAATTTCTCAGGATCTTGAAGCAGCTAGCTTTTTCCAGCAGGGAGTCACGCGCTATAACCGCAAAGATTTACAGGGTGCGGAATATGCTTTTCGTCAAGCGTTGCAGCGAGATCCTAGCATTGGGGCAGCGCGGAATTATCTGGGTAATATATTCATGGAGCAAAATCGCCTGGATATAGCTTTACAAGAATATACAGAGGCGATTAAAGTTAACCCCAATTCGAGCGAAGCTTATTACAACTTAGGGTTAGTGTTGCACCGACAAGGACAAAAAGAAGCAGCGATTACGGCTTATCGGCAGAGTCTTTTGATAGATCCTACAAGAGTAGCAGCGCTGTATAATCTGGGTTTGGTGCTGTATGAACAAGGACAGCTACCGGAAGCGATCGCAACATATCAGCAAGCGATTAATTTAGATAGCAGCAATGCCAACACCTACTTTAACTTAGCGATCGCTTTACAACAACAAGGTCAAACAGAGCTTGCGATCGCCACTTATCGCCAAGCCTTGCAGCTAGATCCTCAAAATGCCACAGCCTATAACAATATGGCAAATTTGCTAGCAATTCAAGGTCAAGCTTCTGAGGCTATTTCTGTTTATCGGCAAGCTATTCGCCTAAATCCTAAAAACGCCTCAGCTTATTATAATTTGGGGGTTACTTTATATAATCAAGGTGACATCAAGAAAGCTAATGGAGTATTGAAACGCGCCCATAACGAGTATCGCGAGCAAGGGAACATTGAGCAAGCTGAGAAAATAGAACAACTAATGCAGCAAATTGCTCAGAAAAGTGGGCAACAGCAACCTCAAGCAAGTCAAACAGCTACTCCCTCTCCGACTCCAGATCAAACAAGTAATGTAGTACAAACACCTGAGCCACAAACGCCAAATCAACCAGAAACTCCAGCTAACCCTAGCAATGTCCCTGTCTCAGTTGAAGCACAGCCTACTTCAACAAGTCCAGGACAATAAAAAACTCAGAGTTAACACGATGTGCAACTTGATATTGTGACCTTTCTCCAAACCTTTTTACTTGCTGTAGAGAGGCTTTGAATTCTCCCCATTATCTCAAGCGTTGGGGTTAGGTTTGAGTAAAAGTTGCACATGGCATAGTTAATAACTCCTAACTCCTAGCTTTTTTAAATCGGCAAACGATTGATATCTTTGGTAGCCTATCTATATGTTTTTTTTCAATTCGGCTTTGTCTTAACACTGCTTTTTTCATGAGTGCAACACTTTACCAGCAAATTCAGCAATTTTACGATGCTTCGTCTAGTCTGTGGGAACAGATATGGGGCGAACACATGCACCACGGCTATTACGGCGCTGATGGTACGCAGAAAAAAGACCGCCGTCAGGCTCAAATTGATTTAATCGAAGAATTGCTCAATTGGGCAGGGGTACAAGCAGCCGAAAATATCCTAGATGTGGGTTGTGGCATTGGCGGCAGTTCTTTATACCTCGCACAAAAGTTTAATGCTAAAGCTACAGGGATTACATTGAGTCCTGTGCAAGCCACCAGAGCCACAGAACGCGCGTTGGAGGCTAATTTGAGTCTGAGAACACAGTTCCAAGTTGCAAATGCTCAAGCAATGCCCTTTGCTGATGATTCTTTTGACTTAGTTTGGTCGCTGGAAAGTGGCGAACACATGCCAGATAAGAAGAAGTTTCTTCAGGAGTGCTATCGAGTATTGAAGCCTGGTGGCAAGTTAATTATGGTGACTTGGTGTCATCGACCAATTGATCGATCGCCACTAACGGCGGATGAAGAAAAAGACTTGCAGGATATTTATCGGGTGTATTGTTTGCCTTATGTGATTTCTTTGCCAGAGTATGAAGCGATCGCACATCAACTACCATTAAATAATATTCGCACTGCTGATTGGTCAACTGCTGTCGCCCCCTTTTGGAATGTGGTGATTGATTCGGCATTCACTCCCCAAGCGCTTTGGGGCTTACTAAATGCTGGTTGGACTACCATCCAAGGGGCACTATCACTGGGATTAATGCGTCGCGGTTATCAGCGTGGGTTAATTCGGTTTGGCTTATTGTGCGGCAATAAGTAGAATTCGACTTCAGGAAAAAGATGTAATCTAGGAGCATTAAAGTAGATGTTCCTAGTGATGCATCATGTACTTTATAGGGGATTTGGAGCGATCGCAGCAAGTATAGTACAAGCCTTGGTGGTAAGGACATGAACAAATGATGAAACTTAGACACAAAAAGACTTTTCACCCAGTCCCCAGTCCCCAGTCCCTTGCTATACGATGGGAGAGTTTAGCGATCGCCAAGCTTGTAAATTCTAATGCAGATATCGGAGAAACCTTATAAAATTAAGTTTCTTCTTGTTAAATTTCAGCAAATGCCACTCGAACTGCAAAACCTCACAGGCGGTTACACCACAGTCCCAATTGTTCAAGACATTAACCTCACTCTGCAAACAGGAGAATGGTTGAGTTTAGTTGGTGCTAATGGTTCAGGTAAATCTACTTTACTCAAATTGCTGAGTCGTATTCTCTCCCCACAGCAGGGAACAGTGCTACTTGATGGCAAAGCAATTCACTCTCAACCCCCAAATCTAGTTGCACAAAAACTAGCATTCTTACCACAACAACAAACGGTTCCCGTCGGCTTAACAGTGCGACAATTAGTAAGTTTAGGACGCACTCCACATCAATCTTGGTGGCAATGGGAATTAAACGCCCAAGATTGGGTTAAAGTGGAGGCTGCAATTAAAAAGACGCAACTGGAAAAATTGAGCGATCGCTTAGTTGAAGAACTCTCCGGTGGTGAGAGACAACGCGCTTTTTTAGCTTTAGCATTAGCGCAAGAACCAAAAGTTTTACTATTAGATGAACCTACAACTTTTTTAGATATAAACTACCAATTACAACTATTAGAACTACTGAAAAATCTGAATCAACAGCAGGAATTAACTATTGTTACAGTTCTCCACGAACTGAATCTAGCGGCACGATATAGTTCTCGCATTGCTTTATTAAAACAAGGTCATCTTTGGGAAGTTGGTAAACCTGGAGAAGTTCTGACACCAAGTGCGATCGCTCAAGTATTTGGTGTAGAATCCGTGATTATTCAGACACCTGTGGGTTTACAAGTTTGTGCAATTTCTGCTGTATCAGCATAGTTTTTAACCATTATTATGATTTTAATGCTTCTACTTGAGCAAAAGCAACTTCTATATCAGTATATAATTCTTGCTCATCTAATACGCCTTTAAATGCTTCATACCTTTCTGTATTAACGACTATTCTAACTGGTTGTCCCAATCTTCTTAGTTTTTGAGGATAAACATCAAGGTCATCACCCCATTGATAATCTAAGCTTCTAAAATCAACAACTAATCCACTGATTTGATGTGGAAAATTTAGCTCACAAAACTCATTAATCCTCCATTTAATAAAAAGTGCATCATCACTGCCAGCAGAACCGTACAAGTACTTACCACTAAATATAATTAAACCTGCTAATTCTTTAGTTTCAGATATTTTCCATAGATAATAATTACACTTTAATTTACTGATATTAAGAGTGACCTCCGTTAACTTTGGAGAGTATTTATTGGGTTTCGATTGTGACATATTGATAAGGAAGTCTAAGTATTGTAGAGTGCGTTAGAACGAATTCGTAACGCACCATTATCCAGGGTTTGGTGCGCTATGCTGTCGCTAATACACCCTACGTATCTTTTCAAAAATCAAATCGGATTCTTATACAACTAATTAAATTGACACTTAAGACTTAGTTTCCTGTGTCTGTGCGTCGATAATTACACTCCAATCATCATTTGTCACAGCAGCTTCAAGTTGACTCTGACGTTCGGCTATACTCGCATCTATTGTTTCTAAATCTTTAGAGAGGCTTGTGTCAGCCATTGCTTTCCGCAGCTTTAGCTTTTTCTCTTCATAAGCTTGACGTTCCGCCTCCGACATTACCGCCTTTGCAGCTTCACCTACCGTGCTAGCCCACATTTCACCATCAGTTGCATTACCAGGTGGTGTGGTTTCGAGTTCAGCTATCCACGCATCTCGCAAATCTTCCATATCTTGACGCTTGGGGAACTTGAATGCTTGCACGCGCACAAAAGCGCACTTTTGCTGACTATTTTGGGTGACATGACTATTTAGGGAAAGCAACACATTCCGAGAATAGCCAATGTACTGCACACGGCGTTCTACGTCCAATACTGTGTAAACACCTGCAATTTTAGCGTTTTGAGCAGATGCACTCCAAGCTTCAAGGTCAATAATTTCAGTACCATTGTTTGCCAATTCAGGGGTTATACTCACCTCAATGGCGGTGTGTTCGTCGTCGGAACTATACAAAAATTCATGTAGCCCACGGTGGTTTATGGGGACATTTTGATGTTCAATGGGCGGGTTGTTCTGAGTTTCCATCGGAGTTAATCTTTGAGTTATGACAGCAGATTGCAAATATATGCCTTTAGAATATTGAAGCTTAAATCTACTCACATACCCAAATTCTTGCTGACAAAGCGAAAACAACTATTAGACCTTATATGAATCAATTGACACCAAAAAATTGGATATTCATCAAACAGCGCCTTACCCCTTATCTATTTTTACTACCCGCCTTGATTCTTTTAGGGTTAACAGTCTTTTTGCCTGCGCTGCAAGCCTTTTACCTCAGCTTTACTAGCTATGAAGATATCGCCCAGCCGCCGCAATGGATAGGTTTCGCCAACTTTCTTAAACTTTGGAAGGATACAGTTTTTTGGAAAACTTTAGAAAACACTTTTTTATATCTTGTCGGTGTAGTCCCAATTTTAGTAATTGCTCCCTTAGTGCTGGCAATTTTGGTAAATCAGAAACTGCGGGGGATGAATTGGTTTAGGGCAGCTTATTACACCCCAGTGGTAATTTCAATGGTGGTTGCGGGAATAGCTTGGAAATGGCTGTATGCAGAAAACGGATTACTCAATCAGTTATTAAAAGCTTTGGGGCTTTTTCCTGAAGGTATTCCTTGGCTAACTAGCCCAATGAAAATTTTTGGGATTGTACCAATTTCTCTTGCCAGCGTGATGGCTGTTACGGTGTGGAAGGGACTAGGTTACTACATGGTGATTTATTTAGCGGGTTTGCAATCAATTCCTGCTGATGTGTATGAAGCGGCAGCCATTGATGGATCTGATGGTATTAGCAAACATTGGGATATTACCATACCTTTGATGAAGCCATATTTAGCATTAGTAGCAGTAATTTCAGCTATTTCTGCGACCAAAGTTTTTGAAGAAGTATACATTATGACCCAAGGAGGCCCACTCAGTAGCTCGAAAACAATTGTTTATTATCTATATGAGCAAGCTTTTGGTAACTTGGAAATTAGCTATGCTTGTACAATTGGGCTAGTGCTATTTTTGATAATTTTAGGATTATCAATTTTGCGGTTAGCTATTAATCAGCAAGGGGACGATAATATCACCATCTAATTGCTGCCCCGAAATGGTTACTATTGGCAAAAAGAAGGCGAGGGGATATTAACCGAACCGGATTGTCCCCACTCGCTAAACTGTCGCGCCTACAAGTTGCCTCATAATCTTTTAGGTAAAACCTGTAAACCCTCTCCTCTGCCCCTCTGCTCCTCTGCTCCCCTGCTGTCTCAATGTGCAAATTAAAAACACAACAGCTTATCTCAAATTATTTTTCCCTATACCCGCCAGCATAGTCAATTACACAAATTGTTCTATATGATTTGTGAGTTCCATAAGCAACGCCAGATACTTTAAAAGCGCCGTTAAAAATATTTTTTCTATGACCGCGATCGCGCACGCCATCATCAATAATTAATTGCATGACGATATCTTGGGCAGTGTTTGGCCCATAACTGATATTTTCGCCTGCGGTTGTTTCCCATCTACCATAGCGGTTGATCCGATTAAAGGGGTTGCTACCATCGCTACCATCATGACCTATAGCACCTTTTGGGCCTTGGTCTTTAACATGGTCTTTTGCTCCTAAAGACATACCTTTCGAGGCACTCAAGGCTCCTACAGGACGTGCAGATTTCAGAAATGCGATCGCTTCATCGACTGCTTTAACTCCTTCTTGAGTTCGCAAGTAGTTATTATTAGTAATTTTGACTCGATTTCCCTCAAAGCGTTTCCTATAGTTTTCTATAATCGGAAGGTATGCTTTGGGATTTGTTCGTACCTTATTTGTTTCAACAATTACTTGTTGTTCCAATGGTGAAAGATAACTCGCCTTTGCTAATAAAATTGGACTGGTTGATTCAACTGCTGCTGGATTAGAGTTTGCTACAGATGGGTTAGATTGAAACAGTTGATTTGAGCAACCGAATATCAGGGTAGCTGGCAAAAATACCCAAAATTTTATGCGACGCATCCATTACCTCACAATTTTCTATGGATTAATTTAGTGAATTAGAAGAAATAAGAATTTTCAACGCATAGATAAGTCTGTACACGCTTCTTTATTCAGAATTTAAGAAGCGAGACACCAGAACTTTTATCAGTTCCGTAAGAAGAACGGAAATGAGTTGATTAAGAGTATAGATAAAGCTACAATTGCCTTTGTTCCTAAAGAGTTACAAATCTATCACTTGATACCTGTTGTAACCTTGATAACACTAAAACGTAAAGAACAACTAAAACTTCATTTTCTAATGCCTGGTTTCAAATTTACACCTTGAGAAACCAACGTTGTCGATACATTAGAACACCAACAGCCCACCATAACAATACGGTGACTATGGCAAATAACAGAGAACCATTCAGAACTCCCGCCCAGGATGCGAAAAAATTATGGTAAATCCAATTGTAAGTACTGGGAGCATCTTTACCCGTGCCAACAGTGGTTTTCACTAAGATTTTAATCAATAAAACGGATGGAACGAAAAGTGCGATCGCATTTAAGCCCATAATTTCAAAAGGTTTACTCCAGCGACGATTTAGCCGGACTTCAATCAGTTCATAACAAGTTGCTAGCAAAAGTAACGCCCAACCGCTAGTAAAGACGACATAAGAACTTGTCCACAGCTTTTTGTTGATGGGGAATGTCCACCCCCACACCCAACCGATAATTAAACAACCAATTCCAAATAATCCTAAGCCGATACTTATACGTGATTGTACAGGTTGGCTGCGTATCCATTGACCCGTAAAATAGCCAGCTAGAACGCTTACTATTGCGGGAATAGTACTGAACAATCCCTCTGGATCTCCCATAAAGTTGAAACCATCACCTTTATATAGATGTCCTTTGGGAATAATCATCCGGTCAACATAAGCACCAAAATTACCTTCTCGTGTCAAAACTCCTGCGCCATAATCGGGTACTGGTAGATACATCATCGTTAGCCAGTAACCGATGAGTATTACTGCTGCAAGTATCCATTGACCTTTGCGCGGAAGGTTGAGAACTATCAAGGAAGCTAACAGATAGGTAATACCGATGCGCTGCAACACTCCCATAATGCGGATGCTACTTAAATCAAAAGTCCAAATGCCTTGATTCCAAAAGCCATTTAGTAGCAATCCCAAGCCAAAGAGAATGGCGGCGCGGCGTAATATCCGCCAGTAAATAGCTGAGGTGGGTTTATTGTCTTCGGTGTATTTTGACAGCGAGAAAGTCATTGCTACACCAATAATGAAGAGAAAGAAGGGGAATACCAAATCAGTTGGCGTGCAACCGTGCCAATCGGCGTGGGCTAAGGGAGGATATACATCATCGGCGACTCCTGCCATATTGACGAGAATCATAGCAGCGATGGTAATGCCGCGAAAAACATCCAGTGAAGTCAGGCGCATAAAGAGAATTTTTTCTTTGATGAGTATCTAAGCTACCCCGCCTGATGCAGCTAATCAAGCAAAATTTATATACTCGGATACAAGGTAAAATTTTGTTAACTAATTACCACCAATTGTTATGCCAGTCAAAGTTGGAGATACCGCTCCTAATTTCACTCTACCTGCTCAAAATGGGTCAACAGTTAGCCTTCAAGATTTTCGCGGTACAAAAGCTGTTGTCCTATATTTTTATCCCAAGGATGACACACCCGGATGTACGGCTGAATCCTGTGCCTTTCGCGATCAGTATGAAGTGTTTAAAAGCGCTGGGGCTGAAGTTGTTGGTGTGAGTGCTGACTCCAGCGAATCTCACCAAAAATTTGCTGCGAAATATAATCTACCTTTTACCCTGTTAACTGACAAAGGCGACCAAGTACGGAAGCTATATGGCGCAACAGCAGCCTTTGGCTTATTCCCTGGTCGCGTTACTTACGTCATTGACCAACAAGGAGTTGTGCAATACGTGTTTGATTCAATGTTTAACTTTAAAGGTCATGTTGAAGAAGCACTGAAAACTTTGCAACAGCTTGTGAAGTGAGAGAATTGGGATTGGGAATAATGAAACTCTTTCCCAGTCCCCAGTCCCTATTTAGAATGCAACTTTTCCGGCATGACAACATTAGTGTGGCTCGACTTGCCATTCTTGCCGTTAGTATGACCGTTACCATTGCGGGGATGGATGACACCATAACCGCCGTGGTTGCGTTCGTAAATTACATTAATCTCTCCAGTTTCCGAGTTGCGGAACATATAAAAGTCATGTCCCACAAGTTGCAGTTGTTCTAGGGCTTCTGCAAGGGTCATCGGTGGCATGGAAAAATATTTGGTGCGGACGACTTCGTTAGGTAGTTCGGGGGTGCGATCGCCAATTAAATCTGTGACTACCGACTCTGCAACAACTACTTCTGTTGGTTGAGACTGAGTTTTCTGGTCTTGACGACGTTCTTTGTATTTCCGCAGTTGACGAGCAATTTTATCTGCAACTAAGTCAATGCTGGCATATAGGCTTTCGCTGCTTTCTTCGGCACGGATAACGCTACCATTAGCATAGATAGTTACTTCAGCCGCTTGTCTAGGACTAATTCGAGGATTACGGGCTACGCTAAGATGCACATCCACTTCATTTGTGATGCTCTGAAAGTGACTAGCTGCTTTTTCAATCTTTTGATGTACATATTCCCGAATTGCATCGGTGATTTCAATATTTTTGCTGTGGATGACAAGCTTCATGTAAACTCTCCCACTGAATATTTGATGTGTGAATTTGCTTTGTATGAAAAGAAATTGCGGTAAGGTCTATTACTCCCGCCAAAACAAATTGTGAACTGTTTTTATGTACTGCTGGTAAGCCATCTCTAAGCTTACTGCATCTGAGTTTTTGCTCATTATACCCTTAATTATCCTCCTCATCTCTGCGCTGATATCCAATTGGATTTCCACATAGAACTATTTGGTGAGGAAATTTGAGTAGTTGCTCCCGTAACTATCATTTCTATTAAAACAAGGCTTACAGAACTGTTGATAGTTGCTCCTTCTGTGTTCGGTTGAGGTTTACTCACTGTCGATGGAGAACACGAGTATTTGTAGAAGTCGATCTTGTTTGCATTTCAAACAAGATTATTAGAGTCATCAGCCAGTGCATCGTTCTTAATTGTCTTGGCATGATGCTTATTGCAGAGAATTCCTCCTAAAACCTATTGAGGTTGTATATTCAAACTAGCACTTTGTATTTTCTAATGCATGTTCCCTTGACTTTCCTTTAAAATCCTTTGCAAATCTTGACATTTTTTGGCTCCAATCCTGTAAATTCCAATATATTTTGTTCCTAATATCAGTTGATTTTTGGCACGATCCATAGTATGAAAGCACACAACAATCGTTGTTTACTGTATAATCAGGGATTAATGCCTTACTTAGATGCTCATGGATGGCAGCGATCGCTCCTCACTAACCGCATCCATGACCCCAGTCTAGATGACGTGTTAATTTTGCTAGAACATCCACCCGTTTACACTCTAGGACAAGGAAGCAACTCAGATTTTATAAAATTTGATATTGACAAAGCTCGATATGATGTGCATCGAGTTGAACGAGGCGGCGAGGTTACTTACCATTGTCCCGGTCAACTTGTGGGATATCCAATTTTAAATCTGCAACATTATCGTAAAGACCTTCATTGGTACTTACGCCAACTCGAAGAAGTAATTATTCGCGTATTAGCAGTTTATAAATTACAGGGAGAAAGAATTCCGGCTTTTACTGGCGTTTGGTTACAAGGGCGAAAAGTTGCGGCTATTGGGATTAAAGTCAGCCGTTGGATTACCATGCACGGCTTTGCATTAAATGTTTGTCCAGACATGACAGGCTTTGAGCGGATTGTACCCTGCGGTATTTCTGATAAACCTGTAGGTAGTTTAGCCGAATGGATTCCAGGTATTACTTGTCAAGAAGTGCGTCTTTATGTAGCACAGTCCTTTGCTGAAGTGTTTGGAGTGGAATTAGTTGAATCACAGCCTTAGAGGATGAATGAACAAGTCCTCTCGTTGGTAGCAAAACATTTCAGCTCCCCCTAAATCCCCCGATAAATTGGGGGACTTTGATTCCGGTTCCCCCCTTTTTAAGGGGGGCTAGGGGGGATCTCTAAGTGCCTAAAATCACAGC
This sequence comes from Nostoc sp., assembly GCF_036917455.1. Classification (GTDB taxonomy): domain Bacteria; phylum Cyanobacteriota; class Cyanobacteriia; order Cyanobacteriales; family Nostocaceae; genus Nostoc. The sequence goes on along the minus strand of NZ_JBALDK010000128.1, from coordinate 172 downwards.
CAAATACTTGTTCATTCAACCTCTTAAGGATTTTTCCGGTCTGAGTAAATTCAGCTTGTAATTATCTAATAAATACTATAGCAGTCCTATTTAAATTATGAGACACTGATAATAGTAGCCTATATCTAATAGTATTAAACTAACTATTTAACTGCGGTTTTCAAATCTAAAA
>NZ_JBALDK010000127.1:0-9116 GCF_036917455.1 Nostoc sp. | reverse complement strand
CTGGACGTAACTTTACTTGTTCAAATTTGAACTGTTCTGGTATACAATCTGTTTTTTGAGGGGTCATGCTTAAAACTGCTGGAATTCATGTGCAACAGACATTTTGGCAGTTTTTGACTCCTCTTTTCTCAGGCTTTGTGAGAAATCCGGGTAAACCATTCTTTAACGTTATCGCATAAGTACCCAGCCTCAAGAAAGTAGGGAGATCAAACGATCGTATTCATTTATTGCCACCTAATTTTCACATTCTGGCAAATCAAAAGAGGAAAAGTAGAGTGTTGAAAGATGTTGAACGTTATATTCCTTCAGAGGAAAAATATTTTGAGGCATTTCATTCAATTTATAAAGAATTGACTCCGGGACACAAAGCTATCTTAAATAAGTTGTATCAGCATTGTTACTTTATGAAAGACAATCGCAGATTACGCACTTGAGAGTTATCTGAAGCGGCAGGATATGATGGTGACTCTTCTGGTCAAATTGGTCATTTAGGTGAAAAGTTCTGCAAATTATTTGGAGTAAAAGATGATGAATTTGGGCAACCAGCACTTGCAATAATTAGTTAGTTTGCAGATGAAATAAATGGGTATTGGTATATTGAGCTAATTCCTGAAGCAGCGAGAGCATTTAATCGTTTTCATAATGAAACTCTTCAATATAAATGTTGATTTTGTAATATTTCCGGGCTATACTCATAATTTGAGTTATCAATTATTTTAATTTGGTTAATTCGTTGAGTTAGCGATCGCTTCTCTCAGGCTTTCCAGCACTGTTGTTTGGTGTCTAACTGCGATCGCTTATAGTTAGATTACCTTACACATGCGAAGATGCAGCAGGCGGTGGAATAATTTCCAGACCATATTTTGAAGCAGCTACCAACATTTTTTCCATATCTGCGGGACTAACGCTAGGTAATTGCATTGTCTCTGAGACTGGCACACCTACTTCCATAAAAAACTTTTCTAACCCTGCTGGTGTGAACCAGCAAAGTAATTTTGCTGGCTTTGTACCGACATTTAAAAACCTGTGGAGTTGACCTTTAGGAGAGTGAGGAAAGGTTCCAGGAGTTGCTAAGATAATTTGCTCATCAAGCTGAAATTTCAATTCTCCTTCTTAAATATAGAAAGCTTCATCTTCGTGACTATGAATGTGAGGAGGTGTACCGTTTTGTGGTTGAACAGTAATCTCAATTAGAGCATAAGCTTGACCAGTTTCTTCACCTACTGCCTTAGAGGTATACAAATCGCCAAGCACTCAGTACGAAGAACCTTGTCCTGGTTGCTGTAATATTCCTTGCAGATTGATTGTCATAGAGATTCCCTTGTGAGATGTTTTCTATTATAAGATTTATCAGCAAAATCCCAATTTTTACTCTGTAATTAACTAGACATAAATAAGCGTAACTATATAATCGTAAATGGAGCAGACTGAAGTCAAGCGATATCTAAGATAAGCCAGCTATGCCCACTTATTCTTGCTATTTAAGTTTTGTATAAATTTAGATTGAATAAGGTAAAAATCATCAGTTTTTTGTATATAAATAGCATATCCCTCTAGTAAAATATTTCTAGCAAATTAGTGCAGCGTAGCCAAAATAACTATCCAGTCGCTTTTTTAAATTACTTTCAGAACCAATGCAATAAGTATCCATGAACAAAACTAGTGACGATGAAATATTGTTGCACAATCGAACTTGGCAACGCGAGCGACAAATCATAATACGTTTGTCTTCTTTAAGCTATCGAACTGGCGAACTGGGCAGCTACTTGCACAATATTGCCTGCGGAGTCAGTGAACTTATTGGAGTTGATTGGACAGTTGTTACCTTTTGCCAAGAAGGATTTGAAACTGTTCTAGCTAGTAGTCTTGAAATGGGCGAGGGTGAACATGTTTATTCATTACATGGTTTACTAACTGGTACTGTTATTAAAATGGGTCACTCATTAGCCGTGAAAGATGCTCAAAAAAACCCAGAGTATGGACAAGCTCCAGAAGGTTATTGTGCATATTTAGGGATACCATTGCGGACTGCTGAAAATAAGGTAATTGGTACTATCTGCTCTTTTAATCATCAACCACGTGATTTTACAAAAGAAGACATCCAAATTGTGGAATTGTTTGCTGAACGAGCTGCAACGGCAATTGACAACTATCATCTTTATCAACAACAGTGCAAATTTAATCATCTTTTAGAAGCTGAGGTAGAGAAACGTACCGCAGAACTGCAAGCAACCCAAGCCAAGCTTTTAGAACAGGAACGACTGGCGGCTATTGGTGAGTTTGCTGCCATGATTGTGCATGAAATTCGTAATCCCTTGACTACAATGATTATGGGATTAAAGTATTTCCGAAAAACCATTTTAACTGAATCTGCTCAAGAGCGATTAGCGTTGGCATTGAGTGAAGCTAGTCGTTTAGAGCGTTTGCTAAGTGAAATTTTGCTCTACGCCAAGCCCCAAGTATTACAGCTTTATGAATTAGATGTGAATGAACTAATTTATGAGTTGTTGCTATGCATTCATGAAATGCCAGAAGCTGTGAAAAGGCAAATTGAATTTATTCCGGTGTTGCCTACAGTAAAAATTTTGGGGGATAAGGACAAACTAAAACAAGTATTTATCAATATTATTCGTAATGCTTGTGAGGCAGTTGCAGCAGGAGATATTGTTAAGTTGAAAGTAGAGTTTTTCCATAGTAATAAAGTCTGTATTAATGTCCACAATGGCGGTAAACCAATTCCATCAGAAGTTTTAACTAAGCTTTGTCAGCCATTCTTCTCCACAAAACCTGGTGGCACTGGGTTAGGTCTTGCTATTACCAAACGCATCGTCAATGCTCATAATGGGGAACTGTCAATCTGTTCTGACCTATTAACAGGTACTACCGTGAGTGTTCAATTACCTGTAGTGACTTTTCGGAGCTTTTAATTGATATCAAGTGCTTCTTATGCTATGGGTATATAATTTATGATTATGATATACAGTATTACATCAGTTCATCAGAAAAATTGATAAATGGAAAGACATCAAGTAACTCCAACAAACTGGTCACAAGAAATTTACATTAAAGCTTTAAAGAAAGCAGCACGTGCACATCAAGGTCAGAAAATGGCAGGTTCCGAAATACCTTACCTTATGCACTTGAATCTTGTGAGCATGGAAGTAATTGCAGCCCTAAGTGTAGAAACAGAAAATGACGGAAATCTTGCCATTCAATGTGCTATTTTGCATGACACAATCGAAGATACTAATATAACCTTTGAGGAAATAAAAACTGAATTTGGTGAATCAGTAGCTAATGGTGTACTTGCATTGACTAAAGATGAAAGTTTAGCAAAAAATCTCCAAATGGCAGATAGTTTAGAAAGGATAAAGGAGCAACCACGAGAAATATGGATGGTGAAATTAGCAGATAGAATCACTAACCTCCAAGCACCACCACATTATTGGATTCAAGACAAAATTATTCGATATCGAGAAGAAGGTATTCAGATTTATGAAACTTTGCAGGATGCAAGTCTATTTCTTGCTTCCCGCTTGGCAAAATTAATTGAAGATTACAAAGCGTTTATTAAGTAAATAGACTTTTGTGAGTCAAATCACACTAGCAATCTAAGCACTGCAATAACATTATCTACATGCATAAATTCTTACGTAGAAAATGATGGAATTACTTGAACTAATCTTGGTGCTAGCTACAGTAGTTGGTATTACAGATGGAAACACAATTTTAGTTAAAGATAATGGCGGACAAACAATTCCAGTCAGACTAGCGTGTATTAAAGCACCAGATGCAACTGGACAAGCGTATACTTTAGCAGCAACTCAAAGGTTAAAACAGCTACTACCACCTAAAACTCCTGTCGTGATTAGAAGCACAGAACAACTCGATAATGGTCGTACAGTTGGTGAAGTGTTCGTGGATAATCGGTCAGTAAATCTCCTTTTGGTAGAGTCGGGTAATGCTGTCGTTGACCGAGAATCTTTACAAAATTGCTACGAGAGCAAAACCCAGTTTTTAATTGCAGAAGCTAATGCTAAAAATAAGCATCTAGGATTGTGGCAGCAATCAAAAATTCAATTAAATTTTCGTACCAAGTAATATCAAGTCCAGTTTTTTTGAGGCAACCTCAGATGTAATCGATATTAGATATTTGAATTTTTAAATAAGTCGCATATCTGGACAAAGCGAATCTACTAATTACATAGCTATCGTTGCTTTTTTTATATCATCAATCAATTCATCAATCCTTGATTGAGTCGTGTTCCAAGAACACATAAAACGTACTCCTCCCACACCGATAAATGTATAAAACTGCCAGTTATTTGCTTTTAAGCTGTGAATAACTTGTTCAGGCAACTTAACAAACACAGCGTTGGCTTCTCTGGGAAACATCAAATCAACGCCTTCTATATTTAATAGTTGATTTTCTAAGTATTCAGCACATTGATTGGCATGTCTGGCATTTTTTAGCCAAGCACCAGTTTCTAATAAACCTAACCAGGGAGCAGAAATAAACCGCATTTTTGAGGCTAACTGACCTGCTTGCTTACATCGATAATCAAAATCTTCTGCTAACTGTTTGTTGAAGAAAAGAATCGCTTCACCTAATGCCATTCCATTCTTAGTACCACAAAAGCATAATACATCTACTCCAGTTTTCCAAGTAATTTCAGCAGGGCTTTTATTCATCGCAGCAACTGCATTTGCAAAACGAGCGCCATCCATGTGAATCTTTAAGTTATACTTTTCCGCAACTTCTTTAATTTCTATAAGTTCTTCAATAGAATATAAAGTTCCTAATTCTGTTGATTGCGTAATACTAATAACTTTAGGCTTGGGATAATGGATGTCAGTCCGTCTAGTGACAATTGCTTCTATCGATTCTGATGTTAACTTGCCATTTTTACCTTGAGCTAGTAACAGTTTAGAACCATTAGATGCAAATTCAGGTGCGCCACATTCATCTGTTTCTATGTGAGATGTTTCATGGCAAATGACGCTGTGATATGACTGACAAAGGGCTGCCAAAGATAGAGAATTTGCGGCTGTACCATTAAAGGTAAAAAATACTTCACAATCAATTTCAAACAGTTGCCGAAAATAATCTGTTGCTTTTTGAGTCCATTCATCATTTCCATAAGCTGGAACACTACCTTGATTTGCCCTAATCATATATTCCAGTGCTTCTGGACAAATACCAGAGGAATTGTCACTTGCAAACTGCTCTGAGTGGTTACTCATAATCTCTACTTGGATTTTTCTTAGTAATTGTTACAATATTAGTGAATAATTTTAGGAATTGCCAACTTTAAAATTGAGCAAGAAGGTTATTAACTTCATCAAATTATACAAGGAATATGCTAATTACAATAACTTCCGATGGGAATGAAATCAATTTTTATCGAATAATTATAAATTAGTTGTAAATAAATATCAGCCCAGATATTAAGATAAGTTTGTAGTCTGATAGTTTTTATTTGTGAAATAAAATTGTTCTACTCACATCAAATGGCTAAATATTTTTTTGTAGCTTTTTTCTGAGTAGTTATAGCCTCTAACAGGATGAATATACTGTTAAATGAATCTGCTAATGTCCACAGAAAACTGGAGTTTTAGTTTGCATTTACTGAGACGTTAAGTTACTACGGTGTATTCCTCAGCCTTGGGGTCAGGGGATTCTGAGACATCAAGAATGGCAAATAACTAAATATTATGCTAAAAAAATAAAGTTTGGTAATTAAAATGCTAATCATATACTTATAATGTACTATACAATGCCCTGCAAGTAGCTTGCTTCCTGGTAAGAGTACAAATTGGGGAACCCGCCAAGGCACTGGCTCACCAATGACTAATGACTAATAACTAATGACTGAACCATTGATTGAACTGAAAGGTGTTTCTAAGTCCTTTGGTAGCCATAAAGTTCTAGATAATGTAGACTTGACCATTTACCGGGGAGAAGCACTGGGGATTATTGGGCCATCAGGGACTGGTAAATCAACCATTTTACGGGTAATGGCGGGGTTACTTAGTCCAGATGAAGGAGAAATTTATGTGCAAGGGGTGCGGCGAGACGGTTTGATTGAGGATGGTGGCCAGCAGGTTGGCATTGGTATGGTGTTTCAGCAGGCGGCGCTATTTGATTCGCTGACGGTGGAGGAGAATGTGGGATTTTTACTTTATCAAAATTCAAAGCTGCCGCGATCGCGTATTCGAGATTTGGTACGAGAAAAATTGGAGATGGTAGGTTTGCCATCAATAAGTGACCTTTACCCAGCCGAACTTTCTGGGGGAATGCGAAAACGGGTAAGTTTTGCCCGTGCGATTATGTCTAACCCCGAGAATCCCTCAGAAGGCCCAGAAGTTCTATTATACGACGAACCAACAGCCGGACTCGATCCCATTGCCTCAACAGTAATCGAAGATTTAATCCGCTATTTGCAATGTTTACATGGAGTTTGTAGTACCTATGCTGTTGTTACCCACCAAGACAGCACTATCCGCCGGACAGCTGATAGACTTATATTTCTCTATGAAGGCAAAGTGCAGTGGCAAGGTACAGTTAGTGAGATATACAACACAGAAAATCCGTTGATCAAACAATTTATAAGTGGAAGCGTGAAAGGGCCGATTCAAGTCGTCGGTTAGAAAGTAAGGAGTTAGGAGTGAGGAGTTAATAGTGAGAAGTTAGGAGTGAGGAGTTAATAGTGAGAAGTTAAGAGTTAAAAGTGAGGAGTTAACAATGAGGAGCGAGGGTTTAATTAAACTCATAACTCATAACTCATAACTCATAACTCATAACTCATAACTCATAATTACCAATTCCTAGCCCCTGACTCCTAGCTCTCAATTCATAACTCCTAACTTCCAACTCATAACTAATTATTGGGTGGAGGAAAAAAATGCGAGGTCTGATGACAAGCCGCTTCGCGTCTGGGCGAACATTTAGAGAAGGCTCTGTGGGGTTGTTGCTCCTGCTAGGAATAGGGGTATTTGGGTTACTCTTTCTGTGGTTAAATAGATTTACTGCTGCTGGCCGTTCATACAAAATTATTGTAGAATTTGCTAACGCTGGCGGAATGCAAAAGGGAGCAATAGTTCGCTATCGAGGTGTTAAAGTCGGAACTATTGACAAGATTCTACCAAAAGCGAATGCTATCGATGTAGAAATTGAAATTGCCCAAACTGACTTAATTATGCCCCGGAATTTACTGGTGGAAGCTAATCAAAGTGGATTAATTAGCGAAAGTATTATCGACATCACACCAAAAACAACATTACCTACTGGGGGTGTGCTTGCTAAACCCCTAGATAGAAATTGTGATACCAGTCTCATTGTCTGTAATGGCTCTCGCTTAAAAGGTCAGATTGGAATCAGTGTTGATGAACTAATTCGCAGTTCAACTGAGCTATCTGCTGCATACAATAACCCCAAATTTTATAGAAATGTCAATAGGGTTCTAGAAACTACCACAGGTGCAGCATCGAGTTTTACTGAACTAAGTCAGGATTTACAAGGTTTGACCAAAAGCTTGCGACAACAACTAAATACATTTTCAAGCACTGCTAATTCAGTGCAACGAGCAACGAATCAACTTAATACATCCGCAAATCAAACAGTAAATAAATTTGGTGAAACTGCAACTCAAGCAAATCATTTGATCAAAAATTTGGATAATCTGTTGACAACAAATCGTTCTTCACTAGTTGGCGCTTTAAACAATATTACCCAAACCAGCAACCAACTACGTGTTACAGTCAGTAGCCTATCACCATCGATCAATCGATTGACTCAAGGAGAATTACTCAACAACTTAGAAACTCTTTCAGCAAATGCAGCCCAAGCCTCAGCTAATTTACGCGATGCTTCTAAAACTTTAAACGATCCCAAGAATGTGGTGTTGCTGCAACAAACTTTAGATTCAGCACGAGTCACCTTTGAAAATACCCAAAAAATTACATCTGATTTAGATGAATTGACAGGCGATCCTAATTTCCGCAAAAATTTACGGCAATTGGTGAATGGTTTAAGTGGTTTAGTCTCTTCTACACAAGATATGCAGCAACAAGTGCAAGTTGCTACTACTCTAGATTCGGTAAAAGCTGCTGTGAACAAACAAAAGAATCTAATTCCTACCCCAGTACCAACCAAACAAGCGATGTCTAATGACAAGTCGCTACCTGTCTATGGAGTTAATCCTTCACCTGCTAATTTTGAAAGTGCTGAAATCACCCTTGAACCAACCCCCAGTCCGTCTATCCCTAACTCATCTCAAGAAGTTCTGTTGAAACAGCTGCGGGAGTATGGTAAGCAACGGGAGCAACTAGAGACAGGAAAATAAGCAATACAGCTTGACAATTTTAAGTAACATATTTTACTGTTTATACAGTGTGTTGAAACTTATCGACACCACTCATCAGAACCTTGAAAACCGTATAATTCCGTTGACTGGTGTCGATTGTTTGCACAGTAAGGGTTTCAGGCTGTAAAATTAGTCGCTTATTGATAATTAATTAATAGTTATTGAGAATTCAAAAAGTGGTGTCGATTTGGGTGTCTTAAACCCTTGCTCTGTAAGGTTTCCAAAAGGTAAATCTTTACATAACCACTTCCCCTAACGGGGATGGAAACCCTGGGTAATAGTTTACGTCGAAATAAGCTTTGAACTTTACATAACCACTTCCCCTAACGGGGATGGAAACCTGGGACATGGGAAACTTCAGCAAAACGAACTTGACTTTACATAACCACTTCCCCTAACGGGGATGGAAACAGTTGGTCAGCCATCACACGCAGAGGTGCAAAAACTACTTTACATAACCACTTCCCCTAACGGGGATGGAAACGTTTGATGCAACAGGACTGAATGTAGCTTCTTCTTTACATAACCACCTCCCCTAACGGGGATGGAAACTTTGTCAACTAAATTGTCAGACAAATTTTGAACTGGTTTGCTTTACATAACCACTTCCCCTAACGGGGATGGAAACATTTTCTTTGAGTTTGTTTAGGTAATTACTGGAGTTTAGACTAAGCCATGCAAAATGACCCAGCAGGGCTGAGTTAATCGGAGACTTAGCAAAAGTATGAATAATTTTAAGTATTAAACAGC
>NZ_JBALDK010000126.1:0-4719 GCF_036917455.1 Nostoc sp. | reverse complement strand
CCTTTACTTTCCTTTTATTGAAAATTTGCTTTTACTTATAATAATTCTCTATGAAAATGCATATAGTAGTCCTAAATTTTTGGTGAAAAGTTAAATCCCCAACTTCTTTGAGAAGTCAGGGATTTAGATAAAGGAAATTTTCACAGACTGGTATCTATCTAGGCGTAGCCCAACCCAGGTATCGCACTTTTAATAAAAATTAAATCCAGCTTGAGGCTGGACAATTGCTAGAGACATTTTTGAAATTGAATGTTTCCTTGATTTTTAACTTACCAAATCAACCAAGGCGTTTGACTGGAAGCGGACTATAGATGAAACTGAGCAGCCACGATAATTTTCAGAGGTGAATACTGATAGTGTGATATTAGCTTGACCGGGATCTAAGATGCGTTTTACCTTGCAGGTTTGCATTTTGTTGTTGCAGTAAGCAATAATGCGATCGCCAGCCTTGACATCTAATGCTTGAATTTTCACTTAATATCAACCTCGCCCAAGATTTTGTTTAGCTAAAGGAAAATATATTCCTATATTTCACTTGCTCAACAATTTAAATATTTATCTCAGTATAACACAAAAACTACGGGTTATGAATTTTATCAATTTCATCTTGATAATGTCAAGTTGATTTATGCTCAAAACTCTTTTCAATCCTGGATTTTATTGGAGGAGGCAGGAGGAGCAATTCACTTACTTATATGAAAATACGGTTCAGTTAAGTATTTTTCTTTCTCTCTGTGTCCTCTATGGTAAAGCACTCCGCGTCTACGTTAAAAAAACTGACAATAGAATTTTGATTTTAACCCAAGCGTGTTGAAGTATATGTAGTGGGGTGGCAGGGCTAAATCTGATGGTAGGTAAATTGCCATAGTGTACTAACTTGAAAGCCTGATCTTGAAAACCCAGATAGGACTAAATATCTCTCTGCTCTAAATTTTTCTGAGTGCAGATTTTTCCTTATATGTTTTTGTTACAATTATTGAAATTTTTATCTAAAAATACCACTATGGCTTTATATGCTGAATTACATAGGCACTTGGGCGGTTCCGTCGTACCGCGAGTTTTATGGCGATATTTTGAGCGACATTCTTCGGAGTTGATTTCCCGCTTTGCTGACTATTCAGAATTTGAAGATTTTTATACTCGTCCGCGTAACAGCCTGGATGAGTATCTAGAATTACACACCCTAGTAGAAAGTGTGCAAACTGTGGAGACTTTGCCTTACTTTATCTATCGCTTGGTGCGGGGTGCTTACATTTTTGAAAATTTAGCTTATCTGGAACTACGCTACACCCCCTATTTGCGGACACCTGAGCATCTAAATCAATCACAGAGAATTGACAAGATGGCAGAAATTGTGAAAGTAGTAGGACTTGCTAGCTACCAGCCAGAACATCCGATTGTTACTAGCCAAATTCTTTGTATGCACACGCGCCTACCTTATGAGGTGAACAAGGCGATTATCGATTTGGCGGCGCAAAATAAGCAGTATGTCTGTGCAGTAGATGTAGCAGGGGGTGATAGCTATTATGCCGATCGCTTAGAAGAATGGATTAGCTTATATGATTATGCGCGATCGCTAGGCGTTAATACCACTGGACATCTATATGAAACCACCGCCGGTTGTTACCCTGAACTGTTACCCTATCTGATGCGAATCGGTCACGGTATCCAAATCCCCCTATTATATCCAGAGTTACTTAATGATGTTGCTAGACGCGGACAGTGTTTAGAGGTTTGTCCCACAACTTACCTAAAAACTGGTACTTTGCAGGATATCCGTCAACTCAAATTAGTTTTTGACCGATGTTTTAATGCTGGGGTCGATATCGCTATTTGTACTGATAATGCTGGGTTGCACAATGTGCGTCTACCGTTTGAGTATGAAAATCTCTTAACTTACGACATTATTAGCTTTGAACAACTACAAGCTTGTCAGGATGCTGCTTTCCGTCATGCTTTCGCTTGGCCTTATGGCGAACGTCCTGCATCGTTGTTAAACGGTTTGCTCAAACCTGAACCACCTAAAGTTTTGGCAATAAGAGATAGTAATTAACCATCACCAAGTAGTGCTTTGCGTAATTCGTAATTCGTAATCACGCTCTCTACGAGACGCTGCATGTAGCTTGCTTAACCCGCATTTCTCACAAGCTTGAGGGGCAGAGGGGCAAAGGAGCAGAGGGGCAGAGGGGAAAGAACTTTGTATTTGAACTCTCCTCTGCTCCCCTGCTCCCCTGTTCCCCTGCTCCCCTACACAAGGTTTTGAGAGATGTAGACAATTGTAAAACCTGGTTGACCCCATTGCAAACGGGTCTTTAAATCATGGACATCAGCAACTGAATTATTACTCATAAGCTTATCCCGCTTATAACCTCACAAGCAATTTATCAAAAATCGCCTTGTAATTGAGTTTTCTTTACAATTAATAAAAATTCCTCGTTAATTCGCCTTCTTATTTGCCCAAGCTACGATAAGCTAAGGCTACATATCCTCCGGTCTTTTTCTTCTCTGCGAACGCGAACAGCATCTCGCAGACAAATATTGCACAAACAATTTTGAATTGATTTCTCCCCCACTTACCTTACCCCCAGAAGCTATAAACTATAATTTATGGCATCTACTATTCAAGCTCTACCAACAGAAGTCGTATATCTTATTACAGCTGGTGAGGTAATCGACTCTTTAGCTTCTGTGGTGCGGGAATTGGTAGAAAATTCCCTAGACGCAGGTGCAACGCGAATTGTGGTTTCTCTATGGCCACAGCAATGGCGAATTCGTGTGGCAGATAATGGCTGTGGAATGAACCTAGATGACTTGCAACAAGCAGCCACAGCCCACAGTACCAGTAAAATTCGCTCTAGTGCCGATTTATGGAAAATTAACAGTTTGGGGTTTCGTGGTGAGGCGTTACACAGCTTAACAACTTTGGCAGATTTAGAAATTTTGAGTCGTCCTGTGGGTGGAAAATTAGGATGGCGGATTAGCTATGGCAATGGTGGGGAAGTTGTGCAAGTTGAAGTAACTGCGATCGCACCTGGTACAGTAGTTACAGTTTCCCATCTTTTCGGTAATTGCTCATCTCGTCGTCAGGGATTACCCACAGCAGCACAGCAAATGAAAGCCGTGCAAGCCACAATTCAACAAATTGCTCTGTGTCATCCCCACGTCACCTGGCAGATTTGGCAAAATGACCGTCAATGGTTCACCATCTCTCCAGCAGCAACAACTGGGCAACTACTACCGCAGATTTTACCCCAGGTGCGACAAGGTGATTTGCAAGAGGTGAAACTCCAACTCCCCCACCCTTGCACAGACGCGATTAATCGCGTCTGTACTAACTCCTCACTAAATTTAGTGGTAGGATTACCTGATCGCTGTCATCGTCATCGTCCAGATTGGGTACGTGTAGCTATTAACGGACGGATGGTTAAGACACCGGAACTAGAGCAAACGATATTATCAGCATTTCACAGAACATTACCACGCGATCGCTATCCAATTTGTTTCTTACATCTGGCAATTTCTCCCGACCAAATTAACTGGAATCGCAATCCAGCCAAAACAGAAATCTACCTCAACGAAATCATTTATTGGCAAGAGCAAATTACCCAAGCAATTAACCAAACACTCAGCATTTCTTCTAGCAATCTCAAAGAAGCTGTTCACACAACACGAGTTAGCAAATTACTCAAAGCCGCAGAAACCAAAGGCGGCTACAATTTCAATCCTAAAACTCCTAACTCCTCACTTCCAACTCCTAACTCTTTAAAAGCTGTTGCTCAAGTTAGCAACACCTATATTGTGGCTGAACATTCAAGTGGTATGTGGTTAGTCGAACAGCACATTGCCCATGAGCGAGTTTTGTATGAGCAATTGTGTGATGATTGGCAACTTGTCCCTGTTGAACCGCCAATCATTCTTTATCAATTGTCCCCAGCGCAAGTATCGCAACTGGAACGCATCGGTTTAGAAATAGAACCCTTTGGTGAGCAACTTTGGGTTGTCCGAAACATACCCACACCTTTGCAACAGCGAGACGACTGTGCAGAAGCAATTTTAGAGCTTAGTTGGGGAGGCGATTTACAAACTGCTCAAGTAGCTGTCGCCTGTCGCAGTGCCATTCGTAATGGTACACCCATGAACCAAGAAGAAATGCAGACACTTTTAGATAATTGGCAACGGACTCGCAACCCTCGCACCTGTCCCCACGGACGGCCAATTTATCTATCTTTAGAAGAATCGGCTTTAGCCCGATTTTTCCGGCGTAATTGGGTAATTGGAAAAAGTCATGGAATTTAATGTTTTCGGCGACACATTAGACATATCCTTAAAACAAAACTTGTGAGAAAATGATATATGAATAAATAAATTAGTGCAACAACCATGACGAGTCTTTTAATAAGAATTGAATCACATCTCCAGTCAGCAAAACAATTAATTGGTATTAACTATGAACAGTTTATAACATTAGTTGTCTTGGCAGAGCAACGACATAAACAGAAACAAACAGAAATTGAAAAAAACAAAGTTCGTATTATCGCTCCTGGTGGCGGGCGTAAACCAGAAATGTCTCCCAAAGAAGGAGTTTGTTTATGTCTAGTTTACCTCCGACAAAAACCAACTTTTGATATTTTAGGCTTGTTATTTGATATATCAAAAACTAAAGCTAATGATGCGTTTAACTATTGGGTGAAGATTTTGAGAGATATCTTACCAGCTTCT
>NZ_JBALDK010000125.1:0-34604 GCF_036917455.1 Nostoc sp. | reverse complement strand
TCTCTGTCAAATAATCAAGCATTAGCCGTTGTTTTACGCGTGTGTTGAAGAGGGTATTCCTAGAATACGCCCAAACAGTATTTTGTTGTTGTGGTAGCTCTGGTGTGGTGTTTTTTTTTGATAATTGGTCTATGAGATTTTTTAATGAGTTTTATATTTGGTAGTGCCTTAAGACTGCAAAATATAAAAAGCAATGGAAAACCCCATCCTTGGCACAGGTTGGGGGTACAGATAAAAAACATATATTGCATGATGACACAATTCAATATTTGTTCGACTGCTGTCAGCCTGGAGGTGCGACAATGAACAAACCACCATCCAGACGCAAAAAAGCTACCTCTGCGGCATCTGTTGAACCAAAGCCAGCCACCGACTCTACTCCCGAAAATATTTCTGCCCAAGACAAGCCAGCCTCAGCAACGATTACGGTGACTGCTGTTGAAATTCTAGAGTTGACCGAAGAAGAACAAAGCTTACGCCTTCATTTAGAGCGCCGTGTGGAACGTGCATTTTTGTCAGCGGGTCAGGCGCTGATGGAGTTGAGGGACAGACGGCTGTACCGTTCCACGCACCGTACTTTTGAGGAGTATTGCCGTGATCGCTTCAATTATAGTCGTGACGTGGCTTACTTGAAGATTTCGGCAACTGTCGTTTATGAGAATCTTCAAAAGTTTTTGCCGACCATTGGTCGGCAAATTCCAATGCCGACCAACGAACGACAATTGCGGTTTTTGGCGAAAGCCGAGTTGGAACCTGCTGTGCAAGCGGATGTATGGCAGCAGGCAGTAGAGCAAGCTGGCAATAAGATTCCATCTGGTCGCATAGTGAAAGATGTTGTGGATAGGATACGCGAAAGGACGAAAGTACCCAATCCTTACCATATTGGTGAAATATGCATTCTTTTGCCAAAGGATAACCCAGACTTGAGAGGTAAAGCGGGTTATTGGGGCGTGGTAAGTCACGTTGGGGAATACAGCTGTACACTCCAGACTTGGGACGGCGACTATACCGTGAAGATTGAACACCTGAAGTTACTGGAATTGCTTGATGAAGATTGCCAATTCATGCAGCAGTTATGTGTGAGGTTACGACAGTTGCATCAAGTAACCAACCGTGACGAGGCTGTGGATTGGCTGTTGCAGGGTTTGGGGAAACAAGCTAAACCGTATCTGTCATCCTTGCAGGCAAAGCTGCTGGCGGCTGTTGAAAGAGAATACAACCTTGTTTGGAGACAGCAAAAGTGACGAGACAGCTAGTAAACAAGAGGTTAATCCAACAAATACACAATGCAACAATGCAATAAATAACTTATTGTAGAAAAGCAGTAAGCGAACGCGAACAGCGTCTTTAAGAGTTGCCATGCTGTTAGGCTTATCGCTTCAAGAATAAATCTGAGTAGGGAATGTGGAGTATCCTTTTATAGCCGCCTAATACGGACACTACCAGCGAGAGTAAATGAGGCTATGGCACGCTTGTAAAGCGAAAAAAGATTAACACCTGTTTTTGCAACACAACCAGGGCAAATTCCTCAAGCTGTGAGGTGTTGGCATCGGTACAGCAGCTGTCAATATCACTTCACCTTTAGCATTCACTACCCACCCCTGAGCTTCCACAATCTGTGTACTCAGTGCTGAACTTTTCTCAAGAGTTCCCCTGCTGCTGTAATCTTCTGCTTGTCTTGGCACAGCAGTAACTCGCCAATCTTCCCAAACTGTATCATTATTAAGTACAGTGTTGGGGGAAGGAGGTAAACCACCACGTCCAACGATCGTGAAGCTACTATTACCTCTTTTGGCACAGAAGTTTTGGTTAATTAATTGTGAGGCATCCACTACTCCTAGTGGCAATTCCTCTAAACCATTTGTGGGATCTTGTAGTGTATTGAGTTGCACTGTACCACTCAACTGCTGATTAGCTCCTGTAGCAGTGATATCGCTGTTTGGGGTCGGTACATCACGAAATTGAGTGCCAAATACCCCCTTAGCATTGATTGTCACCTGACCTCCTCGAAAGTCAGTAGAATTTGCACTGATATCACTATTGTCAAATGCAACTAAAATATCAGTATTAATGTTGATATTGCCACCAATGACGTTTTCTCCAGAAGCGTTAGTAGTGATATTGCTGTTACGAAGCAATAGTAAATCTTGAGAGCGCACACTAATAGTAGCTTGTTCTTTACTCGGATCAGTGTTGACAGCTTGGGTATTAGCATTAACAGTAGCGTTGTTGTTCAAACGGATAGAGGCAGCATCAATATTTAAATTCCCTGCAATTCCTTTCCCTGAGCTACTCACAGTTATTGTCGCCCCATCTTGAACGAGTAATTTATCGCTACTAATCTTCAAGTCTCCTGCATCCCCAGTTGAGTTAGTAGAAGCGAACAAGCCACTAGCACGACCATCAGCAGTGGTACCAATCAGTTGCACATCTTTAGCATTGACAGTTAAAGAACCCCCTTTGCCTGCACTCCGTGTTCCTGTTGTTACCTGTGCGCCATCGCGCACAAGCAACTGTTGAGTATTAATAGTCAAGTCTCCTGCATCCCCAGTTGACCCTAACTTAGCAGATGTATTCAAGCCACTGCCAGAGCGCCCATTAGCAGAGACACCAATCAGTTGCACATCTTTAGCATTAACAGTTAAAGAACCTGCCTTACCTGTACCTTCTGTGCTGGCATCGACATATGCCCCATCGCGCACGAGCAACTGTTGAGTATTAATAGTCAAGTCTCCTGCATCCCCAGTTGTTCCTATACCAGCAGTAGTAAACAAGCGACTTATGAGGTCACTATCAGCAGACTCACCAATCACTTGCACATCGTTAGCATTAACAGTTAAAGAACCTCCTTTACCTGCACCCGATGTACTGGCATTTATCAATGCCCCATCGCGCACAAGCAACTGTTGAGTATCAATTTTCAAGTTTCCTGCATCTCCGGTTGAGTGAGTGGAAGTCAACAAGCCACTGGGAAAGTAACCATTACTAGAGGTACCAATCAGTTGTACATCTTTAGCAGTGACATTCAAAAAACCCCCCTTACCTGCACCATATGTCTCTGCATCTATTTGTGCGCCATCGCGTACAAGCAAACGTTGGGTATTAATCGTCAAGTTTCCGGCATCCCCAGTTATCCCTGAATAAGCTTGAGTATACAAGCCACTTCTGAAGCGATTGTCAGTAGAGGTACCAATCACTTGTACATCTTTAGCAGTGACAGTTAAAGAACCTCCCTTACCTGCACCATATATGCTGGCATCGACATATGCCCCATCGCGCACGAGCAAACGTTGGGTATTAATCGTCAAGTTTCCGGCATCCCCAGTTGTCCCTAAAGTAGCGTCAACAAACAACCCACTAGCAAACTCACCATTTGCAGCCCTACCAATCATTTGCACATTTTCAGCATTGACAGTTAAAGAACCCGTCTTACCTGCACCATATGTCTTTGTAGTTACTTGTGCCCCATCGCGCACAAGCAAATTTTGGGTATTAATCGTCAAGTCGCTGGCATCCCCGGTTGAGTAAGCATAATTGAACAAGCCACTGGCAAACTGACTATTAGCAGTACCAATCATTTGCACATCTTTAGCATTGACAGTTAAAGAACCCGCCTTACCTGCACCCGATGTATATGCAGCTACTTGTCCCCCATCGCGGGCAAGCAAGTTTTGGGTATTAATAGTCAAGTCTCCTGCATCTCCAGTTGATAGAGTAAAAGCAAACAAGGCACTGGGAAAGAGACTATCAGCAGTAGTACCAATCAGTTGGACATCTTTAGCATTGACAGTTAAAGAACCCGCCTTACCTATACCTGCTGTGCCTACATTTACCTGTGCCCCATCGCGTACAAGCAAATTTTGGGTATTAATAGTCAAGTCTCCTGCATCCCCGGTTGAGTAAGCAGAAGTCCCCAATTCACTAGAAAAGTTATTATCAGCAGACTCACCAATCAGTTGGACATCTTTAGCATTGACAGTTAAAGAACCTCCCTTTCCTGCACCATATGTACTTGCACTTACTTGTGCCCCATCGCGCACAAGCAAATTTTGGGTATTAATAGTCAAGTCTCCTGCATCCCCGGTTGAGTAAGCAGAAGCTAACAAGCTACTGCGAAAGTAACCATCACTAGAGGTACCAACTACTTGTACTGAGTCAGTAGCATTGACTACTAAATTTCCACCTTTTTCTCCTAACAGAGTACTTGCTTCTATCTGCGAACCATCGGCTATAGTGACACGCCGACCCTGCACTTGGATATCACCGCTACCTGCGCCACTGGCATCGACTGCTGAGAGTTTTGATAGTTGAATATTGCCAAAGTTTTGCACTCTATCGTAGCTCAAGGCAAAACCTTTAGTTATCGGTGTGAGACTAACTAGACTGTTATCCCCTACACTGCCCAACTCTATCCTTCCCCCTGCTGTCTTTAACGTTGCTCCCTCTAAGAAAATATCACCACCCACCAAGGCTAAAGTTTGATTGGCTGGCACTCGCAGTGCATCTGTTGTATCAATCAATTCATCTGTTAGCCTTACACCTTGACCGTCGCCTTTGACCTCAATAGTGCCTGGATTAACTCCATATTGCAAGCCAATAGGTGTATTTATCGTTAGTAAAGGAGTAGATTTAGGAGTCGTAGCACTGAACTCAAAACCATTAGCAAATTTGATGCTACTTGCTGTGCTAGCAATAAATGAACCGCCAATATCTAACCGTGCATTTTCTCCAAAGATAATGCCGTTAGGATTAATTAAAAATAAATTCGCTCTAGCGTTCGTCCGCAGAATTCCATCTATATTTGATTGCGAACCACCTGTAACTCGACTAATAATATTTTGAATATCTGGAGCATTATTAAAGTTAGCTATAGTATCTTTGAGAATAGAAAATTCGCTGAAACTGTGAAATAGATTAGTTCCTGCTTGTGTGCCACCAGTAATATTTGTAATGTTATTTAGTGTATTTACATTGCTATTATTCGGTAATGTTGTATCTGGGGTGATTTGCCCGATCGCAGTATTTTGGTCAAATATGATTACACTAGCGATCGCTATTCCTAATTTTAGTAACCAATCTAAATGTCTGACATTAACCGCAACAACCCCTAGCCTTAAAAACCAGTTTCCACCCATACTTACCTTAGACATTACACCCTTAAACTACGTAGTCTTACTGAATTACAGTTATTAGACACAAAATTACTGTATAATCTGATTTTCAAGTACTTAGTTTTGGCTAGACGAATAGAGCGATCGCTCTTTCCAACACCATCGACTGAAAACCTTCTTATTTCGTCAAATTCACCAAGTTTTCAATATAATAAAGGATTATAAAAGACTACCTGAAACCTTGCAGACATTCATTTACATTGTCATGATTCGTATTATGGTCAGATGACTAGCATGATTTTTGACTGGTTTCAACTGTTTAAAACATCCTCTGACAAAAGTTTTCGATCTACTAAAATTTTTCTTAAACCTCAAATACATGAAGATAATATGGACAGGACTTACGCACAAATTGCCAAAAAGCTTAATTTATCGAACCGCCAAGAACGCTAAGGATTCGTAGAGTGTGCGTAAGTCCTGATGGATAGTGAAAATCTAAATAAGCCTTGCAATCGAGTACATTTTTTCTATCTCAATCACTGCAAGGCTTTTGCATTTTGCACCGGGAACTAGATGTGATAAATTCAAAAGCTGCTATTCCCACAAAAGAATTGAAGGTAGTTGTTCCAGATGAGTTAGGCGCAGCAAAGTATAACCAATACCAACCTCGCCCCGGAACAAGCCAGGAACATATACGCTTGAGTGTAGGGCAGGTTCGAGATAATACCCTTTCTGCCTTGCCTGCTGTACAACCTGTGATGCATGGACTTTGGCATTTATCAACAAATCTGATTTTCCTAATCGGCTGGCTGCACATAGCAGGAATTCAATCTGTCCCATATGACCGCAGCATAGCTGGTTTACTATCCCTTGTTTCTGGGTGAGTTGCTTTTGGGTAGTTTTGATTGCGACTTGGATATCCTGATGAATTGCTTCAGTTGACAACATTGCCAGTCCACCAAGGCGGGCTAAACCGATACCAGCTGCTCCATGACACCAGCTAGACATAAGTGAAGGAGGTTCGGATTTGTTAGTTGCTTGGAGAAATTTAGAAAAGTCCCTGAGATCGGGCCAGTTGCCTACCTCTGGTAAAAATACGCTCTGTTCGTAGGCGATCGCTTCTGCCGCAGCCATCTGAAACTGGGTGTCATTCGTCACCTGTGCCAGTTTGAGCAGAGCGTAGGCAATTCCGCCTGCTCCGTGGGAAAAGCCCGTTAACAATCGACCATCCAGCGTTTTCCAGGCTCTACCGTTGGAGGTGATTACACTTTGGGCTAATAAATGACGACCAATCAGGCAAGCAGATTCCAGCACAATTGGATCGCGAACAACTTGGTACAATGCCAATAAACTTAAAAGCGTACCTGCTGTACCGCCAGCGATATCCAAATCGCGATCGCTAGTAATTGCTTCTGGTACTATCGAATGCGCCAAATTCACAGCATCGGCAAGCAAGCGATCGTCATTAAGAAACTGACCGATTTTAGTCAGGCTGTAAATCCATCCTCCCAGTCCAGCTGATAAGCCAAGATTCAAGTTCGAGAATTCAGCTTTTGGCTGTTCAACTTTGGATAACCCCTGACGAAACTCCTGCAACGCTCCCAAACACAGTTCTCGAAACTCTCCATCTTTTTTAATATGCTCTACCGCCGCTAGAAATAATGCAATTCCTAATTTGCCATCAAAAAGGCTAAGTCCAGCCGGTTGAAATTGGAATCGCTGTTGTTGACCGATAAATTGAGGAGCAAGCCAAGTTACAGATCCATCAGGAGCGCAAATTGCTCGCTCTTGTAATCTGCGGGCAATTGCCATAACCTCAGAAACAAAATCTGATTCATCCAGCATCACCTCAGACGATTGCTGCACGCTTAGAGTTTGATTAGCAAGTTTTTCAGGTGCAGCAATCTCTTGGCCGGGAATCATTCTCAAATATAAGGTGTTGCGGATAAAACTAACCTGCATCGCCAAGTCAGATTTGCTCAGGTTCTTGATCCGCTCTAATACTAACTCAAAGCTAGAACCCTGGAAAAATCCCTCAAGTTGACTATCTGGCGATAGCTCCAACACATCTGTGTTGGGATAAATTGAGAAAAAAGGAATATCTAACTGCTCCATTTGTTGTCGTTCAGCCTGGAGAATTGACCATAATTTCGGTTTTTCAGTTGCGCCAGCTGCTGTCAACTTGAGGATTTCCAGTCCAATACTGCGGTCAACTCCATCTCGCAAGTACTCTGAACTACGGAGCTTATTTAAGATTCGGAAATAAGTGTTTGTGGGACGAAACACAAAGCGGACAAGTTGTCTTGCCATTGTCCACAGCGGACTATCCTGGGAGAGTAGCACCTCTTTTTTATCTTGCAGGAAGTGATACATCTGCTCAAATCCTGTCGCTACTGCCTCGATCCAGTCTGATAGACTGGCAGGTTGTCCATTTAAGGTTGGCACATGAGCTAAAAATGGATCAATAGTCAGCAACTTTTGATTTAAAGCCATCTGGTCTGTATTCACACTAGACCACTGGAGTCCTTTATAATGCCTAGCTTCTTGGTTGTGGCTGCCCAAGCCGCTGAAATCAAAGCCTGAGTTACCATTAGATCCTGGATGCCAAACGGGCAATAAGGCAGTACGCATTACGGAATTATCCACCCAATCGAATGCGAGTTTTTGAGCAGTCTGCACGTTTCCTGATGACTCGATTTCAGGTCGATGCTGCATCAGAGTTTCGGTATCAATCAGAACTGGATGTTCTCCAGAGGCAATGAGATTTTCGTAGTGACAATCGGTAGCATCTAGCACGTAAATTAAACAAAGTAACATCCCTGCCCGTTGGTAATGGCGTTCCAATTGGGCTGTATCTTCACAGGCTTGCGAGGCGACAAACTCTACCCAGCCGTGGCTATCACGGTTAATTACTTGCAAAGTTTTTAGAGGCAGAGGAGAACCCTGTTCGTTTAACCAAGCCAAAAGCTGATTATACGCCTGTTCAGTGCCTAAATGCTTGGGTTTGTAAACTAAGTGCAGATTTGGCTCAATTTTCAGTGTAATTACAGAGCGTCTGCCCCGATGGGGATCGGATCGCAGAGGCTGTACCGATGTAACCTGACCGAGAGGTTCACCATTGTTAAATTTCTCTGCAATCTCTGACCAGTCTGCGTCTAAGTGATGCAGAAATTCCAGTTGGGATTCCACCCAAAGCTCGGTTGCCGTAGCCAGTAACCTTGCGAGAGCAGCATATTCTACAAAAAAAGAAGTTAGTTTGCCCTGCAACATGTCCCGAACAAACCTGACATAGAGGTTGCGGGTTTGAAGTTCTTGTGTCTGTGCCAGTAGACGGGTAAAAGAGGATTGTTGACCGGCCCGCCAACTGGTAAAAGCTATCTGTAAAGGTTGTGTAGCCATGTCAATTAGCTGACCGAGCAAGCTGCGCTCGAACACACCATGAACCTCATCGGTTAATCTCTGATAACCCTGGCCAGTTCTAGCAATCAGTTCTTGTTGGGCAAATAAAACAAATGGGGCGAGAATATCCTCAAAGGGGAGGGGAGACTGGGGAATCAAAAAGCGCTGTGAAGTTGTCGCATCAGGATTTGTTGCTGCCTGAGCAAAGGCAAGATTGAGAACAGATGAAAGCGTCTTTGCCCAGTTGGGTAGGGGAGCATCGTGCCGCAAAGATACAGGTGCGATCGCGCTTTTTGCTGTTTCTAAATTTAGCCCATCCCATTCTAAATATTTTTGAAAATGCTCAAAATTCCCTTTTCCTACTGTCTGACACCAGGTATCAAGACGCGATTGCAAGAGCTTTTCATCAGTTTCCGGGGAGGGTGAGAAAATCTGTGAATCGAGTCGTTCAAACAGGGTACTAGCGCGGCTAACGATGTTGTGCAACTGGGCTGTAGACATAACGGGGTTTGCGATCGCGGGCAACTGGTGTGTAGAGATACTAGAAATAACTGCGTTCATCTTGATTTACCAAATAAATGACTGGTCTGTCAATCCAAAAATGACGGGTGAAGGGAGGCTGGGGGATCTGGGGGGGCAGTGGGGGAAAGAATTTTGATTTCTTACCATGAACCTAGCTAAGTTGCTGTGACAAAGTATTACGATGTAGAGCTTGCAATACGGTAGCAGTGGTGAAGACGCAATACTTGTCAAACACTAGACTACCTTGAATCGTGCCGTGGTAAATCCACTGGTTAAACTTATTGGGATTTAGGTCATCCGGTAATGGAACTAGCAGTCGGGCTGAGGAAATCCAGGAACCATTGGGCTGTTGCTGTGCTAATAACCAATCGGTTGCTTTGGCGATCGCTGCCTGTACTGCGGTATCTTGCCGTCTCAGTGTCAGCAGTCGCAAGCACCAAGCTGTTGCAAACGGCGAACCAGAGGGGTTATCGCTAGTTGCTACAAATCCCTGGGAATTGAGGTGGTTCATCCCCCATGCTACGGCGCTGGTAATACAGTCAGAATCTGGATAACAAGCAGCAATAGCCTCAGCCGCTAGAGCCGTTGCATATTCGGGATCTTGCCACCAGTAAGCCAGCCAGCTACCATCATTCTGCTGAGTTGATTGCAAATAATCCTGAAGCTGAAAGCGGTATTCGGGTAGAGCTGCAATTGCTGCACTCACGCAAGTATGCGAACCGCACCAACCTTCAAATCCTATTTCAGCAGAAGCATGAATAAAAGCACGAATCGATTCCTCAGTCTCATAGGTGCAAATGCCTCCATCTGGTCGCTGATGGGCTGCTAGGGATTGCATCGCTTGACGCGCCCGTTCTGAATTATTCTCACCAATAGCTTGGGCAAGTTGGAGTACCCAGCCAGTACTATCTGCATCACCAGGAGGAAAGCGATTGTAGCCCCATTTGCCATTGGCGCGATGGCGACGACTATTGAGCAGATTCCAAGCTGTGGAAACAGCTTCAGTTACACGGTTATCCGGTATATTCGCTAACATTGTTCCTACATAACCCGTCACCCATTCATCGCTCAAGCCAGCCGCTAGGTGAAAATCCATCCACCACCCCTGGGAATCTCGTGCAGTTAGCAAAAAAGTAACGGCTGATTCGATAGGGGAAGATGGCAAGGATGTCCCCGCGTCGCTACGTTCTTGGGTTGCGTCCCCTGTACTCTTTGCATTTACTGTGCTAGCAGAACGTGCAGGTATTTTGCTGAGGGGTTGGTGCATTGCACCAAAATAAATTTTGGTCGCTAGAGGTTGCCCTGATTGATAAATGAGTTTGATATGGTTCAACCCCCGAACGTAAATGCGCTCTTGCAGAGGCTTTACTAAGGTATAGCCAGAGTATTTGAGCAAAGCATCCCTGGTTTCTTTTGCACACAAACCTTGGGAAGTGAGATAATCTAGCAGCGATTCCCATTGTCCATTGACGCAAGCTTGGTAGCGGGTGAGAAAAATTCCTTCAATGCCAATTCGGGGGTAAATCTGTTCGCCAATATCAATGTCGAGGAGAATGCCATCGACGTAGGGAGAAAGGGAGTTGACGTGTTTTTCTACCTCTGCAAGCTGTCCCGTCCAGCCTATTTCACTCAGGTATGGCAGTAATTCTGCGGGGGAGCCGACAAGGCAGAGTCTTATCGCTTCTACCGTTCGGGAAAACATCATCCCAACCTGAAAAATGCTGGTTCGGGGAGGCAAGCGCTTGATACAGTCGATGAATTTTTTCTGTAAGCCGGGAGGCAGGGATGTGCCTAACAATAAAGGCATAGCTTGCTCCCAAATCCACGAGTAGTTGAAGGAGATTCCTGAATTATCTGGCGGGCTAGTCAGTCTGAAAAATAACCCAGGTATGGGGATATTATTTGTACTATTATCGCCATCCGGCTTTGAATCAAACTCTAACCAAAGATCGCCAATGAAGTAATGGAGTAAGGAAGATGGATCTGCCCATTCGGCGCAGAACTTCTGAATTTGTTGCCAAACGGGATGCTTGCCAAAGTCTTCTGACAGACGTATATGGGGGTTTAAGCCTGCTAAAATGTCCCGACCGGTCTCGGTAACTTGAAAAGCAAAGTCAACTACTGGAGCAGAAGGTTGTAGGCGATATTCAAAGCCATAAGTGGAAGCGATCGCATCTGGAAAGTAACTGCTTACAGATTCGAGTTGTTCTATCGCTTGTGGACAGACTAGGGGGGTGAGATGCGATTTGAGGGGTTGCAGAGAGTCTTTTAAAGAGTACAGCCAGGTATGAGTGCGTTGGTAAACCATAATAAAAACAAAAATGATTAAGAATGGGTGTAAATGATGGGATTGGTTTCGGAGATTGCTGCTTCGCCCGGTTTGAGATGGGAAAAATAATTGCGGTAGATGTGCTGTTGCATCATATAGATATACTGTCCGCCCGGATATGCAAGTGCGGCTTTTGGGTTTGTGAGCTTTGCTCCGTCGGGATAGTAGCAAATAGCAATCACTTCCCGCATATAATTGCAGGTATTGGCAGGAGCGCAATGAACAATTTTTCCACAGTGGAAATCTGCATCACCTGCTTGTAGCGCCTGTCCTTCATCTATAACGTAGCCACGGCGCTGCATATCAGTGCGTACGGGATCTTCGTCATTCGATCTGCCCATCGCTCCTAAGTCAAGAAGAAAACCTTTTGTTTGGGAACCGTTGGCAAATGTCATTGCAACATCTGCTCGCACATCTACCAAGGGCAGCCAAATTGTAATTACATCCGTATCGAGGGGTAAAAATACACTGTCCTGATGCCAGGATGTTCCAGGCCCGCCTGGTGGTTTGAAAAATCCGTAATAATGTAAAACTCGTACAGCATTTACACCCATAAGGTCAGCAGCAATCTTGCCCAAACGCTTTGACATTAATAACTGCTTCAAGGGTTCGCAGATATTTTGTAAACTAAATGCAAACGTCTCCGGGCTACCACCAACAGACTGGTCTGCTGCATTCAGTTTGGCTCGCTGTTGCATTACAAATTCTACAATCTGGGGGCGATAGGCTGCTATCTGCTCAGAGGAAAGAATACCTGGAAGAAAAAGATGACCGTCTTGGCGATATTGTTTTATTTGCTCTGTAGTCAGAGGATATTCTTGGGAAAGATCGGGTAGCTGCAATACGTTATTCATGATATTATTTGCGATCGTGTAACCTGAAATCGTTGGGATAAATAATCTACTACATTTAGTAAGTAGCGCAGGGCGGCCGCATCATGTCAATAAGTAAAGTATATTCTCAATAGACTGAAAAATAATGTCATTAACTCTTGCTTATTGCGAAGAATTTAGGCGATCGCTTTGGGACTTAAAAAATAATCAAACGCGAAATCCTGATTTTTTCGTTGGTTCTTAACCTTCGTTGTGATCAAGAGTAATTTAGATGCGTTTTCCCTGGTAAGTAGCGGCTTACAGATTTAAGTTGTTCTTTGGTAAACGATTGGATTCATCGATGTTTCAGCCAAGTCTCCAGGCTTCAATCCTGGCAAACAGGTAGATAAGTTGCGTTGGCGAATCACGGCGGCAAACTGCTCCTGCGGTAGAGCCTTGGCGGGTACAGGGGGCATTGTTACCCTTGCGCCATCAGCGTAAAAAACAATCACTAAAGCTTCACGGGTGCGATCGCTTGTGTTTCTCCGGGAACTGTGCAGCGTCCAGCCAGAATGGAAGCTTGCATCTCCAGCTGCCATTGCTCCGTAATTTATGAGTTGAAACCCCGATTTGGTAATGGATTGCTCAAACTCATCCATTGACGCATCTAGCGGCATTGAAGCCCCTATATATCCCTGTTTGTGAGAACCAGTAACAAAAGTCATCGGTGCCATTTCTGGGGAAACATCTGACAGAGCAATCCACATTGTTACTATCTGAGTTGTATCTAGGGGCATAAAGTAACCGTCTTGATGCCACGGTGTATTGCCGCCTCCTGGTTTTTTGAAATAAGATTGGTCGCGGAATAAGCGGACAGCATCAACTCCTAATAAATCGGCAGCAATCTTGCCAAACCGATGAGCTAAAATAAAGCGTTGGGCAACTGAATCAAGTTGGTAAAGGTTCTCAACAAACTTCCATCCTTGACTTTGACCGCTGACAGTTTTTTCCATCGCCTGCTGTTCGCGATCGTAGCGGTCAACCGTCTCTACCAACGCGGGTCTGTAGACAGCTATTTCTTTTGGAGAAACTACACCACGCACCAAAAAATGTCCATCCTGCTGAAAGTTATGAATTTGCTCGGTTGTGAGGTCATAATCGCTGTCTAGGGGGAAGTTATCTACCTCAGAACTGTCAAACGCTGAACTTGCTTGTGAGTAATTTGCATATTTGTTTGTTGGCTCAGTCTGCGTAGGCGCATATACAGTAGAATTGGTTTCGCTGTCTGTCAAATTTGGGTTAGGCATATACTTTAGATTTAAATGAGAAATGATGTTTGATTTGGTTTGAGGTAATCGTTTGACTGCCCTCTGTACTACTCCTTGGGAGAACTGAAATCAAAATATGCAACCTTTGCGATCGTTAGGAATAGTTCAGTTACATCAAAATGCTTGAAAACCTTTGACATCAAGCGATTGTTGATTTTCTTCAACACCAAAGATTTTTAGGCGTTGTATAGATCAACTCAGGTGTTCACAATAAGTCAGGAAAATTGAATTGAACATCACACAGTTACAGGGTATTTCAGGTGAATAAAGTACACGGGTAGGGGCACAACATGTTATGCCCCTACCCGTGTATCTAACCAACTTGCAATCTGCTGTAACCCTCTTGTGTCACTTTCCGAGAGGGCGATCGCGCTTAAGGCTCATCTGTATTTGTTATTAGAAAAAAATCTGGCGATGCCTGCGGTGGTCACTGAGCTTCTCGCCCTGAGCGACGCCGTTCGCGCAGCGTCCTGTAGGGAAGGATGTCGAAGTGCGGGCTACGCCTACGCTTCCTATACAAAAGCTCTAGATTTCAGAAATGGCAAAAGTTTTCGGAGATTGACACAAGAAGGGTAAGTGATGACAGAGGTTTTAGTTCGACCAATTCGTATTGATTTGGCCATTACAGCCCTTGGTGGCAATGCAACCACTAAAACTTGACAAATTAATTACCAAAAACGTCAATGGTATTACCATACAAATTTACGTGAGTTTGATAGCTTATCTGATTTTACAGCTTTTATCTATTCCCGAACAATGGGGACATACACTATTAGATAAATTCCGCTATCTTCAATCTTGTATGTGTCAGAAAATCAGCTATGTTCATTGGTTTGAGGAGATGATGTTATGTTGACTAATTTCGGCTTTTTAGAGTTAGTGTAACTATTTATGTAAAGTTTTGTATCAGCATTCAACATTTCTGGCTTTGAAGGTAATTGTTTGACTGCCTTGTGTATTACTCATTGGGAGAGGTAAAATCAAAATATGCAACCTTTGAGATAATTAGGAATTGAGAGGCAGAGTAGGGGAATATTCGGATGGGGTTTCAATCCCCATCCCAACGAAAATCACCCAAATTCAGATTTTTAGAGAGTAGGTTTTTCTGGTAGAAAGCATGATACATCTAACTTATAAAACAACCTTCTATTCTAAAAAATCAAAACTTATTTTTGCTTGAAACAATGACTAACAAAAGCATTTTTGCTAGTCTTTCTTGTCATAATGCTGCTGTTGCTGCAAGAGTTATTCCTATGGTTGCAATAGCCTCATCACAGCCCTTAGTAGCAACGCAACCACTTTGCCCAGAAGCACAGCCTGTCCAACTGTGATTCTGCGAATTGGCTCCGCCTGCGACTAATTCCAGTTCTGTATCGGATAATTCTCTATTAGCTTCTAGTTCTGAGAAATCTAAAGTTGGCAGCACCAGATAGTAATGATCTGAAGTTTCTTGTAATACACTGACTTGGATATTAGTTGGAAAATGCAATCCCTTTTCTGCCATCACAGTTTTAGGGTCAGCAATCAAACGACTGCGAAAGTCATAATCTTGTGCGGCTCGTGCGAGTAATTGCACTTCGATTTCAAGTATGTGTGCTGTTGAGCTTACCAAAGAAGAATTCTCAGGTGTTTGTGCTGTTTGATTAGCAATCAAATCTTCACCTAATAAATCTTTTTGAGTACCTAATCCTGGCAGTACTAGATAATAATGACTTGGTGTTTCCTCAACTACAGTTATTTGTGTTTGAGTGGGAATATCCCATCCATTCTCTGCTGCAACTGCCAGAGGGTCAGCAATCAAACGACTGCGAAAGTCTGAATTTTGTACTGCTTGTGTGAGCATTTGTGCTTTAACTTCAAACATTGTCCGTCTCCTAATAATGATGTTGTTTGTTTTTGATTTGCTTTGAAGGTAATTGTTTGACTGCCTTGTGTATTACTCATTGGGAGAGGTAAAATCAAAATATGCAACCTTTGAGATAATTAGGAATTGAGAGGCAGAGTAGGGGAATATTCGGATGGGGTTTCAATCCCCATCCCAACGAAAATCACCCAAATTCAGATTTTTAGAGAGTAGGTTTTTCTGGTAGAAAGCATGATACATCTAACTTATAAAACAACCTTCTATTCTAAAAAATCAAAACTTATTTTTGCTTGAAACAATGACTAACAAAAGCATTTTTGCTAGTCTTTCTTGTCATAATGCTGCTGTTGCTGCAAGAGTTATTCCTATGGTTGCAATAGCCTCATCACAGCCCTTAGTAGCAACGCAACCACTTTGCCCAGAAGCACAGCCTGTCCAACTGTGATTCTGCGAATTGGCTCCGCCTGCGACTAATTCCAGTTCTGTATCGGATAATTCTCTATTAGCTTCTAGTTCTGAGAAATCTAAAGTTGGCAGCACCAGATAGTAATGATCTGAAGTTTCTTGTAATACACTGACTTGGATATTAGTTGGAAAATGCAATCCCTTTTCTGCCATCACAGTTTTAGGGTCAGCAATCAAACGACTGCGAAAGTCATAATCTTGTGCGGCTCGTGCGAGTAATTGCACTTCGATTTCAAGTATGTGTGCTGTTGAGCTTACCAAAGAAGAATTCTCAGGTGTTTGTGCTGTTTGATTAGCAATCAAATCTTCACCTAATAAATCTTTTTGAGTACCTAATCCTGGTAGTACTAGATAATAATGACTTGGTGTTTCCTCAACCACAGTTATTTGTGTTTGAGTGGGAATATCCCATCCATTCTCTGCTGCAACTGCCAGAGGGTCAGCAATCAAACGACTACGAAAGTGTGAATCTTGTACTGCTTGGGTGAGCATTTGTGCTTTAACTTCAAACATTGTCCGTCTCCTAATAATGATGTTGTTTATTTTTGATGTTTGGTTTGAAGGTAATCTGTTTGACTGCCTTCTGTATCACTCCTTGGGAGAGGTGAAATCGGAATATGCAACCTTGAAGATTATTAGGAATAGTTCAGTTTCATCAAAATGCTTGAAAACCTTTGACATCAAGCAATTGTCGATTTTCTTCGACACCAAAGATTTTCAAAACTGCATAAATCAACTCAGGTGTTGCCAATAAGTTAGGTAAATCGACTTGAACATCACACACTCAAGTGATGACGGAGGTTTTACTTAAACAACTTGGTAATAGCGATGCTGAAGAAAGTTTCTATAAATTGCTAATTAGTAATCAAGAATTAATTGTTATCCCCCTCGTCCCCCTTATCTCCCTAAGAAGGTGTCACATGGTTACACAAACAAATAACCTTTTCCGAAAAAAAGCTTTAGACAATTTATCTTCCCCGGAACGCTTGGATCAGGTTATGAAAGTGGTCCAGCCGATGCATTGGTTGTCTTTAGCTGCCCTTGGCTCGTTGGTAGCAACAGCAGTTGTTTGGAGTATTGTTGGTCGTATACCGATCGCAGTTTCAGGACAGGGGGTGTTAGTTTATCCAAGCAAGGTTGTATCGTTGCAAGCGCCAGCTTCCGGACGAGTTGTGGCGATGAATGTTAATGTTGGTGACTATGTAAAAAAAGGACAGGTGCTAGCAATCATCGATCAAGCTGAACTGCAAAGCCAATTACAGCAGCAGCGTGCCAAGCTGGCGGAATTACAATCCCAGAATTACAGTTCTAACTTACTGCAAGGGGAACGCAAGCTACAAGAGAAAAGAGCGATCGCCCAGCAACGTCTCAATCTCCAGCAACGTCTCCAACAAGCAACCAGCTTGACTCCTATTTTGAGAAATAGAGGTTTGAGTTCTCTGCAAGTACAACAGCAAAACTTACTCCAAAGTCGGGCGATCGCCCTCAGCATGATTCCCGCCCAACGCAAAATATATGAGGGACTCAGAAAGCTGCAAGTAGAAGGAGGAATTTCTCAGCAAAACCTTTTGCAGGAACAACAAGCATATTTAGACGCTGTTAAAAAAGTGTCTGATATTGATGTTCAACTCAAACAACTTGATGTCCAGCAGGTGGAAATTGAAAAATCCTACCGCGAAAACTTTAGCCAAATTAGTGATTTTCAATCGCAGCTACAAGAACTCGATACTAACGAAAAAAGTAAAATTGAGCAAGATTTCGACGCTGCAACCAACCGACAAAATCAAATCCAAGAAGTCAAGCGAAATATTGCCCAATTACAAGTCCAATTAAATCAAAACAGTCAAATTATTAGCGAGTACAACGGACGGGTTTTAGAAATTAGTACATCTTTTGGGCAAATTCTTTCTCCAGGAAGCTCCATCGCCGTCATCCAAGCAGAGGAACCATCTGCTAAACTCATTGGTCTGACTTTCCTTCCTGTTGGTGATGGTAAGAAAATTCACAAGGGAATGAAGGTACAAATTACACCTTCTACAGTAGAGCGCGAACGATTTGGCGGCATTGTGGGTACTGTAACCCATGTTTCAGCTTTTCCCATGACTAAAGAGGGTGCTTTAAATGCGATCGGTAATGCAGAGATTGTGGAAAGCCTAATGGCTCAAGGACCTCAAATTCAAGTTGACGCAGAGTTGCAGCCAGACAATTCAACCTTTAGCGGATATAAGTGGTCTTCTTCTAAAGGTGTTCAGATGAAAGTTTCTTCTGGAACCACCACTAGCGTCAGAGTCACTACAGAGGAACGAGCGCCTATCAGCTTTATCTTTCCTTTTCTCAAGTCTTTAACTGGTATAAATTAACCTCACGTAACAAAAATGTTGTCACAACCACAAGTGAAATTTACAAAGAAAAATAATCGCCGTCCTATTTCTAGTGCGATAACTTCTGGATTTAGAAAAATTCGCCGTCGTACCCCAACTGTTTTGCAGATGGAGGCGGTAGAATGTGGTGCTGCGGCTTTGGGAATTATTCTAGGTTACTACGGTCGGATTGTACCCCTACCGCAATTGCGTCAAGATTGCGGAGTGTCGCGGGATGGCAGCAGAGCTGTAAATATACTCAAGGCTGGTAGAAGTTACGGGTTGAATGCCAAAGGAATGAAAGCAGACTTGGATGGACTGCGACAGTTGCAATGCCCTTACATCGTTTTTTGGAATTTTAACCATTACTTAGTTGTAGAGGGATTTAGTAACAAGCAAGTTTACATCAATGACCCCGCAACTGGGCCGAGGACTGTATCCTTGGAAGAATTTGATACAAGTTTTACAGGTGTTGTACTGCTTTTTACACCTAGTCAACAGTTCAAAAAAGGTGGTAGCAAACCTAATGTTCTTCTAGGTTTGCGGGAACGTCTGCAAGGGTCTGGTGAGGTACTTGCTTTCTGTATTTGTGCTGGATTTTTACTGGTGATTCCCGGACTGGCATCACCTATATTCTCCCAAATGTTTGTAGATAATGTTTTGGTGCAAAACAGGCAAGATTGGTTGCGACCACTTTTGTTAGGAATGATACTGACAGCAATCGTCAATGGACTGTTGACATTATTACAGTTAAAGTTTCTGCGCCGGATGAAAATTAAGTTATCTGTGGGTATGTCCAGCCGATTTCTATGGCACATTCTGCGCTTACCTGTAAGTTTTTATGATTGCAGATTTGCTGGAGAAATCAGCAGCCGCATCCACCTGAACGACAAATTAGCCAATCTGCTTTCAGGGAAGTTAGCCACAACAGCGATCGCCGCAGTCATGGTAATTTTTTATGCTATTGTGATGCTGCAATATGATGCCGTGTTGACTTCAATTGGGATTCTCTTTGTCGCCATAAATCTCCTGGCTTTGCACAAAATCTCTCGCTGGCGCGTAGACGCTAATCTCAGATTAATCCAGGAGCATGGAAAAGTTAGCGGGGTAGCTATTTCTGGTCTTCAAAGTATGGAAACCTTGAAAGCATCCGGGTTAGAATCTGATTTCTTTGCTCGGTGGGCGGGTTATTATGCCAAAGCGATTAACGCGCACCAGGAAGTAAATATAACTAACCAGACTTTGGGAATTTTGCCCTCGTTCCTATCAACAATTACATCAATGCTAGTTTTAGTTATCGGTGGACTGCGGGTTATGGATGGGAACCTGAGTATCGGAATGCTAGTAGCATTTCAAGGACTGATGCAAAATTTTATGGAACCTGTCAATAATCTCGTTAGTCTTAGTAGCGACCTCCAAGAAGTCGAGGGTAGCCTAAATCGCTTGGATGATGTTTTGCAAAACCCGGTAGTTTCTGAGTTTGCAGAGGAAACACACCAAGCAGAAGAGCAAGTTTTTGCTGATTACCTTCAACCCAAATTGCAGGGGTATCTCAAGCTGGAGAATGTGACATTTAGTTACGGCGAAGTTGAAACTCCCATAATTGAAAACTTTAATTTATCAATTAAACCAGGACAGCGAGTTGCCCTGATTGGTAAGAGTAGTTCTGGTAAGTCTACCATTGCCAAACTTATATGCGGGCTGTACCAACCAACTCAGGGAGAAATTAAGTTTGATGGCAAACCCAGAAACCAAATTCCTCGCCAAGTCATAGCCAATTCTATCGCCTTCGTAGAGCAAAATATTTTACTATTTGCTGGTAGCGTCAGGGACAATTTGACCCTTTGGGACACTACTGTGCCTGAAAGTTCCTTGGTGCAAGCATGTCAAGATGCAGCTATTCACGATGTTATACTCTCCTTACCTGGGGGCTATGATAGTAAACTCTTAGAAGGAGCTGCTAATTTAAGCGGTGGTCAAAGACAGCGTTTAGAAATTGCTCGTGCTTTGGTTAACAACCCTTCTATTCTGATTGTGGATGAAGCAACCAGCGCCCTGGATACTGAAACAGAAAAAATTATTGACCAAAAACTACGTCAGCGAGGATGTACCTGCATTATCGTGGCGCATCGGCTGAGTACTATCCGCGATTGCGATGAAATTATTGTCCTCGAACGCGGAAAAGTCGTGCAACGCGGTACTCATGAAGAATTGCAACAAGTCGAAGGATATTATTCGCAATTAATCCGTAGTGAGGGGTGAAGTGATACCAATTATTTATGAAGACGGACTTAATTTTTATTACGAACCGCCAAGAACGCCAAGAACGCCAAGGAAGAGAAGGGTAATTATTTAGTGCAAGTTTACAGAGAATTGGTATTATGACTTACACAAAAACTCTCTGAAACTCTTATTTCTTTGCGTCCTTTGCAGTTCGTTTATTTATAATTTTGCGTAAGTCCTGGGTATGAGAAAATTTTGTAAGGATTCACTCGGAAGTCCATTCATATTACTTGACTAACGCTTAAAAGGAAGAAGATATGGCAAGAAAAGTGCGTTTATACTTCTATACAAGCCAAATGTGGCAACGCAGATTGCGACTTTTCTTTTTAGCTGTGTTGGGGCTGATTTTTACCTTGAGTTTTTATATCCTTCCGGCTGAATCTAAACTTACTCGTTTTTCAGAACAGTCGATTATAGAAAAAGCTCCAGTACCAACAAACCTTGAACTAATACAACAAGGCAGAACTTTTTACCAAACAGAAAAATTTACTCAGGCAGCAGAAAGCTTGCAGCAAGCTGCACAGATATATGAATCCCAAGGAGATAAGTTGAACCAAGCTTTGGCGTTAAGCTATCTCTCCTTAACACAACAGAAACTAGGACTATGGAACCAAGCAAAGGCAACAATTTCTAGCAGTTTAAAGTTACTCACTCAAGCAAAGCCCAGTACTGAGCAGGCAAAACGCATTTTAGCTCTTGCTCTCAATACTCAAGGTAGTTTGCAATTAGCGTTAGGACAAGCTGAATTGGCCTTAGAATCATGGCAACAAGCGGCTAAAACCTATACTCAAATCGGTGATACAGCAGGTCATATTGGTAGTTTAATTAACCAAGCTACAGCCCTCGAATCTTTGGGATTTTCTACCCGAATGATGAAAATTTGGGAGCAAGTAGAGCAAAATCTGCAAGCACAGCCGAACTCTATACTGAAAGTTTTAGGATTACGTAGTTTAGGCAATACCTTGAGAGTAAGGGGCGAGCTAGAAAAGTCTCAGCAGCTACTTGAGCAAAGTTTAGCAATGGCTCAAAATCTGCGATCGCCTCAAGAGGAAAGCGCTACTTTGTTGAGCTTAGGTAATACTTTATATAGTTTGGGCAACAAAAATCTACAACGTGACACGAACAGTGAGGAAAATCCTCTGCTGATACATTGTAACCACGGTGTGATTTCAGAAAATGCTAAAACATATTATCAAAATGCCGCAGACTTGTACTATAAAAGTGGCAGTAAATCTACGTCAGCGATCGCTAAAATTCAAGCACAACTCAATCGATTAACTGTATTACTATCTCTTGGGCAAAATCTCTCAAATGAAGAGTTAGAATTATTACAATCTAATCTGACAACTCTCACCCCAAGTCGAGCCGTAGTCTATGCTCAGGTAAACTTTGCCCGGAGTTTAGTATGTCTTAATCAAGCAAGTCAAAAGACAAAGACACAGGAAAAGTCCCTCTTCAATCAAGATAAAATTTCTCAGATATTAACAACAGCTGTGCAACAAGCCCAAGACCTGCAAGACCAAAGGTCTGAGTCTTATGCATTAGGTAATTTGGGTCAGCTATATGAACAGACTAAACAAATATCGCTGGCTCGACAATACACCGAACAAGCCTTGAACCTCGCACAGGTAATTGATGCATCAGATATTGCCTTTCAATGGCAATGGCAGTTGGGTCGTCTACTCTTGGCACAGGGAAATTCACAAGCAGCAGTGGCAGCTTATACTGAAGCAGTAACTACTCTCAAGTCTTTACGTACTGACTTGGTGTCCCTCAATCCTGATATTCAGTTTGACTTGCGCGATCGCGTAGAACCAGTATATCGGCAGCTAGTTGCTTTATTGTTACAACCTGAAAAACCAAGTCTGAAAAACTTAAAGCAAGCTCGTGATGTCGTTGAAGCATTACAGTTGGCTGAACTAGACGACTTTTTTCGAGATGCCTGTTCAATTGTTCAGCCAACCCCAATTGACGAGGTGGTTGATAATGCTAATCCTGCTACAGCAGTCATCTACCCAATTATTTTGGCAGACCGTGTGGAGGTGATTGTCAAGTTGCCGCATATAGAGCAACTTCATCACTACAGGACTTACAAACCAAGAAGCGAAGTAGAAACAGTACTAGAACAGTTACAAAAAAAACTCAAACAACGCTATACATTTAGCGATCGCCAGGCGCTTTCTCAACAAGTATACAATTGGTTAATCAAACCTTTAGAGGCAGACTTGGTTCAAAGCCAAATCAAAACCCTAGTGTTTGTGTTAGATGGTTTCTTGCGGAATATTCCGATGGCAGCCCTCTATGATGGCAAGCAATATCTCATAGAAAACTACAGCGTTGCTTTATCTCCTGGTTTGCAACTGCTACAACCCAAATTAAAACCAAAACGATTTGAGGCTTTAATCGGCGGACTAACTCAATCACGCTTCGGTTTTAGTTCTCTACCAAATGTCGCTGATGAATTCAAGGAAATCCAAGCAGTTATTCCCTCTAAGGAATTCATCAATCAAGCCTTTACCAATACAACCATTGAAAAGGAAGTCAGTTCTCTTTCTTACCCTGTGGTACACTTGGCAACTCACGGCAAATTCAGTTCCGAACAGGAAGATACATTTATTCTTACCTGGAATGGCAAGATTAATGTCAAGCAATTACGTGAGGTATTGGAAACCAGAGAGCCAGTGGTTGGACGTGGATCTCAAGTACCTTCTCCAATCGAATTACTCGTTTTAAGTGCCTGCGAAACAGCTACTGGAGATAAACGCGCTGCTTTGGGATTGGCGGGTGTTGCTGTGCGTTCTGGGGCGCGTGCTACCCTTGCTTCTCTATGGAAAGTAGACGATAAATCGACTGCAATCTTGATGAGCGAGTTCTACCGACAGTTGAAAAATAACCCTGCATTGAGCAAATCAGAAGCCCTACGTCGCGCTCAGGAGTCCATTTTCCGTAACTATCAAGAACACCCCTTTTACTGGGCACCTTACGTTTTAGTTGGTAATTGGTTATGAATTGCATAAAGGTAAATGCTTGTACCGTATAGTCTATTGACCTGCAAACTACTGCAATCTCAAGAAGTTATTAAAATCTGAATTAAATAAGGAGAAGTATGATATTTATACTTGTAAATTAAATTACACAACACTGTTACTTAGTAAATAAAAGCAACGAAGATGTTAAACTTTGTAAACTTTGATGGCATCTCAACACTACCAAAGCGTGAGAACAATACTGAAAAATTTTGTACTTATCTCATGCTTAATCATCAAAATGGTCGATTAATACTGCAATGGAAATATCAACCTTATTTAAAACGCAATATAGAGCTGTATGCACAAAGAAATGAAAAAGTTTCCAGTTTATGGAGGCAACAAGATAAAGGAAATGGTCTAGCGCAGTTTTGGCGAACTGTAGCTATTAAAGAATTTCAAACAGTAGCAGATTGGGAGCCAGCAAATAAACGACAACTGGCGTTAGAGCATTTAGCAAGTTATTTTGAAGAAAAATGCTATTGGGCAGTTAAAAATGTATGTAAATATCAAAATCCAGAAGATTGGGAAGAATACCTCTGTTTTGCCAGAGTGATAATTTACAATCCTCTAAAATTAGCAGAAATATTGTCTAAATATAATTCGCAGCAATCTAATATCGAAACGTATGTAACAACCGCCTTAGAAAACAATATTAAAGATGAAATGCGAGTTAAAAAGTTTTCTCGGTGGCGAATGTTATCTAAAAAGAGTGATAAAGAATTAAGAGAAGCATTGCAAGTATCAGGATTGAGCGAACCTAATATTTCTCAGATGATTTTTGCTAAAAAATATTTTAAACAAGTTTATTTATTTAACAGAGTTCAAAATCCTGGCAGAAAAAATGGTCAGAAATGGCCCGATCCAGATAGAGAAGATTTTGAGCAAGCTGCTCAGTGTTATAATGCAGAGAAAGTCTTGTCTTCTGCACCTCATGAGGTATCTGCTTCAACTAATATTACCGCCATGCAGATGCAATCTTGGATGGAAAATTCTATTGCAGCATTACAAGACTATCCAAAATCTATAGTACCTCAATGGTCTCTTGATGCTTTACAAACTAGTAGTGGATATGAAGCACAATATGACATCCAAGAGGAAGCTTTAGAACTAGAATGGCACGACTCAGCAGAAGAACCAGGAGAAAGTCAGCAACTTCTCAACAAGAAAACTAGTTTGTCTTTACGCGAACAACTAGAAGCGATGAAACCTGAATTTCAAAAACTTTTGCTGCTTTACTATGGGTTTGGTCTTAATCAACAACAGTTAGCAGCTAGGTTAGAAATTAATCAAAGTACGATTTCTCGGTATTTGAAAAAATCTACAATTACACTCCTAGAAACTTTAGCAGGAATATCGCAATCTCAACAATGGGTCAAGGAGTATGTGACCAATTGGTTAAAGCAAAATTACACTAATCCCTCACACTCAGATTTGATTCAAGCAGCTTTAGTGTCAGGTATCAAAAAACTATCTTCGGAAGAAAAAGAAATTTTACAACTTTCTTACAGTCAACACCTAAGTGAAATAAAAATTGCCAACCAATTAGGTATTGAGCAAACTGAAGTCAAGGAAAAGCTTTCTCAAACTCAGTATAAGTTACAAGCAAATTTGGTGGAACAGATAAATGCTTGGATAAAAGAGTATTTAGAGAACTGGTTATCAAAGCACTACAAATCTCTAATTAGATTAATTCTCAAAAATAGAAGTCATTCCGGCAAAAAATTAGAAATAGAAGAAACGATTAGCATCGTTTTTGACGTATATTTTCCAAACTGTAAGCAAATAAAAGTAGGTGGAACAAATGTTTAACTTAATGGAATTAGCAAGTAATAACACAAAGCATCTTTGGTTAAAGATTGCAGTAACAGAGCAAAAAAAAGCGTGGCGATATAGCCAGCAACACCACTCTAATCCTATCGCTCGTTACAATTCATATCTCAATCATATTTGCTTGGATCATTTTATAAGTTGGCTTGAAGATTGGCAGCAAGAAGAATCCGGTCCACAACCCTTAATATGGCCTGAAAAAGATATATTTACTATTTTGGAAGTAGTGAATGGTATAGCTATTCAAGTAGGTGAAACACAGCTAGTACTATTACCAACTGAAACCACAGATTTAGAAGAATTGTCTGTACCGCAGGAGTGGGTAGATATCCCCAATTGGGTAGCTGACTATTACTTAGCAGTACAGGTAAATTTGGATGATGAAGATGAGTCTTGGATGGCAGTACGTGGCTTTGCAACTCATCGTCAATTGAAGAACGAAGCCAGATATAATCAAAGCGATCGCACTTATTCTTTAGCAGTTGATGATTTAACAGAAAACTTTACCATTCTGTTGGCAACACTAGGACTGAATTTTAGAGAAGAAGTGCCACCTTTAGCAACTTTATCAGCAGCTGAAGCTCAAGATTTGTTACGAACTTTAGCTAATTCATCTATTTATTCACCGCGTTTACATGCAGATGTATCATTTAGCCAATGGGCAGCACTACTTGCTAATGAACAATGGCGAAAGCAACTCTACAATCAGCGTTTAGGTTTATTGCAAAGTGAGGTTTCACCTGTTGCCGATATTGCACCCAATAAAATACAAGTAAATTTAAGTCAATGGTTTGACAAAGTTTTTGAGATAGGCTGGCAATCCATTGATACGCTAATAAATACGTCACAATTGGGAAATCTAGCATTTGCTACCAGAAGTTTTGATGCTTCTAAAGTATCTGTTATCAATGGAGTTAAACTCATTGATTTGGGAATGCAATTAGGAGAACAAACTGTAGCACTGCTAGTTGCTCTTACTGAAGAAGCAGAGGCAAAAACTAGTGTTTTAGTGCAAGTACATCCTACTGGTAATCAAAAGTATTTACCACCCTATTTAAAGCTAGTACTTTCGAGTTCAGGAGAGACTTTACAAGTAGTTGAATCTAGAAATCAAGATTACTATATTTCACTAAATCGTTTTAAATGTGTGCGTGAAACTAGCTTTAGCATTCAACTGATTCTAGGTGATTTTAGCATTACAGAAGATTTTGTGATTTGATAAGTAAAAAACAGGGGTTAAAACGCATAAAAAAGGTAGCCCCGCAAACGAAGTTTTCTAACTCAATCTAACTGACTAAAATTAGCGCGATTTAAGCCGTGCTACAAGGGCGTGGCTTTGATATTTAATGAATGCGGTCTTCTTCCCTGTTAACTTTAAGAATACTAAAATCCATCTTTTTCGCTAGTCCTCGAATACCTGAAGTAATGTATTCAATCATTTTGCATTGAATATCTTTTTTTAGCATTTAGTTACGAAGACAAAATAAGCTTGAAGAGATGTAGATTTACGCTTTCTTCGTCTATATTCTTTATTCATAACGATAGACCAAATGATACAATATTACTATAAAAAAATCGTGCTTTACTGCATTTATCTGCGTAATTGCTAGCAGTTATGCTTAAGTGTGCTTAAGATAATATTAATTATAAAAATATATTTTTATAAAAGAGAAGAAGTGAAAATTAATAATATACTTATAAAAGTTAATCTATAAAATTAATCCAAAATCAAAAAGCCGAAAGCTAAATTTTGATAATACTTTTTTACAAAGTAATGTAATTTTCATATAATATAGCAACCTCTAGTAATTAACAATGGGTAAGTTAGTTGTTATAAATTTAGATAAAGGTAACTTAAGTGATGGCTTCTCAGTTGTGAATGCCCAATTGTGGGAAACTAATAACTCTCGTCCGATGCAATTTACAGGTAGTTTACCCGCAGCCCCAGAAATTACTGAACTTTATAAACGTTATCAATTAATATATCAAGCACTCCAACAACGATTTCATGGTCGGGCTTTAATTGAAATGGAACCAGTTGGTTTGACTAATATTAGTGAAACTGATTTTACTGAAGTTTGTCAGGAGTTATATCAGCAAATTAATAGTTGGTTGAACTCAAACTCGTTTCACAAAATTGACCAACAATTACGAGCTAGATTGACTTTAGATGAAGAGTTTCAGGTAATTATCGAAACAAGCGATCGCCTGCTTAGACGACTACCCTGGCATCTATGGAACTTTTTTGAAGATTACCAAAAAGCAGAAGTAGCCTTAACTCCTCCAACTTATGAGCGAGTTAAAGTATTACCTAAAAAAAATGGTAAAAAAGTTAAAATATTAGCGATATTGGGTAATAGTACAGGCATTGATATCCAGAAAGACCAAGCTTTACTAAAGAAATTACCCAATGCCTCAACAGTATTTTTGGTAGAGCCTTCACGCCAAGAATTAGATAAGTGGTTATGGGATAAACAAGGCTGGGATATTCTGTTTTTTGCAGGGCATAGTCAAAGTCAAGAAGATATAGGTTTGATACATATTAACCAAACCAGCAGTTTAACCATACCGGAATTAAAAAATGCTTTGAAATATGCGATCGCACAAGGTCTAAAACTTGCTATTTTTAACTCCTGCGATGGTTTAGGATTGGCATCGCAGTTAGCCGATCTGCACATTCCCGAAGTTATTATCATGCGAGAGAATGTGCCGGATTTTGTTGCTCAAGAGTTTCTAAAGAATTTCCTCTCAGCTTTTGCAGGCGGTCAATCTTACTATTTGGCAGCACGTTACGCACGAGAAAGGTTACAAGGTCTAGAAGATGAATTTCCCACTGCTTCTTGGTTGCCAATGATTTACCAGAACCCAGCAGAAGAACCGCTGACATGGAACGGGTTACGCGGGCAAACAGAAGCG
This sequence comes from Nostoc sp., assembly GCF_036917455.1. GTDB lineage: Bacteria > Cyanobacteriota > Cyanobacteriia > Cyanobacteriales > Nostocaceae > Nostoc. The sequence continues at coordinate 6,359 of NZ_JBALDK010000125.1, read as the reverse complement.
ATATCTTCACCTTGGTTCAAAAAAAAGAGACTGCAAACAGCATTAGTGGCAAGTATGGCGATCGCAGGCTTGGTATTGCAAGTGCGATCGCTAGGAATCATGCAGCAATGGGAACTGTCGGCTTTCGATTCGATGATGCAGATCAGACCAGATGAAGGCCCAGACCAACGTCTATTAATAGTTAAAATCACAGAAGCAGACATTCAAGCCCAAAAGCAGCGGCAAAAATCCTCGTTATCAGATGAGGTATTGCAACAGCTGATGCAGAAATTGCAATCATACCAACCAAGAGCGATCGGTTTAGATCTCTATCGAGATTTTACAGTAGAACCTCAATATAAAGATTTAGCAACTCGCCTGCACCAAAGCGACAACTTTTTTGCTATTTGTAAACTCAGTGGAGGCAAAACACAAGCACCTGGTATTTCACCCCCGCCAGAAATTTCAGGCGATCGCGTCGGCTTTAGTGATGTTGTGCTTGATAGTGACTTTGTAGTTCGGCGTCAGCTATTAGCCGTAACTCCAGACCCAGAATCCCTGTGTAAAACACGCTACTCCTTAAGCTGGCAACTGGCAAGTCGCTATCTAGCAAAAGAGGGCATTCAATCCCAAATTAACGACGAAGGATATTTGCAACTTGGCAAAGTTGTCTTTAAACCTATAAATATCCCAACAGGTGGTTATCAACAATTTGATGCGCGAGGTCATCAATTGCTGCTCAACTATCGTGCCTCACGCGAGGTTGCTCGACAAGTTACTCTCGCACAAGTTCTCAATAAGCAGTTGAATCCCGACTGGGTGAGAAATCGAATTGTGCTGATTGGTGTTGATGCTGACAGTGTTAAAGATTCTTTCCTAACGCCTTACAGTACAAAAACTATGCCTTACCAACAAGTACCAGGTATAGTAATTCACGCCAATATGGTTAGCCAGATTCTGAGTGCTGTGATGAATCGCCGACCACTGTTATGGGTCTGGCCTGCATGGGGTGAAATTCTCTGGCTGTGCGGCTGGTCATTAGTAGGAGGAATAATCGCTGTGTATCGTTGGTCGCGATCGCAACTAGCAGTAATAATTGGTGTTGCACTGATTACCTTATATGGATGCTGCTTTATTCTCTTGCTATTCGGTGGTTGGGTACCGTTTGTTCCTACTGTTTTTACCTTAATAACTACTGCTTTTGGAATTCGTCTTTTTACCATTTACCAACAAAATACTTAACTAAACTTGATTATGACTAGAATAAATTTTCGATTCCCGCAGATATTAGTGTTTACTCTGGCTTTTATAGTAGTTAATATTACACAACCTGCACAATCTCAACAACCATCTAATAATAACTCGAATAATAGTAAAATCCGCTTTATTCAACCAACTTTAGAAAAAGAACCAGAAAACCGGGGTGCGCCTAGCGATCGCCAAGGAGCAGGAACGCGTGGTGATTGTCCAAATGCGAACATACCTCTAACTGCATTAGTACCCTTGACACCAAGAAATTTGAGTCTAAAGCAACTAAGAACTACAGACACATCCTCATCAAAATTTGCTTTGGGGTTAACAACTGCTGAATATCCTACCTTTTGGTTTTACGTTCCTTACCAAATTAAAGATATTAGTATTGTCAAGTTTGTAGTACTAGATGAAAACAATAATTCCGTCACCAAAGAGCCTCTTTTGATTAACTTGTCGGGAACACCTGGAGTAATTAGCGTTCGCATTCCTACAACAGAGAAGCCACTAGAGATTGGTAAATATTATCATTGGTACTTCTTAGTTGATTGCAAATCGCAAACCTCCTCTGAAGAATCTGAGGATATTGCTGTCGAAGGGTTAGTGCAACGAATAGAACCGAACAGCGATTTAGTCCGTCGCTTAGGGACAGCAACACCACAAGAACGTGTCGCCCTTTATGCTCAAGCAGGCATCTGGCAAGACGCTTTGACACTTTTAAGCGAACTCCGCCTTGCTAAACCAAAAGATACCGTCCTAACCTCTGACTGGCAAGACTTGTTAAAGTCTGTTGGCTTGGAAGATGTTGCCAGGGAAACTATTACACAGTGCTGTACTCGTTAACCACTACATTAAGCGACAGGTCTAATACCAATTTTCTAAGAGGATGTTTGAAAAGTTTTGAGAGGTTAAACTTTATCAGCACTTACGCACAGGTTACGGAAAATCGAACCACAGAGGCGCAGAGTTCACGGAGTAATCAGAATTTGAGAGGTATTTTGCGTAAGTCCTATTTATGCTAATTGCTTAATGGGACTTGTCTGATCTAGGAGCATTCCAGCCAATGAAAGACTATCAACGCACAATGGCATCTTTGTGGATTGGGGTCGCGATCTCCTTCTATGCCTTTATTGCCATTGGGATCGCTGAAGCGGGGTTAGGAGTTCTTCTGCCCTCCATTCTGTCTACCTATAACCTGACTCCAGCAACTGTCACCCTGTTGTTTGTCAGTCAAATTAGCGGTTATATTCTGGCAGCATTCACCAGCAGTCTTGTGAGTAGCCGACTGGGGTTAGCCCGAATGCTGTTGATTGCCTCGGGTGCGCTGACGATGGCACTGATGATTTATGCCACCTCAGCTTCCTGGTTTGTTATGGTTGCCGCCGGAGCAGAGTTGGGATTGGGCGTTGGACTGATTGACGCAGGCATCAACACTTACATTGTGCAAAATTCCCGCAGTGCCAGTTTAATTGGTTTGCTTCATGCTTTCTATGGTATTGGCGCACTCTCAGGACCGACGATAGCTAGTACTTTGTTAGCAGTTGGCATGAATTGGCGACAAATTTATTGGGTGTTAGCTGGGATTGTTAGCCTATTGATTGTAAGTGTGCTGGGCGTAATCATCTTCAACTACACACCAATGAAAGTACGGGTATTGGCATCGAATACAACTGCCTTAGAAAATCTGGGCAGAGCGCTGCAAACTCCGATAGTACTGCTAACTTGGCTACTTTTACTGGTTTATGTTGGCATCGAATCCTGCATCGGCAACTGGGCATACACTGTGCAATCCGTCGCTCGTCACACCCCGACGCTCATTGCTGGTTACAGCCTTAGTGCCTACTGGTTGGGGTTAACATTAGGACGTTTCATCTTAGGTTATTTCTTGCAATCGCTTGGAGCAGTCCGTACAATCAGTATGTCGCTGACTCTTGTGATGATTGGATTGCTTGCTTGGTGGCAACTGCCAGATCAATTTCTTTCACTGTCCAGCAAATACCAACATCTGCATAAATCAACCCAGGTTTTTCCAATAAGGCATACAAACAACATCAAAGAGTCAACACAAAGATAGTCTTGGATTTATTTACAAACATCTTTGCATAACTTTTTAGTAGGTTATAAATATGCTTATTGAAAACAAAATTCCGGGTTTGGCAGGAGAGTACTATCGGTTCAAAGGTAATGAACCTTTACTATTAAATGACCCGCAGACAGTTTGGGTAGTGCGATCGGGTTCCATGTCACTATTTGCCATTGCGGTTAACAATGGTAGCCCAGAAGGAAAGCGGCGTTACCTATTTAATGTCAAATCCGCAGAAGCGATGTTTTCAATAGCACCATTTCAAAGCAAGCAGCTGCAAATTTTCGCAGTATCGCTTGAGGAAACAGAACTGCTCAGAATCTCTCGCAAAGATTTTGAGTTTATGTTCGCAAACAAACAAGACTATGCAGTGAATTTGCTAGAGCGTTGGATATATCAACTAGGTTCAGCTGTTGCTCGCGAACCCGATCGCAACTTCAAGGTTCCAAAGCCGGGAACCCAGTTCTTCTCCTTAGCTAATGGCGAGATATTCCGACCAGAACAAGGTAGCGTATCTTGGGTACGCATCCAACATGGTTATGCCAATTTAATGGGATTTGCCGAACTAATTTTTGACCCTGCGTCTGGTTTGTTACCTTTGAGTGCTGATACGTGGTTGCAGGCGCAGGGCATATTAGAATTAGAAAGTTTTCGTGCCGAAGAGATTCAAGAAGCAGACACTCTAATGGTTAGTCTGGCTCAACTGCAAATGAATTTCCTGCAAATGATTAACTTGCTTTGTGAGCAAGAAATCCAGCAAGAAATCCAGAGGTGTCGGCAAAGAGAACACCTGAAGCGTCAGGTTATGAATGAAACGTTGGAGGAACTGTCATCTGTGGTGCAACAGAGGGAAACAGCCACTTGTTCACAAATGATACATGGCAGTAATTCCTCAGACCAAGCTCTGTTAGTTGCGGCGGGAGCAGTGGGACGTGCTTTAGGCATTGCGATTCGCCCTCCGGCTCAGTCAGAAGACCTCAAACGCCTTAAACACCCAATAGATGCGATCGCCCGTGCTTCACGAATTCGGATGCGTCGCTTGCATCTAATCGGGAACTGGTGGAAAAGTGACTGCGGCCCAATGCTGGGATACACTTTAGAAGACGAGAGTCCAGTGGCTCTGTTACCAGTTAAGAGCGGCGCAAGGGGCAACAGTTATGAGATTTTCGATCCGCTCAAGCAGACTCGCACTCCTGTAGACGAGCAAAGCGCTGCTACGCTCTGCACCACTGCCTATGTATTTTATCGACCTTTGCCCGATAAAGACCTCAAAACCTGGGATATACTTCTATTTGCACTAAGGGGTCATTTTAAGGATCTAATTATCATCCTGTTAAGCGCAATCGCTGTTTCTTTATTAGGAATGGTAACGCCCCAAGCTACTGCTATTCTCATAGATAACGCCGTTCCAGATGCCAACCGGGGACTATTGTTACAAATCGGTTTGGGTCTTTGTGCAACAGCTTTTGGAGGTACAATTTTTCAACTAGCTCAAGGGCTTGCCCTGATGAGACTAGAAACTTTTGCCGACTCATCCACTCAAACTGCGGTGTGGGACAGGCTGTTAAAGCTAAGTGCATCTTTCTTTAATCAGTATTCTATCGGTGACTTAGAATCTAGGGTTTCTAGCATCAGCGAGATCCGCTCTAAACTGAGCGGCACAGTTCTCAAAAGTATTTTCTCTGGCGTATTTGCCTTCTTAAACTTGGGATTGCTAATTTATTACAACAGTTCGCTAACCTTGATCGCTATTGTTGCAGCTGTTGTAAATATTGCCCTGACTTTTTTCTCTGGAATGCTCACCCTCCGCAAGGTTCGTCCCTTATTGGAGCAACAAGGACAAATCTTTGGCGTGATGGTGCAGTTAATCAACGGGGTTGCTAAATTGCGAGTCGCAGGAGCTGAAGAACGCGCTTTTGCTTACTGGGGTAAACAGTATAGCCAGCAAATAAAATTAGTGTTGAGTACCCAAGCTATTGAAGACGTTCTCAACGTCTGCAATAAAGTCTTGCCCATACTCACATCTTGCGTGCTTTTCTGGTTTACTGCCACATTACTACAGAGTCAGCAAACACAGGGAACTCAAGCACTATCCATTGGTACTTTCCTGGCGTTCAACTCTGCTTTTGGTACTTTTATTAGCGGTGCAACCAGCTTGAGTACAACCGTTGTGGATGTTCTGAAAATCGTACCTTTGTGGAAACGTGCCCAGCCAATTTTGCAAGCCGAACCAGAAGTTAATAATAGTAAAACAGATCCTGGCAGGTTATCGGGCAGAGTTGTTGTAGACCATGTAGCTTTTCGTTACCACGATGATAGACCCTTAATCTTAGATAATGTGACTATTCGGGCTGAACCTGGGGAATTTATTGCTCTGGTGGGGACTTCTGGAAGTGGGAAATCAACTTTGTTTCGGTTATTACTGGGATTTGAGGCTCCGGAATCTGGTAGTATTTACTATGATGGACAGGAGTTGACAGGACTGGATATTCATGCCATGCGCCGGCAGATGGGTGTTGTCTTGCAAAATAGCCGATTAATGTCAGCTTCTATCTTTGAAAACATTGCCAGTGGTGCTTTAGTCACAATTGATGAGGCATGGGAAGCCGCCCGGATGGCGGGTTTAGCAGACGATATCCAAGCTATGCCAATGGGTATGCACACTGTTGTCAGTGAAGGAGGTGGTAATATCTCTGGCGGACAACGGCAGAGGCTGTTAATTGCTAGGGCGTTGGTATTGAAACCACGAATTTTACTGTTTGATGAGGCTACTAGTGCCTTAGATAACAAAACCCAGGCTATTGTTAGTGAAAGCCTTGATCGGCTAAAAGTGACGCGCATAGTTATTGCTCACAGACTTAGTACAATCAATAATGCCGACCGTATCTATGTGCTTCAGGATGGTCGGATTGTACAGCAGGGCAGTTTTGAGCGACTAGCCAATCAGCAAGCAATACTGCTCGGTTAAGGGAAAATAGGTGGTGGAGTAAAGAATTATTTGTTCGCGTATTAAATACGAGAACAATAACTGCTAAAAAGGTTGCTT
>NZ_JBALDK010000124.1:0-53900 GCF_036917455.1 Nostoc sp. | reverse complement strand
TTGCATAAAGTATTAAAATTAACTATTGTAATTATATTTGATTTATGAAAATTGAAAGTGACAGATCCCCTACTTTTTAAAGAAGTCGAGGATCTTATCCCTCAGTAACGATCTAGGATTGCTATAGCAAAATCTAGTTTGAAACTCGCTATTCAGAATAAGAAGATTTGATGAAACAAAATGTTTTCTCCGGTTATGAAAAACCATACTAAGAAATTGTATTTATACAAAGATAGTTCTACTTTTTCCGTAGAACTCTAAGGTAAAATTATTTCTTCTTGAGGTCAAGTAATGCAGGTGGTGTCAACTAGAGATATTACAGAGCAAAAGTACGCCCAAGAGGCTTTACAAATTAGAGAAAATAGTCGGCGAAAACAAAGCAAAACACTGGTGCAACTGGCAAGAAGCAAGACTTTTCAACAAGGAAATCTTAATGCAGTATTAAGAGAGATTACAGAAACTGCTGCTCAGACACTCTTAGTAAAGCGAGTCGGGGTGTGGTTATATAATGAAGAACGCTCAAAAATTGAATGTATTGACTTATACGACACAAGCACCAAAGAGCATAGCTTTGGTAACTCGCTTTCACAAGAAAATTATCCAGCTTATTTCCAGGCTTTAGAAGAGGAACGCACTATTGCCGCAGATGATGCCAGAAACGATACAAGAACCCAAGAATTATCCAAGTCTTATCTTTCTGTTTTGGGCATCACATCCGTGCTAAATGCAGCGATTTGGCTAGAGGGTCTTTTAGTAGGCGTAGTCTGCCACGAACATATAGGCGAAAGTCGCCAATGGACTTCAGAAGAAGAGACTTTTGCTGGCTCAATAGCAGATTTCGTGACTTTGGCTATAGAAGCAAGCGAGCGAAATATTGTACAGGAAGCATTGCGACAGAGTGAGGCGCAATTCCGAGCGATTTTTGAGCGTTCTTCTATCGGTATTGGACTTATAGATATGAAAGCCCAGATAGTTGATACCAATCCGGTACTGTGTGAGATTTTAGGATACAGCCGGGAAGAACTATATGGCAAGCGCTTTACAGATTACATTTCTATACAAAAGGGGGATTTAAAACTTTACAAACAACTAATGTCAGGAATTCGTACAAACTCAGCGAAAACTTCCAAGTTAGGCTTCCAATCCTCCAAACATCAAGAACAGTTTGTCGAAAGACATCACATTGAGATGGAAAGACGCTGCTTGCATCAAAATGGTAGCTTAGTTTGGACTCATATCTCTGTTTCTGTTATACCAGACAGCAATGGTGAACCTGAGTTTTTTCTAGCGATGATTGAGGATATTACTGAACGCAAGGAAACAGAGTTGAAACTGCGTGCCTCTCAAGAAGTAGCAGAAGCTGCTAGTCGGGCAAAAAGTGAATTTTTAGCAACTATGAGCCATGAGTTGCGGACACCTCTGAATGCGATTATGGGCTTGTCACAACTACTGCAACAAGAAATAGTTGGCTCTCTCAATGAAAAACAGAACGAATATGTAAGTTGTATATATAGTAGTGGTGAGCATTTGCTGGCAATGATTAACGATATCCTTGATTTATCTAAGGTAGAAGCAGGTAAAGAGGAATTGTTACTATCACCTTTGCCAGTGTCAGATTTATGTAATTATGCCATCTGGACAGTGCGCGATCGCGCCGCAGAAAAGGGGTTACAACTTACCTGTAAAATTGATCTCCCAGAGAATATTTGTATTGCTGATGAGCGGCGCAGCAAGCAAATGCTACTAAATTTGCTCACCAATGCGATTAAATTCACTCCCGTCGGCAATATATCGCTAGTAGTGAAAAAAGTCCCATCAGGAATAACCTTTACAGTTTCAGATACTGGAATTGGTATAGAACCAAGTCAGTTTAAATTTATATTTGAACCATTTAAACAGCTTGACAGTAGCTTAAATCGGCAGTACGAAGGCACTGGTTTGGGTTTAGCTTTAACACGCAAATTAGCGCGTTTGCATGGTGGCGATGTGACCTTTACATCTATTTTGGGAAAGGGTAGTCAGTTCACTCTATTTCTACCAAATCCAGTGCTTTCAGAAGCTGGGGAGGATGAAGAAGATGAAGAATTTCAAATCAACCAAACACCACTTTCGATGTTAAGCGATCTGTAAAGCTGCGCCAATTTCTTCATCTGTCCATTTTCCTATCAGCTTGTTTCCCTTCATCACACATCAGAAAAATACGAGCGTGTAGGATTTTTTTGGCACTTGCATAACCATTACGACTGATTTGTTCTAGGTTTTCTCTTTGTGCCACTGTTAGATGAACTTTCTCTAGCCGACCTCTTCCCATGTAGATGTCCTCATCTGGGCTGTTCTATTGCCCTATTTTAGCTGAAACACTCCAGTAGGTGCGTTAGCCAGAGGTATAACACAGCATCTAATGGTTATGGTGCGTTATGCTACGCGATAACACACCCTACACATACTTGATTTTTTCATAAATCAAATCGGATTCCTATATTTTATTTCCAAATTAGAACTTACTGTAACCGATAAGAGTTACCAACATACACGTAATTAAACTGAAATTAGTACTCGTTTATCTAACGTGAACTATCAACAAAAAGAATTTGTTGGGCCTTAAAAAACTATAAATTTAGGTATAAAATATTACAATTAATATGTAAATACTTGAACAAATATCATGTTTTAGTTTGCGATCGCTAAAATTCAGTACCCAGAAGTTTATTAACACGAGATAATAATAAACTCACACCACCCTTAGCTGTTGTCCCATCAACCATTACAGAACTTGTTCTGGCTTGGTTTAGAGTCACAGGCTCGAATTTTGCAACTAGTTCTGAACCAAATCATGAAAACATCTACCGAATTGCTAGCTCGTCTGGACTATTACTACCAGCAAATCAAGACAATTATCCTGACTCGGCAGAATCCGATTACGGGTTTACTACCTGCAAGTACTGCGATTACAGCCCACGGCGATTATACTGATGCCTGGGTGCGAGATAACGTTTACAGCATTTTGGCAGTTTGGGGTTTAGGACTGGCATACCGCAAGATTGACAACGATGAAGGACGCACTTATGAACTAGAACACAGTGTCATCAAATTGATGCGCGGGTTGTTGTTTGCGATGATGCGACAGGCTCATAAAGTAGAGACATTTAAACATACTCAGTCGCTACTAGATGGACTGCACGCCAAATATAATACCGCAACTGGCGACATTGTTGTTGGTGATGACGAATGGGGACATTTGCAACTTGATGCCACATCTATATTTTTGTTGATGTTGGGGCAAATGACGGCTGGGGGATTGCAAATCATTTATACCATTGATGAAGTGAATTTCGTCCAAAATTTGGTTTACTACATTGGACGAGCTTACCGCACACCAGATTACGGCATTTGGGAACGTGGTAATAAAATTAATCGTGGTAGTGCTGAATTAAATGCCAGTTCTGTAGGCATGGCAAAAGCGGCTTTAGAAGCTATCAACGGACTAGATTTGTTTGGTGTGCATGGTAGTCAAGCATCGGTAATTCACGTATTACCAGATGAAATCGCCCGCGCCCGGATTACTTTAGAATCTCTATTACCGAGAGAATCTGGTTCCAAAGAAATTGATGCGGCATTGTTGAGTATTATTAGTTATCCTGCCTTTGCAGTGGAAGATTTGGAGTTACGCGATCGCACTTTAAACGATATCATCAACAAACTCGCAGGTAAATACGGCTGCAAACGCTTCCTGCGTGATGGACACCAAACCGTTTCAGAAGATAATCATCGCTTACACTACGAACCGTGGGAACTCAAGCAATTTGAGCATATTGAATGCGAATGGCCGTTATTTTTCACTTATTTAGTTCTAGATGGATTATTTCGCGGCGAACAAGAACAAGTTGAAAAATACCAACAACTTTTAGAATCATTACTTATAGAACAAGATGGTTTGCATTTACTGCCAGAACTTTATTACGTCCCAGCCGAAAACATAGAAGCCGAAAAGTTAGCACCTCAAACCCAACTCCGTTTGCCTAATGAAAATATTCCCTTGGTGTGGGCGCAAAGTTTATACTTTCTCAGTCAAATGTTGAGTGAAAGGTTACTGGCGGTTGGTGATATCGACCCTTTAGGAAGACATTTGTGTGTAGGAAAACAGCGTGAATCGTTAGTACAAATTGCTTTATTAGCAGAAGATGAAGATTTACAGAAAAAACTAGAAGTTCACGGTATTGAAACACAAACGCCTACCCAAGTCGAACCGATTCAGGTGAGAAAAGCGGGAGAATTCTCAGCTATTTATACCCAAATTGGACGTAATGACAAACTTAGTTTAACTGGGCGGCCTGTGCGACGGCTGCGAAGTTTAACAACATCGAGAATCTTTCGGATTCGCGGTGAAACAATTGTGTTTTTACCTTCATTCTCCGACTCTCAACAGTTTTACTTAACCCTTGATTACCATTTTCTGCTGGATCAAATTAGAAGCGAACTAGCTTACATTCAAAAATATTGGAGCGATTTAGGCCGTCCGACTTTGACTTTAATGTTGACGCACACCATGTTAGAAGTCGGTTCGGAAGCATTACTAGAATTGATGCAAGAACTGAAAGATGGTGTTTGTAACGGAGTGCGGGTAAAATTAGGGCGGCTAAATCAATTAATGCTGACGGCTGGAATCCAAAGAATTGATTTTCTCCCAAATGCAGAATTTTTGCGATCGCCAGTCAAAAATGCTAGCCCACGTTGCTATTATTTGGCTCATCATCCTGAGAAAAACTGGCGCTTAGGACATACTCAAGAATTTCAGATGGAGTATGAAACCAACTTTGGGTTATTACTTTCTTATTTGCGTGGATCAGAGAATATTTACGAGCAAATTGAGTTATTGCAAACTTTAACTCGCTTGCAGGGAATGAAATTTGATACTGGGTATGGTGGTCCAGGATATCCTGTCACTGTAGGCGATTTACTCGATGAAGTTTACACAAAAGCTGGAGATTTAGGTATTTGGGCGGTAGTGCGTCGGGCTGCGGGGTTACGCCAAATGGTTGATATCAGCCTATCAGATGCAGTAACGAGTATTTTGGTGCGGGGTAAGCAAATTGCTGTAGGTAAAGCTTACAGTGAAGCGTCCTTGATTACCGTACCCATGTCTCACGATGAAATTGCCGATAAAATTAATCACTTTTGTCGTGAGGATATCCGCGATCGCGTCCTCACTCAAGAGATTTTAATCTATGTTGGCATCTTAATTCACTCGGAACCCGAACTATTTCAAGGACTACTAACGTTGAGAGTCGGCTATCTCATCTTATTAATAACCAGCGAACTAGCGCGGGATTTACACGTCACTCAAGATGAAGCTTATGATCACTTAATGCAACTTTCACCCTTTGAAGTCAAAATGCGCTTGCGTCAAGTATTAACTGGATATACTGGCATGAGTAACCTGTTACGCCAGCAAGAATCACTGCACGTCAAACAAAAAGAAAGTGATATTGCTTGGGTGGTTTTACCAGGAATCGCCGAAGGAATAGAAGTCCCACCAGACGGTTGGCGGCGGTTTCGCCAAGCTGAGGGTGTGACGGGGCGCGTACCAAAAGAATTTTTTAAGCAGGTTTGGCTATTAATGCAACATTGCAAAGGTCTAGTAATTGGCGATAAACTAGAGCGGCGCAATCGTTTAGATAGTGAAGTTATGCTGTCAGAAATGACAGCCGGGGAAAGAAATTTTGCTCTGTTGGTTGAGCATTTGCTGAATAAAATCGAAGCCTCAGAATACCGCCAAGTTAATATTGAAGCATTAATCGAATTAGGAGCGATCGCAGCTAATAATCCCAAGCTGCAAATCGAAGAGTATATCGTGTTGGATGTGTTAATCGGCCATGCAGTCCGATTGGCGTGGTTAGAGAATCATACTCATCGCAGCGATCGCTATGATGAAGATAAGGCGAGTGCGTGGCGATCGTTTTACAACACTTCTCCTAGAGATTGTGCTAGTTATATTTTGAAGGCATTTAGATTCTTGACGGAATTTGTGAAAGATTTTTAACCGCAGATGCGCTACACCTTCCCACAGGGTAGAAACGCAGACAATGAGAGAATGCATACTGCTTTGGGCCTGCTTTATTGGAGTCGGCCCATTCTTGTACGTGGTTATTCCAGTTAGCGAATAAATAGCGATCGGGTTTCGCACCGTAGGGACAAATTCATAAATTTCCCCTACCACATAATAAGGGTTTAGGCTATTTTTTGGCGGAAGTTCTGTTAAAAAGAAAAATGGGAATCATAACATAATACAAATACTTGTAGAGATGGCAATTCATAGCATCTCAAAAGCCCAAATCTCAATAAATATCACAAATCAGATGGCACAACCAAAATATGAAGGTTATTGCGAATGCACTCCTACCAAATTAGTCCGAGAAAAGTTTGGAGATGTCAATGTTTATGCACAAAATGCTAAATCACTCTTAACAAAAGCTACAGGCTTTATTGCTGCTTATGATTTTACTCTGAATCCTTATCGCGGTTGTCAATACGGTTGTAGTTATTGCTATGCGGCAGCATTTAGCCCTAATTCGCAAATGCGCCAAGATTGGGGTAAATGGGTAATTTTTAAAGAAAATGCTACTGAAATTTTAGTTAAAGAGTTAGATAAATGGTATCAAAAAAATCCTCATCAGCCTCCTAGAATTTACATGAGTAGCGTTACAGATCCTTATCAACCACTAGAGTCTAAACATCAACTAACTCGTAGCTTGTTAGAAGTCATGATTGATTATCGTCCAACATTAGTAATTCAAACTCGTAGCCCAATTATTGTTAGAGATATTGATTATTTACAACGATTTCAGCGATTGCGAATTAATATGAGCATTCCCACTGGTAGCGAATTAGTGAGAACAGATTTTGAACCGCGATCGCCTAGTATTAAAGCCAGACTAAATGCCATCGCTAAGATTAAACAAAGTATCGATCGTCTCAAAGGTTTTCTTCCTAAAATTTCTATCACTGTTACCCCTCTTCTTCCTACTTTCCCAACTGATGAAGCTGCTTTTATTAAAAAACTAGCCATCGCCGATAGAGTTGTAATTCAAGCTTTCCATTCTACGAGTCAGAATCGTTCTTTTGTAGCATCAACTCGTCAAGAAGCCGAAGAAATTAAGCAAAAATACGCTTGGTGGTATGAGGATGAGAAATTAAGCTATATGAAATTTAAGGAAAAATTAGTTTCTCAGCTTCCCGGTGTAGAAATTATGGAAGGCAAAGAAGGATTTGGTTATGAATAATCCTATCAAAAATTGGTGGCGAAGTCAGCAGTTAAAATTATCTTTAAAACGTGGTGATATCCAACGTGCAGTCCAATTATTACAAGAGATTCAAAAATCAGGTGCAAGATTCTCATGGTTAGAAAAACTATTTAGAGATAAACTTCAACTTGAACGTTATTCCCAAGAATATAAACGGCAAACAGAAACGTTAAGTCAACAACTAACCGAAAAATCCAAGCAAAAAGATAATTTAGTCTTAATGCCAGATGAGGCATTTGTTAAATATATCTATAAATTTTTTAATTTAATCCAGCACGATGAATACAAACTACAATCTACTGGAATTGATGAACGTATATTTGATGACTTTGAATCAAGCCTAGTTGAATATCTCAAAGAAGAATTTAGTAGAATTTCTGACAAAGAGTTATTTATTAAGTTAGAAGATGCTCTTGAGGATATTAATAACTTAAAAATTGGACAAGATCCAGACTATCGTTTTAGTCTAACTCCTCATGTCTATTTTATGAAGTATTTTTTAGAAAATGTATATTGCACATATTTAGCTTGGTTTCTGATTTACCAGGATGCTTTACTACTAAGCAAGGTTAATATCCTTGATATTGCAGCAGGCCCAGGAACTATTGCTTATGGTTTAGCTTTATTTCTCCAAAGTAGTAGCGGTTTTTTTGATATCCCGCAAATGCACATATCATACTACTCTTTAGAAAAACAAGATGCCTTCCAGTTTCGTGGACTTCAGTTTTGGCGACGATATATAGAGTCGCGCCTAACTACAGTGAATGCTTATTTCCGTTTTGTAACTACTGATATTTTTAATTGGAAAAATCAATCAAATAATTTACCTAAAGACTTTTTCGACTTTATCGTAATTTCCCACTGCTTATTTGCAGATCCAGCTAAGAGGTTTGAAGCTAATAATACTTACAAACAAATATTTGCTACTAGCTTAAAAAGCTCAGGTTATATTCTGCTAATTGTGCAAGATAAAAAGTTATTCAAAACTTACGATGTTCACCAAGTTGAAAACCAAGAGCAGGAAGAAAATGTAGTGCATAAAATTCTGGCGGAATTGGGGTTGGAGTTAGTCTGGTATAAATATCTAACTTCAACAGGTTCAAGAAAACCTTTGGCTGTTGCTGAATTTGGTAAGTTTGCTCGAGATAAATTACCAAAACAACTATATATGAGTCCAATAGTCCAACAGTATTTGGGTAAGAAACATCAATTACATTATACATTAGATGATTATGTAATCTTGGCAAAAAAATCATGATAAATTGCAGATAAAGTAGCAAAGAATGCATTAAATACATATAAGGTATCTGAACTTTCATCTTGAATTCATAAATGACCTGCAACTCACAAATAGCAGAAGGTTGGCACGGCAAACTTGATTTAGTCTATGCCAATCACCAAGGTGTAACCCAATTAATTTACGATCGCCACCAAGCGCCCCTGAAGGTACAGCGCCCATTCTATCCAGAAGGGGAAAAAGTTTGTCATAGCGTCATTTTACACACGGCTGGGGGAATGGTAGGAGGCGATCGCTTATCCTCTAACATCCACCTCCAACCCCAAACCCAAGCCTTAATCACTACAGCTGCTGCAAGCAAGATATATCGCAGTAATGGCTTGCAAGCTAGACAAAGCATCCAGATGCAAGTTGATGCTGGTGCTTGTTTAGAATGGTTGCCGCAAGAGACAATTTTATTTAACGGTGCGATTTATCGGCAAGATTTACGGGTAGAATTAGCAACCGGGGGCAGTTGGTTAGGCTGGGAAATTACCCGATTTGGTCGCAGTGCTAGGGGAGAAAAATTCTTACAAGGAGAATGGCGATCGCACACCGAAATTTGGCAAGAAGGTATTCCTTTGTGGATCGATCGGCAATGGTTATGGGGTAGC
This sequence comes from Nostoc sp., assembly GCF_036917455.1. Taxonomy (GTDB): domain Bacteria; phylum Cyanobacteriota; class Cyanobacteriia; order Cyanobacteriales; family Nostocaceae; genus Nostoc. Next base: position 44,709 of record NZ_JBALDK010000124.1, on the reverse strand, counting down.
GAAGACATTTTCTATAGTCCCCACGGCTTGGCTGGAAAACCAATAGTAGGTAGTTTCGTTTGGATTGGTGGTACAGTTTCAGCAGAAATTGTCGAAAAAACGCGCAATTTATGGGATGGGGAAGGGGAAGCCGGTGTTAGTCGATTACAACATGGATTATTGTGTCGATATCGCGGTTCTTCTACATCTGAGGTGAGAAACTGGTTTATTGATGTTTGGCAATTGCTGCGAGTTTATTTTTTGAATCGTGGTAATTGTATACCAAGAGTGTGGCAGGTTTGAATGAACCGCAGAGGCGCAGAGAACACAGAGGAGATAGGAATGCAACTTACGCCCCAGGAAAAAGATAAGCTATTGATTTTTACAGCTGCTTTATTAGCAGAAAGACGTAAGGAAAGGGGTTTAAAACTGAATTATCCCGAAGCAGTTGCTTATATTTCTGCTGCTATTTTAGAAGGGGCGAGAGATGGGCAAACTGTAGCTGACTTAATGAGTTATGGTACAACATTATTAAAGCGGGATGATGTAATGGAGGGGATATCAGAAATGGTGCATGATGTGCAAGTTGAAGCTACTTTTCCTGATGGTACAAAGTTAGTTACAGTACATAATCCAATTCGTTAATTTTTTAATTTATTATGATTCCTGGGGAAATTATCACACCAACAGGTGAAATTGAACTAAATGTTGGTCGTCCAACTGTAAAATTGCAAGTTTCAAATACAGGCGATCGCCCCATACAAGTCGGTTCTCATTATCACTTTTATGAAGTTAACACCGCCTTAAATTTTGACAGAGAACAAGCGCGAGGAATGCGCCTCGATATCCCCGCAGGAACGGCAGTTAGATTTGAACCAGGCGACGAAAAAGAAGTAACTTTAGTCCCCTTAGTTGGTACTCGCCAAATCTACGGCTTCAACGCCCAAATTAACGGAAACTTGCCAATAATCTAAAATAGACTCAGACATTGATTGAGGATTTTATATGTTAACAGCAGAACAACGACGCATCAGCCGTGATTTTAAAACTATATTGAAATCAATGGTGTGTCTGTTTAGAGAACCAACTAATCTAGACTATGTTTATAATCTGGAAGATGAGTTGCGTTACACTCAGGCAAGCTTATTAGCTGTTGAGTGGTTAAAAACTCAACCGCAAGTATCACTGTTGATTAAAGAACGTTATATTGCACCATCTCCTAATATCGAAGTATTACTGCAATATCCTGAAGACTCATTAGGATATACTTACGCATCTTATATTAAAAAATCTGGTTTTGACCCCGCTTTTTATCGTCAAATGCAAGTAGAAGACGATGTGAGTTATGTGCTGTTACGCAGCCGTTAGACTCATGATATTTGGCATGTAGTTACAGGTTTTAAAACTGATGGACTGGGAGAACTAGGTCTTAAAGCTTTTGAATTAGCCCAAACCCGGAGAAATTTAGCTGTTTTCTTAGTAGGAGGTGGGTTATTATCCATCCTCGTAAAAGCGCCAGATGTTCTCCCTAATTTATTAGAACAGATAGCTGTCGGTTACACAATGGGTTCAAAAGCAAAACCATTATTAGCGCAAAAGTGGGAAGAACATTGGGATAAACCTTTATTAGAATGGAGAACTGAATTAGGAATTGATTCAGATATTTTAAATTAAAAGGAATGAGATAATGAGTTACAGAATGGATCGCCGCGCCTATGCCGAAACTTATGGACCAACAGTAGGCGATCGCATCCGACTTGCAGACACAGAATTATTTATTGAAGTTGAACAAGATTTCACCACCTACGGCGATGAAGTAAAATTCGGCGGCGGTAAAGTTATCCGAGATGGAATGGGACAATCCCCCATTTCTAACGCCGATGGTGCTGTAGATTTAGTAATTACTAATGCCTTAATTCTCGATTGGTGGGGTATTGTCAAAGCAGATATCGGCATTAAAGATGGCAAGATTTTCAAAATTGGTAAAGCCGGAAATCCTTATATTCAAAATAATGTAGATATTATTATCGGCCCCGGAACCGAAGCTTTAGCTGGTGAAGGAATGATTCTCACTGCTGGCGGTATCGATGCCCATATTCATTTTATTTGTCCCCAACAAATTGAAGTTGCGATCGCTTCTGGTATTACCACCACGATCGGCGGTGGTACTGGCCCCGCCACAGGTACAAATGCCACTACCTGCACCCCCGGCCCTTGGAATATTTACCGAATGCTGCAAGCTGCTGATGCTTTTCCTGTCAACTTAGGATTTCTGGGCAAAGGTAACACCAGTCAACCCCAAGGACTTGTAGAACAAGTAAATGCCGGTGTAATGGGGTTAAAACTTCATGAAGATTGGGGAACCACACCCGCAGCAATTGATACTTGCCTCAGTGTTGCTGATGATTATGATGTGCAAGTAGCCATTCATACTGATACCCTGAACGAAGCCGGATTTGTCGAAGATACGATCGCAGCATTCAAGAATCGTGTCATCCACACTTACCACACCGAAGGCGCAGGGGGTGGACACGCACCAGATATTATCAAAGTTTGCGGCCAAGCCAACGTTCTACCATCTTCCACCAATCCCACACGCCCTTACACCCTCAACACTTTAGATGAACACCTGGATATGTTGATGGTATGCCATCACCTCGATCCTGCGATCGCTGAAGATGTTGCTTTTGCCGAATCTCGCATCCGCCGAGAAACCATTGCTGCTGAAGACATTTTGCACGACTTAGGCGCATTTAGCATGATTTCTTCCGATTCCCAGGCAATGGGGAGGGTAGGCGAAGTGATAATTCGCACCTGGCAGACATCTCACAAAATGAAGGTACAGCGAGGAACCCTTAACCCACAAGGAAATGAGCAAAAAGCAGACAATTTTCGGGCAAAAAGATATGTTGCTAAATATACTATAAATCCTGCGATCGCTCACGGAATTGCTCAATATGTGGGTTCAGTGGAAGAGGGAAAATTAGCAGATTTATGTTTGTGGCGATCGGCGTTTTTTGGCGTGAAACCAGAGATAGTGATTAAAGGCGGGATGATTGCATGGGCGCAAATGGGCGATGCTAACGCCAGTATTCCCACACCGCAACCAGTGTATATGCGATCGATGTTTGGTAGTTTTGCAGGGGCACGTCATGCCACATCATTAACTTTTGTTTCCCAAGCAGCTTTAGAGAAAGAAATTCCCAGCCAGCTAGGTTTACAAAAGTCAGCAGTTGCAGTTTCTGGGACACGCCAATTGAGTAAGCGGGATATGAAGCTGAATGATGCATTACCTCACATTGAAGTTGATCCAGAAACATATCAAGTCAGGGCTGATGGTGAATTGCTAATTTGTGAACCTGCGACAGTTTTACCAATGGCACAGAGGTACTTTTTGTTTTAATTCATGACCGAGCAACTTACTGATTACGATAGTCCTTGGAAAGAAGTCATTGAGCTATATTTTCCCCGCTTTTTAGAATTCTTTTTCATCCAAGCTTATGCCGAAATCGACTGGGTGCGACCTTATGAATTTCTGGACACAGAACTGCAACAGCTAGAACCAGATGCAGAAATTGGGCGGCGTTTGGTTGATAAAGTCGCAAAAGTTTTGCTACTGGATGGAGAAGAAGCTTGGGTATTGGTTCATGTGGAAGTCCAAGGGCAATATGACAGCCAATTTGCCGAACGGATATACACATATAATTACCGCTTATTTGACCGTCATAAAAAGCGAGTCATTAGTTTAGCAGTGTCTCAATAGTTTGTCTGCTTTGAAGCTGACATTCTTTACTCCAAAACCTGACAATTGTTGAGCAACATATTTCAACACATCTGGCTGTTTGGGTGCTTCTGAGAAATTCTTAAGGGTGATAAATAAGGGAACTCGGTTTGTTAAATACTCTCCTTCAATGCACTGCATCGCCAAATACTTTGAAAATGTCGTCTTACCTGCTCCGGGTTTTCCCAAAACCATCAGCTTATTGTAGCGTTGCACCACTTCCAGCCCCGATATTCGCTTCTCTGTTACTCGGATGAGTCCAAAGTGATCAAAGTGTTCTGGATTAAAGTTTTGCAATAGTTCAGGGATATCTAGTCGCCTACGTCCTGTAATTTTCTCTAGAATGTTGACGTTGGTATAGATACCTCGCTCTCCAGTTAACTCAATCAGTTGAGGCATATCCAACACGCGCATGGTTCCACATTTTTCTTTAATGCTGGGTTTAACCTTTTCGCAGATTTCTTGAACTACAGCATCAATATCATTTTCTGAAATCTCAGCAGTTGAGCTACCAGAAGGTTTCTGCTGAGAATATCGCTTTTGTAGATACTCCCGCAAACGGGTTTCTTTCACAGGCCCGCTGCCACTGATACTGAATTTTTTGTAAATACCTGTCAAGCAACTACTTAGATTGCTCTCAGAGATGTGAAACGCTTGTGTAACTTCAACTCGGCTCTTGCTATTACCAAATATTTCCAGAAAAACTGCCTTTTCTCTATTTGACAATTCGCTGTATTGCTCTAGTTGTGTAAAGAAGTCTTTTGGTAGCGACATATACCTATTGTAAAATCGGCTTCAAGTTCAGTTTAGCGTGCCCTGTGTTTCAAGCGAATTACGGCAAGTCATGAGATGTCAAGACAAGTCACTACAAGTCAAATAAATAACTACAAAACAAAATTGCGACATTGAATTCAGTCAAGCAACTGAGGCGATCGCAATGTTAGAAATATTAATCACTCTGATTCTCAAGAAATCTATTGAAGTTATCCTAGTGCTATTGCTGAAAAAAAATTTGGGCATGGCTGCTGAGGGATGAAAGCTTTCAATGTCTCAACCACTTTCTGAAAATGCAGATTCTCATACTCTATCTTGATTGGATTTTGCTCAAAACATCTCTAAAGTCTCGGACTGAGCCAACAAAAGAGAAGGATTCACACACATATAGCTAGACAAATTGTTACAAATACAGCTAGCCTTATCAAAAATTTACTTTTACCCCGTACCTTGCATCTATATGACTTCACAATCTTCTCGCTCTGACAAAATTCTGGTTGTTGATGACTCTCCTGATAATGTGTTTTTGATTAAAACTATTTTGGAAGAAGAAGGTTACACGATTAGCACCGCAGAAAATGGTATTTCGGCTTTAGCAGAATTGAAAGCTTCTCCTTGTGATTTGGTTCTGCTGGATCTAATGATGCCAGGTATGGACGGGTACGAAGTCACTAAACATATTCGTGGAGAGATGAAATTGCCGCAATACATCCCCATATTGCTAATAACTGCCCACGATGCGCCCAACGTCGCCCACGGATTAGACTTGGGGGCTGATGATTTTATCCGCAAACCTGTAACAGTAGATGAATTGCTGGCACGAGTGCGATCGCTCTTACGTTTGAAGCATAGTATGGATGAACGTGATAAAATTGCCCGTCAGCGAGAAGATTTTGTCTCCCGTCTCACCCATGATTTACGCACTCCCTTAGTGGCGGCCGATCGCATGTTGATGCTATTTCAACAAGGTGCATTGGGGACATTATCACCGCAAATGCACGAAGTAATCACCATCATGGCCCGTAGTAATATCAACCTGCTTACTATGGTCAATACCTTATTAGAAGTTTATCGTTTTGAAGCTGGTCGCAAAAGCTTGGCATTTCAACCAGTTAATCTGGGACGTTTGCTAGAGGAGGTGACTGGAGAATTAGCACCTCTTGCTCAAGATAAAAAACTGTCGCTAAATTTAGATTTTACTGAAGAGTCAAACACAGTGATGGGCGATCGCTTAGAATTACATCGTCTATTTACAAACCTTATCGGCAATGCAATCAAATTTACCGATTCCGGGTCTGTGACTATTCGTTTCACTTCTCAACATCAGTTCACATCTGAAAAACCCAATTCCGTTGAATATATTAGCATTGAGATCGCGGATACTGGCCCAGGTATTCCCAGTGAAGAACAAGCCACCATATTTGAACGATTTCGTCAAGGTAGTCACAAGAGTTCTGGTAGTGGCTTAGGACTCTACCTTGCTCGTCGAATTGTCGAAGCACATCAAGGCATTATTTTGCTGAATTCTGAGTTGGGCAAAGGTAGTGCATTTATTGTCCTTTTACCCACCACAACATGAGAAAATTAGCAATTATAATTTATGAATTACGGAGTATTTTATCCTGATATTTCATAAATTATAACTTTACTAATATCTACCAAGAATTGAAAGTAAATACTCCAATTAGCAAGTCAAACACTAAAAATTGACGGATTCAATCCTCTGAGATAGCAGCACTACATTAAAAAAATAGTTTTTTAGGGTACAAAACAATGATTACCACTGAATTATCTAAGATTGGCGATATTATCCAGAATCAGCGAGAGTTTTTTGAAACAGGTAAAACTAAAGATGTCGCTTTTCGCATTGAACAACTTAAAAATCTCAAGAAAGCAATAATTGAGCATGAACAAGCAATAGTAGAGGCATTGCACGCAGATTTACATAAACCACAATTGGAGACTTACCTTACAGAAATAGGCGTAGTTAAAGAAATTGATTATGCTATAAAACATCTCAATACCTGGACTAAGCCTAAAAAAGCAGCCGTTTCCTTTGATTTTTTTTCTTACTCAGCGATGATTTATCCAGAACCGTTAGGGGTTGTTTTAATCATTGGCCCTTGGAACTATCCATTTCAGTTAATTATCTCACCGTTAGTAGGTGCGATCGCAGCCGGAAATTGTGCAATTATCAAACCTTCAGAAATTGCTTCTCACACGTCTGATGTCATTGCTAAAATTATTGCCAAACATTTTGACCCAGCTTATCTTGCAGTGGTTAAAGGAGGCGTGGAAGCAAGTCAAAAACTACTTGCAGAAAAGTTTGACCATATCTTTTTTACTGGTGGCACAGCCGTCGGCAAAATCATCATGGCAGCAGCAGCAAAATATCTCACACCAGTTACTTTAGAATTGGGTGGCAAAAGTCCTTGTATCGTCGATAGTGATATTAATCTTGAACACACTGTCAGACGAATTACTTGGGGCAAATTTATTAATGCTGGACAAACTTGTATCGCCCCTGACTATCTTTTAGTTAATCAAAAAATAAAAAAAGATTTAATAGATAGACTGAAAAAATGCCTAAAAGAGTTTTATGGTGATAATCCTGTAAGCAGTCCTGATTATGCTAGGATTATCAGTCAAAAACACTTTGATAGATTAGTTAATTTTCTCAAAGATGGTGAAGTTATCATCGGTGGAAAAAATCAACCTTCAGAGCTTTATATCGCTCCCACTGTGATTGATAATGTCTCTTTGAAAGATTCTGTAATGCAGGAAGAGATTTTTGGCCCCATTTTACCCATTATTGAATATACTGACATTGCCGAAGCGATCGCCTTGATTAACTCTAGACCTAAACCCTTGGCGTTATACTTATTTTCTCAAAATAAAAGCCTGCAAAAGCGAGTTTTGCAGGAAACTTCATCTGGTGGAGTCTGTATCAATGACACAGTGATGCAGGTTGGTGTCTCGTCTTTACCATTTGGTGGAGTCGGAGATAGCGGTATTGGCAACTATCACGGAAAAGCTAGTTTTGACACTTTTTCCCATAACAAAAGTGTATTACAAAACTCCTTCTGGCTCGATTTAAAATGGCGATACGCTCCTTATGAGGGCAAATTGCCGCTAATCAAGAAACTTCTGGGTTAAAAAATTTAGGAAGTTAGGAATAAAAATTTATAATTCCTAACTATGCCAATTTTAGATTTTGGGTCGCACCTTTGGTGTGCTTCTAGCGCAATTTGGATTGAAGGAAAAATCTAAAATTTAAAATCAAAAATTGAATAACTCCTAAATCTTAAAATCCAAAGGCATTGCTGTAACGCTCCTCAGCCCAGGGTTCACCACGGCGATGGTAGCCATTGCGCTCCCAAAAACCAAGTTCTTCACCAGCTAAAAACTCTAAACCATTAATCCACTTAGCACTTTTCCAAGCGTAGAGGTGGGGAACAACTAGCCGCATCGGGCCACCGTGTTCAGATAGAAGGTCTTCACCAAAGACTTTAAAGGCAAAGAAGTTTTCTTCACGGACAAAATCTTCTACAGAAATATTGGTAGTGTAGCCGCCATAGCAGTGTTCCATAATGTGGGCTACTTTCGGGTCTAGCTCAATCAGACCTATGAAATCTGTAACTTTAATGCCAGTCCATTTGACATCAAGCTTAGACCAGCGCGTTACACAGTGGAAGTCTGCTGTGAATTCGTGTTGAGGTAGCGCCATAAAGTCTGACCAACTAAAGGTAGCAGGTTTTGACAGACCCCAAACTCGAAACTCCCATTCTTCAGTGCTGACTTGGGGAGTTGCACCGTAAGTTAATACGGGGAAACCTTTAGCCAAGTGTTGACCAGGAGGGACACGTTCCCCCTCTTCTTTCCCTGGTTTGTGAAAAAATTTTCCTTGCATAGTTGGAGAAAACTTATTTTTCTCAAGGTATTTACAAGCTTTTTTGCTGAGTTGCCTACAGTACTAGATGTTTTACTTTTTATATGGTTACTTTATTATCACTCACTAACATAATTACTAATTCGTAATTCGTAATTCGTAATTAAAAACCGGGTTCGAGTCCCTGACTTCTATGGGTTCTAAATTTTCATCCATAACCTAATTACGAATTAGTAATTATGAATTATTAGGTAATGGGTAATGGATCTTCCCAATTACTCACTACCAATTTTTATTGATTTAATGAGCTTGTGTAGAGTATCTATAATTCAAAATGCAATCAGGAAAGCTAATAAAAAGCGTTTATCCAGTGGTAAGAAGATTGGTGCTGTTTATGCTTTACCTGACTGGGAAATTATGATTCTTCTTCCTCTTCTTCAGCCGCTGGATACACAAATGTAGAACGTCCAGTCAAAATTGACTTACCCAGAGAGAGGGCTTTCTGAGCTTCGACGACGGCTTTGTGCCTCCAGGTAGCTCGACGTTTATCTCGTTTTGATTTGGAAGTTTTCTTCTTAGGAACAGCCATGTCAGCAGATATCGTGATTCTTGACAACCTTCTTATTCTAGGCCATTCACTGACGCGAAGAACAACAGGTAAATTGAATTGATCGGTTGAGACTGAAGTAGGACACGAGAACAGAGGGAATTTTTTGAGTATTTCACTCTTTGCGTCTCCGTGCCTAGCTCAACCCGTCATTTTTTGGTTGACACACCGCTAGCTGCTGTAGAGGTATTGTCAAAGAAAAGTAGCGATCGCGCCGTTTTAAAGTAAGTAGCCCAATTTTGAGCATCGGGACGCGATCGCCATTGGGGACGACTCACATCTAACGCCAGAACTGGTGCGATCGCTCCATAATTTTGTACGGAGATAATTATTGAAACATCTGTCACCAAGATATCTTGATCGAAACTCCTCTGAGCAGCTGCCCTAGCGGCCGCTTCCGCCCTCCTGAGAACGGTTTCATAGTTTTCTTCTGGTAGGCGGTCAATAGCTAGATCGACTCTAGCGGTGTAAGCTCGCACAACCTGGGGTGCGATCGCTTCTGTCAAAAACCACGCAGGAATAGTAGATCCAAGCAAAATTAATAAAGGAATTATCCGGATTTGTCTGGTAATTTGGCTAATAACTGAAAAGGGAGCGATCGATGATGGTAGGTGAGCAGCAATCTTGCTCATGACCTTCTATCTCCTTAGTAACGATCTGTTATTGAAATTAGGTAAAAGGTATTTTCCGACTAACTAACGTAATAAAAATTACATTTTAACTTAAGATTCGCTGAGAATCACCTAGACTACAAGACATAGGTTAGCTTTGTTTTTTTGGCAAAGCCAACCGCAATTTTAAGACCACTTACAATAACTGACAAAGAGCGGGATGGCAAATTACTGGGCGATCGCGATTGGCATCAATCACTATCAGTTATTTCAACCTTTAAGTTGTGCCCAAGCGGATGCTGAGGCACTAGAGGATTTTTTGGTGACAGAGGCAGGCTTTATCCCCAAACATTGCCTGCTAATGACGGATACTTCGCCGCCAATTGGAGATAGATCGACTTATCCGACTAAAGAGAATATTCTGCTGCTACTTGAGGATTTGGCAGCGACAAGTTGGCAACCAGAAGACTATCTGTGGTTATTCTTCAGCGGTTATGGAGTCAACTACAAGGGCAAAGATTACTTAATGCCAGCAGAGGGCAATCCCGAACTGGTACAAGAGACTGGCATAGAATTGCGATCGCTAATGCAAAGTCTCCAAATTGCTGATTTGAATGTATTGCTACTACTTGATATCAACCGCGCTTTTGGCACTCAAGCGGATGCTCCTGTTGGTGAAGAAACAATAGAACTAGCTCAAGAACTACAACTTGCGACAATTCTTTCTTGTCAACCAGAGCAATTTTCCCACGAAAGTAGCGAATTAGGTCACGGATTCTTTACAGCAGCGTTGTTAGAAGCTTTGCGTTCTGGTAATGGCAGCAACTTGTCAGATTTAGAAAGCTATCTAAGCCTGATCGTGCCAAAATTATGTCACCACCACTGGCGGCCTGTCCAAAACCCTGCCGCAATCATCCCATCCAGGGTGCAGGTAATCTTGCCAGAATTGGCAATAGAAAGTGTTTTTGAACCAGAATCGGTGATTTATCCAGAAGAATCTTTTGCTGTCGCCCTTGCAGCCCCTGCTCTCGATGATTACCCTAGAACTTCCGCAGAACGGGGCAGATGGGGAGAAGCTACTGTAAACTCCTCCCAGCAAGTAAAGGCTCACAAGGTTGAGAAGCCTAAAAGTCAACCAGTCCAGGAGTCAGCTACTAGCTTAGTTTCCCAGCCAATGGCGGAAACTTCTTTAGGAGGGAATCCGAGGGGAAGATTTATCCCCAATTCTGCCAAAGGTTACGTCTCTCGATTGCCATCGAATCAGCCAAGTATCCCTTTTTGGAAACAGTTTATCTTGTGGGGCGGAGGCAGCTTGCTGGTAGCAGGTTTAATTGCTGTAGTTTTTCTCCGCAATCAAGAAACTTTTAGAATTAAGCAAATATCAAGCACATCGCCAAATGCTGACGATCGCCAGATTATCGAGAATTTACCAAACGATCGCACCCCAATAGTTAGACTTAACAACCAATCTAGCGCCCAAATAACCTCTAATTCCGAGTCTAAAAAGCGGAATCAAGCAGTATTAGACCTAGCAAAAATGTCGCTCAGACAAACTCAGGCTAGCGATTTGAGCGTGGCGATCGCTACAGCCCGGAAAATTAAACCCGGTGAACCACTATACGAACAAGCTCAGGAGAATATTAAGATTTGGAGTCGAATGATTTTAGATTTAGCAGAGGGTCGTGCTAAACAGAGACAGTATGCTGCTGCTATTGCTGCCGCTCGATTAATCGCCAAAGATGAAGCCCCCTACGCCAAAGCACAAGCAGCAATTAACCTGTGGCGGTTAGAGGGCAAGCAGTATGTGAGTAACAAAACTCTTTTAGATGCAGCTAATGGCTTAATTAAGTCTGGACAGGCATCTACCTACAATCGGGCGATCGAAGTTGCCAAGAAAGTACCCGCAGGTCAACCAGGCTTTGATAGTGCCCAAAAATCGATCAATAAATGGAGTGAGAAAATTTTAGACCTGGCCAAGCGTCGCGCCACCGAAGGTGATCGCAATGCGGCGATTGCGACTGCTACTTTAGTGCCAGAAGAAACAGGCGCTTACGAAGACGCTCAAGATGCCATCCAAAAATGGCAAAAGAAATAATAAAAAAATAGTAAAAAATAGCAGGGAGCTAGGAGTTAGGAGTTATATTATTGATCCCTGAACCATTACTCCTAATTCCTAACTTTTCCTTCAACAGTACTGTGATACATCTTCGCCGCATTCATCGGCTAGATAGCACAGCGCTCGGAAACGTAAACCAACCACTTCGTCATATAAGGGGTTGAGTTTGCACATTGGCGGAATGTGAAACAAGGTTTTCCCAAATACTTTGACATCTCGCTCAAAGGGGCACTGAGATGGGATTAGTTTACATAAACGGTGAGCTAGTTGGCGATCGCTGACTTGAATGTTTTCTACACGCTGCCGTAAAGGTCGGAGAATATCCCAGCAAGGCTTAGAAATGGAACGGTTTAGCTGGGTTACTTTGTGTTGACTAGTCTCTGCTTGATTGATTGATACCCAGCTAGCCAGAAAAATCTTTTTTGTGGTATTGTCGAATACCTTCATGGTTTATCCTCTGTATTATTGAGGTTATTCACCTTTTTGATGAATATATACAACGTGGCAACGAACTTTCCCGGAAAAATCGCGTCCTGACTGCGATATAATGTAATACCTGATTAGCCACTTAAGTCAGAACCTAATTTATTACTACGTCAAGTTAATCGCAATTTTCTGGGGATCGGTAGTGTAATATTACGATCTTGTTCATAACTTGACATAATTTAGATTTTAGTAAAGACATCAGTCATTGGATAGGTTTTAGTGTAACATTTACAGAACTTAATATAGGGTCTCTCTAAAAGTTTTTTTGCTAAGTATAAACATCAGTAATACCCTAGAAGGCATTTTTCCGCTCAGTGTTCCCACTTTCTCACGTAAGTGTGTCTTGTTCATTGCTGACTAAATACGGTAGAAATAGTGATTTTTGATCGAGTAGAATCGATTGCATTTCACAAAACTTAGGTTAGTAGTAGTGATTTTAGAATGATAGAGTCTAAAGTATTAAAATCAGATGAACTTGCTTATGGGTGTTTCCGTACTCTACAGCGCAATTCCTCCTTCTAGTCCGCTGTACGCACGCCTTCAACGTGAAAAGGCACTCAGCATCCTTGTAGTTTATCTTTTCCCCTATGGCTGCGGTATTTTCCGCTTTTTTGAGATTGATCCTGAAGAGATTAATGAAATCCTTGCAGATGTTATCGAAACACACCAAGAGACTTTTGGATCTGAGCTAGAAGCAGATCGGGTAATCGCTGAATTACGGTCTGAGTTAAGGCTGACTCGTCAAGCCTATCCAGGGATTGAAGATAGAAGAGCATCACTAGAAAAAACATCTGTTGAGATTGAGAAACGTTTCTCACAGGAGCTATCGAGAAGAAAGTTTGCGAATGCTGATGAGATTATTGAAAAGCTCATGTTTGGAGATCAAACCCTTGCTCCAACTCTGTTGTCAACAGAGGAGTCATTGGGACTTATATCCCGTGAGCTAGTCAGTGAAGGGGCCAGCATTTTTCAACAGATCGATCCTGAAACACTGTTTACAAGAAATGAATGGTGTTTTGAAGACTTTGAGCGGTGGAGAAATCTGTATCTTTTAACAGCCGAGAAAAATGAGGAGATATTGGTTGCAGTTGCTTGAGGCGACAGCAACCTAACAAGTTAGATTCCTATGCCGTGTTGAATATTGCAAGATTTAGGCGATCGCCTCCAATAACTATAGGCAAATACTATACCCATAATAAAAGACCCTATCTCACGCCAAAGCGCAAAGACGTTTAGAAAAACTCTGCGTCTTTGCGCCTCTTTGTTAAATTATTATCTTGCCCTATGATGCTACTTGAGCAGCAGTCCGAGTCCGTCGTCTTCTGCCATCGGCAACTTTTACAGGTGGCTCATCAGGAATTTGCATCAACAAAGTCACAGATGGCTGACATTGCAATTCCCGCCGGATGGAACGTTGCAATTCTCGTTCTAAAGTTCCTTGCAATCCACCCCAGTCAATATCTGCTGCTTCACCTTGCTCAGGAGCAAATTCTGTCCAGCGCACAGTGAGGATTTCTTCAATCCGTTGTTTTACCCAAGTTTGTAGCAGCGATCGCTCTACACTTGTAACTACACCCCGGAGGTGAGTTTCTGGTTTGGCTAACAGTTTACCATTCCAATCAATGGCAGCTGCAATGGTAATAATGCCTTCTGAAGCCATGCGTTGCCGTTCTTGTAAAACTTTGGAACTTACCATACCCGAACTGGTAGTATCCACCAATTCAATACCAGATGGCACTTTACCAGCGACGCGAATGGCATCTTCAGTCAGTTCGACAATATCACCATTCTGGATAATAATCATATTTTCTGCGGGAATGCCCATACTCTGAGCCGTTTCTGCGTGCTTCACTAGCATCCGATGTTCGCCGTGAAATGGCACAAAGAATTTGGGTCGAGTTAAGGCAATCATCAACTTTTGTTCTTCCTGACAGCCGTGACCGGAGACGTGAATCCCTTTATCCCTTCCATAGACCACTTTTGCACCTTGAATCATTAATTTATCAATGGTGTTGACTACAGCGATCGTATTTCCGGGAATTGGGTTAGCAGAGAATACTACCGTATCTCCTTCGCGGATTTTGATGTGAGGGTGTTCTTTGTTGGCGATGCGGGTCATTGCTGCCATCGTTTCACCCTGAGAACCTGTAGTTAAAATTAGTACTCTTTCATCAGGTAGATTGCGGACTGCGTGCAATGGTTGCAGCAGATTATCTTCACACTTGATGTAACCTAAATTACGGGCATGAGCAATCAAATTCAGCATGGATCGCCCCACAATCGTCACTACACGGTTTTGCTTTTTGGCGATATCCAAAATCATGTTGATGCGATGGACGCTAGAAGCAAAGGTTGTGACGAATAATCGTCCAGTGGCTTGACTAAATACTCTCTCCAGATTGGGATAAACTGAACGTTCTGAAGGTGTAAATCCTGGTGTCTCGGCGTTAGTGGAATCACTTAGCAAACAAAGAACACCTTTTTCACCATGTTCTGCTAAACGTTGCAAATCAAATTTTTCCCCATCTACTGGGGTATGATCGATTTTAAAATCCCCTGTGTGAATGACTACACCAAGGGGAGTATGAATGGCAACAGTGAAACTATCAGCAATGGAGTGGGTGTTACGGATATATTCCACTAAAAAGTTTTTGCCAATTCGGACTACATCACGTGGTAGAACTGTTCTAATTTCTGTGCGATCGCGGACTCCTGCTTCTTCTAATTTACCCTCTAACATTGCCATTGCTAGTCTGGGGCCATAAATCACCGGGATATCAAATTGCTTGAGATGAAAAGCAATTCCACCGATATGGTCTTCATGACCATGAGTCACGATCATTCCTTTAATTTTGTGGCGATTTTCCCGCAGATAGGTCGTATCTGGTAAAACAATATTTACTCCATGCATCGCCTCTGTGGGAAAAGCCAATCCTGCATCTAACAGGATAATTTCATCGTCATACTCAAAAAGACAGGTATTTTTCCCAATTTCGTGTAAACCGCCCAAAGGAATAATTTTCAAGGCGGAATTATTAGCTTCGTTTTTAGCCATTTTCTCCTGAGATTGTTACTTGTGGTTAATTAAGTTGATAGTTAACTTTCCTTGTATTTAAGACAGCATCATCTGTCTTTTAAGTCAGTCTGAAAGCAATCAAGTTTTAATTGAAATTCTCAATTTTTTATTCAATAAAATCGACTGTATACTCAAGGATTCATAGTATATATATCAGTCCTAGCACAGGTTTTTAAATTACAACTTATGAACAATTATGGTCATTGTTTATATGTATCTTTAAAAAGTAGTAGTTCGGCAACGCTTAACCAGATGGTGGCTAGATTAAACTAAGTTCTTTCAGAACCGCTTCTAGCTTTTGACTTACTTCTAAATCAGCTTCACATAGCGGCGGACGAGTTGAACCAACTTCCCAACCTTGAAGTTTCAGTGCTTTTTTCACTGGAATGGGATTTGAAGTCAGAAATAAAGCTTTAAACAACGGGAAGAGTTGGAGATGAATGTCGCTTGCTATCTCAATTTTTCCTGCAATAAAAGCTTGGATCATCTGCTGTAGTTGGTTTCCTACAAGATGAGAAGCCACACTAACCACACCCTTTGCCCCGATCGCTAACAAGGGCAAAGTCATGTAATCATCACCAGAATAGATGTGGAATTCTTTTGGTGTCAAGCGACGAATTTCGCTTGCCTGATCTATGTTACCAGTGGATTCTTTAATCCCAACAATATTACTAACCTTCGCTAACCGGGCAACTGTTTCTGGCTGAAGGTTTTGTCCGGTACGACCTGGGACATTGTATAACAACAATGGTAAGTCGGGACAGGCTTGTGCTATTGCCTGAAAGTGCGCTTCCAATCCCGCTTGTGGCGGTTTGTTGTAATAAGGAACAACTTGTAAGGAACCATGTACTCCTATCTTAGACGCTTTTTGAGTGGCAGCGATCGCTTCTTTGGTGGAATTTGAACCACAACCTGCGATTACCTTGGCTTTTCCTGCCACGGACTGCAATACCTCGACAAACAACTGGTATTCCTCATCCCAAGTCAGGGTAGGGGATTCTCCGGTTGTGCCGCACACCACCAATGTATCTGTACCGTTGTTAGCTAGATGCGCTGCCAATTTTGCCGCTACACCATAATCTACACTACCGTCTGCTTTAAACGGCGTAATCATAGCGGTTAAAACATTACCAAAATCTCCCACCCCGTTTTCACTCCTGATTACCCATGTTTTTGTATCTTGGTGGTTTCTTATTTGTAATAACCTATCTGCAAATTGCTTTCAACAGTGATTTGCACATTTGGTCTTTTTCATTAGTTATTTCTTCTTACTAATGACTAGCTTGAAACGTAAGCTTTAGCAGATGTGAGTAGATTTTTTTCTACCAGTAACTCGGCGATTTGTATTGCATTCAGTGCTGCGCCTTTGCGGATTTGGTCGCCGCATAACCATAATTCCAAGCCACAAGGATGAGAAATATCCTGACGGATTCTTCCCACTAATACTTCATCTTTACCAGTTGCTTCAATTGGCATCGGAAAATGATTAGTTTCCCAATCTTCTACCAATTTCACTCCAGGGGAGGAATTTAAAATTTCTCTGGCTTCCTCTGCACTAAAGGGAGTCTCAAATTCTAAGTTAATGGCTTCTGAATGGGCGCGGAGTACGGGAACCCGTATACAGGTTGCAGTAATTCTAATTTGCTGCGTGCCAAATATTTTCCGGGTTTCGTTGACCATTTTCATTTCTTCCTCACAATAACCCAAATCGTTTAATGGTGAGTTATGCGGGAATAAATTAAATGCCAGTGGGTAAGGCAATACCTCAGCAACTGGCGGCTGTCCTTGTAGTATAGCGCTTGTTTGGGTTTTGACTTCTGCCATTGCTCTAGCACCAGCACCACTAGCAGATTGGTAGGTTGAAGCCACGATGCGTTGTACTGGTTTAACTTTATGCAATGGCCATACTGCCACAGCCATTAAAATTGTTGTGCAGTTGGGGTTAGCAATAATGCCTTGATGATTAACTGCGGCTTGGGAATTCACCTCTGGCACTATTAAGGGAACTTCTGGGTTCATCCGAAAGGCACTGGAGTTGTCAATTACCACTGCGCCCTTTTGTACGGCAACTGCTGCCCAAGTTTTAGATGTGGAACCGCCCGCACTAGCTAATACTATATCGACATTTTCAAAAGCGCGATCGCTCACTGCCTCTATTGGGATATTTTCACCTTTAAACTGGAGCGATCGCCCTATACTCCGCTCTGATGCCAATAATTTCAAGTCAGCAATCGGGAAATTACGGCTTTCTAATAACTCCAGCAACTCTGTGCCAACAGCACCAGTCGCTCCCAAAATAGCCAAACGATAGGATTTCGACAAACTTGCTCCTCCTTTAAGAGACTTATCTGCAATTCTTTGGAATAATTGACAATTTGTTTATATTTAAATAGCGATCGCAGTCTTAAAAAAATTTGATAATAGATTTAGATTTCTCTCTAATTTAGTTTATCTTCTTACAGATTTAATAGATAATTTATTTGTTTTGTTATTTAAATTAAGTGAATTAATGTTGCATTTGACAACTGCCATCCCATTTCTTTCATTTACATTTATCTAAACTAGATTATTGTATTATACAACAAAGCAAAAGCGCAATTTACCAGAAAACTTCTAGATATATCTGCACTTAGCTGTTTTATCTGCTATAAGGTGAGTTGCCAGGATGATGAATGTATTATGATGCAAATGTTATAAAATCGGCAAACCATTGAAAAATTAATCTATGTAGCTAGGCAGCAGATTTGCTCCTTGACCACAAGATAGGTAAACTCAATGCTATAACTTTGAAGTACTAAACTAGTGGCTGAAAACCAGGATATCACGGTGTTAGCCCACCGAATCATTAATTCCTGACTTTGCTTTCCAGTACTAAATTCAGACTCACTGAAGATTATGGACTGGAGAATAGGGATAAAAATCTTCTAAATTCGCAATGATTCAGCAATTATTACAAATATTAGGCAAGAAACCCCGGACGCTCTTGGCCCTTGGAATGTCAATAATTGTTATGACGGTAAATTGTCAAGTCCTTGGTCATTGGCAGTAAACTGGATCTTTGTGCCAGGACACACCATCCATCCTTGGATGTCATGAAGCCTTGTGACAACCTCCCATCCTCCCTAAGAGACATCAAGCCATAAACGCGAACAATTATTGCGTCTTGTATGTACTAGGAGATTAAAATACCAGAAAACTAGAGACGAAGCATGAAAGTTACCCAGGAAAAACTTCCCGCCAGCCAAATTGGCCTGGAAATAGAGATTACGCCGGAAATTACCAAGCAAACTTACGAACAGGTCATTAAAAACTTAGCGAGTACTGCCAATATTCCTGGGTTTCGTAAAGGCAAGGTACCTCGGCCGATATTACTACAAAGGCTGGGTACGACTCGTATCAAGGCAGCAGCGCTGGAAGAACTAATTCAAGATGGCATTGAGCAAGCAGTTAAACAAGAAGCTATCCCGGCCATAGGTCAGCCGCAATTGCGCTCCTCTTTTGAGGATTTGATTCAGAATTATGAACCTGGAAAACCTCTGACGATTTCGGCTGCTGTCGATGTAGAACCAGAAGTAAATCTAGTGCAGTACACTGATTTGCTTTTCCAAGCCGAAGAAGTCAAGTACGATCCAGAACAAGTGGAGAGTACCCTCGACAAGGAACGTCAAGAATTAGCGACATTGATTCCTGTGGAAGGACGTGCAGCCCAAATCGGCGATGTTGCTGTAGTCGATTTTAAAGGTTCATTCGCCAAAGCTGAGGGCGAAGACGAAGCAGCAGAACTAGAACCGATTCCGGGAGCCGAAGCGACTGATTTTCAAGTTGAGTTGCAGGAAGATAAGTTTATTCCGGGCTTTATTTCGGGAATAGTAGGGATGAATCCTGAAGAAACCAGAGAAATTGCGGCGCAGTTTCCAGATCCGTATGCTAATGAAGATTTAGCTGGAAAAGCGGCAACTTTCACTGTGACGCTCAAAGAAATAAAGGAAAAGGAACTACCAGAAATAAATGACGATTTTGCCCAGGAAATCAGCGATTTTGAGACCTTAGAGGAGTTACGCGCTTCTTTGGTAGAGCGATATCAAAAAGAGGCGGATGACAAAACAAAAACAAATAAGCAGGAAGCTTTGTTAACGGAACTGCTTAAGCATGTAGAAGTTGACTTACCACTAACCTTGGTTGAGCAAGAAGTGGATGCAATGCTAACCCAAACAGCAATGCGGCTGTCTCAGCAGGGATTGGATGTAAGGAAGTTGTTTACTCAAGATATTATTCCTCAGTTGCGGGAGCGATCGCGTACTGAAGCCATTGAACGTATCAAACGTTCCTTATCCTTACGGGAAGTCGGTAAACGCGAATCCATCGAGGTAACACCAGAAGAAATCGCAGCCAGAGTCAAAGAACTTTTGGAACAGTACTCAGAGGAGCAGGATGTTGATGAAGATAGATTACGCTCAATCGTGGAAAACGAACTACTAACCGAAAAAACCATTGATTGGCTCTTAGAACATTCATCTGTTGAACTTGTACCCGAAGGTTCCTTGAGTCTCGCCGAGGAAGAGGAAGCCGCAGAATCCGATGGTGAGGCTGATGTACCTCAGACAGAGGAAGACAACAGCGAAGCTTCCACAGAAGTCACATAAGAAAAATCCCACAGCCATAAGTTCACCAGTCCTGAGTTCAAGTACTGGTGAAATGGGTAAGGTAAGAGAGGAGGGAGCAGGTAGAAAATAACCAATTCCCACTTGGATAAAGTCAAAATAATTTAAAGAATTAATGAATATTTGGCAAATTGTGACACATGTTATGGACTGAGCTTGATACTGTGTTACACGAGAGGAAGTTATATGAGGCATAATGGTTAACACGTAGCTATAAAAATCCCATTCATCGAAAAGGCAGCATTTGCTGCTGAAACATCTGTCCTAAATTATCGTCACAGAAAGCCTGTATGTTTGTATCGCAGTCGGGAAACTACCCCATCAGCAACCAAAGTCGAGTAAACATTAACTCCCAGTTGAACAGCCCTAGCAACATCGTGCCGATGGTGGTAGAACAGTCTGGTATGGGAGAAAGGGCTTTCGACATCTACTCCCGCCTGCTGCGAGAGCGGATTATATTTTTGGGAACACCAATAGATGATGTCGTAGCCAACTCAATTGTGGCTCAATTGTTATTCCTAGATGCCGAAGACTCAGAGAAAGACATTCAAATGTATGTTAATTCTCCTGGCGGCTCGGTCTACGCAGGGATGGCAATCTATGATACAATACAGCAAATTCGCCCTGATGTTGTTACCATCTGTTTTGGATTAGCCGCGAGCATGGGGGCATTTTTGTTGACAGCAGGGGCTGCCGGTAAGCGAATGTCTCTGCCCGACTCCCGGATTATGATTCACCAACCACTTGGTGGCGCTCAAGGTCAAGCCATTGACATTGAAATTCAAGCCAGAGAAATTCTTTATGTTAAGGGTAAGTTGAATCAGTTAATGGCTCATCACACTGGTCAACCCTTAGAAAGAATTGAAGCAGATACTGAGCGCGACTTTTTCATGTCGGCAGAAGAGGCGAAAAACTACGGTTTGATCGATCAGGTCATTTCCAGGCAAAATCTTCCCACAGCAGGGGAAAACGTCACCATTCTGAAATAAGAGGCTGGTATGTCTAAGTACGACTCCCATTTAAAATGTTCGTTTTGCGGCAAGTCTCAAGAGCAGGTGCGTAAATTAATCGCAGGGCCGGGAGTCTACATCTGCGATGAATGCGTTGACTTGTGTAATGAAATACTAGACGAAGAGTTACTCGATACCAATGGTGCAGCAGCACAACCTGCACCAAGAGCAGAACCACCTCAAAAACGACGGACTCAATCTTCTAGTATTTCGTTTAATCAAATACCCAAGCCAAGAGAGATTAAAAAGTATCTAGACGAACACGTTATCGGTCAAGACGAAGCCAAAAAAGTGCTGTCAGTAGCCGTTTACAATCACTACAAACGGTTGGCGGTTATTCAGTCTAAAGGCAATGGCAAAGGTGGGGCAGATGATGCTGTAGAACTGCAAAAGTCCAACATTTTGTTAATTGGCCCGACTGGTTGCGGCAAAACTCTTTTAGCGCAAACCCTAGCAAAAATTCTGGATGTCCCCTTTGCCGTCGCTGATGCCACAACGCTGACGGAAGCAGGCTATGTGGGCGAAGATGTAGAAAATATCTTGCTGCGACTGTTGCAAGTGGCAGATTTGGATATAGAAGAAGCGCAACGAGGAATTATCTACATTGATGAAATTGACAAAATTGCTCGCAAGAGTGAGAACCCGTCAATTACCCGCGATGTTTCTGGCGAAGGCGTGCAGCAAGCCTTGCTGAAAATGTTAGAGGGAACGATCGCCAATGTACCACCCCAAGGTGGGCGCAAGCATCCTTATCAAGACTGTATACAGATTGATACAAGCAATATTTTGTTCGTCTGTGGTGGTGCTTTCGTAGGCTTAGAAAAGGTTGTGGATCAGAGAGTTGGCAAAAAAGCAATAGGCTTTGTGCAACCTGGAGAAGGCCAAACGAAGGAAAAACGGGCAGCAGATACTCTCCGCCATTTAGCGCCAGACGATCTAGTAAAATTTGGCATGATTCCAGAATTTATTGGGCGCGTGCCAATGGTAGCAGTAGTAGATCCGTTAGATGAAGAAGCGCTGATGGCGATTCTCACCCAACCACGCAGCGCCTTAGTCAAGCAGTACCAAAAACTGCTGAAGATGGATAATGTCCAGTTAGATTTTAAACCAGAAGCTTTACGAGCGATCGCTCAAGAAGCCTACCGCCGTAAAACTGGTGCAAGAGCGCTGCGGGGCATTGTCGAAGAACTTATGCTGGATGTCATGTATGAGTTACCATCTCGTAAAGATGTGACACGTTGTACAGTAACACGGGAGATGGTCGAGAAGCGATCGACTGCCGAACTGATAATCCATCCATCTTCACTACCTAAGCCAGAATCTGCTTAATAGTCATTAGTCATTGGTCATTGGTCAAAAACTAAGGAATAATAACCATGTACAAATGACTAATGACAACTGACAAAGGACAAATGACTAATGCCTTATATTAAAGTTCGTGGCGTTGAGCATTACTACGAATGGGTGAAAAAACCATCTGGCTCTTTGGCAAAACCAGCGATGGTTTTCATGCACGGTTGGGCTGGTTCGGCTAGGTATTGGCAAAATACCGCTAATGCTTTATCAGAGCAATTTGATTGTTTACTCTACGATTTGCGAGGATTTGGCCGTTCTGGTGGTAAGCCAACCATAGCCCAAGCAAGTGAAGCTGTTGCTGAGTCTGAGTCCCTGCAAGAAGAATCAGAGGCAATCAGAGAGTTGACTTATGAATTAGAAGAATACGCCGATGATTTGGCAGCTTTGTTAGATGGGTTGCATCTTCAGCGCGTCTATATCAATGCTCACTCAATGGGCGCTTCTGTTGCCGCTTTATTTTTTAATCGCTATCCCCAACGAGTGGAACGAGGAATTCTAACCTGTAGCGGTATTTTTGAGTACGACGAAAAATCTTTTAGTGCCTTTCATAAATTCGGTGGCTATGTAGTGAAATTCCGTCCCAAGTGGTTAAGCAAAATTCCATTTGTTGACCGGATGTTTATGGCGAGATTTTTATATAGTTCAATACCACATTCTGAGCGTCAAGCTTTTTTAGAAGATTTTCTCGAAGCAGATTACGATGCAGCTTTAGGGACAATTTTTACTTCCGTTAGTAAGGCTCAATCTGAAGTGATGCCGCTTGAGTTTGCCAAGCTGACAGTGCCGACTCTGCTCGTAGCGGGGGAGTATGACAAAATTATTCCAGCCGAGATGGGGCAAAAAGCAGCTGCACTGAATGACAAAGTGGAATTTGTGATGATTCCCAACACAGCCCATTTCCCGATGTTGGAAGATGCTCCAACTTATATGAAATTGGTGCAAGAGTTTTTGCAAATTAATACCCCACAGCCACAAGTTAGATAACTTCTGGCGGTTTTTTAGACAGTTAAATGAACCTGTGTGATCCCTTGACGCATTTTATATTGTCGCGTTAACCAAGACTTTTTAATTGCTTTACTGAGCAAAGGAGTAAGTTTAATCAACAGCGATCGCAGCAGTGCATTTTTTCGCAGTAGTTCGCCTTGTTTAGCTTCCGCTAACTGGAGTTGTTGGGCGCGGATAATTTCTGGCTGACGTTCTGCTTGGATGTGCGATAGTGCCATATCAATGTCTTGGTGTTCGGCTTCTTTGTGCAACAACGGCACAAGATGATTAGCAGCGACAATGACATCACGGAATGCTAGATTAATTCCTTGAGCGCGGACAGGAGACATTGGGTGTGCAGCGTCACCGAGAAGTAATACTCCTGGTGCGTGCCATCGTGGACAATAACCAACCACAACAGAAAGCCGAATGGGAGATTCGATGGTGTCTGCATAATTACGGAAATGCTCTGCTAACCATGAGGGTGATAGTGAGGCAAAAATCTCTGCCCAGTTTGCTTGCTTAGAGTCAGTGTTTTCGGTTGCGGACATCACCCAAGCTAGATGCAGTTTTCCTGATTCTGCTCCATGAAAAATGGTAAATACGCGATCGCCATTTACAATAGTACGAAACACATTATCGGCTGCAAACTCAGGGCTAGCGGCAAGCTTAAACCAGAGAATATCAATATTTTTAGGCTGGCGGACTAATTCTAATCCTATGCGTTGCCGTACAAGAGAATTCCGACCATCTGCCCCAATTACTAAGTCAGCAGTAAGTTCTCTGCCATCGCTCAGTATTACACCTGCGACACGTTCATTACTCCAGCGTAAATCTTTGACGGGAACACCCTGGATAAATTCAAACCCATCCTTGGTTTGAGCTTCCGAAATCAGTGCTTTGAGTAGCGGTGGTTGTGAAACCAGTGTACAGGGTCGGGTTGCTCCCATTGGTTCTTCGACTCGAAACAATTGTTTTCCTCCCAGGATGAATTCCCATGCGTCGAGTTGTCGATGGGGAATATGCTCCAACAATGCTGATAGACCCATTTGGTCTAGTGCATCTAACCCACTGGGCATTAATCCTTCACCGCGAAAAACACGATGCAAGTCTTTTGCTGCTTCAATTAACGTTATAGAAATACCGCGTTGTGCAAGGAGGAGGGCAAGGGTTGCACCTGTTGGGCCTGCGCCTACAATTACAATTTGCATTACGTTAGCCCTGCTGTATTAGTTGTTCTCAAAGGTGTTCTACACTAACTAGTTTCAGAATAATGAACCACAGAGGCGCAGAGAAATGAGAGTTTGAGAGATATTTTACGTAAGTTGTAATTAACTCAAACCCAGTTCTCGTTTTAGTAAGTTAATCGAGTTAGTGCCGATATAATTTTCAACCTTAATCAGCTTTGGTGGACGAATAATATCTTCATCAGATGCTTGCACGGCTGCTTGCACTGCCGCAAAACTGGCTTGATCGCTGATGATTACTTCAGCTCGTTTAACCATTGCTTGAAGTTTATAGGCATCTTTTGGTTGCGAAGTCATCACAAGTAGTTCATCTCCTCGCAGACCGTGGAGGATGACTTCTGCTGCGCGTGCAATACCGGAACTGAGGCTAACTATACCTACACAGTTTTCTTTTGGTAGGGTTTTCAAGAGGCTGAGTTCTTTGCTGTAGTCGTAGATATCCAGGGGAATTACCCGTGCAGCTTTCGGGGCGGCGATCGCTTCCACGTTACTGATAAAATATCGACTTGTGACTACTGTCGCAGAGGTAGTTTTATCTAAGACTGCTGTTAATTCTTCCATTGCTACCAACTGGACTGGGATTTTTAGCGATCGCTCTAATTCATAGACCATCAATTCACCAGCACCCATGTCATAGGATGGCACTGCAACTAGTACCCGCGCACTACAACGCAAGCGCCAGTCAATTTCCGCTAAAAATAGCTCTCTGGCTTGATTGAGCGAACATCCTTGGGTAAGCAGATCGTCAAGTGCTTTCTGGACAACTTGATATGCATCAGGATTTTGTTTGAGAATTGGTGATTGCAGCCTACTACCGCCTTCATGACCTTGGGGACGAACATAAATGCCCGAACCAGCCATACTTTCAACAAATCCGTCTTCCTCCAGTTGACGGTAAACTTTGCTAATGGTATTACGGTGTAATCCAGTTTGCATTGCCAGCGCCCGTGTGCTTGGCAATTTGTAAGCAGGGGGATATTGCCGGGAAGCGATCGCAAATCGGATTTGATTAAACAGCTGGGTTGATGCGGGAATTTCGCTGTCTGGCTGAATACGGAATTGAATCATCACCAAACCTCCTGAATACTAAGTGCTGAGTTTTGAGTTTTGAGTATTAAGTGTTGCTTTTATACCCAGCACTCCTTTTGTGACCAGCTGTATTTGCTACATATCAAATATTTGATTTACATATAAAATTTTTTGGGTAAAAATTTTGACTGCGCTCACTATGGTAATTGATAATTTTATTGAAAATAACTTGGACATACTGGCATAGTTATATCAAACAAACACACCGTTAATCACATAACACTGGTAAAAATTATTATGACAGAGCAAGCAATAATTACCACAACGGTTAATCTTTTGCAAGATAATATTCAAGTGTCTGCTTATGTAGCAGAACCAAAAGAACCTGGATCGTACCCAGGAGTCGTAGTATTACAAGAGATTTTTGGTGTCAACGTTCACATTCGGGATGTTACAGAACGGATTGCCAAACTTGGGTATGTAGCGATCGCACCTGCACTTTTTCAACGCACTGCTCCTGGCTTTGAAACCGGATACACGCCCGAAGATATTAAAATCGGCAGAGATTATGCCGCGCAAACTCAAGCATCGGAGTTATTGAGCGATATTCAATCAGCAATTGACTACCTCAAAAATCTGCCCCAAGTCAAAAAAGATGGCTTTGGCTGTATTGGCTTCTGCTTTGGCGGTCATGTGGCATATCTTGCAGCCACCTTACCAGATATTAAAGCTACAGCTTCCTTCTACGGTGCTGGAATTGCCACTCGCACACCAGGAGGTGGCGCACCCACACTCAGCCGCACCAGAGAAATTCCAGGTACTGTCTATGCCTTCTTTGGTAAAGAAGATGCTAGCATTCCACCCGAACAAGTAGATGAGATTGAAAAAGAGTTAGAAAAATATAAAATTCCTCATCGTGTGTTTCGTTACGATGGAGCTGATCACGGATTTTTCTGCGACCTTCGTGCCAGTTATAATCCTAAAGCGGCAACCGATGCTTGGGAGCAGGTAAAACAACTTTTTGGTCAACTGAACTAAAAACTGTGCAACCAAGTTCGTCATTGGTCATTAGTGATTTGTAAAGGACAACTGACAAATGACAAATGGCAATCTAAACTTCAATGACATTAGCTCAAATAAAAATTAATCTTCAAAAGTCATGAATTCCGAATCGAAACTTTCTCAAACAGCCAATTCGTCATTTACAATGGACGATTTTGCCAAAGCACTAGAAAAACACGACTACCAGTTTCAAAAGGGACAGGTTGTACATGGCAAAGTGTTCCAACTTGACCATGATGGAGCCTATGTTGATATTGGTGGTAAGTCGTCAGCTTTTCTGCCGCGCGATGAGGCTTCTTTGAGAGCAGTTACCGATTTATCGGAGGTGCTGCCATTGCAAGAAGAAATGCAGTTTTTGATTATTCGAGATCAGGATGCAGAAGGTCAAGTCACCCTTTCTCGCAAGCAGTTAGAAATTCAGCACATCTGGGAACGATTGGCCGAAATGCAGGAAAATGCTCAGACTGTGCAAGTACGGGTTATGGGTGTGAATAAAGGTGGTGTCACCGTCGATATTCTTTCTTTGCGGGGGTTTATTCCGCGATCGCACCTGGCAGAGCGTGATAACTTAGAAGCACTCAAAGGTCAAAATCTGACCGTGGGCTTTTTGGAAATTAATAAAAACACCAACAAACTCATCCTTTCTCAACGTTTAGCAACTCGTTCTAGCAACTTCAGCTTATTAGAACTAGGTCAACTAGTAGAAGGCAAAGTTACTGGCATCAAACCTTTTGGTGTGTTTGTTGATTTAAATGGTATGGGGGCTTTGCTTCATATTAAGCAGGTAAGTCAAAAATTCATTGATTCTTTGGAGAAGGTTTTTAAAGTTGGTCAGCCAATTAAAGCTGTAATTATTGACTTGGATGAGGGTAAAGGGCGGGTTGCTCTTTCTACCAGAGTTTTGGAAAACTTCCCTGGTGAAGTGCTAGAAAATATGGATGAGGTAATGGCTTCGGCTGAGGCGCGTGCTAATAGGGCTAATAATAAAGCTTCTGAATAGTTTTGAAGTGGACTGTTTGCATAAAGTATAATAATGCGTCACTGATAGCGCCCAAAAATTGATCAATAATCCAAATTGTGGGTTATTTTCTTAATTCCCCTGTATCTACAAAGATATGGGGGATTTTAAATTGGGAAAACTTTTACTTTTCTTTATCTTTATCTAATGCTTCCTGGATTGCACGACGGCACAATTCTGGAGGCTCATCCTTTGTAGATAGCTCTTCCTTCATCGTTTTGGTAATGCGTAGGTTAATCCTTTCTGTTAATGATTCTTCTCTATTGGTATTTGAACTCTCCCCTGCTCCTCTGCTCCTCTGCTCCCCTGCCCATCCTTCCCTGCTCCCTTGCTCAAGCCCAGGCTTAATCGAGATATGGTGAGAAATCCGGGTAAAACTAATCCCATTTTCCTATCCCCTGCATCTACAAGGATGTGGGGGATCATTGTGAGAGTATTAAGATAAATAAGGTGTGACTTATTGGCTTAGTTGGCGTGAGGATATTTTGAGCATCGTAACAAAGTATAAAAATATGCTCATATCTCTGTTTAAGTATTGCTCAAGGGATTTTGAGCATATATCAAGAATTTCAAGAACTATAAACGCTGAAAGTATTCAATTTAGGTATTTATTTATATGTTTCTAGTAACTGGGGCAACGGGAGGAATTGGTCGCAGAGTTGTGCGACTCCTTCGACAACGAGAACAGTCTGTGCGGGCATTTGTCCGCCTTACCTCGCGCTACAGCGAGTTAGAACACCGGGGTGCAGAAATCTTTATCGGTGATTTGCTGCACGAAAAAGATATTCAAAAAGCTACTCAAGGTGTGAAGTATATTATCAGCGCCCACGGTTCTGATAGCGATGCTCTATCCTTAGATTACCGCGCCAATATTGAACTGATTGACCAAGCAAAAGCCAATGGCGTAGAGCATTTTGTGTTCATTTCTGTACTAGGAGCCGATCGCGGTTATGAAGACGCTCCCGTGTTCAAAGCCAAACGAGCAGTAGAGCGATATTTAGAAGCTAGTGGCTTGAATTACACAATTTTACGCCCAGCTGGATTAGCATCTAACTTGCTGCCACTAGTAGAACGATTTCGGGAAACGGGGTTGTATCTGCTAATTGGCGATCGCAAAAACCGTACCTCAATTGTCAGCACCGATGATTTGGCAAGGATAGTAGTCGATTCTGTGACAGTTGCAGGCGCTCGTAACCAGATTTTACCAGTGGGAGGCCCGGAAATTTTATTACGAGAAGATATTCCCCGGATTTTTGGTCGGATTTTCGTCAAAGAGCCAGTAATAATTAACTCACCACTATTCTTAATTGATGGGTTACAAGGTGCATTGGGTTTATTTAATCCCCAAATCCAAAAAGCTTTGGGAACTTATCGCACATTGCTAGCAAATGAATTTTTCTGTACAAAAGATGAAATTGCCAATTTAGAAGCGATTTTTAACTTCCAATTAGAGACATTAGACAACTTTTTGCGGCGCTATTTAGCAGTTTGAATTAAACACAAGTCATTGGTCATTGGTCATTAGTGAATAACCAAGGACAAAGGACAAATGACAAGTAACAAAGGAAAAAATATATGGTAAATGCTGCTCAAGCACGACAGACAAAAGAGCGATTCGCCCAACCAGAGGAACAACTCACTTATGAATTGGGGAAGGCGGTACAGGAATTGCCACCCCTATACACGAGATTATTAGCGGGAACGATGAGCGTCATCGTATTTGGAGCGATCGCTTGGGCGTACTTCTCGCAAATCGATGAAGTCGCAACAGCACCAGGAGAATTAATTGCTTCCACACAGGTAAGACCGGTGACATCTTTGGGTGGGGGGTCAATTGTAGCTGTGAAAGTGCAAGAAGGCGATCGCGTTACTAAAGGTCAAATTCTGATTCAAAAAGACCCAGACTTGCAGAAAAGCGACGTTTCCCGCCTAGCCAAATCCACAAGATTGATTCAAGACGATTTGCAACGTTTGGATGCAGAACGCACTGGAGGCAAAACTACTGGGACGAAACTGCAAGATGAACTTTTAAACTCCCGCCTGCAAGACTACCAAGCACGTCAAGCAGGGGCGGAAGCAGAAGCAAATCGCCAATTAGCACTCATCGATCAAGCAAAAGTTCGCCTGACTCGATTGCAAGACAACTTAGTTAATGCCAAAAGCAGCGTTGGCAATGCTCAAACCAACCTGGCCAACGCAGATAGCATTCGGATTAGAATTGAAAGTAATTTGGCACTTGCACAAGAAAGGGAAAAAAGCCTACGTACTCTAATTACTCCTGGCGCTGTACCTCGTGTGGATTACTTGGATGCCCAAGAAAAATTAACTCGTGCAAAGACAGAAATCACCAGAGCGCAAGATGATGTTACCAATGGCCAGAATAAAATAACAGAGGCTAAAGATAAAGTCACATCATTAGAAAAAGATATTGCTGCCCAAGCCCAAGAAATTCGCCAAGCACAACAAGCTTACAACGCTGCACGCAGTCAGGCTCAACGTGTATCATCAGAACGCCAAAGTGAAATTTTAACCCAGTTCAACAAGCGTAAAGAAGAACTGACAACTATTCAAGGTCAATTAGAACAGGCGAGAAAGCAGCAAGCTTTAGAAACCATTGAGGCTCCCGTTGCTGGTACGATTTACCGAGTCAAAGCCACCAAGGGGCCAGTCCAATCTGGTGAAGAATTGGTATCAATTTTGCCAGAAGGGGAAGAAATGCTTCTAGAGGTGAAAGTTCTCAACCGCGATATTGGGTTTATTCGTCAAGGAATGAAGGCAAAAGTAAAAATGGCGACTTTCCCCTTCCAGGAATTTGGGATTGTGGATGGCGAAGTTATGCAAGTTAGTCCGAATGCAATTGTTGATAAAGAATTGGGCTTAGTGTTTCCTACAAGAATTAAGCTAAATAAACATTCAGTGAATGTGCGTGGTCAAGAGGTAGAATTTACACCAGGAATGTCTGCTACAGGTGAAATTGTCACTCGTAAAAAGTCAATTTTGACATTCATTACTGAGCCTGTGACACGGCGGTTCAACGAGGCTTTTTCAGTTAGATAAATTTGTAGTGTCTGCTGTCATAGCTATTTCAAAAGCTCTGCCTGGGTTTATCATTTGCTAAATCCAGGCATTCTTTGACGATAGACGAGCGATCGCTAGTTTTTTTAACGAACCGTATACTCCTGCAAGGAAACAAGCTACGCGCAGCGTCTCGTTAGAGAAGGATGCAAAGGTAAAAAAAGAGAGAGATATATACTATTTTTAGTTAATAGGTAAATCGCG
Source organism: Nostoc sp. (assembly GCF_036917455.1). Taxonomy (GTDB): domain Bacteria; phylum Cyanobacteriota; class Cyanobacteriia; order Cyanobacteriales; family Nostocaceae; genus Nostoc. Next base: position 13,744 of record NZ_JBALDK010000124.1, on the reverse strand, counting down.
GAGAAAGTAAAAGCGATCGCTCTTCCAATCACTGCCTTTTATTCGTCCTAAATAGCCTGTTAAGGGTGAAGAAAGTTCTATAAGAATTTCGTGCATTTCTATTGTTTTTATTGGCTGTGGTGGATATGAACCGAAATATGCACCATGTAGAGATTCAACACCAGCAGATTCTATACCTGAGTTTTGTAGATAATTTTTCACAAGCTGGATAATGTGCGATCGCAATTTAATCTCTCTCTCAGCTTTATCAATATATTCACCAATTTTATAGTCAATTTGCCCAGGTTGTAGATATTGCTGTAATTCAACTAAATTAATAGCACCTGGATATTTTGCTTTGAATTCAACTAACTTTTGTAAAGTCATAGCATTAATAATACTTACTTTCCATTTTTGCGCGGCTTTTAGTATATCTCTAGATGGATTACCTGGGCCAATTACTAATTTTGCTGAATCAATAAATTGATCAGCACCTAAATGCATTCCGCCTAGCTTAATTAATTCCTCAACTGTACCGCTAGGAATAAGTCTACCCGCTTTACACTCGCAAACAATAGGGTAAGGTTTTGAACAATATAAATCTAAGCCTCCAGCACCACCTTTGAAAGCATTTTCAACTTTGAAGCCTAAAAACTCCAGACTTTGACGTGCGATGTTTTCAAAATCTGTACCAGCTTGGTAGTTATTTTTTTTCTCGTCTTGTTCGATGCTGCGATCGCCCAATTTTGTAATATTACTTATCCAAGCTAAATTTACATCGGGTTGCTTGATTAGCCTGTCACTACTCCAACCCAAAAATGCTTTGATATCGTCGTCTAATTGTTTCGCTGCTGGTTGGCTAATAATGAGGGATGCGATCGCACTTTGCAATTCTTCTAATTCAGGGTGTAGTGGCGGCTGTCGGTTTTCCAGTTGATGCTTGCGTTGGGCGAAAGTGCGATCGTTTAATACGGGACTGACTTCGGAAATAGTTAAAGGCTCTCCTAAGTAAACAAACTGGCTGTTTACTTTTATAGAGAGTGTAATTAGTTTGGACAACTGATAAACGCGCAAGTATAACAAAAAAATATTATGTCTTTGCGTTAATATTTCTTGTAATGCTTCTGTAGTCCAAATTGTTAACGGTGATAAAGCAGACAATGATTCCGTATTATGTAGAGGTTCACACTTTTCACACCTTACCCAGGCTTTAACTGATATAGTTTCAGGACTTACTTGGGTAAGAGCAGTTTTAGCAGTAGCCAAGAAACTTGAGTGATAGTACTGCTCAACTGGCAGTATATTAATTGAAGCATCCGTTGGATAAAGGGCAAATTGACGCTCTGGAACAATATAATTTTTGCACATTGCGACAATCGCTCGTCCTTGAATTAATGCCTCAATATCTGGCGCAGGCAAGCAAATAGCAGTATTAATTACAACAGAATTATTCATTATTGCTGAAAAATCCAAACATTGCGGCTAAAAAACCAAGTCTACCTGTACGGGCTTGGTTTTTTTAGCCCGAAGTTTTTCGCTTAAGGGAAATTTATTACCAAAATATATACCTATTTTAAATATTTTCATCAATAGCATCTTCAGGAATTCGCCCAGATGGATCGCTGAGAATTTCACGGATGAGATTATTATCGAGTATTATTCGATTTTCTCTAGCAAAATCAACGATTTGTGCTTCAGTTAATTCATAATCATTTCGGGCTTTCCTGATATAATCAATTGCTAAGAGTGGCTGAATCTCTTCAGATTTTAATAACACCCATTCTCCACCTAGATGTTTTGACAAAAGTTTTTCCAAATACTGTTTTGCTTTACTACCACTGCTAATATTTTTAGAGCGAACTAAGCAACCACGAGTTAAATCAAATTTTTTGTATTCAATTAAGCGCTTCAATCCAGCTTGGAGAAACATACCACTAACTCCTTCAAGAACAGCTATGCCAATTTTTACAATATTAGCGTTCTCCTCACCCACAATTTTAAAATTAATATATCCTTGGTCTACACTACGAGTTTTAACGTCTACAATTTCCATGATTTTGACATTTTCTAAAGTTTGTCCAACTAGGTTAGAAAAGCCAAATCTCAGAGCATTAGCGAGTTTATTGTTATCCTCAATATCATCTTTTATCTTACTTTTAAGCGCTGCCATTTCCTTATTAAAAGCAGATTCTACTGGGTGCTTTAACAGTGGTGGTGTTATTATTTCAGTAGGAATACTCCAGTTTTCTGCACACCATTGTAAAACCTTTCTAACCATTGGTTTTTCCTTTCCAAGTTCTCTCAGTTTCTCTTCATCAAAAGGATAAACTGAATGAGGTGGTGTTACTTCATGTTGGTCATAAAAGTCTTTTAACCACTGGGAAACTAAGGCAATAATATCTTCAGATTTGAGATAAGTTAACTCAATACTTCTTTGAGCGATCCGATCTGTAACTGATTCTGCCTCTTTTAAAGCTCTTATTTGATCAGTCCAGGTTTGAGGAAACATCGCCGTTATAAAAACACCGCGTTTAATTTTATCATATAAATCCTTGGCTAAAATGGCAGTAACTTGTGATGCTGTGAATCCAGCATCATTACACATTAGAATACTTTCCAATTCGTCAAAACAAATGACTATTGGTTTGTAATCACTAATCAAATCGAGAATTTGACGAACTGTGCTGAAAGCTTGGGCTTCTCTATCCTGAGCGCTGGAGTTTGCTAAACCTAATGCATCAGCTCTTGACTGTGGTAGTTCTTGACCAGCAAGCCAGTTTATAGCGTAACGCTCCTCAGATGGATTAGAGGAAAGTGTCCATAAAATTGCAGCGATAATATCAGGGTTTTCAATGTCATGCTTAATTCCCAGAACTCGATCCGTCCAATGCTCAACTACCTTGGAATTTACTTTTAAAACTTCGGAAAAGTGACGAACCATTTGCTCTGGCGTGAAGATTTTGTTGTAAGCTTCATTGAAAATAGCAGTTGCTAATTCCCGCCACTGGCTCATTCCTTGGCTACCGATGTGTTTGAGGCTATTTGCTAAATTTCGTAAAAATTCAGCTTTAATTCGATTTAAATCGTTAATCTCGCTCGTATAAACAAATAAAGCACTACCATCAGTCTGAAGTTGGCGGCGAATTCGACTGATAAGATGGCTTTTGCCTAATCCTCTTTCAGCCTTGATAGTAATGCCTATGACTGGCTGTTGTTTGGTACGAACTTTTTCAATAGCATCAAAAATAGCATCTGAGGCATGGACATTTAAAGAGGGAACGTCAGGAAAACCTGTGACCCAAATATCTTGACTTCTAACTACTAAAGGTCTGTCAAATGGGTTGTGACTTTTGATGGCATTAATTAGGCCGTTGTCGTTAGACATTGATCTAGAGTGAGGTGAATTTTGGATTTTGGATACTAGATTTTGGATGCTAGATTTTGGATTGCTCACTATTTGTAGCTGCACGACATCTAAACTAGCGTTTCAGTGGGTGTGAAGAGCAACCTAAGAATTGGTTTATGAGTTTAAACGCTTGGCGTAGCAGCGTAACCCACTTAATGGGGTAGTTATGGAATCTTCCAGTTTGTCCGGATCGCTATCTGACAAGCTACCGCCTTGGAGTTGCAAAATGTCCTTCTCTTGCATTTCCAGCAGCCACTCATTGAAATATTCACGACTAACCCGATCGCCTATTTCTCTCCTGATACGATAAATTGGCACAAGATCATCTAAGTTGTAGTTTTGGTTCAGCTTGTCGTAGACTTCCAGCGCCACTAATTTAAAATTGTCGTAAGATGCGATCGCACCCTTCCCATTAATTGGTACATCTGCACTAACTACCGCAACATCGATCTGACTAATCCACTTCACCAACGCATTCGCTGCCCAAGTTCCGACAATTGTCCCTTCAAACTTAAACTCGCCAGTCCTCAAACCCTCACCCAATACCTCTAAACCTTTAGGAGATGTCAGAGAATATCCCTTTTTAGAGATTGCGATCGCACCTTGATTCTGCAATTCTTCAAACGAACCCTGATAATCTGCTACTTTCTGACTTTTGGATACAATTCGCTTCGTGAGTTGACCCTTCTTAACTTCCTGTTGCGTTCCTCCCAAATCCCACAAAGCCAAAAGGAGACGAGTGCTAATTTGGGCTACATTTTTTGATGTCATATTGAGTGTATTTTTTGACAAAGATCAGCATAGTAACTGTATCTTTTTAATTTATTTACCGACGAAAAATAACCGAGAAATTGCTGAACATTGCGACGTTTCAGCTAAATTGATTAATCAAAAATCAACAATATATTTCCTTGGGATGAATGCAGTTTCTCTCAAAGGCAGGATGGAAGACTTGAGAAAATCAACGATCATGACAATTAAACGCTGTAGCTGATGCAGTTACAAATCAAGTGGTTTTTTCGATCGCAGGCGAAATAACAGGAATTTCAACTTGGTTTCTGCAACAGCAAGGCTCTTAGCAAATAAAGGTGATAACGAAATCCGATGAATACAATATATAAAGAACGTAAAATAGTTTCGCGTCTATTCGCAGTGCTGCTTTCGGCATTGCTAATGGTACCCTTGCTGAGTAGCTGCGGAGGCGGTTCCCAAAAAGCCTCAGTTCCACCACCTGTTGATGATAGTGTTGGTAGAACAGTGAGCGATCGCAACACAAACCAACCCGAAGCTAAGAAGGGATTGGGTACAGGGCAAAAAGTGGCGCTTTTAGCAGGTGCTGCTGGACTTTATTACCTCTACAATCAGCATAAAAATGCTTCACAAGAAGGAGCGCAAGGTAAGTACTATCTTTCCAAGAATGGGCGTGTATACTACCGTGATGCTGAACATCGCGCCCATTGGGTAACACCCCCAGCAGAAGGAATTCGAGTCCCCGAATCTGAAGCACAAAAATATCGGGAATTCCAAGGCTACAACAGAAGTACTACAGGTCGCGATCTCACTGGTATAACTTCATCCGCAGCACCGCAACTCTAGACCAGCCAAGCGTGTGTAAATCTAAAGCGGGTTTCCAGGAGGATAACGCCGATGGCGCACGTCGGAAACACGAACTCAAATCAGGAGACAGATCATGGTAGATGAATTTTTCCGAAAGGCGAAGGACTTGCTTTTGGGATCGAACAACGATCAAACTGAACAAGATCGCCAATTGCGCGATCGCAATGTCCGCCCAGCCAGTGAAGATCCCTACGGCGATCCCGCAGACCCGGCATCTTACGGCGATGTCCGTCCAGCCAGCGAAGATCCCTATGGCGACCCCGCAGATATCGCATCTTACGGCAACGTTCGCCCAGCTAGTGAAGACCCTTATGGCGATCCCGCAGACACAGGGGAGTTTGGTGATGTCCGCCCAGCCAGCGAAGACCCCTACGGCGACCCCGCAGATCAAGATTCCCGCCGTTAATGCCAAATTAATCTCATGGTGTTGGTTTTCATAGCGCGAGCAATTTTGGAATAACAAATAAGGCAGTGGGTTCAAATCCTCTTGCCTTTTCTTTTTGTTGCTATTTCAAACTTAATCAACGCATTCCAATCATCATCAATGAATCCGATAACTTGTATCTTAAATTAGGAATTATTTGCTCGCTTATTGTTATCCAAAATTTCCTGCGATCGCTCAAGATTTTGACGTACAGATTGAGCCGAAGTATGCAAACACTCTCTTTCTTCATTGCTGAAAGTTAATTCCAATACACGCTTGCAAGCCAAATAAGTCATCGCATCCAACGGATTAGTAAGGACAACAAAATAGCATTGGGAAAAATACCTCTTGCATAAATCAAAAATACAGAACCCCTCCCAAAAAGCGGGGAGGGATTGGCTGTTAGGGACTGTTGCAAAAGGTCTAAGAGGATGTTTGAAAAGTCCTATTGTCGGTATTAAAAGTTTTAGATCCCCCTAAATTCCCCTTAAAAAAAGAGACTTTAAGACTCTTATTCCCCCCTTTTTAAGGCAGAGCTGTTTCATTCCCTAAATAACTCTAAATATCAAGGGTTCTAGCGATTTAAAATTGATTATTTTGTTACCAGCGTGCCAAGAAAATGAATAATTTTACTGTTGTTTAAGTGCTTAAAAGTTCATCTTCTCGTCACCTCACTTAGAGGTAGTTTGAAAAGTATTTGGCTGTGATTTTAGGCACTTAGAGATCCCCCCTAGCCCCCCTTCAAAAGGGGGGAACCGGAATCAAAGTCCCCCTTTTGAAGGGGGATTTAGGGGGATCTGAAATGTTTTGCTACCAACGAGAGGACTTTTCAAACATCCTCTTACAATTTTCTCGCTAACCATCTTGACAAATCCTGTTTGAAATGGAATGAAACAGCCCTGCTTTGTTAAGGGGGGTTATGGGGGATCTAAGAAGTGCCTAAAATCACAGTGAAATACTTGTTCATTCAACCTCTAACAAGCGAAGTCGAAATAAATGCTGTTAGCGGTAGCGAGGCGTTTAGCCCATTCTGAATTCCAACTCCTGAATTCTTTTTTATTATTTAAACTCTTCTAGTTGATCTACACGTAACCAAACGTTTGGTGTCGGCACTTTCCCGAACTTAATCAGGGCGTAATCACCTTTGACATCTAGAATTTCGCCCTTGGTTTCAAACAAATAAGAAGGAAAGCGAGTATCACTAGCTTTTGCTTCCAAACTGTTTTCCAGTTTCTCGCGGATCGCGCGAACCATATCTCCCTTTTTAACTGCCATGAATTTTCCTTTCAAATTTATAGATTGTTTTATCTGCATTTTAGGAGAGTTCCGAATTAAAAGTAAAAATTCTTAACTCCTAACTCCCAACTCCCCCTAAGGTTTGACACTGTAGGCAAAAATGACTAGATCGCCCAGCCAACCTAATCCGTTGAATTGGCTTACCACAAACTCGACAGGGTTCTCCAGCGCGGTTATAAACCCAGGCAACACCACCATAATTGCCGTTGACACCTTTAACACTTAAGAAGTTACTAAAAGTTGTACCGCCAGCCTGAATGCTGGTTTCTAAAACTTGAATTATGGCTGTTCGCAAACGCTCAATTTGCTTTAGCTGTAAATCTATACACAATGTTTCAGGTAAAATTCCACTCTTAAACAGGGCTTCATCGGCATAAATATTTCCTAATCCCGCCACCACCGACTGATCCAGTAGCGCAGTCTTAATTGGACGGCGGCGGTTTTTAAGTTTACTTGCTAGATATTCAACAGTGAATTGCGGTGAAAATGGATCTGCTGCCAGTTTTGCCAAACCAGTCATAATATTTTCTACAGCAACACCAGGCGGAACCCACCAAATTTTACCGAAGGTGCGCTGATCGACAAAACGCAATTCCTGCCGATCCCCAAAGAATAATCTAACCCGCGTGTGCTTATGTAATGGTTCATCTCGATGTAGCCAAAGTAGTTGACCGGTCATTCGTAGATGAACCCCTAGCCAACTGGTTGATGAAGGGGAAGAAAGTTCGGCGAGGAGATATTTACCGCGACGATACCAAGTAGCTATTGTATTCTGGTTAATTCCATCAACAAACTCACTTACAGAAAACGGGTAGGCGATGGTGCGATTGAGCAGCACATCTCCACCCGTAATTTCTTGGTTAAGGGTCAATTGATTTAGACCCTTTCGGACTGTTTCAACTTCAGGCAGTTCAGGCATTCAAGCTGATTAAGCAGACAATTTTAATGTACTTGGGGGTTCAATAAAGAAGAGATGGGGTAGTAACTTACACAGCCGTAGATGGCTCGTTATTATTACCCAAGAGAAACCGTAAATACCCGCAGGGCGGCTCTCATAGATTAGGGTAGGCTAGGATGAAGAATGAATGAACTGAAATTTCAGACTTCATACCTTCAGACTTAAGACTACCCTTCATCATCGCATCAAACAACCCACTTGTAGCTTTGCTGCTATTTTTTAGGTGGTTTAGCCTTTGGTGCTTCAACCTCGACTAATTCATCCTGAGCAAAGTTGTTGGTATTGATACCAGAGTAATTGACCTTATCAAAGCGGACAATTACAGGGTATTTGATGCCGCTTTGGTCAATGGAAGCCACAGTTCCAAGATCCTGAAACCAGTAGGATTCAGGGCGGAGAATACGTACTTTAGAACCACGTTGAACCATGATTATTTTCCCTTTTAGTTATCAATCGCCAATCTAGAGGGCTAATTGATTTCACTCTACAACCTGAAGGTCGCGGCAAGAGTCTTTGTTAAGTTATTTATCTGAATTTGGTGTAGCGCATTGGTCAATGGACATTGAATATTAATTATTCGTATCTCTCTCATCTCGTCCACCCAATACCATATACCAAATTTAAAACTGTATTAAACCCTACTTGACAAGGTAGCCATTATAGCTTACCTTCATTGCGAAACAGTATTTTTGCACAAACTTATGTTTTACTCAATATGAACACGCTCCCCTCGTTACCTCTGCCGATCCGCAGATCGTTATCTATATAAGTGATATCTAACCAGCCTTGCTGTCGATCGCTGTTTATAGCAACATCAATTGCCGGAAATTTTCTACCTTCTTCAATTTGTTGGATAAAAGTTACCGGAGAATTGTATTCTATTAAACGTTGTAAGCCGATAATAGACCGCTCAAATTTTACTTGGACACGTTGACCTGAAACTGGCTCAAATTTAGCAGCAATGCTGACTAATCCTTCCAAATAAGGTAAGCCATAAATCTCAGCTATGTTGTAAACACTGGTAGTCTCTACCCGGATACACTGATAGATTTGACCTAGTTTGCAAAAAGGTAGACGATCTAAATTTAAAAGAGCCTTGCTATTGGTGTATAGTAATCGCCAATTGCCGTCTAGCAAATTACCAGCTTCCACCGGACGGGGTGTAGGATTAAAGTCTTCTAAATTGGCGATCGCTGCTAAGATAGCCTGTTTCTGGGCTTCAGTCGCCAGTAAACCGCGATTAGTACCAGCGATCGCATCTATGAGAGCCGCTTTTCCCATCATCGCCTAGTCACCTCTAAAATCACTCACTTTCCATCAGCATAAACAAGATATTCATAACCTATGTGTAGAACCATAAAATTACTAAGAATCGCTTGACTTAAGCCTAAATAAAAATTTCTATCTGAATGCGGATTTATCAACCAAAGGGTTGAAAAGATAACTAAATTAATCCGTGTCAAGTGATAGACTCTAAATGTCAACTTACGTAAACCTTTTCTTGTCTTCTTTGATATGTTGAACTCTCCATTACGTGAAGAACCCCGTAACCAGCGAGCCCATATCATCCCCATCAAGCCAGAGTCTTCTTTATTAGATTGGTTGGAAAATAAGGGTCGGATAATAACACGTGACGTTCACGAACCTTATTTTCAAGATGGCGAAGAAGAAATAAACTCCCTAATGGGTGTAGAAGATGGAATTGGCTACGACCTTGATGATAATGACGATATAGGAATCGCCGAGGATTAGCCTTTTCAGGCTAGGGACTTGGTAGTATCCCTAGCTATTAGTATTCAATTTAATAAGTGTGGAGTGAAGGGAAACTTCTGTGGACGCTAAATTATCTCCTGAGCAAGGACTAAATATTTCTGGAATCGCGCTAGCCTCTTTGTTAGCCGTTGGTCTAGGTACAACAGCATTTTTCTTGGATTCGATGGCCAACAGACTACCTTGGCAAAGTATGTCGTTAACCCTGCCACTGCTGTTGTGTGCTCTGGGTTCAGGTGCTGTGGGCTATTGGGTAATACCTTTACTTCAAGCACTTAAAACTGGACAAATAATCCGCGAAGATGGGCCCCAAGCTCATTTAAAAAAGGCAGGCACCCCCACAATGGGAGGTATATTTTTTATCCCTGTAGGTGTGATTATTGCTTGCATCTTGTCTAACTTTGCTACAGATGTCCTTGCAGTTTCGGCATTGACAATTAGCTACGGATTGATTGGCTGGCTCGACGATTGGCAAATTCTCCGCCGAAAATCAAATAAAGGTATATCTCCCCGAACGAAACTCGCTTTGCAAGTAGGTTTTGCAGCAGTGTTTTGTCTATGGCTGATGTTTAATCAACCTTCTAATATTACGAATATTGCTTTACCTTGGGTAAGCTTCACACTACCATTAGGATTTTTATTTTGGCCCTTAGCAGGTTTTGTGCTAGTTGCAGAAAGTAATGCGACTAATTTAACAGATGGGATTGATGGCTTGGCAGCAGGAACAGTAGCGATCGCACTTTTGGCATTAGGTGCCTTAATCGCACCCACAGCACCCGGATTGATGGTTTTCTGTGCGGCTTTAAGTGGTGGGTGTTTAGGTTTCTTAGCCCATAATCGTAATCCAGCCCGCGTTTTCATGGGAGATACTGGTTCCCTGGCACTGGGAGGAGCATTAGCTGCTGTAGCGCTATTGACAAACACCTTAGTAGCACTGTTCATTCTCAGTGGTATCTTCTTTGTAGAAACCCTTTCGGTGATGGCACAGGTGAGTTATTACAAAGCCACGAAAGGCCCCGATGGCAAAGGCAAACGCCTGTTCAAAATGGCACCCTTACACCATCATTTAGAACTCACTGGCTGGTCAGAATTGCAAGTAGTTGGAGTATTTTATATAATCGCGGCTATTTTAGCTACCATCTGTTTAGTGTAGGCGCAGCCCACCGCAGGCATAGCTTCATTCTGAATCAAATCATGTTTTGAGAAAATAGTTGAAGACCAAAAAACAACTCCCACATCTTCAGGGAGTTGTTTTTTATAGGGGAAAATCTATTATCCATAAACCTTGTAGAGATGTGAAACTGGATTGGGCTTTCTCCTGCTACGCTGAAGCGTCTCTAGATTCTATTTCACCATTTGCAGTTTTATGAATTACGAATTATTTTAATTGTACCTATTTACATACTCCATAACCCGATTCTTGCCTGTTCGCTTTGCCTCAAGCATCGCTTGATTTGCCCGATTCAGAAAATCCGTAACCGTAATTCCTGGTTCTGAGACAGCTATTCCAAAAGAAGCGGTAATACCTTGAAGAATCCGCTCGCCGTCCTTCAATTGCATTTGTTCAACATCTAGCCTTAGTTGTTCTACTCGCTTCCTGAGCGTTTCCAGCGTCATATTAGGCATTACAATCACAAATTCTTCACCACCCCATCGGCAAGGAATATCAAAAGAGCGAATTGATTTTAACAGCAGTTTTGCTAATCCCCGAATAACAATATTGGCAGTCAAATGCCCATAGCGCGAGTTATAAGCTTTAAAGTTATCAATATCAAGGAAAATAACACTAAGAGGTTGTCCAGACCGTTCAGCCTCCGCTAGCCTTTGTTCCAGTATGGTTTCCATATAGCTTTGATTGAATAGTTGGGTCATCCCATCCCGCAAATTATCATAAGTTAAACGTTTTTTTATCGATAGATTATTCAGTGCAAAGCCTAATGTTCTAGCAATAATCTCAGTAATTTGTTGATCTTCTGAACTGATTTCTTCAAGAGCATAGAGGTGTAGAATCCCAACTACTTCGCCTTGTCCAAACAATGGGAAGCACAAATGTGCGCCATTAATCGGCTGTATTAAGTGGCTGCACATCAGTCCTGAGTTACAAGGCGATAAAAGGTTTAATTTTCCTCTTCGCAATGCCCAGCATTGAGATATTGAAAATATTTCTTTACTGCTTTTTTCATCTCCCCAAGAACTATTCATCTGAACATAATTCTTGGAATTAGCAATTATATAGATACAACCACTCATACCAGGAAACAGCTTGGAACAGGTTAAAGCAACAACTTGGTACACCTCATCTTCAGACTCGCAGCAATAAAGCATATCGGCCATATCTGAGAGATATATAAGTTCCCGTTTTTTTGCCTCTAATTTCAGTGTTCTTTCTGCTAGCTGCTGATTTAGATCGGTGAGCGATCGCTGTGCTTCTATGGATTCTGTAATATCGATACTGATCCCACCGATGCGGTAAGCACCCGTTGCGTAGTCGCTAAACGGAAACTTAAACGATAACCAGTAGCACGGCCGATCGTTATCAGGCATCCTTACCTCTTCAATTAGCTTTAAAGGGCTCAAAGTCTTCAAAACGACTCGATCGTTTTCCATTACCCGCCGCCCCTCTTCTGGATCTGTCAAGAATTCCCTATCCGTTTTCCCCAACAATTCTTGTGAATCTACCGAAAACCTAGACTGTATTTCCTGGTTGTAGTAAAGCACTCTAGATTGCTCATCTTTGATATAGGCTACAAAGGGGCCCTGATCTAGGAATAGCCTTTGTATCTGCTGGCTGCATTGAAGTTCGCGGGTATTTTCTTGAGATTTGGCGATCGCCTCTAAAATTTGATAAGCGCTTGGTATTAGGCATAGTAATACACATAATGAGACAAATGCCATTACATCAAGTACGCCCAAGTACAACAGCGACACTGCCGAATCTAGCTCAAAGACCGCCAAAAGGTGATGAAATCCGCAAAATATTACGAATCCACCTGATAATAAAAACGCTGGCCAAAACTTAGAAGGGATAGTTGCCTTGGTTTTGGCAAAGAAAATCCCTATTAATATAGGGATGCCAAAGTATGAAAATGCAGTGATGCCGTGAGCAATTATGCAGTTCCAGTAAATAGGCTCCATTGCTGACCTGATATTAACATTTCATTCGTTTTACTATAATTCTGGGTTGTCTCAAGATGTAAGCGTAGAAAGGATGATTTCAGTACTTTATTCCTTAATTTTATATAGCTTCTTAAAAGGCTACTCATTTCAATCCCTTATATAGCTGACTTACCAAGTGAGTAAGTTCGGGCACAATTAGTTTTTCCATCGCCAGCCGCACAGCATTACTAGAACCAGGAAGCGAGAAGATTAATTTATCTTGATAAATACCAGCAACAGCCCGAGAAGCGATCGCCCGCGAACCAATTTCTTGATAACTTAAAAAACGAAATAACTCACCAAACCCTGGCAAAGTTTTCTCCAGTAACTTCTCAATGGCATCGTAGGTGGTATCTCTTGGTGCAATACCTGTCCCACCATTAAAAATTACAGCATCCAAATTTGAGCTTTTACCCAGATGTTCTATCTGCTCTTGAATTTGTGTTGGTTCATCTTTGATAATCGTGTAGGCTCCGACAGCATAGTTAGCACCAATGAGTAACTGCTGAATTAGTTGGCCACTTTTGTCTGTTTCGGGCTTGCGTGTATCGCTGACAGTAATCACAGCACAAGTTACCGTAATCCCAGGTGAATCTGGATGGGGCTGTTGTGTCATGGGTTAAGCTTTTAACTTTCTTTTGATAATGGACAATTGGGCACGGAGAATAGCGCATTTTACATGAAAAAATTACCTATGTCCTGTGCCCTATGCCCTATGCCCTATTTTTCCGCCTTACTGAGTCCGAGATCGTTTTCTTCAGCATACCGTTCCATAAAGCGCATAAAGCGATCCCATTCTTGGGCAGATTTCATCACATAAACTGCTTCTAATGCTTCCGGTTTCCCGTTGACAAATTTACCCTTAACTTCACGGGTAATTATCTCCCCTTCTTCGTCAATCAAGTACATCCCGGTAATGTCTTCGGTACTGCCTTGATCTAAAATCTTCGGATTGGTAAAAATAAACGTCGCTGTACCACTTTCACCAGTGCGCGATCGCGTCAACCGCACCTCTGGAGTTACTTCTTCGTCAAGACCTTTAGAAAACTGGATTTTCGCCATGATCAATGAATTTAAACTTTTGTGATGGTTAATTTAATATTCTCTCATCAATTAGAACACCACGGTCTAGAGGCTA
>NZ_JBALDK010000123.1:0-1569 GCF_036917455.1 Nostoc sp. | reverse complement strand
CGACCGACCTAGGTTAGACCAACTTACGTTCTATATAACTGTATGCTTTTCGAACTGTAAGGGGTGTAGGTCTCCCTAAAAAGGAGGTGATCCAGCCACACCTTCCGGTACGGCTACCTTGTTACGACTTCACCCCAGTCACCAGTCCTGCCTTAGGCATCCTCCTCCTTTGCAGGTTGGAGTAATGACTTCGGGCACTACCAGCTTCCATGGTGTGACGGGCGGTGTGTACAAGGCCCGGGAACGAATTCACTGCAGTATGCTGACCTGCAATTACTAGCGATTCCTCCTTCACGCAGGCGAGTTGCAGCCTGCGATCTGAACTGAGCTCCGGTTTACGGGATTTGCTTGCATTCGCATGCTTGCTGCCCTCTGTCCGGAGCATTGTAGTACGTGTGTAGCCCAAGGCGTAAGGGGCATGCTGACTTGACGTCATCCCCACCTTCCTCCGGTTTGTCACCGGCAGTCTCTCTAGAGTGCCCAACTTAATGCTGGCAACTAAAAACGAGGGTTGCGCTCGTTGCGGGACTTAACCCAACATCTCACGACACGAGCTGACGACAGCCATGCACCACCTGTGTTCGCGCTCCCGAAGGCACTCTTCCCTTTCAAGAAGATTCGCGACATGTCAAGCCTTGGTAAGGTTCTTCGCGTTGCATCGAATTAAACCACATACTCCACCGCTTGTGCGGGCCCCCGTCAATTCCTTTGAGTTTCACCGTTGCCGGCGTACTCCCCAGGCGGGATACTTAACGCGTTAGCTACGGCACGGCTCGGGTCGATACAAGCCACGCCTAGTATCCATCGTTTACGGCTAGGACTACTGGGGTATCTAATCCCATTCGCTCCCCTAGCTTTCGTCCCTCAGTGTCAGTTACGGCCTAGCAGAGCGCCTTCGCCACCGGTGTTCTTCCTGATCTCTACGCATTTCACCGCTACACCAGGAATTCCCTCTGCCCCGAACGTACTCTAGCCTTGTAGTTTCCACTGCTCTTATCTAGTTGAGCTAGACTCTTTAACAGCAGACTTACATAGCCACCTGCGGACGCTTTACGCCCAATCATTCCGGATAACGCTTGCATCCTCCGTATTACCGCGGCTGCTGGCACGGAGTTAGCCGATGCTTATTCCTCAGGTACCGTCATTGTGTTCTTCCCTGAGAAAAGAGGTTTACGACCCAAGAGCCTTCCTCCCTCACGCGGTATTGCTCCGTCAGGCTTTCGCCCATTGCGGAAAATTCCCCACTGCTGCCTCCCGTAGGAGTCTGGGCCGTGTCTCAGTCCCAGTGTGGCTGATCGTCCTCTCAGACCAGCTACTGATCGTCGCCTTGGGAGTCCATTACACTTCCAACTAGCTAATCAGACGCGAGCTCATCTTCAGGCAGTTAACCTTTCACCTCTCGGCACATCCGGTATTAGCCACCGTTTCCAGTGGTTGTCCCAGACCTGAAGCCAGATTCTCACGCGTTACTCACCCGTCCGCCACTGTGCCCGAAAGCACCGTTCGACTTGCATGTGTTAAGCATACCGCCAGCGTTCATCCTGAGCCAGGATCAAACTCTCCGTTTTG
>NZ_JBALDK010000122.1:0-4706 GCF_036917455.1 Nostoc sp. | reverse complement strand
AGAACAGTTAGTGACTTAGTTGCAGGGGGCGCGACTATTGTCAACCGCGAAATCGGTTCTGGTAGTCGGATGCTTTTGGAACAAACACTCCAAAAGGAGCAGATACCGTTCGATGCTGTTCAGGGCTTTGACAATATACTCAAAACTCACCAAGATGTTGCTCAAGCTGTAGTCAGAGGAGTTGCCGATGCTGGTATAAGTACGGCATCTGTAGCTACCGCCTTTGGGCTGGGATTTATCCCTTTACATCGGTCACGATATGATTTGGTGATTCTTAAGGAATATTTAGAAGAAGCACCAGTACAGCAGTTGCTCAGTACTTTGGGACATCGGATGGTTCACTCCCAATTTGAAATTCTCGGCGGTTACGATATCAGCAAAATTGGGGAAGTTGTAGCGACTGTTTAGAGTGGATTGCAATGGTTGGTTGTGTGATTAAAGGAATACTTGGCGTAAATTGAAATTCCTGCTGCAACCACTTTTGAGGTATGAGCAACCTTCTTTGTGATTACAACAACTGATAGTGCTGAATTCGTAATTCGGATTGAATTTGGGTTTCCAGTTTGTCATCTGTAGCTTTCTTTTTTCCAATTGGTATTACTACCGCCAGAGAAATCGTTTGAGTGAGCGGATGGTGATACTTGCAATGTTCCTTGAGTGATGCCTTATTGCTCTAGTTGTTAGTCAGAAAAAACAATGACTAATGGGCAACAAAAACTGACCAAAACTTGAATATGTTCTGGATTCAAACTCTTTTTGCTGTAGAACGAGCACCTCCAACGACGTTCTACATAAGGGACTTGCGTGAGTACCTCTGGTAGGTACAAAATGCCAACGCCTCATAAACCGACAGACCCACCAAACAATCACAGGATCAATCATCATGTCCGACGAAAAAATTAGACAAATTGCTTTCTACGGTAAAGGTGGTATCGGTAAATCTACTACTTCCCAAAATACCCTTGCTGCAATGGCAGAAGTGGGTAAACGCATCTTGATTGTGGGATGTGACCCCAAAGCTGATTCTACCCGTTTGATTCTGCACTGTAAAGCTCAAACCACCGTCTTGCACCTCGCTGCTGAACGAGGTGCTGTGGAAGATATTGAACTTGAAGAAGTAGTTATCAATGGTTTCCGAGATATCAAATGCGTGGAATCTGGTGGCCCTGAACCTGGTGTAGGTTGCGCCGGTCGTGGTATCATCACCGCCATCAACTTCTTGGAAGAAAACGGCGCTTACTCAAACGTAGATTTCGTATCTTACGACGTATTAGGCGACGTTGTGTGCGGTGGTTTCGCTATGCCAATCCGTGAAGGTAAAGCCCAAGAAATCTACATTGTTACCTCCGGTGAAATGATGGCGATGTTTGCTGCTAATAACATCTCTCGCGGTGTTCTCAAGTACGCCCATACTGGTGGCGTGCGCTTGGGAGGTCTAATTTGTAATAGTCGTAATACTGATAGAGAAGACGAACTGATTAGCACATTGGCGGCCAGATTGAGTACTCAGATGATTCACTTTGTGCCCCGCGACAACATCGTGCAACACGCAGAATTGCGCCGGATGACTGTCAACGAGTACGCACCCGATAGCAATCAAGCTAATCAATACCGGACATTAGCGGACAAGATTATCAACAATACAAATCTTGCTGTTCCCACACCTATTGAAATGGACGAACTAGAAGATTTGTTGATTGAATTTGGTATTCTCGAAAGCGAAGAAAATGCTGCAAAATTGATAGGTGCCGCCAACGCTCAAGCAGATGGTGAGAAGAAGCTAGAAGATGCCCAAGGCGAAGCACTAGAAGCACTGAAAAAAGGAAACGTAGAAATAGTTTCCGGTAGCTAGAAGAAGTAAGGTTTTTGTTCAGACTCAGGTGCTGAAGACAAAGTAAATATTAGGTGGGCGATTCTCGCCCACTCTCTCACCAATCCTTGAAAATGGAGGTAATCGAATTGCTAATCTTGATTTCTGCATGTTTTATCTTCACAGTCATAACGCTAATACACTAACACCTACAGGGCAAGATTAATACTTTAATAGTCTAGTTCGTGTTTTTGTTTTCTCCTTCTCTAATTTAGTTGGTTGTTTATGTTCTAGGGGATGGGAAATTCTCTTTCTCATTCCCTTTTGTTCCATGTTTTAGATACACAGTAAATCAAGAAAAATCCTATAAAAGCCTTTGGGAATTCAGTTAATACCTAACAACTTCTATCTATTGTCACCAAACAAATGAATCCCACTCCAGGAAAAACCAACGATTCACTCAGTAACTCAAATTCCGAAAATGCTCATCAGCAGCAGATACAAAAGAAAAAAAAGTCTTCCACACAATTACCCCAACCTGGAACTACTCAAGGAAGTTGCGCTTTTGATAGTGCAATGATTACCTTAGTACCAATCACTGATGCTGCTCATGTAGTTCACGGGCCAAGTGGCTGTGCTGCCAGTATTTGGGGAAGTTACAGCAGTCTTTCTTCTGGTTCTATGCTGTACAAGATACGCTTTAGCAGCGACATTGATGAGAATGATATCATCTTCGGTGGAGCCAAAAAACTGTATAAAGGCATTTTAGAATTACAAAGACGCTACAAACCTGCGGCGGTGTTTGTTTACTCCACTTGCATCACCGCTTTGATTGGAGATGATATAGAGGGAGTTTGTAAAGATGCCACTGAGAAAACAGGAATACCCATTATCCCTGTACATTGCCCAGGATTCATTGGGAATCAAAATTTAGGCAACCGTGTTGCTGGTGAAGCAATGCTTTCACACGTTATTGGAACGGCTGAACCAGATACTAGTACACCTTATGACATCAACCTAATTGGTGAACATAATATTGCAGGTGCAATATGGAATGTTCTACCGTTATTGGAGAAATTAGGTATCAGAGTTTTAGCAAAAATTACAGGTGATGCTGTTTACAAAGAAGTTTGCTATGCCCATCGTGCCAAGCTTAATGTGATCCTCTCCTCTAAAGCACTAATCAATGTAGTAAAAGGAATGGAAAAACAATATGGTATTCCCTATATTGAAGAGTCTATTTATGGTGTAGAGCAAATCAATGAGTGTTTAAGGAATATTGCTGCAAAGTTTGGTCATTCTGATTTGCAAGAACGTACAGAAAAGCTAATTGCAGAAGAAACTACTGCTTTACAAGAAAAACTTGCTCTTTATATCACCCGATTGCAAGGTAAGCGGGTTATTCTTTTTACTGGAAGTTTCAAGAGTTGGTTGATTATCTTTGCGGCTAAGAAATTGGGGATGGGAGTTATTGCTATTAGTACTAAGAATAATACTGAGGAGGACAGAATTAGAGTCAAAAGTTTGCTGGGTCAAGATAGCATAATTCTAGAACAAAATAGTCCTCAAGAAATTTTACAGATAATTAACGAAAATCAAGCTGATATGTTAATTGCTGATAAACACCATCAAGACACATCTCTCACGGCTAGGATTCCATTCTTAGATATTAATCAAGAACGCAACCATGCCTATGCAGGCTATATAGGAATCTTAGAGGTGGCACGAGAACTGTATGCCGCTTTTTACAATCCTGTGTGGGAGCAAGTATGCCAGCCAGCCCCGTGGTTAGAGGATGGGGGAGCAGGGGAAGCAGGGGGAGCAGGGGAAGCAGGGGAAGCAGGGGGAGCAGAAAATTCTCTAGAGGAGAACATCTAATGGCGATTATTAGCATTACGAGTACATCAGTTGCAGTTAATCCCCTCAAGCAAAGCCAAACTGTGGGTGCAGTTTTAGCCTTTTTGGGGTTGAAGGGAATAATGCCTTTATTACACGGTTCTCAAGGCTGTACTGCTTTGACTAAGGCAGTATTAGTACAGCATTTCCGTCAGACGATTCCCCTTTCCAGTACAGCGATGACCGAAGTTGCAACCATTTTGGGTGGCGAGGAAAGAGTTGAACAAGCAATCTTGACTTTGGTGCAGAGATCCAAACCAGAAATTATCGGTCTTTGTAGCACTGGACTGGTGGAAACCAGAGGTGATGATATGGGGCGCTTTGTCAAGGAAATTCGTCACCGTCACCCAGAACTAGATTATTTACCAATTGTGCTTGTCTCTACACCAGATTTCAAAGGTACATTACAGGATGGCTTTGCTGGTGCAGTTGAGAGTATGGTTAGGGAAATCCCTCAAAAAAGCTCCAAGCAAGACCCTTGTCCCACACAAATCACTATTTTGGCGAGTTCTGCATTCACACCAGGGGATGTACAGGAAATCAAAGAGATTGTCACCTCTTTTGGACTTGAACCTATTGTTGTACCTGACCTTTCTGGCGTACTAGATAGTCATATAGAAGATTCTTCTAGTGCCATTACAACTAATGGCACAAATGCAGGACAGTTGCGATCGCTTGGCAGTTCTGTATTCACTTTAGCACTAGGTGAAAGTATGCGGGGTGCGGCGCAAATTTTGGATCAAAGATTCAATATACCCTATGAGGTATTTAGTGAACTGACGGGACTCGTAGCAGTAGATAAATTTTTGCAAGCATTGGCATATATCAGTGGTGTCAGTGTACCAGAAAAATACCGTCGTCAGCGCCGTCAGTTACAACATGTAATGTTAGAGAATCACTTTCACTTTGGTTGCAAGCGAGTTTCTTTGGCGCTGGAACCAGATTTACTTTGGTCAACTGTTGCTTTCTTGCGATCGCTAGGAGTTGAGATTCACTCAGC
>NZ_JBALDK010000121.1:0-25926 GCF_036917455.1 Nostoc sp. | reverse complement strand
AAGCATTAATTATATATTTTGTAGTATATAGTACTTTAAAGTACGTAATCTTGATTAGCGATCGCTCTTGGGAAAAAACTTTTTGGTTTACTGAATATGAGACTTGGAATTTATTCTGAGGCGGGATAATAAACGCAGTGTAAGGTTTATTAATAAAGATATGGCTACGACAGACTTGTGCGGACAACATAGCCTTAAAAAGGGGAATTGAAATCAAAGTCCCGATTTTTAAAAGAGATTTAGATAAATATACAACTTTTGATACTAACAAGGAGATGTTTAAGACTTTATCTTCAGAACGAATTGGTATAGGAATGAAATATATCATTACAAATGAGAAATCTATCAAATACAAAGATATTTTTTATTAATTTAAACTTATTTGTTTTTCATAACAAAAGACTTTTGACTGAATTTTTCCTCTGATTGTTGGCGCTGTTACAATCGGTTATTTTGAAACCGTTTACTATATCTAAGTACTTTCAAAAAGCCAAACTAATTTATCAGTAAAATAAGTTTATCAATACTGAGATTAGCATGTTTTTATCCTATACGGCTAAATCGGAGTATTTTACTAAATTCTCAATGATTTCCTTTTTTTGAACTCAGAATCAATAAATGAACAATAACTAACTAATTAACAAAGGAAGTAAAGGTTAGTAAAAAAAAGAAATAATTAATAGTAAAAACTTAATTTATTCAGTTTTTTCTGCGCCACTAGTTAAGAGGTAATCTATGGTGCGAAACTCAAAGCTAGGGTACAGAACGTTCCCTAAATATATTCTGCGTCCATCCGTTGCTATAAGTATAATTGCATTTTTATTTGTTGGCGGAATAAGTTTTTATATAGTAAAGCGCTGGCAAAATTATGTAAATTCAGACACACAAGCGCCAGCAACACAATTGCCACAGTTAAAAACGGTAACAGCTTTAGGACGGATTGAACCACAGGGAAAGGTAATTAAACTCTCTGCTGCGGTGTCTGCGGAAGGAAGTCGGGTAGAAGAGTTATTAGTAAGGGAGGGGGATAGGGTAAAAGCAGGACAAGTAATTGCGATTTTGAATAGCCGCGATCGCTTGCAAGCAGAATTAAAAGAGGCGCAGGAACAAGTGAAAGTAGCCCAGGCAAACCTAAACCGTACCCAAGCAGGTGCTAAACGCGGTGAAATTGCTGCCCAAAAAGCTGCGATCGCTCGCACAGAAGCAGAACGTCAAGGTAATATTAATGCTCAAGCAGCAACAATTGAGCGATTTCAAGCCCAACTGCGTAACGCCCAAGCAGAAGACGAGCGTTATCAGCAACTATATCAACAGGGTGCAATCTCTGCTTCTCAACGGGATAGTAAGCGTTTAAACTTGGAAACCGCCCAAAAAAGCCTGCAAGAAGCGCAAGCACAATTAAATCGTACCCAATCAACTAGCCAGCAACAGGTAAAACAAGCTACTGCAACCCTTGAGGAAATTGCTGAGGTGCGAGGAGTGGATGTAGAAGCTGCCCAAGCAGAAATCAATCGTGCCGTAGCAGCCATGAATCTGGCAAAGGTCAATCTCAAACAGGCCGAAGTGCGATCGCCCCAAAATGGACAGGTATTTGAGATCCATACCCATCCTGGCGAATTAGTCTCAAATGATGGCATTGCTGATATCGGACAAACCAATCAGATGTATGTCATAGCCGAAGTCTACGAAAGCGATATCGGCAAAGTGCAGTCCGGCCAGGAAGTGCGAATACTTGGTGATTACCTCCCAATTGAATTGCAGGGAATCGTAGATCGCAAAGGCTTGCAAGTACGTCGGCAGAATGTCATCAACACAGATCCAGTCAGCAATATCGACAACAGAGTAGTAGAAGTCCATATCCGACTAGATGAAGCCTCCAGCCGAAAAGCTGCCACTTTAACCAATATGCAAGTTAAGGCAGTAATTGAATTGTGAAAAATCAGGGATTGGGGACTAGGAAAAAGTTTTCCAATCCCCAATCCCCAATCTCCAATCCCCAATCCCCAATCCCCAATCCCCAATTCCCAATCCCCAGTCCCTAGTCCCCAGTACCTAATTATGGGATTGATTAAACAACTGTTACGGCGAACACCTCTTGGATGGCTGCAACTAAATCATGAAAAAAGCCGTCTCTTGGTAGCATTATCAGGCATTGCCTTTGCGGATCTTCTCATGTTTATGCAGTTGGGCTTTCAAACTGCGCTGTACGACAGCAACACCAGATTACATCGCAGTTTGCAAGCAGATATTGTTTTAACCAGTCCCCAAGCCCGTAACTTGCCAAGCTTGTCTACATTTTCTCGGCGGCGACTTTACCAAGCAATGGATATACCAGGGGTGAAGTCAGCAGAACCAATGTATTTCAATAACACAATCTGGAAAAATCCTCAAACACACCGTGAGACGGGGGTGTTAGTTATCGGCTTCAACCCAGACAAGCCAGCTTTTGATTTACCAGATGTTAACCAGCAATTACAGGCGATTAAGCTACCGGATACCGTCTTATTCGACCGTGGTGCAAGAGGAGATTATCAAAAAGCGATCGCTCAAATTGACCAAGGTAAAACCCTAACGACCGAAATAGAACGGCGCACAATTACCATTAGTGGCTTATTTCAAGTCGGGGCTTCCTTTGGTTCTGATGGCAATCTGATTACCAGCGATCAAAACTTTTTGCGGCTATTTTCTGGGCGACAGTCCAGCAGTGTCAGTCTTGGTTTGATTGTTCTTAAACCAGGCTATGACCCGAAAAAAGTAGCAGCAATGCTTAAAGCCTATCTGAGAGATGATGTCAAAGTCTTAACCCACGCGGAATTTATTGAATTTGAAAACAACTTTTGGAGAACAAATTCCCCAATTGGGTTTATTTTTAGCCTGGGTGTATCAATGGGCTTTGTGGTAGGCGTGATTATCGTCTATCAAGTCCTTTCCACCGATGTTAATGCCCACGTTCGAGAATACGCCACTTTCAAAGCAATGGGATATCGCAATTATTACCTGCTAGGTGTGGTGCTTGAAGAATCGTTGATTTTGGCGGCACTAGGTTTCTTCCCCGGATTGGGAGTATCCTTAGCACTTTACCAACTGACTCGCAGTGCCACAAATTTACCCATGTACATGACCGCGATTCGGGCATTACAGGTATTAGTACTGACTGTCATTATGTGTACAATTTCTGGTGCGATCGCTACCCGCAAACTCCAAGCCACCGATCCTGCTGATATGTTCTAAATTTGTCATTGGTCATTGGTCATTGGTCATTTGTCCCTTGCAAATGACAATTGTCACTATAGGACTCATATTTGATTTTTGAACAAAAATCAGTACACCTTTATTCCTTCTTCCCAGTCCCCAGTCCCCGATCCCCAGTCCCTTACCTCTACGAGTGATTCAGAAATCAAATCGGATTGCTATAGTAATCAAGCTATTTATGACTAGTCAATCTGTCATCTCTATTAAAAATATCGACCACCATTTTGGTCATAGTTCACTCCGTAAGCAAGTTCTATTTAATATCAACTTAGAAATTAACGCTGGTGAAATTATTATTATGACCGGGCCCTCTGGTTCTGGAAAGACTACTTTACTAACCTTAGTGGGTGGATTGCGTTCTGCTCAATCTGGTAGTTTGCAGGTGTTGGGGCGAGAACTTTGTGGCGCTAGTGCTGAACAACTAGTGCAGGCGCGACGGCATAACGGTTATATTTTCCAAGCACATAACTTGCATGGTAGTTTAACGGCACTCCAAAACGTCAAAATGGCTTTGGAATTGCACAAATATCTTGGGTTAAAAAAGATGCTAGTGAGATCGGCCCAGATGTTAGAGCAGGTAGGATTAGGAAATCATTTGGATTACTATCCTGATAAACTGTCTGGGGGACAAAAACAAAGAGTAGCGATCGCTCGTGCCTTAGTCAGTCATCCTCAAATAATTTTAGCAGATGAACCTACCGCCGCCCTTGACAGCCAATCGGGACGAGATATAGTCAATCTCATGCAAAAACTGGCAAAAGAACAAGGCTGTACAATCTTGATGGTGACTCATGACAACCGCATCCTAGACATTGCCGATCGCATCGTTCAGATGGAAGATGGCAAACTCAAGTCAAAATTAAAACTATCAGCTTAGAGTTGATTAGCCTTGATTACTCAAGATCAGAACTCAGAATTTCAAGCTTTGTACTAGCTCAACCAAAACGAATTTATCTCAAGAATAAGCCCCATGTCTCAACTGCTAAGATTCTAAACCAGAAAAAGCTGCAAAATTACACACCTTGAATGGGCTAGTCCTAATTTCATCCTTTTGCTCAAGAATTCGGATTATAGCTTCAATTAATTTCCCTGAACGATGCCAGTCAAACCCGTGGCGGTGAAAATTGAACATCGCTACTGCGGCAAGTATATCAGCCAGATCCTGTGTCAATTGACCAAGATGCTGAAGATTAACTAATTCCTTTGCAAGCATGTCGTTTGCTATTGCATATTTTTGTAATACATCAGCTTCTTGTCTTGCTAGGGTTCGAGACTCAGACAAAGTTTTGAGAGAAAGTAGTTCAACTGTTGGAATTGTGGCTTCAGGAGATGTAGGAATCAAAGCCCTTAAACTTTGCCAAGTTGCCAGAATAGATACTCGATCTGACAAAGCACGGCTAAAAAGATCGTGCAGCACAGTTGGCAAAAGTAAGTCTTTGGGGATAACACTAAGTTTCTGTCGATCGAGATGGTCAAGTATAAGCCATACTGAAGTGTCTGCGTCGAAGTGCTGATGAACGAATTTCATGGCTTCAAGCCCACCAAATCGATCGCTTTCAGGCTGATAGTCACTAAAGAAGAATAGATTAATAAAATTCTCACGCTCAAGAATATACATGAGTTCAGAGATTTGGGCGATCGCTTGTTGCCGATCCACTGTTGTAAAAAAACGCACCCGAACATCTGGCGGTTTTCTCATAAAGAAGAACCAGCGCAACAAATCGTTACTCCGCCAGTCAGTAACCAAAGGTTCGAGCCGAGCAAAAAGGGCGCGGGCGCTCGGTAATGCTTCGTCCTGATGCCTTATGAGTGCTACATTGAGTTGCACCCAATCCCCGTTTTCCCAGTTCTGACTACTAAATTGTCGATCGTGAATCATTTAGGACTGTTATGGCTACTTTAATTTGTCTGAAATACTTAGATTAGTCTGTAAGCTATTCGTAACTTTGCCAATGTTAAATCAAGAAAACAAAGGTTGACAATATAAATTGGCTTAAAGCAGCATTACGGCATATTAGCAACTAAAATTAACATGATTCTCGACAACATCGACCGGATAGAAGCACCTCCAGCAGATGTGTTTTACCAAGACTATATTCTGCCGCAGCGCCCAGCGATCGTTACTAATATGTTTGACAATTCATCGCTGCGTCAGATGGATACCTTGGAAAAGGTAAAAACAGAGTTGACTGACATCCCAGTTCAAATCTCTCCAAATTACATTGCTAATCTGCTAGATTCAACATCAGCTGATGTTCCCCGCATGATGAACTTGGGCGCATATCTTGATTTCCTGCAAGCACAACCCACAACTCTTGATATTTGTGTTGAGTATCCTACACCCCAAAAATTGCTTGAGTTATTGCCCCTGAATTTATACCAAAATTTCAATGATGAGAGCGATTTATACTCAAATATGTTTATCGCCGCCAGCAATAACTATGCTCATTTGCACTATGATGCCGATCAGCGTAATGTTTTGTTGTTTCAAGTTTTTGGCGCAAAACGATTTGTATTAATTCATCCGCGTGAAACTCAAAAGTTAGATGCCATTGAGCAAGCTAATCTATGTCGTACAAGTGGCATCTTCTTGGAAAATATGTCAGAAGCCGAGAAAACAGATTTTTTCCAATATACCAACGCCTTTGATGCGGTACTTTACCCTGGCGAAACTCTTTTTATGCCAATGATGATCTGGCATTATATTGAATATTTGGAACCAGCCATGTCAATTGCTTATCGTTTAGGACGTAACCCTTATAATCGTCGATTGGCGAATCTGTTTCCAGCCCCCTCTGTTGATGTTCAATCTTTGTCGCTGTTACTGCAAGATGAGACACAAGCACGATCGCATCATCTAGAATGGTTGAATAAACTAGAGGCTGTAAGCCATTCCTTGGCAGGGAATGAAAGCGATCGCAGCGACACTTTGAACTACCTATCTTTAAGAATTCGGGGACAACATCTTGGTCTTGAACCTATCAAGAATATTCGGGAATTGAGAAGACGTGAAGCAATGTTGAACAAGTCTCTAGGAGGGAAAGTATAACTTAATTCATATATCTTTAGGACTTATGCAAAAAACCCCTCTACCTCTCATTTCTCTGTGTTCTCTGCGTCCTCTGTGGTTCGTTTTCCGTTATCTGTACGTAAGTTCCGATCTTATACCCGGATTGCTCACCACATCTCGATTAAGCTTGCGCTTGAGCAGGGGAGCAGGGGAGCAGGGGAGAGTTCAAATACCAAGTTCTTTCCCCTCTGCCCCTCTGCCCCTCTGCCCATCCTTCCCCTCAAGCTTGTGAGAAATGCGGGTTATAGAGGTTATTTTAAAGGACTGCGATCGCAAATACAGCATATTTCAAGTTAGTGGAGTACGCAAACTAAGTCTCAAAGCCAAGCATAAAGCCTGTTTCACTCCTGAATTCTACTCTATCATTGCTAAACACTTGCCTGCTCTGACCGAATTAACCGTGCATAAGAACCATCAAGCTGGGACATTTCTTTGTGGTTCCCTCGTTGCACTACTTTACCCTTTTCTAAAACGATGATTTCATCACAGTCGCGGATGGTACTGAGGCGGTGAGCCACAATAATACAAGAACAGCCTCGATGACGCAGATTTCGGTCAATAATTTTTTCCGTCTCTGCATCTAGGGCGCTGGTTGCTTCGTCCATAATCAGAATTGTCGGATCGTTGACTAATGCACGAGCAATTTCTAAACGCTGGCGCTGTCCTCCACTGAAATTAGCAGCACCCTCAAGTAAATTGCCTTCATACCCCCCAGGTAAAGCTAAAATGACTTCATGAATGGCAGCATCTTTGCAAGCTCGCACTAATTGAGAATTTGACACTGTATTATCCCACAAGGTCAAGTTATCTCGAACAGTGCCAGCAAACAGAAAAATTTCCTGTTCCATCATTGCTAGAGAATTAGAAAGTATCGCCTTAGTAATTTGCTCTCTCGGCATACCATCAAAGAGAATTTCTCCCGACCAAGGTTGATACAGTCCCGCTACTAATTTGGCAACTGTTGATTTACCAGAACCACTACTACCAACTAAGGCTACTCGCTGTCCTGGTTTTAGTTGAAAACTCAGGTCTTGAATTAGAGGCCCATCTGTTCGTGAGTAACCAAATGTCACATTTTTTAATTCTACATATCCCTTAAGTTCGCAAGATGAAGCATGTTGTAAGGGTTTGGCTGTTGAGGTATGTAAATTATTATGACTGTCCAATTCTGGATCGGTTGCATTTTGTAACACATCATCCAGCCGATTTAAGTCTCCTTCTAATTCCTGTAAGGTACTGCCGAAATTAACCAGAGAGTTGACTGGAGTCAAAAAGCTAGTCATTAAACTTTGGAAAGCAACCAACATCCCGATGCTGAGATGCCCATCCATGACTCGTAGACCCCCAATCACTAAAACTAATAGGGAACTTAAACTAGTCAATAAAATGGGTAAAACGCCTAGTACTTGATTGGTGATGCCCAATTCCTGCTGACCGTTGATAAATTTTGTGTAGTAACCCGACCAACGAGAGAAAAAATCAGATTCCAACGCTGATGCTTTGAGGGTTTCCATACTTTGAAGGGCAGCAATTTCTGTACCTGCAACTTTGCCCCTATCTTGGATGATTCGCATGTAAATATCTGTACGCTGCCGGGAAATCCACTGCAATGTCAATATATTAATCGCCGCAAAACAGATACCGATCGCAGTCAGCACGCCATCATAAGTAAACATAACTATGGCGTAAAATACTACCATCACGGTATCAATCACAGTCCTAGCCAACTGCCCCGATAATACTTCCGCAACTTTAGTATTGATATTGATTCTACTGCTAATTTCTCCGGCAAATCTTTGGGAATAAAATGATACTGGCAAGCGCAGAATATGGTGGATAAATTGCCCAGACATTTCCACAGATAACTTAATATTTAGCTTTCTCAGAAACCGTCTTTGTAGTAATGTCAACAACACTTGAAGAATCACAGTGATTGTCATTCCCAAAATCAATGGACGCAACCAATCTGTACGATTTTCTACCAGAACGTTATCAACAAAAATCTGATTAAAAACTGGTAAAACTAACCCTGGAATGACTAGAAAAAATCCTGCCAGAAAACAATAGAGAATGGCTCCCCAAGAACCCCGCAAACGGTCAATAAGTGCGCCTATTAAGCTAGGTTTGCGACCCCCACGTTGAAATTCTGGGCCTGGTTCCATCACCAGGACAACCCCTGTATAAGCTTCATCAAATTCTTTGAAGGAGACTCGCCTTGGCCCCGTACCTGGGTCGTTGAGATAAACCCAATCTTTTTTAAATCCTTCTACTACTAAGAAATGATTAAAATTCCAGAAAACAATGTATGGCAGACGAAGTTCTTGTAATTGTGCCAATTGCTTTTTAAAACCTTTGGCTTGCATACCGTAATTTCTCGCAGCTTTGATCATGTTTGAGGCTTTACTACCATCACGAGAAACCCCACAATTTTGTCGCAGTTCTGCTAAAGGCACAATTTTGCGATGGTAGGCCAAAATAATCCCGAAAGCTGCGGCTCCACACTCTACTGCTTCCATTTGCAATAGGGTAGGAGTTTTAACGCGGTAGCCTATCTTACTTTGTGCTGTTTCTAGGTCTGATAATGGAGCTTTTTTACCTAAGGGATTGAGGTTTTGAATTGAGGAAATTAATTGCTGAATCAATTGCACAAGACTATTTATTAAACTTTAGTTAATACCAGTAAATTCTCGTAGAATGGGCAAGACATAAGTAATTGGTGCCTGCTCTGCTACTTTAACCCGGACATTGGTAGTTGTCCCGGTAGAAATGTTTAATTTTGGCCCTTGGGAAGAAGACCAGCGATAACCGCTAAAGGTAGATGGAGCTATTTCCATTTCTGCTCGCACTTCAATGTCTCCACCGCCAGTTGGCAAGATGTTGGTTACTAAATCAGAGTTGCCAATTACAGACTTTGCACCTTCTTTAGTCACAGGTAAGGGGGAAACGGAGGCAACTTTACCGACAATGCCGCCAAAGCGTTCTCTTTTCACGGACATAGGGGTAATTTGCATCATCATTCCTGGTTGAATCTGCTTGCCATCTTGGACATTAAAGTAGGAGACGGCAATTAGTGGGGTGTTTTTGTCGCCGATGTTTAGGGTGACAAGCGGAGTTTTGGGACTAGTCACTTGTCCCAAAAAACCAGTCACTTCTAATACACAGCCATTACTAGGGCTAACAATCTGACTATTATCTAATATTTGTTTTTCCAATTGAGCGATCGCTCGATTAACTTCTTGAATTTGATTAATTTTTATATTGACATTTTCGACATTTTCTTGCTCAATACGTTGGTTTTTAGTGTCTAAATCTTTTAATTGCGCTTGTAGTTCGCTTACAGAACTCAAATTTTGTAAATATCTCTGCTGTGCTTCTGTTTCTTGTACATCTAACTGTTTGAGCTGCGCTCTGAGATCGTATAGGGTCTGCATTCCCTGTGTATATTCTTGCTCTGCTTGGAGATATGTATCTTTAGAAATAGCTCCCGCATCTGCGAGTTGCTGGCGCTTTTGCAATCTATCTTTCAGTATCGGTACGATCGCTACAGCATCATTGAGCCGTTGCTGCAAACTAATGCGCTGTTCGCGGATGGCATTTAAGCCTTTTTCATAAAACGCAGGCGTGAGAGTCTGAGTATCCCGCAAACGTTGAAGATAATTAACTCTAGAAGATGCGATCGCTTCTTTTTCCTTAGCAGTACGTTGTCGCTGAAGCAAGGATGAATTTTGTTCTTGTGTTTGTAATTGCCCTAGTTTTGAGCGTTGCAGTTGCAATTGCTGCTTGAGATCCGTTGGATCGATTGTTGCTAGGACATATCCTCGCTCTATACATTGTCCTATTTTGACATTCAGACTTTTTAACTGTCCTGAAATTGGCGACTCAAAAGTGACAACTTGATTGGGTTGAATCAGTATTCCCTTTCCTGTTACCGTCATAGGAATACGTCCAAAAATACTCCAAATTAACCCCAATAACACAAAACTACCCAGCGTCGCCAAAGGTAGCCAATCTAAAGGGTTGACTACCTGCATTAACTGATCCAATCTTTCTGGAGAAGATAAACGATCCAGTGATTCTTTGCGAAATATACTATCCTGATTTTCAGCCATTCATTTGTTAATTCGTAATACTTCTCTACGAGAGGCTGCGCCAACGACTGCGCTCAGTACAAGTTCGTAATTAAGACTGGAATTGGAGACTAATCAACCTACCTCGTTCCTGCCTCCTGCCTCCTGCCTCCTGCCTTCTGCCTCCTTCAAGATTGTCGATTCAGACGTTTAATCATCCAGTCAAATCTAGCACCCGCAAGCGCGGTATTATCTAATGTATCTAAGTTGAGTTCATCTTCAACTTCAATATCTTCTGCTAAGAGTTGGTCTAGTTGGTAAGCCAGTTTCCCAAATCCACGACGGAAGAGGCGATCGCGAATCCGATCTACTAAAACTACAGCGATCGCTCTGTAAAAACGTGCTGTAAATCCTGCATCTCGCTTTAATTTTTCAGCTAGTTTCTGTTGTGGTAGAGCTAGTAATACAGAAGATTCTGCTGCCTTGACTGTGGCAGAGGCGGTTGTTGCTTCGACAAAAGACATTTCTCCTAAAATTTCGCCTTTGACTGATTGAGCAATTTCTCTTTCGGCAAGTTTATTGTGTGGGGTGGTAACAAAAACTCCTAACTTCCCATCTAACAATATATATAATGCTTCAACAGGTTTCCCTTCTTCAATTAGCACCTTACCTGGATTGACTTTAGTTCTTACTCCTTGGGAAATCATCCAATCAATATCGCCATCATCCAAAATAGCGAACACAAACAAAACTTTTCGCAGTGGCTCTCCTGGAAGTACTTTGTTCTTAGTCAGGAAATCAGTCAGTCTCCGCAATTGCTGTGAAAGTAAAACAGACAGCATTTGATAAAAATTGGCGGCAAACTTTGTATCGTGTTCTAACTTTTCGACTAATAATTCTCTTGGTAGTGCTAATACTCGTGAGGGTTCCAGAGCTATCAACGTGCTAGCTGGGTAAGCATTATCTATTAAAGATAATGCTTCTACAATTTCCCCTGGCGATACGCGATCGATTTCTTGTGCGTCTTTTACATTGCCTGTGGGAGAAACACAAATACTTAATCCTCCCTCTAGCAAAATTTCTACCGTATCAACAATTTCTTTACCTTCTTGAATCAGAACTTCACCAATAGGATGCTCTCTACATCGGCCGACACTGAGCATCCAATCAATATCACTTTCTCTGAAAGCAGCAAAATTCGGAGTATTAACCAGGATTTGTCTAATCATAAGATTTAAACTTGGTTATGAGTGGAAATAAATCATTTGTTTCAGCAAAATAGAGCTTTTTGTTAGTTCTCTTGAAGTTTTCAACCTAGCTGTCTGACAGAAGTAGTAAAAATTCAGTCAAAACAAGGTTTTTCAGAAAAGGGGTGGAGTTGCATCAGAAGCTATAGGACTCATATTGGATTTTTGAAAAACCAAATAGGCTAGAAGTTTGTCATCCAGAGGTTTCTTGCTCAGTATACTTAGCAAGATTCAAGTAAAGTTCCTATAGAGTTACCAGACAACTATAGCAATCGTTCTATTGTCTGTCATTAAAGTTACTTATAAAATTTTACGTATTTTCTCAGAAACGATTTAGAATTTCTATACTTTTGTTTATAGTAAATTATACGTACTTTATTTTTTTGGTCAAATCTTTAACAAAGTTTTTAGACAAAAGTTAATATAGGTTTTATGATTGGTAATTAATTTAACTCAATATTACTTTTTCGGGCGATCGCAAATATTTGTCTTTGTTAGATGATTGAAAATTAATAGGACTTAATATGAATTGGATCCAAAAATTTGTAGAATTGCCAGCATTTTCTATATCTCTGGTATTAGTGATTTCTAGTTTCCCCAGAGTCGCGATCGCTGAATCACCAATTTCACTTAAATTCCACAGATTCCAGAGTTGGCAAATTAGTCAGAGGTTTATCCCACCAAATCGAAAAGCACCACAAACTACGGCTGGTGGGGCAAGTCGTGGTGGTGGTTCCTGTTTTTTAGAGAGTAAAGAAACCTTAACTCCCTTAATGCCTACGAATAAATCAGGTTTAACCTTTGCAGAACGTCCGACATTTTACTGGTTTGTACCAAAGACAGTAGTAGAAACTGCTCGCTTTTCACTTCTAGATGGTGAGGATATAGTCTACGAAACGACTTTCAAACTTCCTAAACAATCAGGAATTATTGGTTTTACTCTCCCGGCAGAAGCGCCAAGTCTCAAAGTTGGTAAACAGTATCAGTGGTATATGGCGATCGCTTGCGGTGCAGACAAACTAGCAGAGGATATCGCTGTTAACGGTTGGGTAGAACGAATTCAACCCACTCCTGATTTATCGAAGCAGATAGCTAGGACAAATCCCAAGCAACTGTCCCAAGTGTATGCCACATCTGGTATTTGGTACGAACTGGTGCATACTTTAGTACAGCAACGTCTTGCCAATCCTAGCGATCGCACAGTCATAGCTAATTGGCAAGCATTATTGGAGTCAGTGGGTTTAAAAAATTTAGTTTCCAAACCTTTAGTAGATATCTGCAATGACAAGACTAAGTAATTTATGTGGAGAAACATCAAACGACAATTTTGGCAATGGCGCGGTATCTTCATTGCTGCTCCCAGCGCTGGAGCATTGGTGTTTATTCTGCGTTTGAGTGGATTATTGCAGATGTTAGAATTGGCAGCGCTGGATCAAATGTTTCTGTTACGTTCTCCAGAACCTATCGATCCGCGCATTGTCATTGTAGAAATTAATGAATCTGATGTGCAAAAACTTGGTAAGCGCGGTTATTGGCCTCTGCCTGACGGCTTACTGGCACAAGTTTTAGAGAAATTAAAACAACAAAAACCCAGTGCTATTGGTTTGGATTTATATCGAGATTTACCAGTAGGTTTTGGACATCAATCCTTAGTTAAGGTGTTTGAGTCTACACCAAATTTAGTTGGTGTCCAAAAAGTAGCCCAGAGTGAAGATAGTTCGGCGGTAGCACCACCACCAGCACTTAAAAAACTCGATCGAGTGGGTGCAAATGATTTTCCCTTAGATGGGGATGGTAAAATTCGCCGTAGTTTGATGTATTTGGCAGATAAAGATGGCGAAAATGTGTTTAGTTTTGCTTTTAAACTTGCCTATCTTTATCTGAGCGATCGCAAAATTGAAGTCGGACAAACAGAAGATTTTTTGGTAAAAACAGGTAATGTGATTTACCCTTTATTTCAAAGAAATGATGGTGGTTACATTCGGGCTGAAGACCAAGGTTATCAAGTACTAATAAATTATCGTGGTTCTAGAGACAAATTTCAACACATATCTATTATGGATGTGTTAGAAAATCGGATCTCCAAAGATTTATTCAAGGGGCGGATTGTGTTAATTGGCCCCACAGCCGAAAGTCTCAAAGACCTATTTTATACACCTTACAGTAGTAGTATATTAACAGCACCAAAACGGATGTCTGGTGTAGCAATTCATGCCAATGCCATCAGTCAAATTTTAAGCGCTACTTTAGATAATCGTCCGTTAATTAAAACATCGAGCAAACTACAAGAATGGTTATGGATTTCTGTATGGTCACTAATTGGTGCAATCTTCAGATGGCAACAACGATATAGTAGTGGTTCTAAAAGAAAATCCTTATTACCTTTGATTAGCATTTTTCTAGCTGGTTGCTGTCTTATAGGTAGTAGTTATTTGGCTTTTATCGCAGGTTGGTGGATTCCTGTAGTTCCACCATTAATCGCATTAATTGCTTCTGCGCTTACTGTTACTGGCTATATTGCCATGACTGCGGGAGAAATTCGGAAAACCTTTGGGCGTTATCTTACCGATGAAGTCGTCGCTAATTTATTAGAAAATCCCGAAGGTTTGAAACTAGGCGGTGAAAGGAAAAAAATTACTATTCTCACTTCTGATTTAAGAGGTTTTACGGCTACGGCTGAAAGATTATCTGCTGAAGAAGTAATTAAAATAATTAACCTTTATTTAGGATATATGGCAGATGTCATTACTCAGTATCATGGCACGATTGATGAGTTTATGGGTGATGGAATTTTAGTTTTGTTCGGCGCTCCTATCACTAGAGAAGACGATCCAACAAGAGCGATCGCCTGTGCTGTGGCAATGCAACTAGCAATGGAACCAGTAAATAAGAAAATCCAACAAATGGGATTACCAAAGCTAGAAATGGGTATTGGTATTAATACAGCAGAAGTAGTAGTTGGTAATATTGGTTCGGAAAAACGGACTAAATATGGAATTATCGGTAATCAAGTTAATTTAACCTATCGGATTGAATCTTATACAGTCGGCGGGCAAATTTTTATTTCTGAATCAACTATTAAAGAGGCTGGTTCTATTATCAAACTTATTGGACATAAAGAAGTACAAGCAAAAGGAGTGAAAGAACCGATAAAAATTTATGAAGTGGGTGGGATTGCTGGGGAATACAATTTATATCTGGCTGAAAATGAAGAAGAAGTATTCTTGGAACTTTTAGAAGCAATTCCCATAAAATATGCAGTTTTAGATGGAAAAGATGTAAACAGTACTGTAATTGAGGGAAAGTTAGTGAAGCTGTCAGCAAAGGAGGCGCAAGTATGTTATGACTCAAAAGTAAATTCTCTAGTTTTACAACCCTTTACTAATCTGAAAATGAACTTATTTATGCAAGATAATGCCAAAATTAGTGAAGATATCTATGCTAAAGTCTTAGACAAAACAGCAGAATCAAATAATTTTTATATTCGCTTTACCAACCTTCCATTAGAAGTGGTAGGACAGTTTAATACTATACGCCTCCGCCAAAAAACTATTGTACCTCTAACTCCAGATGAGTAATTCCAAGTTACTGCTCGCGGGTAATCAATCCCTAATATTAGACAATCCCCAAACAGTTTGGCAAATTGAATCCGGTGCGATCGCTCTATTTGCTATTCCCATCCAGCAAGGTATTGAAGGCGTTCGCCGTTATTTATTTAGCGTCAATCCGACAGAAGCATTGTTTGGGATATCGACTAATAACCATAAAATTTTGGCGATATCGATAGAAGATACTGTGCTGTTGCAAATATCTGCACCCGAATGTGAGCAAGGGATAAGACAGGAGAAAGACGAGGCAGAAAGTTTGCTTCAGTTAGTACAGATTTGGGAGAAAAATATTCAAAGTTGTGTGGGCGATCGCTCTTCTATTCCAACAGTTTTTTCCCACCCTGAAAACCTTACCAACTGGAACACCATCCAAGTTACTCTGAGTGAACTGCACGATAATTTGTGTGAAATTCTGACTCAAATAGAACAAGAAGAGTCGGCAACAAAATGGACTCAATTCCAAGCACGGGAACAACTTAACTCTCAGGCAAAAGTCAATGCTTTAGGAGAATTAGCATCAGTCCTCAAACCCAAGCAAGCTGAACTGATGCAGACAGGTACACCACTGCTGATTGCCGCAGGTGCAGTGGGAAGGGCATTAGGAATTAAGATTTTGCCACCTGTACGTTCCGAAGACATGAATCGGATTAAAGAACCATTAGAAGCGATCGCGCGTGCATCCCGAATTCGCATCCGTCGGGTATTACTTAATGACCGATGGTGGCAAAAAGATAGCGGCCCGTTATTAGCATATACTCATCAAGATAATTTTCCTGTTGCATTGTTACCAGCAGGGGTAGGAAAGTACGAAATATTTGACCCCCAGAAGCACGTTCGCATCCCTGTAAACGAGAATACAGCCCAGCAACTAGCTCCTTTTGCCCATGTATTTTATCGTCCCGTACCCGAAAATAATGTAACTGCGATAGACTTACTTCTATTTGCCTTCAAGGGGAAAATTCGAGAACTGGTTGTTATCTTCCTTACTGGTGTTGTCGGTGCATTGCTAGGAATGTTAACCCCCTTAGCAACCGCCATCCTCATCGATTCCGTCATTCCTGATGCAGACAGAGGGTTGTTAGTGCAAATTGGATTGGGTCTGATAGCCGCCACCTTTGGTACAATAATTTTTCAAATCGCCCAAGGTTTTGCCGGTCTGAGATTAGAAAGTAAAGCTAGTTTAGACTCCCAAGCAGCCTTATGGGATAGATTGTTTAATCTGCGGGTATCTTTCTTTCGTGAATATTCAATTGGAGATTTGCAATCTCGTGTTTCTGCGGTAACACAAATTCGTCAGAAACTCAATGACACAGTGCTACGCACTGTTTTTACGAGCTTCTTCTCTCTACTTAATCTGGGATTGTTATTTATCTACAGTTCCAGCCTAGCTTTAGTTGTAGTAGCAGTAGCCCTCATTGCAATCATCTTCACCACTATCTCAAGTGTACTTAGTCGCCAAAAGCTGCGTGCTTTAGAAGAAATAGAAGGGGAAATTTTTGGTTTTACTGTCCAGATGGTTGCTGGTGTTTCCAAACTTCGAGTCAGCAATGCAGAAGACCGGGCTTTTGCATACTGGGCAAAAAAGTATAGTCAGCAGCTAAAACTCAAGTTGAGTACAGAAGTAATTGAAGATGTCTTAGCGATATTTAACACCGCCATGCCAACTGTCAGTTCGATAATTATCTTTTGGCTGGCAGTTACCTTAATTACACAAGCGCCATCTCAAAGCGAAACGGGATTATCTACAGGTACATTTCTCGCATTTAATTCCGCCTTTGCCATATTTATTGCTGGGGCTACTCAGCTGAGTAACACCATAGTCAGCATATTAGATATCAGCATTTTCTGGGAACGTGCAAAACCCATCTTTCAGGCTCAACCAGAAATCGACCTGAGCAAAAGCGATCCGGGGCGGTTAACAGGTAAAGTAAAAGTCGATCGCGTGACGTTCCGTTACCGCGAAGATGGGCCCCTGAATTTAGATGATTTGACGATTGAAGCAGACCCAGGAGAATTGATTGCTTTGGTAGGGCCTTCTGGTAGTGGGAAATCAACGATTATTAGGCTTTTATTGGGATTTGAAACGCCAAAAGATGGCACTATTTATTACGATGGTCAAGACTTATCAGGCTTAGATACATCAGCAGTGCGTCGGCAGATTGGTGTAGTGCTACAAAATGGTCGCATCAATAGCGCCTCGATATTTGAAAACATTTCTAGTGGCGCATTAGTGACAATGGATGAAGCTTGGGAAGCAGTACGGATGGCTGGATTTGCCGATGATATTAAGTCAATGCCAATGGAGATGCACACAGTTATTTCGGAGGGGGGTACAAATCTCTCTGGTGGGCAACGTCAAAGGCTACTAATTGCTCGTGCTTTAGTATTAAAACCGAGAATTATAATTTTTGATGAAGCTACGAGTGCTTTAGATAATCGTACTCAAGCCATAGTTAGTAGCAGCTTAGACCAGTTAGGAGTAACGCGCATAATTATCGCCCATCGCCTCAGTACCATCCGCAACGCCGACCGAATTTATGTGATTGAAGCCGGTCGAGTTGTCCAGCAAGGTAGGTTTGAAGAATTAGTGAATCAAAAAGGATTATTTGCTAATCTGATGGCGCGACAAATGGCGTAAGCGTTCAGGGTCGAATGATACTAAAAACTGCTATAAGCTATGTAGGATAATTACTACAGCTTTTAAGCTATTGAACAGTAGAGGGATGAAGCAGGCGATTGTCCTTGATGTAGTGCAGCCCGCTGTGCCTTCCAGAGATTGTGGAATTAGCCCGGATTTCTCACACAGACTGAGAAAAAAGGGTCAAAAACGGCTAAAAGCTATAGAAGCTTTACGGAAATTATATTGACCTAAATCTAAATAAATCAGTAATTTTCATGAAGCTTCAAAGATAAACTTTAGCTAGAATTGCCTGTAAATACGCTCAACCTTTTATTATATTAAGCAACTTTTTAGTTACCGCTCAACTGTTTATAATCAATTATTGGTTAACATCACT
Source organism: Nostoc sp. (assembly GCF_036917455.1). Taxonomy (GTDB): domain Bacteria; phylum Cyanobacteriota; class Cyanobacteriia; order Cyanobacteriales; family Nostocaceae; genus Nostoc. The sequence goes on along the minus strand of NZ_JBALDK010000121.1, from coordinate 7,665 downwards.
TTATCTACTGATGAACAAATTGAATAACCAAACAATAAATATTCATCGGTTGCGTATGGTTCCATATATGGCAATTGGTTGCCTAATTTTTTATTTCAATTCCAACCTAGATTTTAACTACATAATCAAAGGATATTTAGTCTTAATGGAATCTCAGCTATGTATAATTATTATTTATTTTATAACAGCAAAAAGCACTAATAACCCACATAAATAATTAGATAAAAAACAATTACTTGGATTGTCCGCCAATAGATATTTATGAGAGTTAATTAAGGAAGAAAATGTCATGAAGACTAAATCTACAGCTATTCTGCTTTGCTTTCTTGGCGGGTGGCTGGGAGTTCACAAATTTTATCTAGGACAAAATCTTGAAGGTGTTTTATACTTATTGTTTTTCTGGACTTGTATCCCATCTTTAATAGCCTTTGTTGAGTTCTTTGTATTAGTTCTCATGTCAGATACCGAATTCAATATAAAGTATAATCAAAGTATCGCAAGCGCAAGTGGGCCAATATCTGCTAAAGATGCAACTAGTGCGCTAGCTGATTTGAAAAATCTTTTTGATTCTGGTGTAATTACCGCAGAAGAGTATGAAGAAAAGCGGCAAAATCTTCTGAAATCTTTGTAAATCTAAATCATTGGTTGATTTCCTGTGTCACAATCTAAATCTTGGTTTCAACAAACTCCTGTTTGGGTGTGGTTATCATTAATTCCGACATTTGGAGGATTCGCTATTGCCTATGCAGGTTATAAATCCAAGACTAATACTTGGATTGTATTAGGAATTAGCACCTCTATTTTAGCTTTAGCTTTATCTGCAAATAGTCTAGCCGTTGTGATTTGGATGGCTCAGATTGGTATTGCTTTGTACCTCAAAAAAGCTTTTTTAGTCAAAATTTATCCGAAGAATTTACCAATTCCTGAAGAAGAAGGGTTAGCAAACTTAATTGCCAGTACTCGTGATAAAATAGATATTAATGAATGCTCTAAAAATGAACTAGTTAACTCTTTAGGGCTGCCCATAGTTTATGCAAATAACATTGAATCCCTGATGAATGAGGGATATGTTTTTACTCATGTTGAAGAATTAATAGAAGTAGCTGGAATTCCAGAAAAGCAGGTAGCTAGGATTACACCGCTAATTACTTTTGGCTATAACTATAAAAAAGAAGCTGAATATTCTTGGAAACGATTAAACACATATTCAACTCCAGAATTAATTACTTGTGGACTGGATGGAGCGATCGCAGAACAAATTGTTGCAGAAAGGCAACAACGAGGTGAGTATAAATCCTTAATGGATATCAAACAGCGCACTGGATTACCGTTTGCTACTTATCGTCACATAGCTTAGATATCGCCAGGGCAATAAATTAATAATTAATTCTCACTTCCTCCTCTCTAACCTTTTTCCACGGAAGTTTGACTGTAAATCGACTACCTTTACCTAACTGACTTTCGGCGTGGACAGTTCCACCGTGCAACTCAACAATTTTTTGCACCATCACTAATCCTAAACCAGTACCTGTGGAACGACGGGTAGAAGCATTTTCAACTTGCACGAAAGGTTGAAATAATTGGAAAAGGTCATCGGAAAGCATACCAATACCTGTATCTACCACGCTAAAAAAGATATACTCATTTGTAGAAGTGGGCTGAACTTCAATCCAAACTTTGCCTCCGTCGTGAGTAAACTTGATAGCATTACTTAACAGGTTGATAAATACTTGACGAATGCGACGCTCATCAACTTGGATAGGTTCTAGTTCTTCAGGGATTTGTACACTCAGTTGAATATTTTTTTGTAACGCTAAATTTTTAACAAAACTAAGACTAGAGTCACATAATTCTGGAATCGAAGTAGCAGCTAGTTGTAGTTGGATTTTGCTAGATTCAATGTCGGTAAGCTCAAGAATTTGGTTAATCAATTCTAGTAAATTCTTACCGCTAGATTCGAGAGTACTTAGAAACTGGCGCTGTTCTGCGGTTACAGTCCCGTAGACTTCATTTTGGAGTGCTTCTGCAATCTCAAGCATAGAACTTAAAGGAGTCCTCAGTTCATGGCTCATATTTACTAAAAAGGTCTTTTTGGCACGATTTGCAACTTCGGCAGCTTCTTGAGCCTCACGCAGAGCGGATTCTGCATTTTTGCGATCGCACACTTCTATACTCAAGGCGACAAATTCAGCGATTGAGTGAGCAAAGTTTTGCTCGCTCAGTTCCCATATCCGAGGGATATCAATCTGTTCGTACAACACCGTTCCCACCACTTCGCCCCCAACCCAAATGGAGGTATTAATTAGGGATACAATATTCTTCGGTTCTAGCTGTTCATCCCATAATTCTTGTATCCGTAAATCGGTGCGAGTATCGGTAACGGCGATGATTCGGGCAGATGTCAGAGATTTAAAATAGATGGGATAATCTGCGCGATCGCGTTCTACACCCGCCGAATGTTTCTGATTGCTACGTTCGTAGAGATTTATACATTGTAGTTTGGTGCGTTCGCTATTGAATAACCATACACCCACTCTTTCTACTTCTAAAGCATTCGCAGCTTTTTCAGTGATGACTTTAAATGCCGTTTCTAGATTTCCTTCTGAAATTGCCTTGTGATTTGTTAATTCTGCCAACGCCCGATGATGCTGTTCCAGTTTTCGCTCGCTGTTAATATGTACTTGAATCTCTTGCTGTAATTCTTGAGTTTGCTGCTTAACTTGCAATTCTAACTCTTCATTTTTAGTAATCTGTGCAGTAAAGGTTTTACGTAAATCCTGCATCATCTCGTTGAAAGATTCACCCAGTACCTCTACTTCTTTAATGCCTTGGATCGCCACCAAGTCTTGAACCTTGGTAAAATCAGCTAAATCTTTTGTCGCCGTGCTGAAGTAAAGAATTGGCTGAGTTATCCAACGGGCGGCGATAATTCCTAGTAAAATGGCTAATCCTAATGCTCCCAGACAGAGAAAAATTGTAGTTTGAGTGTTGCGATCGATTTGTCCCATAAAGTCTGCTTCTGGGACAGCTACTACAATCAACCAGTTGACATTTGGTTCGCCCTGTAACGGTCTAATTTCTAAAAATTGTCGTTTTCCATTAAAAGAAAAATCTAGTTGCTGTAAACTCTGAATCTGGTCAAAGTTACTAAATTTAGTTTCTAAATATTTAGCGCTGGCTTGAGTAAAAGCATTCCCGCTTTGGGAAGCTGCCAACCGAATCGGTTTACCATTTTGGAGGCGGAATGGTTCTTCGGTTGTGGAACTTGCGACTAATAGCCCCGATCGCTCGATAATAAAAACTTGTCCAGACTTGCCAACTTTAATATTTTGCAGCAAATCCCCAATTTGTGATACATGAGTTAGAGTGCTGTTGACACCGAGTAACTTACCTTGGGAGTCATATATAGGTTGAGATGCACTAATTAGAAGCGTTGGTTCGGTGATGGATGTAAAAATCTGACTAAAGCTGAATTTTTTGGCGGTAACTGCTGCTTGATAACTAGGACGCGATCGCGCATCATAGTTTTTGATTACCTCTGGTAGTTGGGTACGTTGACCATGAGAGTCAATTTTGTAGGTGTAAAGGTCGTAACCAGTTGACTTATCGGCTTTTCTGAGTAGATACTGGCGATCGTTGAGCTTTTCTACCCCTAAGTGTTCTTGCTGTTCGTTACTTGCCGTAAAAGCGACAGCATCAGGAAAAATCTCTAACTGCTTGATTAAATATGACTCCCAAGTTGCCAGATTTTCCATCTTCAGCAACCCGATGTCAATGATATTTTGATTACCGCGCAGTACTTGACGCGGGGTTGAGAGATAAGCTTGTAAATTTTGCTCTACTCGATTAGCGACTTCATAACGCAACTCGCTAGCTACCTCATTGACAGCCATTTGCCCATTGCGGATTGATAAGTATGCAGTCAATCCCACAGCTAAGAAGATTTGCAGCACAAATAGCGCTACGAGAATACGACGTAGAGGTACACCTTTAAATAGGGGAAAAACACCATTTTGCCCAGTATTTTTGTTCATAAGCCCACTCTCCCTTCCTATCGTGTAGTAGTGAGTACAACACCTCGACTTCTCTGGCCTGCGGGCTTATGCATAGTTTGTACTCGGTCAGATCAAGTGCCAATATACCACTTCTGGTAAAAGAACAAAACGTTAGGTACTTCCAATTACAAAAATACTCTTAACCCACGGAGGTGGGTTTTGTTTGTATAGCCGCGACTTCTAGTCGCCAAAGCTAGTATTAACCCAAACCTATTGCATTACCACAACAAGAAAATCTGAGTCTATCTTCTACCCAAGAACTGCTGCTTTAATTCTCTTACAAATATCCACCCAAGCTTTATTCTCTTGTGCTAAGTTCAGGCTGTCTAAAGGTTGATTGGGAGGATGCGCTGACTGATACTTTTCAATTTCTGTTTCGTCATAGCTGCTATAACTCAATGGTATCCAAATAATCGTGAGTCCTTCGGCTTCAGCCGCATCCAACAATGGGGGTAACTCATTATCAGCAATAAAGTCTGATGCTAGAAAATCTGGGCTAACTAACAATACTGCCACTTTTGCTGCTGCTAAAGCATTTTCAATTTCTTCGCGCCACTTAGCACCAGGTTGAATTTTAGTATCGTCCCACACCAGCAGTTTTTGGTTGCGAATCATTGGTTTGAGGTGTTTCTGGAGTTTGGTAAGCCACTCTTGATCTTGATGACTATAGCTAATGAAAACTTGATTTCTAGTTACGGGTTCAGACATGGGTATTTCCAAATTGGGTGGAGTCGATAAAACATCATCAATCAGTCTGCGGACATCTACCATAAGAAAAGTTTTCTGGCACTGGATTCGGTCATTACGAGCATCCAGGGAGTTATACAAGATACCTCGATCGTAAAAATGAGGACTTTGACTATCTTTACACTTTTCACAGTTACAAGGAACAAGTGTTTGATATTTCAGGCGTTCGTAAGACTTATGGATTTTTTCTAGTTCATTGTTAATAACTACTAACAGTTCTTTCTTGCGCTTGCCTGCGACGCGGACTTGAATTTCTCGTTGATTGTAGTATTCAATTACTTCAGCACGGCTTTTGTATTTAGCAAGAACAACGCCTGTTTTCCAAACTAGGGTTTGTTGTTCAATATCAGAGTGCATTTCGACTATAAAGCGGGTGAGAATACCTTTCGGCATGAAGTCATATTTATAGCGCAGGATTAGGTTATTGGATTCATCCCAATTGAAATCAGGTTGATTCACAGAGAGTAATTGAGGTGCAATATAAGTGCCAAGACGACTAGGAATTTCATAGGACAGTTTAAATTTCATCATTAGCCGCAACAGTTCTGGTCGCATATAGACATATTTGTCTTCATGCCAAATGTTTGCTAAATCATTGCGATCAAATTGGCCCAGTTTTTCAATCACTTGGGGATTATCTAACACTTTATAAACGGCATCTGTACCCCAAGTAGGTTTTAGAATAACAGTTTTTATTAAAAAGTCATCATCTTGAAAGTGAAGGCATACTCCTAAATCATGCAGATATTCACTTAGTTGGAGTTTATCCTCTTGTTTAGTAAAACCATGTTTCTGACAAATGTTAAAATATTCTTCCAAGCTAATATATTCGCGGGAGTCACCTTCTAAAGCTTCGCGCACTTTGACCCAGGTTTTAGGGAGTTCTATTCCTACATGAGGTAAGTTAGTAATATAATGCTTAATTTTATTTAAGATTTCTGACAGACCGCGATCAATGGCTAAGTTTGTAGTCAGTGTTTCCTTAAAATTAGTGAATTCGCGCCGTAACTCACGCTCGTTTATATCTCGTTTGCGCTCCTGTTTTTCATTTTTGACAATTAACAAAGGACTATTACCGCTCAGTAATTCAACCGCATTTAACCAGTAATAAAAATCTGTGTCTTCTTTGCGAGTATCAGCAACCAAGGCATAAAGGGAGCGTTTTGTGAGGAAAAATTGGTGGGTAGCATGGTAAATTTCTTGACCACCAAAGTCCCAAATGTTGACCTGAAATTCTCTGTTATTGTCAAGCAAGAACTTCCATTGAATAACATCTATGCCTTCGGTGGTATTTTCATCTTGTTGTAACATATATTTATTGTCTTGAATTTTTTTGGCTAGTGTAGTTTTACCTGCACCACCTTCTCCCACAATGAGTAATTTGGCTTCGTAGAGGCGATCAGTTTCTTGTTCTAGTTGCTGCCTGCAAAAGTCAAGAATTGCTTTAAACCCTTTCGTGATAATTTCTGGTGGAGGTGATTCTAAAGGATTACTCCCCAGGTCGAGGGATTGCAGGTTGGTGAGTTTTCCAAATTCCGCTGGCAGACTGCTCAGTTGATTCCTGCCCAGGTAGAGGGATTGCAGGTTGGTGAGTTGGCCAAATTCCGCTGGCAGACTGCTTAGTTGATTACTGCCCAGGTAGAGGGATTGCAGATTGGTGAGTTGGCCAAATTCCGCTGGCAGACTGCTTAGTTGATTTCTGCTGAGGTATAGGGATTGCAGGTTGGTGAGTTGGCCAAATTCCGGTGGCAGACTGCTTAGTTGATTCCTGCTAAGGTGAAGGGATTGCAGGTTGGTGAGTTGGCCAAATTCCGGTGGCAGACTGCTCAGTTGATTACTGCCCAGGTCGAGGGATTGCAGGTTGGTGAGTTGACCAAATTTCGGTGGCAGACTGCTTAGTTGATTCCTACTGAGGTAGAGGGTTTGCAGGTTGGTGAGTTGGACAATTTCTAGTGGCAAGGTTGTTAAGCCCTCGCCAGAAAGGTTTAATTGTGTCTTCTTATCTCTGGCAGCTTGTTCAATAATTTGCAGCAGTTCTTCGTTAGTCATTTCGGGTTTTATAGAGGTGATGTCTGACGACGAGTTGCTGCTTGGACGCGCAGCAGAGAAATTGAGCTAATTAATAATGTAGCCTGCATCAAGATTGCATTATGACGATCGCAGGCTCCCACGCCTGTAGACTCGACCTCATAACCTTACCATTCCAACTTTAAACACCAACTGTTGAGCAAAAAGGCATCGCTCCACCTTTGAACACCAACTGTCGAGCAAAAAAAGCGATCGCTCCACCTTTGAACACAAACTGTCGAGCAAAAAGGGCGATCGCTCCACCTTTGAACATGAATTGTATAGCCGCGATTTCTAACCACCAGGTATATTTGCTTCAAATAATAGGTGCGATCGCAGCAATATATCTAACTTTTTGTATTTGATTTTAATATTGTTGTGTGATCTTATATAACTTAATGGCTATAGCTTTCCATATTGCCCAGCTTCTATCCCAAATTCTTGTGTATAAATATGCCAGAAACTAAATCAACACTTCATAGACATACAAATACATCAACCAAAGCTGATAACTTATCTGCATCTGCGATCGCTTCTTCTAATCCTCAAGAAATCTACGATGTTGTAGTGGTTGGCACTGGGCCTGTTGGGTTAGCAACTGCCATTGGCTTACGTAAACGTGGAATTGAAAATATCCTTGTCATCGATCAAACTCGCGCCTTTCGTCAAATTGGGCAAACAGTGGATCTTCTCCCCAATGGATTAGACATCTCCGAAAACGTTCAAAGCCTTTATGGGGCTAGACTATAGCCCCTAAACGCAATCATTCTAAATTAGCTAGTCTGTACGAAAAAAT
>NZ_JBALDK010000120.1:0-5901 GCF_036917455.1 Nostoc sp. | reverse complement strand
CTCTTCAGGTGGCTCGTGACTTCATTCTGGAACATCTTGAACAAAAGATGGGCTTGAGTACACATAACCAGACTCCTGTCAATGCGTAAGTTCTGGTTAGGTGGTACTGGTGATGACACCTTTAAGGGTGGTCAGGGTTATGACAGCATTGATGGTGGAGTTGGTACAGATACCGCAGACTACGGCAAACTCGGTCAAACTATTACCCTCTCAGGAGTAGGGACAGTTACCAAAGCTGGTGGATTGGGACAAGACCAACTCTTGAATGTAGAAAAGATTATTGCCGATGCTAGTGTTCTCAACAACACCATAGATGCTTCCGCATCTTTAGCTGGTGTATCTATCACAGTTAACCTACAAAGCCAAACTTTGACAGCCAATAATGTTCCTGGTTTGGGGACATTGCCATTTACTGTAGTTAACTTTGATGATGTCATCGGCACAAATGCAGATGACAGCATTACAGGTGATAGCCAAAATAATAAATTAACAGGCAATGGTGGCAATGACACATTTAGAGGCAGTCGCGGTAACGACAGCATTGATGGCGGAAGTGGCTTTGATACTGTAGACTACAGCAGCTTAGGCAAAAAAATCACCCTCTCAGGTGTAGGGACAATTACTAAAGCTGGTGGTTTCGGAACAGATACAGTATTTCAAGTAGATAAGGTAATTGCTGATGCCAGCGTTGCCAATAACACTATAGATGCGTCTCAATCTTTGCCTGGGGTAGCTGCCATTGCTGACCTACAAGCCCAAACTATCTCTGCTCTTAATGTTCCTGGTTTGGGAACATTGACATTTAATGTAGTCAACTTTGCCAATGTTATCGGTACTGTTAACAATGACAGCATAAAGGGTGACGGCCAAAATAACCAATTAACTGGCCTGGCTGGTGATGACCTGATTGATGGTAGAGATGGTAATGACCTGATTGATGGTGGACTGGGTAATGACACCTTGATAGGTGGTGCAGGCGATGATACCTTCAAGGGCAGTAAAGGTAACGACAGCATCGATGGCGGAGATGGCTTTGATACCGCAGACTACAGCAAGCTAGGTAAAGCCATCACCCTATCAGGTGTAGGACAAATCACTAAAGCTGGTGGCTTCGGAACAGACACAGTTTTTAAAGTAGAAACAGTTATTGCTGATGCTAGCGTTGCCAATAACACCATAGATTCCTCACAATCTGTTGCTGGTGTATCTATCACTGCTAACTTACAGGAGCAAACTATCTCTGCCCTTAACGTTCCTAGTTTGGGGACAATAACATTTAATGTACTCAACTTTGATAATCTCATCGGTACAAATGCAGGTGACAGCATTACTGGCGATAGCCAAAATAACCGATTAGAAGGTGGCTTCGGTAATGACACTATCTCCGGTGGCTTCGGTAATGACACCATCATTGGTGGACAAGGTGCTGACATTCTCACTGGTGGCTCTGGTGCAGATAAGTTTGTTTTCAACAGTGTTAATGATGGTATTGACACCATTACAGATTACAACTTTGGTCAAAGCGACGTAATCCAAGTTTCTAAAGCAGGCTTTGGTACTACTAATCTTAGTGATTTTTCCTACAACTCATTGAGCGGTGATTTGTCTTTCTTAGGAAATCAATTCGCCTTCATTCAAAATTCCTCATCCAATCTAACTATTCAGTTGGTCTAAAGTTACTGCGAGTTACAACTTCATAACAAGTTAAAGCTTTTTAAAGTTTGTTGTGGAATTACTGTCTAGTAGTCAATCAACAACAGATTCAGCATGGTATAGACACGAGCAATTGTGTCTATACCCCATACTAAAATTATGTAGGAAAAATGATGTTTAATTAGGAAAAATATTAAGTATATCAACTTTTAATAGCCAGTAATCAAAAAGTTTTGGCAACATAACCATTAAACACAGTAGTTAGTTTAGCTCTCTCAAGTAGAGCAATACATTGCCTCATCCTGGGTGTTGAATTATTCCATTTTAATGATATTATCTTTTTAGTAATTCAGGAGTAAGCCTTGTGTATTCTATGATAAATCAATTAGTTAAATTATCTGTTAAATACTTACCAGCAATTACAGCTATAATAACGGTTATTCCATTACCAGTTAAAGCAGCTACATTCTTAGTAACTGAACGCGCTGTTTTAGGAGGAAACGATCTAGTTAATTGGGGAAGTTTAGGTAAAGTATTCAATCCCTCTGCTCCTGATTTTTCTGTCTTTTTACCTAACTCTTTTTCAGCAACATCCCAAGGTGGTTTAGGGTTGGATATAAATATAGCTCCAACGAATAATCCTCGGATTACTCCACCGTTTGTCTTTCAAACTTTACCTTCTCCTGGAATTCGCAGTAACTTTACTCCAGGCGATTTTATTCTCTTTGGAGGTATAGATCCAACAGGTTTTATTCCTCTTCCTCCTGGTACTCCCGATCCTGGAACTCAGGGAAACGGTGAGCCTTTGACGATTAGTTTTGCCCAGCCTGTTCTTGGCGCTGGGACTCAAATAGCTATAGACACTAGTAAATTAAAAGTTGAAACTTTTCTCAACGCTTTTGATAGCAACAATAACCTTTTGGGTAGTTTTTCAGTTCCAAATATTTCGTCCTTAGCATTAGATAATTCGGCAGTGTTCTTGGGGATTCGTAGCGACACCCCAAACATCTCACGACTCGTTTTTAGCAGTTCTGCTCCCCAATTCGGCTTGGCCATCAATCAGGTAAGCATTCTTGCAGTTCCTGAATCAACTTATACCTTGGCGATATTAGCATTTGGTGTTTCAGGTGCTGTTTTGAAACTACGTCAACGCCCTCGATCAAATAATTATTAATTCGTAATTGAAGAGTAAAGAGCAGCCCATACCAAAATCTCTGATTGGGTGGTCTGCAAGACACTCTATACTAGACGCTGCGCGTAGGGAGGGGTCGCAGACTTGCTTTCTTGTATTGCTATCAGTGATGAGTCCAGAGCTAAGGAGATTTCTGAATAAGAAATTACCAAGTCAGTTAAAAGAGTCCTTTTCCCAGTAGGGCATCATAGCTACTCAATCGGTTTATTGGGTAATTTATTTTCCGGAAATCACCTAACACTGATTGTAACTGATAATGACGTTTGCAGGATTCCCTAACATCATTATCAATTAGGAATTATTTTGACCCTGCTACATACAGTGTCAAAATAACTCGTGATTGAAGAAGTTGGAAGTTTTAGGCATACTCCAACTTATGTCAGACGTAAGTTCCAGAGAATTTATTTTTATCTTTAGCCAAATTAAAGTCAATGTCATACAAAGAAGTAGAACACATCATAGAAGCTAAGATACAAAAAGCTATACGGAAGCACGAGATCGTAGTTGCTTTTATTAGTAGTATTACTGGCTTAATTTTTATAATGGGTTTATTCCACGCTATTTCGCTCAATCACGCTCAAATTCACGCATTTTGCTTGAACTGATTACCGATCGCACTCAATGAATCTTTACGATCGAGCATTCCCTGCTGTGCATACAACCAATCTAAGTTACACATATTTTTTATAAAAGGGAATTGCACTATGGAGAGCAAAAATCATAGCAAGTCTATGTTTGCCTTATTTTTGACTGTATTTATAGACTTGCTGGGCTTCGGAATTATTCTGCCGATACTGCCTTTGTATGCTGAACAATTCGGCGCAAAACCGAATGAAGCCACTCTGCTTGTAGCGATTTATTCTTTAATGCAGTTCTTATTTGCACCATTATGGGGCAGATTTAGCGATCGCTACGGTCGTCGTCCAATTTTGTTACTGACTCTATTCGGTTCTGTAATTGCATACACAGGCTTAGGCTTTGCCAATTCATTATGGATGTTGTTTCTGGCTCGTAGTCTTGCGGGGATTATGGCAGGGAATATTAGTACCGCTCAGGCGTACATCGCAGATATTACCACGCCAGTTAATCGAGCTCGTGGTATGGGCATAATCGGAGCAGCTTTTGGTCTTGGCTTCATTCTCGGCCCAGCGATTGGGGGTCTTCTCATCGGATCTGATCCTGACAACGCGAACTTTCATCTACCATCGTTGTTCGCAGGCGGATTATCTTTATTAGCGTTTCTTTATGCTTTGATATTACTTCCAGAGTCCCTAAATTCTGAAACTAAAGCCAAAATCAAAGTTCATCGCCAGCATCAGCGACGGCTGAATTTATTACAACTGTCACAACGTCCACAGTTTTGTGTGCTTGTAGGAATCTACTTTTTAGTAACCTTTGCGGTTGCAGCTATGGACTCTACATTGGCTTTATGGTCTAAGCAGCAATTAAACTGGGGCCCTCAACAAACTAGTTATCTTTTTGCCTTCATGGGGATTGTCAGCACAATAATTCAAGGAGGACTAATCGGATTCCTCAAGAAACATTTTGGCGAAATCAAGTTACTTATCTTGGGAATATTAGGGTTAGGTTTAGGATTACTACTAATTGGATTTTCACAAAGCTTAATTTTATTGTTGGTCGCTACTACACTTGTGGCATGGGGAATTAGTATTAGCCAACCAATATTGAATAGTTTAATTTCCCAGATGACAGCCCCAGAAGAGCAAGGGCAAATATTAGGAATTGCCAGTTCTTGCTCTGCCTTAGCACGCATCGGTGGGCCAACGTGGGCAGGAATTAGTTTTATGAAATTTGGGAGTTATGCTCCTTTTTTAAGTGGAACTTTAGTAATGCTAGTAGCTTTGACTCTTAGTTTTCGAGTGACTAAAAATGTATATGAAGTCAAGACAGAGCGTATCGCCTGACAATCTAGACCTTAATTAAGAATTACGAATTACGAAGCAGGGCGTAGCCCATTACGAATTAATATGACAGGTCGCCGAGTATTATTTTTAGGGATTTTCATAAGCATCCTCCTCACCTATGCAATTTGGATGGGTGGGAGCATTCCTGCAAGCATCACCAAACTTCCTGACCAAGGATTAAACTGGTATTACTGGAAGCTTCCCGAACCGACTTTTTGGAGTCGGGCGACGGCTTGGGGTATGTACATTGGGCATCAGTTTAGCATCTGGGCGTGTATCTTGTGGGCGCAGCGATCGCAGTTGAAATACAAATCAGCATTGCACCCGATTAATTACCTCATGCTTGCCATTAACGGTGCATTCATCGCTTTACACTTCCTCCAGACCTATATTTGGTACGATGCTTTAGCTCAAGATACTTCAATTTGGGCTTCTCAAGGTGCAGTTGTCCTCTTACTGGTGTTTGTACTAATTTTAGAAACGCCTCGACGCGGTTTGTTTTTTGGCAATTCTGTTCCATTCCATCAACAGTTTTTGCAAATTATCAAGCTGTACCACGGCTATTTTTTCTCCTTCGCTGCTATCTACACCTTTTGGTATCACCCAATGGAAGCGACTGTGGGGCACTTAATTGGTTTTCTCTATATGTTCTTGCTTCTGCTCCAATCGTCGTTGATCTTTAACCGCGCTCATACAAACCGTTGGTGGACGTTCTCTTTAGAAATAACAGTGGTTTTACATAGTGTAGTTGTATCGTTGATGCTAGGACAAAGCAAGTGGCCCACATTTCTCTTTGGTTTTCTTGGCATTTTAGTACTTACCCAACTCCACGGTTTACCTGTAGGTATCTGGACTAAACGTACTATTTACGGAGTTTTTTTAGTGAGTGTACTGGCCATTTATGGACTGACTGAACGCGGCTTGGGCAGAATTTATGAAGTAACCTATATTCCTCTGATTGAGTTTGGGTTAGTTGGCATAATTTACTTAATCTTCTTGCTCATCTTATGGACAATTTCTCGTGTACTTGTAAAGACGTAAGTAGGTGGGCGGGAAAAAACCTAACTATGTTAAGATAAGTGAATACGGAAAATGTGCCTACCGAGGTGATGAATGATATGGGCGCTCGTT